>NZ_CVTB01000250.1 GCF_001050015.1 Mycolicibacterium malmesburyense
GCCCGCCAGCGGCTCGTCGAGGATGAGCGCGCGCGGTGAGCGGGCGAGCAGCCCGGCGAGCACGATCCGCCGCATCTGGCCACCGCTGAGCTGGTCGATCCGCCGCGTCGCCAAGGTGGGATCGAGGC
The DNA here is from genome assembly GCF_001050015.1 of Mycolicibacterium malmesburyense. Next base: position 129 of record NZ_CVTB01000250.1, read on the forward strand.
CGACCGTCGACAGCGCCTCGTTGACCCTGGCGCGATCACGCGGCGAGAACCCGGCCGCCGAGGCGATCTCGAGGTCGACACGGCTGCGCATCAGCTGCAACCGCGCCGCCTGGAAGGAGATCGCCACGGCGCCAACCTGTTCCGAGGCCGGTTTACCGTCGAGCAGACAGTCGCCCGTGGTCGGCTCGGTGAGCCCCGCCATGATCCAGGCCAGCGTCGACTTCCCGGATCCGTTCAGGCCGTGGATCAACAGGCCGTCGCCCTCGTGCACCGTGAAGGTGATGTCGCGCAGCGCGGTCGCGGCCCATGGTGTGCCGCTGCCGTACTCGTGGCTGACGTCGATGAGCTCGAGTACCGGGGCGGCGTCGGTGCCCGGTGTGACGGTCGCGACGGGCGCGTCCGCGGACTCCACCATGTCGGTGTTGTCGGCGGCTCCCCCGTTTCCGTTCAGGTCGACGGTGCGGTCGGCGGCGTCGGCTTCGTCGTTGTAGTGCGTGATGTGCACCAGCGACATCTGGTGGCGCCGGGTCAGTCCGGACAGCACCGACATCAGGCCCTCGCGGCCCTGTTGGTCGACCATGCTGGTGACCTCGTCGGCGATCAGCAGCGACGGTTCGCGCGCCAGCGCCGCTGCGACGGCGAGCCGCTGCAGTTCGCCCCCGGACAACCCGCCGGTGTTGCGTTCGGCCAGGCCGTCGAGGCCGACCTCGGCGAGCAGCTGGCCCACGTCGGTGGCCTTGCCCGGCGGCAGCCCCCAGACCACGTCGTCGGCGACGCGGGTCCCGAGCACCTGGCTCTCGGGGTGTTGCATCACGACCGCGGTGCCGCCGATGCGGCCCAGTCCGACCGCGCCGGGCCGTTCGATGGTGCCCGCTGTCGGCTCGCGCCCGGCGAGCATCAGCATCAGCGTCGTCTTGCCCGAGCCGTTGGCGCCCGTCACCGCGAGGTGCTCGCCGGGTTCCACGCGCAGCGACACCGGGCCGAGCGCGTCGTGGTCGGTCCTCGGATAGCGGAACCGCACGTCGCGCAGCCGCGCGGGCACCGGGGCGATGGCGCCGACATCCTTCGACGCCTCCAGCTTGTGGACGTCGGGGATGCCGGCCAGGCGCTCCATCACCCGCGACAGGGCCCACCACCCGATGAGGCTGACGAAGGTGATCGACATCACGCCGGCGCCGAAGAACAGCAGCGGCCAGTAGTCCAGCGCCGTGGCGAAGTCGCGCTTGAGCCGGTCGGCCGCGCCCTCCATGTCCGGGATGCGGGCGATCACCGCGGCGAGGCCGTTGATGTTGGCGGTGACCGATTCGAAGATCAGGTGACGCAGCCGCGCCAGGATGGACAGCGCCACCACTACCGCCGCGCCGAACACCGCCCCGGCGATCAACGCGGCGAACAGGACCGTCGGGGTGCCGCGGCCGCGCCGTTTGACGATTCCGGTCAGCCCGCCGATATAGGCGCAGTCGAGGACGGTCATGAACCCGCCCATGCCCGCGATCAGAAACGCGATGATGCCGCCCGCGACGGTCGCCGTGAGCAGGACCCGCAGCCGGTAGCGGTAGGCCAGCAGGCCCATCGGCACCGTGCCGAGCAAGGCCAGCCCGGCCGCGAACGGTACGACCACGGCGATGATGGCGGTGGCCGCGCACAGCGCCGCCATGACGGAGGCCTGGGCGAGTTCGACGGGACGCAAATGACCGGTGTGGCGTACTTTGCCCCCGGTCGCGGTCATTGCACGATTCTGCCAGTCGCGATCGGACAGGTGCCGCGGCGCTGGCCTTCGCTTGTTTGAAACGCATAGCAAAACTATGTAATCTGGCCGGCATGTCCCAGACGCTCGGAGCCGATCTGCTGTCCGTGGTCGCCAGGATCAATCGATTGGCCACGCAGCGGGTTCGCCTGCCCCTCGGCTATGCCCAGGCACGGCTGCTGTCCACCATCGAGGATCAGGGTGAGGCCCGCATCTCCGATCTCGCCGCGCTCGACCACTGCTCGCAGCCGACGATGACGACCCAGGTCCGTCGCCTCGAAAAGGCCGGCATGGTGTCGCGAACGGTTGACCCCCAGGACGCGCGCGCGGTGCTGATTCGCATCACCCCGAAGGGGGTGGACACGCTTCGGCAAGTGCGGTTGGACCGCGGTGCGGCGATCGATCCGTACCTCGAACGGCTGTCCGGCGCCGACCGGGAGACGCTGACCGAGGCGGTGCGTGTGCTGCGCCGACTGCTCGACGACGCGTCGGCCCCCAACACGATCACCAAGTGACCATCTAGAGGAGAGTTCGCCCGTATGTGGCGTCAACCCAAGGCTGTCTGGGCGGTTGCCTTCGCGTGTGTCGTCGCGTTCATGGGCATCGGCCTCGTCGACCCCATCCTCAAACCGATCGCCGAAACCCTCGACGCGTCACCGTCTCAGGTGTCGCTGTTGTTCACCAGCTATATGGCGGTCATGGGTGTGGCCATGCTCATCACCGGCGTGGTGTCCAGCCGGATCGGCCCCAAGCGCACGTTGCTGTTGGGTCTGGTCGTCATCATCGTGGGCGCGGGCCTGGCCGGTATGTCGGCCGACGTGATGGAAATCGTTGGGTGGCGCGCGCTTTGGGGCCTCGGTAACGCCTTGTTCATCGCCACGGCGCTGGCGACCATCGTGAGCTCGGCGCGCGGGTCGGTGGCCCAGGCGATCATCCTCTACGAGGCGGCGCTGGGCCTGGGCATCGCGGTGGGTCCGCTCGTCGGCGGGCTGCTCGGGTCGATCTCGTGGCGCGGGCCGTTCTTCGGGGTGTCGGCGCTGATGGCCTTCGCGTTGGTGGTCACCGCCTTCCTGTTGCCGTCCACGCCGCGCGCCGAACGCGCGACCACGCTGGCCGATCCTTCCGCGCGCTGCGGCACCGCGGTCTGCTCGGTGTGGCAATCACCGCACTGCTCTACAACTTCGGGTTCTTCACTCTGCTCGCGTTCACGCCGTTCCCCCTCGACATGAGCGCGTACCAGATCGGGCTGATCTTCTTCGGCTGGGGCGTCGCACTGGCGTTCACGTCGGTGGTGGTGGCGCCGCGGCTTCAGCACCGATTCGGCACCGTGCCCGTGCTTCTGGTCAACCTGCTGGCGATGACGGCCACGCTGCTCGTGATGGCCGTCGAGACGAACAACAAGGCCGTGCTCGCGGCGTGTGTGGTGGTCGCCGGGTTGTTCATCGGCGTCAACAACACACTGATCACCGAGACCGTGATGAAGGCCGCGCCCGTCGAACGCGGTGTCGCCTCCGCGGCCTACAGCTTCGTGCGGTTCTCAGGCGCCGCGCTGGCACCCTGGCTGGCAGGCGTTCTCGGTGAACGGGTCAACGTCCACATGCCCTACTGGGTCGGCGCGGCCGCAGTGCTTCTGGCGGCGGGTGTCCTCGCGGCCACTCGTCCGCATCTCGCGGGCATCGACGACGAGGAGGCTGAACTCGACAAGGTGAGCGAGGCGACCGCGGTCACCGTCGGCGACAGCTAGGAGTCTGCGTCGAACGTGAACTTGTGCGCGAATTTTCGCGGAGTTTTTCGAGCACAAGCTCACGTTCGAGCGTTGCGCGGGAACCTGAGCATGCGGCGGGCGTTCTCCTCCACGATCAGCGCGCACTCGTCGTCGGGTACGTCGGCCAACACCTCCGCCGCGCGTTTGCGCGAATTCGGCCAGTTGGAATCCGAGTGCGGGAAGTCGATCTCGAGCGTGATGCGGTCGACACCGATGGTGTACCGGTTCTGAAGGCCGTGCTCGTCGTCGATGAAGCACCCGTAAAAGTGCGTACGAAACAAATCCGAAGGGCGCGTGTCGAAGTCGATCGGCTGGTAGTAGCGGTGCCGCTCCCACACGTAGTCGGCGCGCTCCAGAATGTAAGGCACCCAACCGATACCGCCCTCAGACAACGAGAATTGCAGGTCTGGAAACTTCTGCAGCTTGCCGGAGAACAGAAGGTCCACGGTGGTCCACATCAGGTTGGTCGAGAACAGCGTGATCGCCACCGCGAAGGGCGCGTCCGGCAGGGCCGGGGCCGGCGACTTGGCCAGCGCCGAATACGAGAAGCCCGGTACGAACGAACCGGATCCGAAGTGCAGCGACACCGGCATCTTCGCGTCGGCGCACACCCGCCACAGCCCGTCCCAATGATCGGAGTGAAACGACGGCAAGCCCATCGGAACCGGGCTGTCGGGGAACGACACCGTACGCGCCCCTTTTTCGGCGACGCGTTCGGCCTCGGCGACCGTCTCGTCGATGTCCCACACCGGCAGGATCGCCAGCGGGATGTAACGCTCCGACGCGGTGGCGCACCACTCGTCGATGTAGAAGTCATTCCACGCCTTCACGCACAACAGCGCCAATTCCTTGTCCTGGCCCCGGAAGAACGTGCTGCCGCCGAAACCGGGGAACGACGGGAAACACAGCGCGGCCTGCACACCGTCGAGGTCCATGTCGGCGATGCGGGCCACCGGGTCGTAGCAGCCCGGGATCATGTCCTCGTAGCGGACGGGATCCATCCCCCACTCCTCGGGCGGTTTGCCCGCCACGGCGTTGAGGCCGATCGTCGGCAGGATCTGCCCGTCGTAGCTCCACAGATGCCTGCCCTCGATCTCCACGATGCGCGGCCCGTTCTCGTGGTACTTGGCCGGCAACCGGTCCTGCCAGACGCGTGGATGTTCGATCAGGTGGTCGTCGACGGAGACGATCTGATGATTGTCCTGCAATGGCATGGTGCCTCCTGGGAATCTGCCGGTAACGTGGGCCGCATGAGCGATGCGGGATCGTCTGAGGGTTCGGACACGACGCGCAAGCGGATCGATGAGGACGACCACGACCTGCTGACGTTCGGCGAGGTCGGTGAACGGCTGCGCATCGAAATCGTCTCCGCCCGTGCCGCTGTCGCGGAAGCGGAGACCGGAGGCGACTCCGCCGCGCTCGAGCGGGCGCGGGCCCGACTCTCGTCGCTGGAGTCCGCGGCCAAGCGCAACAGCGCGGGGCGCATCAACGACGAGAACTTCGAGAAGTTCTTCGGGTACTCGGGCAGCGCGAAACGCAATCTGCCCGAGTAGTCTTTCGTCACGCGCACCGCCGTCACCTGTTTCACGGCCGCGGCGGGCACGGGGGATTCGGACCCACCCCACACATACCGTGATGGATGTAGCTGGGCACTTCGTGGGCCGGAGGCTGCACGTCGGCGTGCTGGTTGACCAGATTGAAGCCGAGGTTGAACACCAGCATGATCAGGTTGAACACCGCCGTCAGCGCCAGGATGCGTATCGGTGTGATGGTGCGCCTGTTCTTCAGCTGGTCGATGCCGATGTCGGAGAGCATGTGGCCGTTGCGGTCACGCAGGCAGTAGATGGCGATGGAAGAGACGCTGACCAGGCCGCCGAAGACGATGCCCTCGTACAGCGGGAACTGGTACATGGTGCCTTCGAAGATCGACCACGTGTCGTCGACGCGCAGATAGGTCCACAGCCCAATGCGGTGGAAGTACTGCTCCAGCACGATGTCGAGCACGATGAACAACGCCAGCATCGCCGCCAGCACGCCCGCGATGTTGATGCGCGGCCACGCCTTCCGCATGCGGGCGATCACCTGATCGATACCCATGATCGCCAGCGGCGTCAGCAGGATGTAACTGGCCAGGAAATAGATGATCGGCTGCGGGCTTTCGGCGCCCTTGTCCACCCAGCCGGGGATGAACTCGCCCCAGGTGCCCATGTTGAAGAAGCCCGCGTTGTATCCGAACACCGGTCGGACGGCGTTCACTCCCGGGTCCTGCCAGGCCGCGAGCAGCCACGCCACCACGAAGATCCCGACGGGTGGAAGTTGCTTGTCCCGCCGCGTCTTCCGGATCATCCAGATGAGGAAGACGACTCCGCCGATCATGCAGCCGATCTCCCAGAACCGGATCCACGCCATGCTCGACGCGGGGATCGTATCGGATCCCACCGGCGCGGGCGCGAACTCGTCCGAGAAGATCCAGCGGCCGTAGACGTAGAGCTGGAAGATCACGAAGACCGCACCCAACCGGGCCAGCCAGACGATCGGGGGTGAATCCCGGTACGTCTTTTCAGCCTCGGGAAGAAAGTGCGGGATCTCCGTGCGTTGATGTGTGGTCACGTGACTGCTCCTGTCCGCGTGAAGGCCTCGATGAGCTTGGTGCCGTACTGTTTGCGCCGCCGGGCGCTGACGAGAAATCCCGGCGGGGAGTGGAATCCGATCTGCGGGAGCGCGCTGCGGGCGGCGAGCATCTCCCGCGTCTGCGTGGTGTCGCCGCATGCCGCCACCGCCCACAGCATCTCGTCGGTGACGTGCCTTTCGATCGAGCGAGCGTCTCCGGCGGCGAAGTCCGCCCGAATCGCGGCCACCTGGTCCTGCCAGCCGTGCAGGGCGACCAACGAGTCGTAGGTCTTGACGGTCAGATAGAACGCGATCTGTCGCTTGACGTCGTCGATCGCGCGCTGCGGATCGTCGTCGTCGATCGCCGTGATCACCCACCCCCAGCGCAGTAGCCCCGCGGGGTCGCGTCCGGCACGGCTCGCGCCCAGCGCCAGGTTCGGCTCGACCACCTCGGTCCACCATCGGTCGGTGAACAGCCCGTGCCCGAGCACCCCGTCGGCCACGCTGCCGGCGGTGCGCAGCATGTAAACGTTGAACGCTCCCAACAGGATCGGCACCTCTATCCGGCCCAGCACCGGGGCCTGGATGCGGGCGTCGATGCGGTAGTAATCGCCGTCGAAGGCGATGCGCTCACGGTTGTCCGCCTCCAGGAACGCCCGGATGCAGTGCACCAGCTCCCTCATCCGGGGTGCCGGATGAGAAGAGTCCACCCCGAACCAGTCGCGGTTCATCCGGCTCGTCCCCGCGCCGAGCCCGAGGAACACCCGGCCGGGGGCGATCCTGTTGAGGTGCCGAGCCGCCGCGGCGTGCACGAACGGCGACCGTGCGAACGCGTAGGCGATCCCCGGTCCGATGCGGGCGGTGCCGGTCTGGTGAGCCATCTCCGACGCCGTGACGTAGGCGCCGGTGTCGGCGAACTCACCGGCGCAGAACGCCGCTGCTCCAGCGGATTCGGCCCGTTTCGCGAGTTCGCCGCCCGGCCACGGCATCGCCCACTGCGTCATCGATGAACCGTCCGGTCAGAACTTCAGGGTGGCGCCGGCGTCGACCTTGAGCTGTAACCCCGTCACATAGCGGGATTCATCGGAGGCGAGGTAGCAGATTCCGTGCGAGATGTCCTCGGGCTCGACGTACGGAATCGGCATGCCCTGCATCATCGGGAAGGTCAGCAACGCGTCGTCGAGAGATGGATGCTCGAGGTCGGGCCGGAACATCTTGTACATCGACTCGTTGTGCAGCATCGGGGTGTTGACGTTGGTCGGATGCACCACATTGACCCGGATGGACTTGGGCGCCAGCTGATTGGCCAACGCCATCGTGTACTTGTCGATGAACTGCTTGGCCAGGTTGTAGCCCGCACCCCCTGAGCCGTTGGGGCCCATGCTCGCGGCCGGTCCGGCCTTCTCGGCCAGCAGCCCCGCGACCGACCCCACGGTGATGATCGATGCACCCGCCGAAAGATACGGCAGGGCAACGTGAATGGTGTTGATCACGCCGACGAAATCGACGTCGAAGGCGTTGGCGAAGGCATCGATCGGCTGGTCTGTGCCCAGCGGGCAGATGCCGGCGTTGGCGACCACCACGTCGAGCTTGCCGAGTTCGCCCACCGCGGACTTCAGCGACTCGGCGAGCGCGGCGCGGTCACGCACGTCGACGACGGCCGTCACCACACGGCGCCCGGTCTTCTCGACCTCCCGGCCCGCCTCCTCGAGGTCCTGCTCGGTGGACAGCGAATAGTCGTTGTGTTCGACATCGCCGCAGATGTCGAACAGAATGATGTCGGCGCCCTCCTCGGCCAACCGCACCGCATGCGACCGGCCCTGGCCCCGGGCTCCACCGGTGATGAGGACGACCTTGTCCTGCACTCTGCCCACGTTCGTTTCCTTCCGTCGGATGCCTATTGGCCGGTCGTGTCGAGTTGTTCTCTGAGGCGGTGCTTTTGCACCTTGCCGCTGATCGTGCGCGGCAGTTCCGGGACCACCACGATGCGTTCGGGGGTCTTCTGTTTGGCCAGGCCGCACGAGGCGAAGTGCGCTGCGGCCGCCGCGGTGTCGAAGGACCCGCCCTGCTTCAGCACGACGAACACACAGACCCGTTCGCCGTACTTCTCGTCGGGGGCTCCGATCGCTGCGGCCTCGACCACCGCGGGGTGGGCACTGACCACGTCTTCGACTTCCTTCGACGAGATGTTCTCCCCGCCCCGCACGATGATGTCCTTCCTGCGGTCGGTGATGGTGAGGAAGCCGTCGGCGTCCATCCGTCCGACATCGCCGGTGCGGAACCACCCGTCGACGAAGCCGGCCTCGGTGAAGCGCGGATCGGTGTAGCCGCGGAACAATTCGGGACCCTGCGTGAGGATCTCACCGTCGGCGCCGAGTGGGACGTCGTCGCCGTGCTCGTCGACCAACCGGATTCGGGTGCCGGGAGCGATACGGCCGTCGGTGTCGGCCCTCTTGTCCAGCGGATCCTCCGGGCGGCCGACGCTGATGGTCGGGTGCTCGCTGGACCCGTAGCAGCGGTAGGCGCCGATACCGAAACGGTCGGCGCGCCGGATCAGCGCGCCCGCGACGCCGGCAGCTCCGGTGGTGTACTCGCGCAGGCTCGACACGTCGAGATCGTCGCGTTCGGCGATGTCGAGGATGCCACCGAGGTGGATCGGCGCGCCGGCGGAGACGCTCACCGTGTGCTCGGCGATGAGCCGCGCGGCCGCTTCGGGATTCCACGCGTCCATGGCGATGGTGTTCCCGGGCCGACACATCATCCGCAGGATGCCGAGCGTCCCGGCGATGTGTCCGGACGGGAACACCGCCAGCGTGGTTTCATCGGCACCGGTGTGCCGAAGCGCATCCATGGCGCGCAGTTCACCGAGCAGCGAGCCGTGGCTGTGCTGGACGCCCTTGGGTTCGGCCGTCGTCCCCGAGGTGTACACCAGCACCGCGCGACTGTCGGCGCCGGGATGGGACGGGGTGAAATCGGTTGTCGGAGTTGCTTTCAGCTCCTCGAACGAAACGGTCCCACGATGCGCCCCACCCAGCACGATGCGGTGCCGCAGTTCGGGTAGGTCGGCCAACGCATCCACCGTCGGCGCGGTATCGCGATTGCGGAGCCGGCGGGTCAGGATGATCGCGCGCGCCCCGGATTGCCGTGCGATGAAGGCGACCTCGGCGGGCCCGTAGATCGGCACGATCGGCAGCACCACCGCACCGCAGAGCCAGGCCGCGGCGTGGGCGGCGAAACACTCCCGCCAGTTCGGCAGTTGTACGGCGACGATGTCGCCCGGCCGGATACCCAGCCTCCAGAGCCCGGCGGCCAACCGCGTGCTCTCGTCGAAGAGTTCGGCGACGGTGAACCGATCGGGATGGTCGTCGCTGTGCACCCTGACCGCGGTGTGGGGGTGCTCGCCGATGAACCCGGCGATCTCGTCGGGGATGTTGTCCGCGGCTGCCATCACGGAGCGGTCGGATTCGGTCAGCACGACAGCAGCACACATCCGGCGATCGGGCCTCCCCCTGCGGAGGCGACGGCGACTTCGGGGCGCGTGGGTATCGCGGTGTCGGCGGCCAGACCGCGCAACTGCTGGCACGCCTCGTAGAGCACCCAGTAGCCGTGCATACGGCCGGCCGACAGTTGACCGCCGTAGGTGTTCAACGGCAACTCACCGTCGCGCGCGATGCGTGTGCCGCCCTCGACGAACGGCCCGCCCTCGCCGTCGGAGCAGAAACCCAGGGCCTCCAACCACGCCAGCGTGAGATAGCTGAAGCCGTCGTACAACTCGACCAGATCGACGTCGGCGGGTGTGAGGTCGGTCTGGGCCCACATGTCGGCCGCGGCGTCGTGCATCGCCATCTTCGGGTAGTCGGGCCGCCCGGTCCAGCCCCCCGCGCCCGACGCACCGCCCGCGGCTTCGATGGTGACCGCCCCGTTGGGTGCAGCGGCGCGGTGCTCTGGGTGCGACAACACCAGCGCGATCGACCCGTCGACCGGCACGTCGCAGTCGAGGAGACCGAGGGGTGAGGAGATGGGCCTGGCGTTCAGGTACTGGTCCATGGTCATCGGTTCGCGGTACACCGCAAGCGGATTGCGCGCGGCGTTGCGTCGGGCGTACAGCGCGATCCAGCCGAGTTGTTCTTTCGTGGTGCCGTAGCGGTCCATGTGGGCACGGCAGTGCATGGCCAGCCAGTTGGCGGCCGAATACGCATGCGCGGCAAGCAGATAACCGACCTCGGTCATGTCCATACCGCCTTCGGCGCGCATGCCGCCCGACTTCGCGGACCGATCTGCGGCGCGGCGGTCCACGGTGCCGCCGATCATCTGCACCGTCCGGTACACCAGCACATGGCGCGCCCCGCCCTCGGCGATCAGGTCACGTGCGCCGACGACCGGAGTCAGCAGCCCGTAGCGGCCCAGCATCGGGCCGTCGCCGCCGCCCTCGCGAACGCCCAGAGCGCGGGCCGCCTCGTCGGCGGGAGTATCGCCGAGGGTGAGCACGGCGTCGATGTCACCCGGCGTCAACCCGGCGTCGGCGATGGCGGCAGTGGAGGCCTGCACCGTGAGATCCAGCGCCGGGATGCCGGTGCGGCGCCCGATCTCGGAGATTCCGGCGCCCGAGATGACCGGCGCGCTCGGCGGGGCGGGCATGCGACCTCCTTCAACGAATGAACTTAATCAGTGTACTTTTATAGCGTGGCTGATAGTTCGGTTACTCCGGTTTCCTCACAAGCCCCGCGCATCCTGCCGCCGATCGACGACGTATCGCGCCCGTTCTGGACCGGCGGCGCCGAGGGCCGCCTGCTCATCGCCCATTGCGCGCCGTGCGGGCGGTTCTTCCATCCCCCACGGTCGGCGTGCCCCGCGTGCGACGCGGCTCCCGAGTTCGTGGCGGTGTCCGGGCGCGGCACCGTGTTCACCTACACCGTGTGTCATCAGCAGTTCAATCCCAGCGTGCCGACACCGTTCGTGGTGGCCCTCATCGAGCTGCCCGAACAGAGCGGGTTGCGGCTGACGGCCAACGTCGTCGACTGCGACCCCGAAGCGGTGCACTCCGGGATGCCGGTCGAGGTCCGGTTCGAACAACAAGACGACGCATGGGTTCCGGTGTTCGCTCCGGTCACTTGATCAGTGGGTCGCGCGGCAATCCCAGGATGCGCTCGGCGATCTGATTGCGCGTGATCTCCGAGGTGCCGCCCGCGATGGTCATACCGCGGGAGGCCAGCACCATGAAACCCGGATACTTCCCGGGACCGCTCACGAGCGCGACGTCCGGTCCCACCAGTTCCGCCGCCAGGCTGCCCCGGGCCACTACGTGGTCGGCGATCAGGAGCTTGGTGACGTTGCCCTCGGGGCCGGGTTCGGCGCCGACCACGCTGCGCGCCGCGCGGCGCAGGTTGAGCAGTCGCAGCGCGTGATCGTCGGCGAGGAACTTGCCCGCCCGTTCGGGCGCGCCCGGCACCCGGTCGCCATACCGCTGCGTGAGGTCGACCACCATCCCGGCGGCCCCCTGACTGCCCGGTAGTCCGCCACCGATGCTCACCCGCTCGTTGCCGAGCGTGGCGCGGGCCACCCGCCAACCGTCGTTGGGTTCGCCGACCACGTCGCGGTCAGGCACGAAGACGTCGTTGAAAAAAACCTCGTTGAACTCCGATCCGCCGGTGATCTGGCGCAGCGGCCGCACTTCGACACCCGGTGCGTTCATGTCGATGATGACCGTGGTGATGCCCGCGTGCTTGGCCGCGGCGGGGTCGGTGCGTACGGTCGCCAGCCCGTAGCGGCAATACTGTGCGCCGCTGGTCCACACCTTCTGCCCGTTGACGATCCAGCCACCATCGGTGCGGGTGGCCTTGGTGCTCACCGCTGCCGCGTCCGAACCGGCTCCGGGTTCGGAGAACAGCTGGCACCACACGTGCTCGCCGGTCAGCGCCGGGCGCACCAGTCGCTCGATCTGATCGGCGGTGCCGTGCTGGATCATGGTCAACACCACCCAGCTGGTGATGCCGAACTCCGGTCGCTTGATGCCGGCCTCGGCCATCTCCTGCTCGATCACCAGTTGTTCGACGGCTCCGGCCGCCCGGCCCCACGGCTGCGGCCAGTGTGGCATCACGTAGCCGGTCTCGATCATCCTCTCCCGCAACTGTTTCGGGTCCAGACCCGACCATGAGGTGAACTCCGCGCGAACCTCTTCGCGCAGCTGCTCGGCCTCCGGCGGCAGATCGATCGAGTTCTGGCGGACAACGCCCTTGGCGGTCAGTTGGTAGACGTCGAGGGGGGCGTCACGACCGCCCAGCAATCCGCGCAGTGTCAGGGCGCGGCGCAGGTGCAGGTGCGCATCGTGTTCCCACGTGTATCCGATGCCGCCGTGCACCTGGATGTTCAGTTCCGAGTTGTGGACATAGGCCGGGAAGGCCAGCGTCGCCGCGCAGGCCGCCATCAGGGCGAACTCCTGTTCCCCCGCCTCGGCCGCCCGCGCCGCGTCCCATACGGTGGCGCCGGCGGATTCCGCCGCCACCAGCATATTGGCCAGATGATGTTTGATTGCCTGGAACGTACCGATGGTGCGGCCGAACTGCTCGCGCACCTTGGCGTACTCGACCGCCGCATCGACGCAATCCTGCGCTCCCCCAACGGCTTCAGCGGCCGCAATGGTTCTGGCCATGGCCAGCGCGACCCCGGCGGCACCCGGCAACACCTCGGCAGCACCAACCTCGACGTCGGTCAGCGTGACGCGCGCCGCGCGCCGGGTGGGATCGAGATTGGTCTTCACGTCGACGGTGACGCCATCGGCCGCGGACGGTAGCACCAGCACGTCCTCGCCTACCGCCAGCACCAGCAGGTCGGCCAACCCGGCCCCGGTCACCACACCCGCGTCGCCGGAGCAGCGTGAGCCGTCCAAGGACAACGCGGTGCGCAATCCCACGCCCGCGGTCGAGCCGCCGTCGACCAGGCCCGGCAGCCACCGGGCGCGCTGCTCGTCGGTGCCCGCCGCGGAGATGACCGCCGAGGCGATCACCGTCGGAACGAACGGTCCCGGCGCGACCGCGCGACCGAATTCCTCTGTCACCGCGATCAGTTCGGGCAATCCACACCCCGCACCGCCGTACTGCTCCGGCACGTGCAGACCGAGCCAACCCAGTCCGGCGAGCTCGGACCAGAATGCGGGCCGTGCTTCGGTGTCGGCGTCCAACAGCGTCCGGGCGACCGCACGGGCACCGCGCGCGTCGAGGAAGGATCGTGCGACCTCGGCTAGCTCCCGGTGGTCGTCGGTGATGGCGATGCCCATCGCTGCACTCCTGTATCGCTCGCATCGTGAAGGTCCGGCCAGGTCCGGCGCCGTAACGCGCCGGAAGCCGTTCTGGTGAGGTAGTCGTCGCGCTTGATACCGCGCCACAGCTGGGTGACGTAGTCGCGCTCGTCGAGTTCGCCGAGCGCGACGCGCTCCGCCAGGGCGGCTCGGCCCAGCGGAACCGAAGCCGGTGTCTCACCGAGCAGTTCGGTGAGCTCGGCGAGTTCGGCCGCGTCGACGTGCGCACCGACCCGGTCCACCTCGGCGAGGTATTTGACCAGCCGGGCGGCGCCCTTGACGTACCGGACGGCCAACGCGTCGGTGGAGCGTCCCGCCGCGTCGGACAGCGCGGCGGCGGTGGCGGCGTACACGGACGCACGCTCGGATTCCCGGCCCTCGTCGGGGAATTCGACCTCGACGTCGGGTATGCCGACCACCCGGGCCAGCGCCTCGACCAGCAACCGGCGGTGCAGCATGCCGTAGATCAGGCTGTTGCCAGCGTCCGGCGAATGAGCGGGCACCGACGCTCGCGCGTCGATGCCGCCCGGATTCATCGAGGCCAGCCGCGTCTCAGCGAATAACCGGTAGTACCAGACCCGGTCCTCGTCGACCGGGTGCCCGGACAGCCGTTCGTACTCGGCGATGCGATCGGGGAAATGGGTGAAGGTGTCCTGCACGGTGCGCAGGGACAACCAGGCGATGTCGTCCATCGGGTCACCGAAATGGGCCAGCTCCCAGTCCACGATCGCGGTCACCTTGCCGTCGGCATACATGAAGTTGCCGGGTCCGGTGTCGCCCTGGACCAACACGGTCGGTCCGTCGTAGTCGGGGATGTTGCGCTCGAGCCAGTCGATGCAGAACGACACCAGCGGGGCCGGTTTCCCGTACGCCGCAACGCGTTCCCGCATCCTGGCCAGTTCGGCCCGCACGTGCCCGGACACCGCGCCCGCCGGTCCCAGGCTCGGGATGTCCAGCGTGCCGGCGTCGATACGGTGCAGGTAGGCCAGTTTGGCGATGAAGTCCTGCGCGGTGCGCACCTGATCGTCGGGGTCCTTGATCAGCCGGAACCAGGTGTCACCGCCGACGCGCTCGAGCAGTACCGCCTGCTCGGCCGGATGCGCGGCCAGCACCCGCGGCACCGTCACACCGTGACGCCACAACTCGGCCATGATCTCGGCCTCGACCTGCAACGGGTGAAAAGCGCTGCCGGGCTTGGGCGGATGCGGGTCATAGCGTAGGAACAACTGCTCGTCGTCCGCTCCCCCGTACGCGTCGACGAACCAGGCCTGCCTACTGGCGCCGCCGGGCACCTGCTTGACCTCGACCCGTTCCGCGCCTGCGGTCTGCCGGATCCACTGCAGCAGCTCGTCGGAGATCGCGGGGACGTCGCTCATGAACGGGGACCCGACTTCGCCGCGGCGGCGGCCAGCCACGCCTTGACCGCCGCACGGTGCTCGGCGGTCATTCCGCTGCGCACCATGCGCTCGCTTTCGGTCACCAAGGCCTGCTCCAACGGAAGGCACTGTGCGTCGAGGACGTTGGCCTTGATTCCGGCGAAGGCGGATGTCGGCCCCGCCGCGATCTGCGCGGCCCAGTCGACCGCCGAGTCTCGCAGGTCCGCGTCGTCGACGACCCGGTTGAACAGGCTGAGGCGCTGTCCGGCCTCCGCGTCGACGGGTTCATCGGCGATCAACAGTTCGAGCGCCTTGGACGGCCCGAGCAACCGGGTGAGGAACCAGGCCCCGCCGAAATCCCCGGAGAAGGCGAGCTTCGACCACCCGGGGATGAGCCGCGCCGATCGTGCCGCGATGCGCAGGTCCGTGGCGAGCGCGATGCTCATGCCCGCGCCGACGGCCGCACCGGGCAGCGCGGCGATCGTGACCTTGGGCATGAGATGCAGCAGGGTCACCATCCTGGCGTTGTCGGCCAGCTGCGCGGACTGCGCGCGCACCTTGGCCTCGACGTCGACGGCGTCGCCCCGCTGCCCGGGTGTCTGCTTGGCCGAGTTACCGTCCCGCACATCACCGCCCGCACAGAACGCATTACCCGATCCCGTGATCAGCACGCTGCCGATCGCGTCGTCCGAGGCGAACCGTTCCAACAGCCGCGGCACCGCGACGTACATCTCGGCGTGTAGGGCGTTGCGCCGCTCCGGCCGGTTGAGGGTGATGACCCCGACCCCCTCGACGACCTCGGCCAGCACGGTGTCGGTGCCGGTTTCGATCGGGTGAGCCGAGGTCACCGGCGCGATTTCCTCAGTTCGTTGTGCCGGTCGAGCATCGCCGCCGCCTTGCGCCGCAGCTCCTCGTCGGGGGTTGGCAGCATCACCGGGCCGTGCTCGCGGCTGGGCAGCGCCACGGTCGCGGTGGCGGGAGCGGTGACCTCTCCGCGCTGACTGGTGCACCGGAAGTCCAGGTCCACCACGGTGTTTCCGTTCTCCATGCGCTTGCCGACCACCTCACCGGTGATGAACTGCGTGTCCCCGATGAAGTTGAACTTGCGCATCTCGTCGTGCTGGCGCACCAGCCAGCCGTCGTCGCCCATCCAGTCGGTGACGAAGTGGGTCAGCCAGCATTCACGCATCACCCCGTAGTCGTAGGCCATCGGGTTGCCGATCGACTGCGACCACTCGTTCTCCCAGTGCAGGCGCTGGGCGACGTCGGGAATGCCCGCGGCGTTCTTGATGTAGAACTTGGGCACCCGCTGGCGGTTCTTGTATCCGATCCGGGCCGCACCGATTCCGTAGGGCCCGAAGCCGTAACCGCCCGAATGGAAGCTGATGACGTCGGTGAGTGTCAGCGGACCCTTGACCATCTTCGGAAGCGGCTCGCCGACCTCGACGTCCTCCCAGTACCGCGGCTCGGCACCGCGCGGGCCCTCGGCGGCGTAGATCTCGTCGATCTCGGCGATCTGCTCGTCGGTGTAGGTCGCCGGTTTGATGTCCATGTACTTGCCGCGCTCGCGTGAACGTTGGCGTTCGGTCGCGATCAGGATGATGCGGGCGACCGCGACCACCTCGGCGCGCTGATTCACCTTGACCTGGCGCAGGATGCGGATGATGGAGCGGCCCGCGTACTCGCTGTGCTTCTCCTCGATCGACTCCAGCCCGCCGAAGCCGTAGAGCGAATCCCCTGGCCGCACCGGCTGATACCACTCGGTGGTCTGGCCGGAGACAAACACGTGGATGCCCGAGAACAGCCCCCTGGTGGCCCTGCGGATGTCCTCGGGAATCGGATCGCCCAGCATCTTCTTCGACAGGGCCGAGAAGATCATCGGCGGAGCGATGACCCCGCCCCACCGGGTGTCGGCGGCGTAGTCGGAATCGCAGAACAACGGGTTGTCGTCGCCGGCGCCGCGGGCGAAGTTGCGGATTCCGTCGACGCTGGCCTCGCGGTAGAACTCGTCGATACTCGTCGGGGCGTCGATGCCGATCAGCAGCTTGGCCCGCTCGATGTCCTCGTCCTTGATGGCGTGGTCGAATTCCTGCTGTTGCGTCTGTGTCATGTCAGTACATCCGTATCGGTAGGTTGGTCAGTCCACGCAGCGACACCGTCGGCCGGTAATGCAGCTGTTCCGGTGGCGCCTTGAGGTCCCAGTTGGGGAAACGTCGTAACAAGGTGCTCAACGCCGCGCGCCCTTCGAGCCTCGCGAGTTGATGGCCCAGGCAGTAGTGGATGCCGAACGCGAACCCGTAGTGCCGGTTCGGCTTTCGAGTCAGATCGAGCGCTTCCGGGTTGTCGAACACCGTCTCGTCCCGGTTGGCGGAGATGATCGCCCCCAGCAGCTGTGAGCCGCGCGGGATGTGCACCCCGCGAATCTCCATGTCCTCTTTGGCCAGCCGGGCCGCGCCGTAGGCGACCGGGGCGGTGTAGCGCAACAACTCCTCGATGGCGGTGGTGTCGAGGAGTTCGGGCTGCCTGCGCAGCAGGTCCAGCTGCTCGGGGTGCCGGGTCAGCGCCAGCACGCTGCTGCCGATCAGGCTCGAGGTGGTGTCGTGGCCGGCCAGCAGCAACAGGAACACCATGGCGACGGCTTCCTTGTGGCTGAGCTTGTCGCCACCTTCGTTGGCCCGCACCAGTTCTGAGATCAATCCGTCATCGGGGTTGACCCGGCGATCGGAGATCATCTCCTCGAAGAGCCGAGACAGCTGAACCGAGTGATACGCACTGCGGAGCTGTCCGGCGCGACGACGCCCCGCGTCGTCGCCCAGCTTCTCCACCAGATCGTGGAAGGTGTCGCGGTCCTTGTCGGCGATGCCGAGCATGGTGGCGATGACCGCCAGCGGCAGCTTGACGGCGAAAGCCTGAACCAGGTCGACATCGCGTTCGGCCGCCACCTCGTCGGCGAGCTGTTCGGCGATCTTGTTGATGTCGGGCACCAGCGTGGTGACGAACTTCGGGGTGAAGGCCTTGTGCACCAACGTCCGTAGCCGCTTGTGGTCGGGATCGTCGCGGAAGACCATGGTCTGGGTCAGCATCCGGATCGACGACGGCAGCAGCCAGGCGAACCGGCGCGCGGAGGTGTACTTGATGATGTCGTTGGAGAAGCGATCGTCGCCGAAAACCAAGCCGACGTCCTCGTGCAGGGTCACCAGGTAGCCGCCCTTGCCCCGCAGCAGCAGCGGGGCCGTGGCCCACGAGATGGGTGCCTCCGCGCGCAGTTCGGCCATCCGCGCGAACGGATCGTCGAGCATCTGCCGGGTGCCGAGGTCGGTGTAGGCCAAACCGGCCGGGCCCGGACTGGTCTTGGCGGACCGGGGCGCCCTGGACGTCTTCGTCATGGTCACTCCCATCGGGGCCGACTCGCACCCCGGGCGCATGTCACCCGTGCACCCAAACTGCCCATCTCATTTCCCCGTGTGTCAGTTGCGAATCCAATTTATTAGTACACTGAATACTATGATTTACGCTAGCCCCCACTCGGACATCGACCCGGACACCTCTGATGGTGCGCTTCAGACTGTCGATTTCGCCGTCGGTTCGGACCACGTGGCCACGGTGACGCTGAATCGGCCGGATGCGATGAACGCCATCTCCGAGCGGATGGCCCGCGAGCTGGCCTGGGTCTGGCAGACCGTGCGCGACACCGACGACATCCACGTCGCGGTGTTGCGGGCGGCGGGCGATCGGGCCTTCTGCACCGGTGTGGACGTCAAGAGCGACGCGAGCTGGTTCCTGAAATCCAACGTGTGGAACAGCTTCGACCCGGGGGTGTGGGTGTCGCCGAAAATCGCGCACCGGTGCTGGAAGCCGGTGATCACCGCGGTGCACGGGCTGGTGGCCGGCGGCGGGCAGTACCTGTTGAACGAGGCCGACATCATCATCTGCTCCGAGGACGCCGCCTTCTTCGACCCTCACGCGAACGCGTCGATCGTCTCGGCACTGGAGCCGATCGGCATGCTGCAGCGGGGCGTTCCCCTCGGCGACGTGCTGCGCTGGGCGCTCATGGGCACCGAGGAACGCATCTCCGCCCACACCGCGCTGCGACTTGGCCTGGTGACCGAGGTCGTCGACCGCGACCAACTGTGGGAGCGCGCCCACCAGATCGCCACCACGATCGCCGAGCGAAACCCCCAGGCAATCCAGGGAACGATCCGCGCGATATGGGAATCTCTAGACATGACCAGGTCGACCGCGCTGCAGAACGGCATGGCCTATACGCACATCGGCAATCCGCCGGTGGCCGAAAGACGCGCGGCGCCGCGGCGCAACGGACCACCCAGCTATCGGTGACACGGTGGATCAGGACCTGATCGCGCCGCGGATCGACTCGCGGCAGGCCAAGCTCGCGGGCCGCGCGGCCGAGCAGATCGTCGCCGACGTGATCGAGCTGGGCTGGCCGGTGGGTCACGTGCTGGGTTCGGAGGCCGAACTGCTCGAGCGCTACGGGGTGAGCCGCGCGGTGCTGCGGGAAGCGGTGCGCCTCGTCGAACATCAACGGGTGGCCCGGATGCGGCGCGGCACGGGCGGCGGCCTGGTGATCGACGAACCCGACGTCGACGCGGTGATCGGTCCGACGGTGATCTACCTCCTGCGCGCGAAAGCCACCCTCGACGAACTCTTCGACACGCGGATCATCCTGGAAGAACTGGTCGCCGAACTGGCCTCGCAGCGCGCCGGCGAGGCCGACATCAGCACCGTGCGCGAAACGCTGGCCGAGGAGTCGGCGGGCAACTTCACCGAATACCGGCGGCTGCACACTCAACTCGCCGCGCTGACCGGAAACCCGGTGTTGCAGCTGTTCGTCGAAACCTTCAGCCACGTCATCGATTTCCACTTCGCGGACGAGGCGATGCTGCCCTCCGACATGACCAAGGAAGTGCAGCATGCGCATGCGAGCATCGCGCGGGCGATCCTGACCAACAACCCCGGTGTGGCCCGCGAGCGGATGAGCCGACATCTGCGCGCCGAGGCGCAATTCATCCACCGCCAACCGGACACCGTGCAACACCTGGACCCCACCACCGCCCTGCCGGGTACCGACGGCGAGAAGCGTGGCGAGGCGCTGGCCCGAGAGATCTTCGCGTGGGTGCTCGACACCGAGGCGACCCCAGGGACGTTCATCGGTTCGGAGGCCACGCTGATGGCCAGATACAAGGCCAGCCGCGCGGTCCTGCGCGAAGCCATCCGGATCCTGGAGTACCAGCAGATCGCCCTCACCCGGCGGGGTCCCGGCGGAGGGCTCTTCGTCATCGAGCCCGACATCTCGGCGCTGACCGAGATCATTTCGATCTACCTGCGCCGACACGGTGTCACCGCAAAACACATCCAGGAGTTGCGCACCGGGCTGGAGCTGGCGGTCGCCGAGCGGGCGGCCGCCGCCGTGCGCTCCGGCACCGTCGACGGCTCGATGATCGAGAAGGCGTTGGCCACCGAGTCCGAACAGGGCGTCACCGCCGCGTACGCGAAACGCGAAGACTTCCACTCCGTGCTCGCTCGGCTTTCGGGCAATCGAGCGCTGGAACTGGTGCACCGCGTGACCATGCGGCTGGGCTGGAACTTCTTCGCCCAGTACGTCGATGCCGACCCCCAGGCGCTCGAACGGGCCTCGAAGGCCATCGATCCGGCGCACCGCAGCATCGCCGATGCGCTGCTCGCCGGGGACAGCGAGCTCGCCGTGGTGCGGATGCGCGCACACGTCACGGCCACCACACCGCAAGGGCGGTGACCGCCGAGTGACTCAGGACGGGGCCTGTTCAGTGCCGAGTGTTGAGTATACTGTTTAAGCTAATTCAAGATGGGAGCGACGTGAAGCATCCGTGGGACCAGCGGCTCGGTGTGTGGTGGATCGCCGAAGATCACCCCCACGCACCGGCGATCGCCGAGTCGCCCAGCGGGCGCACCATGAGCTTCGGCGAACTCGCTGCGGCGGCCCACCGGGTGGCCAATGCCTTGCGCGCCCACGGCCTGCGCGACGGTGAGGTGGTCGCCTACGCGCTGCCCAACGACGTCGACGCCGTCGTGTGGCAGTTGGCGACCACCGAGATCGGCCTGCGCTATCTGACCCTGAACCCGACGCTGTCGGCGGACGAATTCGCCTCGATCCTCGAGCACTCCGGCGCCGCGGCCCTGGTATCGCACGTCGACTACCTCGACCGCTGCGCCGGCGCCGCGGATAGTGCGGGTTTGCGGGTTGCGGTCGGCGCGGTGTCCGGAGGCGACGTGCCGTCGGGGTTCGTCACCGACGCCGAATTCGCCGCCGACCAGCCGTCCACCGCGCCCGCCGACCGCAGACA
Source organism: Mycolicibacterium malmesburyense (assembly GCF_001050015.1). The sequence continues at coordinate 21,262 of NZ_CVTB01000250.1, forward strand.
AGGCGATTCCATCCGGTACTCGTCGGGGACGACCGGCAAGCCCAAGGGCATCATGCGCGCACTCGAGAACCGCGATCCGTCCGAGGCCGCCAATGCCATGGCGGTGTTCGGCCGCGCCTTCGACTTTCGGCCGTTCGACGGCGCGCACCTGGTGTCGACGGGCATGCATCACGCCGGATGCCAGAGCTTCTACCTCGGCGCGTTGAACGTCGGCCAGGCGCTGGTGATCCTCGGCAAGTTCGACGCCGAGCAGACCCTGGCCGCCATCGACCGGAATCCGGTCACGTCGGCGTATATGGTGCCCACCCAATTCGTGCGGATGCTCAAGTTGCCGCGGGATGTCCGCAGCAGATACGACGTGTCGAGCCTGCGGTCGGTCGTGCACTCGGCGGCGCCGTGCCCGCTGCAGGTCAAGAAGGACATGATGGCTTGGTGGGGCCCGGTGATCTGGGAGACCTACGGCGGCACCGAGGGCGCGGCCACCATCGCCAAACCATACCGCTGGCTGGAGAAGCCGGGCACTGTCGGCCGGCCCGTGCGCGGGATGAACGTCAAAATTCTCGATGACGAGGGAAACCCGCTGCCCGCCAACGAAATCGGCAACGTCTACATCGAATCCCTGAACGGGCTCAGCTTCGAGTACCGCAACGACGCCGAACTGACCGCGTCGGTGCACCGCGGCAACGCCTTCACGTTGGGCGACATGGGCTATCTCGACGATGACGGCTACCTGTTCATCTGCGACCGCGCCAAGGACATGATCATCAGCGGCGGCGTCAACATCTACCCGGCCGAGGTCGAGGGCGTCCTGTCCAGCCATCCGGCCGTCGCCGATGTGGCGGTGATCGGGATACCCGACCCGGAGTGGGGCGAACAGGTCAAGGCGGTGGTCGAACTCGTCATCGACACGGAACCGTCCGACGCCCTGGCCGACGACCTCATCGCGTTCACCCGGGCGCGATTGGCCGGCTTCAAGTGTCCGCGTTCGGTGGAGTTCACCGGCCACCTGCCGCGCACCGAGACGGGAAAGCTGATGAAACGTCAGATCCGCGACGCGCATTGGGCTGACGCAGGCAGGCGGGTGTGAGGTGAGCACGATCGCAACCCGGGGACGGCAATGAGCTTGACGCGCGAGGTATTCGACGGTGAGCAGCTCACCCCGACCACCGTCGCCGAGGTGCTCGACATCCGAGCACTGCCGCACGACCGCTTCCGCGCTGATCCGGTCAGCGTCAACGGCAGGCGCACGATCTACGGCGGACAGGTGGCCGCCCAGGCGCTGCGTGCGGCCGGCCTCACCGTTCCCGAAGATCGCGTCGCGCACTCCATCCACGGCTATTTCCTCTTGGCCGGCGATGCCAGTGCCCCGATCGAGCTGAGGGTGGAACGGGACCGCGACGGCGGGCGTTACTCGGGCCGCCGCGTCACCGCCGTGCAGAACGACGGGGTGATCTTCTCGATGTCCTGCTCCTTCAGCCGATCGAAACCCGATGCGCCCGAGTATCAGGCCGCCGAGCTACCGCGCGTGCAGCCGCCGGACGAACTGGACACACACCAACTGGACGCGTCGCGCACCTTCGACGTCGAGGCTCGCGTCCCCGAGGACACCCGGCCGTGGTACCGCTGGCCGGCGCGGATGTGGCTGCGCATCCGCGAGCCGTTGGCCGACGATCCCAACGTGCGGGCCTGCGGCGTGGTGTTCCTCTCCGACCTGTGCACCGGGTTGTCCCGGGCACCGCAGATCGAGCAGGTCGGACTGCTCCCGAGCGTCGACCACGCGGTGTGGCTGCACCGGGGCGCGGACCCGAACGGCTGGTTGCTGATCGATCTCGATCCCGTCGCAACCTCGGGCGGCCGCGGGATGTACTCGGGACATCTCTACGACACCCGCGGCGCGCTTGTGGCCACCCTCGCCCAGGAGTCACTGTTCGACATCCCGCGCCGCCGCAACGACAAGCGTTCGGCCACATGAGAATTGGAACGAGTGTCGATCGCCGCCCACGACCGGGTGACGATCTGCAAAGTATCGCCTAAATTAGTATCCTTTACGTTAGGATGACGCCATGCCACGGGCCAGCAGTCCGGCCGCAGCGATGCGAGCGGACAGCACGGACACGACGAACCAGGCGGATCGGACGACGGTGATCACCGCCGATACACCCATGCTCCCCGCCGACGACGGCTTCCATCCAGCCCCCGAAGGTGACCCGTACTGGGCGGAGACCACCTGGTGGTCGTTCAACATCCCGGAACGCAGGATCGGGTGCTGGCTGCACGCCACCTTCCACACCACCCGGCGCACCGTCACCTGGCGCGTGTACGTGTGGGACCCGCGAGGCGCCTACCCGGACCAGCTGCGCTATTTCCGGATGCAGACCGAGGTGCCGGTGACGGATCCCAACCCGGACCTGCGCGACATCGCCATCCCCGGCGGTGGCTTCTCGGTGCGGATGGTGCGCCCGCTGCGCGAATATGACATCGAGTTCACCGACCCGGCAGCCGATTTCGCCATCCGCATCCACTTCGAGGGTCTGCACGATCCGCGGCGCTTCACCCCCGGCGAGCCGCCCTTCATGAACCACACCCACTTCGACCAAGTGGGTCATGTGACCGGCGTGCTGACCTTGGACAGCGAGCACATCCCCATCGACTGCTACTCGGTGCGCGACCGGTCCTGGGCGCCGCGCGGAGCGCCTCGGCCGCCTCGCAAACCGGGCAGCGAGAAGCCGGCACACGACAACGGACGGGTCCGGTATCCGGGCGGCCCGCTGTGGCGGCAGATCGAACGCGAACGTGGCCGCGGCCGCATTCAGTACGTGTTCGCCCACACCGGCCCGGAGGCCGGGTTTCTGGCCTTCGCCCGCGTGGCCGATGGCGGCCCCGACGGTTGGTCGCCGCTGAACCACGGCTGGCTGCTGCGCGACGGCGAATTCGCCTCGTTGGACAAATCCGCCAGCGTCATGAAGAACTACCGCGACCCGGTCACCGGATGGAGTTCGCACATGGAGTTCCGGCTGACCGACGCGCTGGGCAGGCAGATGGTCACGGAAGGTTTCACCGTCAGCCATATCAGCGAACACGGCGGCGGCAGTACGGCATTGATGCGGTTCGACTTGGACGGGCGCATCGGTTGGGGCGAGGACCAGGACATCTGGAATCCCAAGCACTTCACGCGAATGCGTGACGCGCTCCAGGCGGTGCGGTGAACTCCGATTCGATAGTCGAACCTTCGCGAACAGCGGGAGGATGAGCATGGCTGGACCGTTCGAAGGCGTTCGCGTCGTCGAGGTGGCGGCATGGACCTTCGTCCCGGGGGCCGGCGCCATCATGGCCGATCTCGGTGCCGACGTGATCAAGGTGGAGCCGCCGACCGGTGACCCCCAGCGTGCCCTGCGCAACGCGCTCAACGCCGACGACTCCGCCCCGAACCCCTTTCTGCACGTGCCGAATCGGGGCAAGCGCAGCATCACGCTCGACCTGACCACCCCGGCCGGCCTCGACGCGCTGCGCCAACTGGTCAAGTCCGCCGACGTCTTCCTCACCAGCTACCTGCCGAAGGTCCGAGCCAAGCTCGGCATCGACCCCGAGGACCTGCGCGCGGACCATCCGCGGCTGATCTACGTGCGGGGGACCGGCTGGGGCAGCACGGGACCCAACGCGTCCACCGGTGGGTTCGATTCCGCGGCAGCGTGGTCCGCGGCCGGCGTGCAGAACAAGCTGACCGCCCCGGGGGCCGCCGAACCCGCCGCGCAACCGGCCGCGTTCTTCGACCTGCAGGGTTCGAGCGCTATCGCGGGCGCGGTGGCGATGGCGTTGTTCCGGCGCGAACGTTCGGGTGAGGGAGCGCTGATCGACGTCTCGCTGCTGAACACCGGCATGTGGACCATGGGCCCCGACATCGCGGCAGCGGCGGCCGGAACCGGAGAACTGCCGCGTATGGAACGCAAGGCGGCACCGAACCCGATCGTCAACTACTACCGCACCTCCGACGACCGTTGGCTGAATCTGGTGTGCCTGCAGGCCGACCGGTTCTGGGGCGAACTGTGCACGCTGATCGGGCGCGAGGACCTGATCGACGACGAGCGGTTCCGCGACGCCTTCTCACGCTTCGTCAACAGCGCCGAGTGCGTCGCGGAACTGGACGCCGCCTTCGGTAGCCGAACGCTCGACGAGTGGCGCAGCGCGTTGGCCGGATTCTCCGGCGTGTGGTCGGCGGCCGCGACATTCGACGAGGTCTGCGCCAACCCACAGGTCGCCGAGAACGGCTACCTGCCCGAGATCGTCGGCACCGACGGCAGGCCCTTCCGGCTGGTGGCCCCGCCTTACCAATTCGACGGTGTGCCAACCACTCCGGTCGGCCCCGCACCCGAACTCGGTCAACACACCGAGGAGATCCTGCTGGACTGCGGCATGGATTGGGACACGATCGCGGGCCTGCGTGAACGGGGGGTGCTCGGCTGACGTGTCAGGAGTACAGGTCGATGACCGTTTCGTTGGCGAGGTCGCCCCAGAGCATCTGGCGGCCCGCACGATTCATGTGGGCGGTCCAGAGTTCCCTGGCCCCCGCGGCGTCTCCGTCTTCGACCAGCGCGATGAACTTCTCGAAGGTGCGCAGTGTCTGCTTGAACTGCTTCTCGACCGCGGCCGGACTGGCCGCGGTGGTGACCACACGGTCCATGTGCTTGGTGACGACGTCGCGCAACACCGCACCGACCAGGGCCATTGTGTTGTTTCCCGATCGCTCCAGGATGACGTCGTGGAACCGGAAGACGGCGACGGTCCACTCACCGAAGTCGGCGCGTTCGGCGCCCTCGGCGAGCAGAGCCTCCAAAGCCGAGCAGGTGGACCGCAATTCGGTGATGTCGTCGGGTTTGGCCCGGGTGGCCAGAAGTTCGGCGGCGGCCGGTTCGAAGACCTTGCGCGCCTCGTACACATCGGCCAGCGTGGTCTTCGACATCTGCAGCAACAGACCGAAATCGCGGGCGGCCACAGCGGTTTCGGGCGAGGACACCAGCACCCCGCCGCGCGAGCCACGACGTACCACGATCAACGACTCGCTCTCCAAGATCCGGAACGCTTCGCGCAGGGTCGGCCGGGACACCCCGAACTGCCGGACCAGTTCCACCTCGGTGGGCAACGCGTCGCCCTTCTTGAGCACGCCTCGGACGATGCTGCTGCGCAGGTGGTCGGCGATCAGTTCGGCGGTCTTCGGGGCACGAACGAGCTTGGAGGAGCGGTCGCCCCGGCCGTTCAGTTCCATCACCCTCCTGCCCTACCCGTCGAATACACCGAGCAAATATCTAATTCAGCTTACTCAATGACGTCCACCTAGGAGGAACCAGTGACCGCGACGACCGCTTCCACGCACCGGGGCTTGTTCATCAACGGCGCCTGGACGTCGGGTGCCGGCGACGCCACCGTCACCGTGGTGAACCCAGCGACCGAAGAGACCATCGCCGAGGTGCCACAGGCGACCGTGGCCGACGTCGACGACGCTGTCACCGCGGCCCGAACGGCTTTCGACGAAGGACCGTGGCCGACGATGACTCCGGCCGAGCGCGGCCGCATCCTGGCCGCGATGGCCGACGAACTCACCCGCCGCCGAGACGAACTCATCGAGCTGAACATCGCCGAGGCCGGCTCGACCCGCATGCTCTCCGAGATGCTTCAGGTCGGCACCCCGATCGACCACTTCTGGGATCTGGTCAATCGGGTGCTGCCGCAGTTCGACTTCGAGCCGCCGGTGCGTCCGGTGATGGGGCACGGCATCGGTCAGGGCATGATGGTGCGCGAACCCTACGGTGTCGCCGCGCTCATTACGCCGTTCAACTTCCCGTTCCTGCTCAACCTGGCCAAGATCGGGCCCGCGCTTGCGGCGGGCTGCACGGCGGTGCTCAAACCGTCTCCGTACACCCCGCTGGAGGCGCTGGTGCTCGGTGAGGTTGCCGAGGCCGCAGGTCTGCCGCCCGGCGTGCTCAACGTGGTCACCGGCGACATCGCCGAGGGTGAGGCACTGACCACCCATCCGGGTGTCGACCTCGTCAGCTTCACCGGCTCGGATGCGGTGGGCCGCAGGGTTTATACGCAGGCGGCGGACTCGCTGAAGAAGGTCGTGCTCGAACTCGGCGGCAAGTCGGCGAACATCATCCTCGACGACGCCGACCTCGACAAGGTGATGGAGAGCGTGCTCGCGGGCATCGTCACGCACGCCGGCCAGGGCTGCGCGCTGTTGACCCGCATCCTGGTGCACCAGTCGCTGCACGACGAGCTTGTCGCCCGCATCGCCGGCGTGCTGGGCTTCATCAGCGTGGGTGACCCGTCCGATCCGGCGACGATGATGGGGCCGCTGATCCGCGAGGTGCAGCGCCAGCGGGTCGAGTCGCTGATCGCCACCGGCGTGGACGAGGGTGCGCAGATCGCGTTCGGCGGAAAGCGTCCCGCGCAGATGGAGCGTGGCTACTTCATGGAACCGACATTGTTCGTCGGGGTCGACAACAAGATGCGCATCGCGCAGGACGAGTTCTTCGGTCCGGTCGGCGTGGTCATCCCGTTCAGCGACGACGACGAAGCGGTGCGGCTGGCCAACGACAGCCGCTACGGTCTGGCGGGCGGCGTCTGGTCGGCCGACCCGCTGCGGGCGGTGGCGGTGGGACGACGGTTGCGCGCGGGCACGGTCATCATCAATGGTGGTGGCGGCGGACTGAACCCGAGCGCGCCGTTCGGCGGGTACAAGCACAGCGGCATCGGTCGGGAGTTCGGTGAGTACGGGCTTGCGGAGTACCTGCAGCACAAGGCGCTTCAATGGCCGGTCGGCTGAGGTGAGGTGAGGCCGTGAGGTTCGGTCGAAGGCTCGCCGTTGCGGCGGGTGCCGCCCTGCTGATTCCGTGTGGGGTGGTGGCGCATGCGCAACCACCGCCGCCGCGGCCGCCCGGCTCCCCCGATTACATCGACCACACCGTCTGGGAGTACCACGGCGACCGCGCGACCCTACGGATCTACCCCACGCCCTGGGGGTGGGCGGGGTCGGGCCCCTTCAGTAACGGCGCGCAGAGCTACGACGCGTGGGCGGAGTTGCTCGAACATGCGCCCGACGCCAACACGTTGTCGATGCAGAACCAGTTCATGTGCTACTGGCAGCTGTCCACATTCACCAATCCGGGCAAGGTCGGCACGTGGAACCTCGAACCGTGGCGACCGGTCGTGTCCAACCGCATCCTGCAGAACTCGGGGTGCAACCCCGGCGGACCGGACGACGTTCTCAACTGGTGATCGGCGCGAACACCGGGTCGATCAGATCGGCCACCGCGTCCCACGGAATGGTGATCGAACGCACCTCCCGACCGAATTGCCCTTCGGGGAAGTACAACTGGATGCCCGCATCGGTGGGGAGCCAGAACCGGAAGTTGCGCTCTATCGGCGCCCATCCCGCGTAGTACTCCCCCCATCCGCCCAGCGGCGGCTCCGGATAGGTGGCGGGCAGGATCTGCTTGGTCAGCTCACCCAGGCGGGTCAGCCCGGCCCGCTCGTCGATGAACAGGTTCGACCACACGATCTGGATTCCGCTGCGGGCGTCGAACACTCGCGTGGCGACTGTGTCGACGGGCATGTTGGGCAGTTCGACGGCGTGGTATTGGCCCTGCCACAGTTGCGAGATGGTCATCGGCCGGAACTGCAGCCTGCCCTGGGTGGTGAACGTCCAGGGCGAACTCTTGCTGGCGCTGGCGGCGAACAGCCACACCTGACCGTCGGCTTCGTCGTCGAGGATGCGGTTGATCGCATCGGTGACCGCGGGGTCACCGCCGGCGAGCTTTTCGTAGTGCACCGTCCACTCGCCGGGACCTTGCGGGCTGGTGCCCGAGCGCACATCGGGTACGACGGAGTAGGTGACGCCGTTGGATGTGGTGTCGGCGGCGGCGGTCGGCGTCGTCCCGACGGCGAGCGCCGCGACGAGCAGGATGCCGAGCAGCGTGCCGGTCCATCGCGCGCGAAGCCCCCTCACGGCAGCACGACATCACTGGCCAACCAGCGGCCGTCGACCTTTTCCATGGTGATGATAATGCGGTTGCGATCAAGGCGCGGTTCGGGATTGAGCGCGTTGGTGACCGACTGATCGAGGAAGAGCATCACCTCCACCTTGTCCGTGGTGGCCGATTTGATGCCGGCGGCGATCACCTTGCCGTCGGCTCTGGCCTTGTTGTCGATGAGCGCCTGTTTGAGCTGGTTGCTGGACTCGCTGTACATCTGCTTGAACTCGCCGGTCGCGCCGTCCAGCACCGCGGCGAAATTCTCGTCGAGCTTGGCCGCGTCGACGCTGGTCAGCACGACCGCATACTGCTGCGCCGCGGCGAGGGCCTGCTGGCCGGCGTCGGCCACCGCCCGCTCCCGTTGCAGGTTGACGGCCAGCACGACGCTGGTGGCCAGCGACCCCACCACGAGCAGCGCACCCAGGCCCAGCGCGACGGTCTTACGGGTGGGCCGACGCAGCCATCTGCGCCTCGCCGGGTCCGATTCGGGCTCAGCCGCTTTCGCGCGGGACTCCGAATCACCCTTGTCGGCGGTGGTCTCCTCTGAGGTGTCCTTCGGCCGGGTCTCCTCGGCGTCGTTGTCGTCGGTGGCGTCCAGTGTCAGCACCTGTTCCCGGGTAGTCATCGTCTGCTCCTTTCAGGGTAATTCGTCGTCTGTTCGCTAGGGACCACTCGGCGGTGGGGGCAGTGGCAGGAAGGGGCCACCGTACGGCGTCGGGATGGTCAGCGGCCCGGTGGGAACTGGATCGGCGCGCTGCAACGGATGCGCACCCGGCGGCGGGCCCGCGGTGTCGTCCCCGGGCGGTCTCGGCGCGTTGCGCGCCCCGCGCACAAGGTATTTCGGGTCGGGGTTCGGACAGTACGTGTACAAGAACGGCTCGGGGAAGTCGGTCAGCGTCGGCGGCGCCAGGGGCAGGTTGTAGTCGCATCCGTACCGCGAGTACAGGCTCACCGCGCCCCACACCCCGCCGTCGCGGAACGTGCTGCCGACGGCCTCCAGCGCGGAACCGGTCCGGTACTGCGGGAAGAAGAACTCCTCGAGGGCGGGCACCCGCAGATACGCCAGCTGGGACACGGTGGTCAGGTTCCCGAGCAGCTGGACCATCGTCGGCGAATTGTCGGCGATGACGTCGTCGATCCCCGAGAACGCCTCGGGCGCCCGATCCAGTAGGGTCCGGTATCCGCCGTCCATCCGCTCGATGCCACCGAGGATCGTCGACAGATCCGATGACGTCGCGGCCATACCCGGGCCGACGTCCCGCACCGTAGACAGCACCACCTTGCTGTTGCGGATCAGGCTGACCGTCTGGGGCAGAACCGAATCGAGCGTCGACACCAGGAACGCGCCACCGTCGAGGATGGCGGCGAGCTTGTCGGCCCCCTCCGGTCCGACCCGCAGTTCGTCGAGGACGGCCGACAGCCGCGCGCTGTCGATCTGCTCCAAAGTGCCGTCCAGGTCGCCGAGCAACTTGGCCAGCGTCACCGGGGTTCGCGTTCGGTCACTGGCGATCTCGGCGCCGTCGGCGAGATAGGGCCCGTCGTTGCGATCGGCGCGGAAATCGAGGTACTGCTCACCGGCCGGGGACAGCGCCGAGACCCGGACCTCGGTGTCGGCGGGAATCCGGGTGCCCGGGTGGAGCGCCGCCACGGCGATCGCTCCCGTATCGGACAGCTCGATGGAGCGCACCCGGCCCACCGGCACACCGCGCAGCGTCACATCCTGACCCGGCAGCAGGCCTCCGGTCTGAGCGAGGTGCACGCGGACCAACGACTCTGTGCTCACCGGATCGAGCCGCAATGTCCCGAACATCAGGTACGTCACCCCGACGACGAACATCATTGCCAGCGCGAACGCCGACAGCCCCAGGCGGCGACGCTTGGCCCACCGCAACGCATTCAGCACCAGCCTCATCGCGGACCCTCCAGCGAGGCGCCGGGCGGAGCGGTCGGCGGGGGCGGCGGCAGAGGCGGTGGCGGCGGAGCGGGCGTGAGGTTGGCCGGGTTGGGCCCGATCAGGTTCGGCGGCGGTGTCACACCGGGCGGCGCCGTGGGCTTACCCCAGAACTTGTTGCGGATCATCAACAGCTCGTACGAGATGCTGCCGACCAGGTTGCGGAAGTCCTCACGGCCCGGTCCCCGGCTGCCCGGGTCGGCGGGGTGATACGGGTCCGCAAAGGCCCCGACGGCGAGGTCGGCGAGATCGATCTCGACGTTCGATGCGGTCGAATTGGTGGTCTTGAGGATCGGGCCGAACATCAGGTTGAAGTTGGCCAGCGATGCGCCGGGAGCCGTGGACGCCTCGTTGAGTCCCTCGGAGAGCCGGTTCAGGTCGGCCATCATGCTGCGCGATTCCTCCCCGCGCACCGACGGAAACTTGGCCAGCTGCAGGGTGATCCGGTTGACCTGGGCGATGAGATCGACGATCCGGTCGGTGTTCTCCGCGACGGCGCCCAGCGCGGGACCGGCGGCCTCGACGGCCGCGTCGATGGACTGCTGCCGGGCCGCGATGGTCGCGGAAAGGTCATCGGTCTGGGCCAGTGCGCGTTTGATCGAATCCGATCGCGCGGAGAGGCTTTGGATCAGGCGGGTGGATTCGTCGACGAACTTGTTGAGGTCCTCACCCTTGCCGCCGACAGCGCGACCCATCCCGTTGATCACGCGGGTCAGGTTGCGTATCGCTCCCCCGTTGACGAGCATGGCCGCGGTGCTCAGCACGTCCTCGACCGAGGCGGCCGACGCGGTGTTGTCCAGCGGCAGCACGGCACCCGGCTGTAATGGTTTCGTCGCCGACGACGCTCCGGAAGGTGGCGTCAGCGCGACGAAGATGTCGCCGAGCGGAGTTGCCGAACGCAGTTCGGCCTTGGTGCCCGACGGGATCTGGACATCGGAGGCGATCCGCATCGTCACCACGGCCGTGTAGTCGCGGGCGGTCATCGACTCGACCTCGCCCACATCCGCACCGGACAACCGGACCTTCGCCTTGGCGGGCAGGTTCAGCGCATTGGCGAAGGTCGCACTGAGCTCGTACGAGTCCTCACCGACGTTCGGCGCCGGCAACGGAATCCGGTCCAGGCCCATCGAACAGCCTCCGACCGTGCCGACCAGCATCACCGATGCGGCGAGCGTGCGGAGTGCGCGGGCGGTTCTGCGCGCCGGTGTCATGGGCTGTGTGAAGGGCTTCATCACGGTCCAAGACCTGCCAATCCCTCGAGCATGCTCGTGACTCCGAAATCGGGACCGAAATCCTGAATGGTCCCCGTGGTGCAACCCAACTGCTTCATGCCCAACAGGTTGCACACCTCCTTGGTGAACTGACCGTTGAGTTCGACCTTGTCGAGCACGGGATGCGCACGGATCGCGTCCTTCTCGTGGTCGATCATGTTGTAGACGTTGTCGAGCAGCATCGGCGCCACGTCCAGCGTCTCGGCAAGCTCGCGCCGGTACTCGGCGATGGCCTTGGTGGTCGTCTCCATGCCGGCGGCGGTGGTCTTCAGGGCGTCGCGGTTGTCCTCGATCAGATCGGCCGTTTCGGTGAGGATCTGGTTGATCTGCGCGCCGGTGGATCCGCTGCCGAGCTGCTCGGCCGCCAGCACGTCGCTGAGTTGACGCATCGATGACCCGAAATCGCGGATGGTCTGGTCGTTCTCGGCGGCGGCGGTGGTCAGGCTCTCCAGGTTGGTGACAATCTTCGTGATCGCGTCACCGGTCGGCGCGCCCCGCTCCTTGCTCATCCGCAGCGCCGTCGACAGCTCGCCCAGCGCGGAGCGGATCTTGGAGCCGTTGCCCTCGGTCATCGCCGCGCTCACCGACAGCAGATCGGCGACCGGGCCGGACCCCTGGCCGTCGCCCTGCAACTGCACCGCCAACTTGTCGATCATGGCCAGCACCCGGTCGAACTCGACGGGCGTGCGGGTGCGATCCAAGCCGAGTGTCTGACCGTCGGTGAGCGTCGGGCCGCCCTGGTAGACGGGCGTGAACTCGACGTGCCTGTCGGTGAGGATGGATGTCGAGACGGTGACCGCTTGCGCGGCGGCCGGGATCTTGACACCCGGGTCGACGCGCATCGTCACCTCGACGTAGGCGCCCTTGGGTTCGATCCTCTCCACGGTGCCGACCGGCATTCCGAGGATCGACACCGCGTTGCCCTCGTAGAGCCCACTCGCGCTGTCGAACAGGCCGACGATCGTCATCGGCCGCTCGCTGAAGGGACCGCTCGAGCAGCCGCATGCGCCGCACACCATCGCGACGATGGCGATCAGCTTCAGCAGTGCCCGTGAGGTCATTTGCAGTCCCCGAAGTAGGGCGGCAGGTTGAACTGTTTGGCCCGCCCGCTGATCGCGCACACGAAGGTGTCGATCATGGTGCCGCCGGTGGAGGTGAAATCGAACTCGTTGCCGTTGCCGGTGGCGTTGGCGAAGTTTCGGACCGTGACGGGCATCAGCTGAAGGGTGCTGCGCAGCAGCGCGTCGTTGCGGCCGACCGCGCCGAGCATGCCGTCGAGGTTGTGCATCAGCTCGTCGATTCGTTGCCGGTCGCCGATCAGTACGGGCCGCAACTGGTTCACCAATTTGGTGGTGGCGTCGATCAGCCGCACCACCATCTGCTTGCGTGCCGCCAGATCTCCGAGCACCTCGCGGCCCTGAGTCATCAGCAGGCCCAGGCTGCGCTGTTGGTTGCCGAGCAACTCGGCCACCTGCTGGGTGCTGCGCAGCAGGTCGTAGATCTGGTCACGCCGGGACGCGATCACCGATGACAGGTGCTCGATGTTCTGCAGCGCCTGAGGGAGGACCTCCGGTGCGCCCTCCAACTGTGTCGACAGCGTGGTCATGGACTGGGCGATCTTCTCGGCGTCCACTGCCTCGAAGGTCGTGGTGGCGTCCTGCAGGGCCGACTGCAGGTCGTAGGGAACCTCGGTGTTGGCCAACGGAATGCGCCGTTCCGACAGCGGATTCGCACCCGCCGGCTGCACGTCGACGTAGCGGGCACCGAGCAGCGTGGTGAGCTTGATCGAGGCGCGAGTGGCCGATCCCATTGGTATGTCGTCGTCGATCTCGAGGCCGACCGACACATGGTCGCCCGCGAGGCGCATGCTCGTCACGCGACCGACACGCACGCCCGCTACCGTCACCTGATCGCCCACGCTCAGACCCGCTGCCTGCGCGAACTCGGCGGTGTAGACGTCCTTGCCCAATCCGAGCCGGCCCAGGCCGAGCGCCCCGCCCAGGGCCAGCGCGATGACCAGAACCGAGATCACGCCGAGCTGAAACTTGCTGTAGGACCGGACGGACCGGAGCCACAACCGTTTTCCGGCCGTCTTGTCCAGAGCCTTTGTCATCGCCCTCACCGGCACTTCTGGCTGTAGGTCAACCGGTCTTCGGGTGTGCCTTCCCGCGCGATCGCGTTGATCAGGCTGTCGATGCGGGGGAACTGGCTGACGGTCAGGTTGCATGCGTACACGTCCAAATACGCGCCGCCCTGACTGAACCGGGCCATTCCCTTGAGCATCAGGGGCGTATTGAAGGCCATGTAGGCGAAGCCCTGTTTGTCCTCCATGAAGTGTTTGGCGAAGCCCGGTTCGCGCGCCAGCCACTCGCGCATATCCGGTTGGACATCGGTGATGACGTTGGCCAGTCGATCTCCCACGATCGACACCTGATCCATCGAGTCGACGAATTCCGCGCGCCGCGCGGCGAATCCGTTGAACGTCGTCTCCGCCGAATCGATGGTGTCGTTCAACGCGCCACCGCGGTCGGCCAGCGAGGCCACCACCGTGTTCAGGTGGGTCAGCACGCCGTCGAGGATCGCGTCGGTGCCCGAGTAGGACTCCGCGAGTCGGGTCGTCTCCGAGATCATCGTCGCGATAGCGCCGGTGTCACCCTGCAGCGACCGCACGATGGCGGTCGTGAGGTTGTCGACCTGGTCGGGGTTGAGAAGCGCGAACAGCGGTTCGAACCCGTTGAGCAGCCGAGAGATGTCGAACGACGGTTCGGTGTGCTCTACGGGGATGACCGCGCCGGCCGGGAGCACGCGGGGATCGCCGTAGTCGGCCAGCGACAAGCCGAGGTAACGCTGGCCGATGATGTTCTGGTAGACGATGGCGGCTTTGGTGTTTCCGTACAGCACCTGTTCGGACTGCACCCGGAACTGCACCCGCGCCTCGGTTCCGTCGAGCCCGATGCCATCGACGCGGCCCACCTTGACCCCCGCCATCCGCACCTCGTCGCCGGCCTTCAGGCCGGACACATCGGTGAAGATGGCGCTGTAGGAATGTGTTTGGCCGTCGACCTCGCGCTTCAGCGTGACGAATACCGTCCAGATCAGCGCCAGGCACACGACGAGGAAGATGCTAAGCCCGGTCAGCGGGCGGATATGCCTCCTCAGCGGCGTCCTGACGGGTGGGCCGGTCGACGTCACGGGCCGTTTCTCCCTCCGTGCTCGGTGGGCCCGGGAAGCGGAGCCTCCGCGGGCAGGGGCAATCCCGGAGGGGGTGCGGCCGCCGCGGGCACCGAGGCGTCCGGGACGATCTGCACCGTGTTGCCCCTGGCGACCGGGCCGAGCAACAATTGCGAGGCCACAGTCGGATCCGGCCCGAGCAGTTCGCTCAGCTGCGCCAGTTCCTCGGGGCTCCCGACCGGGCCCACGTTGCCGCCGGGCGGTCGGTAGTTGCGCGGGTCGAGTTGTCGGGGCAACACCGGCGGGTCTGCAGTGAGGGGGGCGTTGCGACAGCTCGGACCCTCGAGTGCGCCGTAGCGCGGACAGTCCTGACGCGTGTACATCCGGTTCGGCGTGAGCACCAGCATGAACTTGCCCACCGCCATGTTCTTGTCCTCGTGCCAGACGTGATCGAAGAAGCGGTTGGTGACGTCGTTGATCCGGGTCACGATAGGCGCGAAAGCGCCTGCGCCGTCGGCCATCACGCCCATCACCGGCGACAGCTGGGTGGTGATCACGATCATCCGGTCGGTGTTGTTCTCGAAGGCGGTACCCACTTCGCCGAACGTGGCGTGCCCGGCGGACAGGAAGTCGGCCAGGTCCTGGCGTTTCTCGGCGAAGGTGCGCATGGGCACAACCGCGCTGTGCACGGCGTCGAGCAGGTCCGGAGAACTGGCCTGAAGGCCCTGCAGCGCATCGGACAGGATCGCGAGCGAGGCCTCGGTGCCGTCGTCGGCCATGACGCGGTTGAGTTGATCGACGATGCGGTTGGCGCCGCTGCCCGCCCGTTCGAGTTCATCGCCTCGCCCGCTGGTGGCCTCGGCGACGGCGGACAGCACGCCGACGGTGTCGGTGGATCCGGGCCGGCCCGCGGCCGCGAGCACCTCACGCAGCTTCGACAGCGCGGTCTGGAATTGGACGGTGGCAAGGCTGTCGTCCTGGCGGATCTGCGCGCCCGACCTCAGTGCGGGACCGGAACCGTTTTCCACCAATTGAATCGACGACACCGCGAACACGTTGCCGGGCACGACGCGCGCGGTGACCGTGGCGGGAATCGCGTGGGCGAAGTGCGGGTCGAGGCTCAGGTCGACCTCGTTGTCGCCGCCGTCGATGCTCGGCGTGACGCCCTCGACGGTGCCGACCAACGCGCCGCGGAACTTGACATCAGAGCCTTTGGGCAGTCCGTCCCCGACGTTGGCGAGCAGCGCGACCACCTCGACACGGTTGGAGAACGCCCCCTCGGACTTGGCGATCGCCGCGGCCGCCAACAGCACCGTGCCGAGCAGCAGCGCGATGCCGCGCAGCAGCAGCCGGCCTTCCGACACGGGCCGCGTCGCCGATTCGAAGCTCTGCGCCATCCGTCAGCCCCCGAGTCTCGCGCCGGAGCCGATTCCCCACAACCCGATGGTGAGAAGGAGATTGGCGATGATCATGACCGAGATGCTGGCGCGCATCGCGCGACCCGCGGCGATCCCGACGCCTTGTGGCCCCCCCGCGGCGAAGTAGCCGTAGTAGCACTGGATGGTGGACGTGATGATCACGAACGCGATGGCCTTGAGGACCGAATACACGATGTCCTGGCCCGTCAACACCAGCCGGAAGTAGTGCTCGAACGATCCGGCGGACAAGCCGCCGGCGAACGTCACGATGCTCTGCACCGCCGCGTAATTGACCACCAGGCACAGGATGTAGAGCGGGATGATCGCCACCACGGAGGCCAGCAGCCGGGTGCTGACCAGATACGGCAGCGGGCGGATCGCCAACGATTCGATGGCGTCGATCTCCTCGGAGATCCGCATCGAGCCCAGTTGCGCGGTGAACCGGCAGCCGGCCTGCGCGGCGAACGCCAGGGCGGCCATGACCGGTGCGAGCTCACGGGTGGACACCGTCGACGACAGAAGTCCCGCAGCGGGTTCCATCCCGAGTAGGTGCAGCGCCTGGTAGCCCTCGATGCCGACGATCGCGCCGGCCGTCGCCCCGAGCAGGATGATCACCCACGCGGTGCCGCCGCCGACCACGATGGACCCGTTGCCCCAGGTGACGTCGGACAGAATGGTCAGGAAGGCCTTGCGGTAACGGGTCAGAGCCAGCGGGACACCGGCGACCGCACGGCCGAAGAAGGTCATCATGTGACCCAGGCGGATGCCGAGGCCGGCCACCGAGGTGGACGCGGTGAGGATCGGCCGGACGCCCTTCGGGTAGTACGGCGCCGCCATCAGAGCGCTGCCTTGGGGAACAGCAGGACGTACATCTGGGTGAACACCACGTTGGTGATCATCAGCAGGATTATGGACGCCACCACGGTGGCGTTGACCGAGTTCGCCACGCCCGCGGGCCCGCCCTTGGTGGTCAATCCCTTGTCGCAGGCCACGATCGCGACGATGGCGGCGAACACCACCGCCTTGATCATCGTGAGGATGAGGTCACCGACCGTCGCGAACGACGCGAACGTCATCACGAAGCTGCCCGGCGCGCCGTTCTGGGCAAAGGTGTTGAAGAGGTAGCCGGCGAGGAAGCCGATGAAGCACACCAGCCCGGTCAGCGCGACACCGACGACGATGGACGCCGCAAGGCGCGGTACGACGAGCCTGCGTACCGCCGAGATACCGAGCACCTCAAGGGCATCGACCTCTTCGCGGATGGTTCGTGATCCGAGGTCCGCGCAGATCGCCGATCCCACCGCGGATGCCATCAGCAGAGCGGCCACCAGGGGTGCGCCCTGGCGGATGACCGCGAGCCCGCTGGCGGCGCCGGCCAGCGAGGTGGCGCCGACCTGCCCGGCCAGCAGGGCGAACTGGATCTGCAGCGTCACCCCGATCGGAATCGCCACGCACATGGTCGGCAGCATCGCCGTCGACGCCATGAACGACGCCTGCTGCACGAACTCCCAGAACGGGAACCGCCACCTGATGATGTCGACCACCAGGTACCGGATGGCCTGCAGACCCAGGATGCACTGACTGCCAACGGTGTTCAGCGCCGCCACGGGATGGCGCTGGACATACCCTCGCCCCCATTCGCCGACCTCGCCGAGCGGGCTTGGGTTCACCTGTTGCGGCGTGCTCATCCCGCCCTCACCGGCCGTCAGCCACGTGGTAGTCCGAGCGCCCGCTCTGCGATGACGTTACGCAACACCTCGTTGGTCCCTCCGGCGATGGTGAAAGCCCGTCCGTAGAGAAACGCATCTTGCCACCAACCCCCGTCGTGCACATGGGAATCCGTCTCGACACGAACTCCGTCATGCCCCTGCAACTGCAGACCGTATTCGTGCAACGCCAGGTTGATCTGGCTGAACAGAATCTTCGACACCGGCGCGTCGGCCAGGTCGGCCCCGCCATGCAACGCCCTGCTCTCGTTGTATGCCGCGACCAACGAATTGACATGCACGTCAGCGACGAATCCTCCGATGGCCTGGCGCACGTCTCGACGGTCGAGCGCGATTCCCGGCTCTGCGCCGTCATCGGAGGGCGAGGTGTCGGGCAGCGTGCCCGCCAACCGGACGAGCCGCTGCAGCGCACCGAACAGCGACGCGCCGCTACCCGCGCCCGCCCGTTCGTGCACGAGGCTGGCCGTGGTCACGGCCCAACCCTGGTCGACCTCACCGATCACGTGTTCGGCCGGAACACGCACCCCGTCCAGGAAGACCTCGTTGAAGTCTGCCGTTCCGGTGATCTCGCGCAGCGGGCGCACCGTGACTCCCGGCAGCGACATGTCCAGAGCAAAGGCCGTGATCCCCGCGTGCTTCGGAACGTCCGGATCGGTGCGGGCCAGCAAATAACCCCAATCTGCATGTTGCCCGTTGGTGGTCCACACCTTCTGACCGTCGATGACGAAGACATCACCGTCGCGTCGTGCGCGGGTACGCAGGCCCGCTAGGTCGCTGCCGGCATCGGGCTCGCTGAACAGTTGGCACCAGATGTGCTCCCCGGAACGGATACGGGGCAAAAAGTAGTTCTTTTGCTCGTCGGACCCGGAGGAGATGATCGCCGCGGCCGCCAGCATGCCGCCACCCACGGGACCGGGCGCGTTCACGCGGATCAACTCGTCGATCACGACCGATTCATGCAGCGGATGCGGATCCGGCAGTCCGCCGTACTCGGCAGGCCAGTTGACTCCCAGCATTTGCTCGGAGAACAGCCGCGCGGTCCACTCGCGAAGTCTCGGGATGTCATGGGCTTCCGGTGCCCGAACGCCGGTGCGACCATGCCGGGGCGGTTGACATTCGGCGGCCAAGGCACGCACCCGCTCGCGCAGCAAGTCGAGGTGCGTGTCCTGTTCGAGATGCAAGTCAACCCCTCCCCATCGAATGGCCGGACCAGCAATCAAGCTTAATCAGTATCCTGTATCTTGTGAAGGCTTTTCCAGATCCGGTCCCTCCGTCCCCGATCAGAGCCAAGGAGTCGCCGTGAATTTCGACCTGACCGATGAGCAGAAGGGACTGATCGACGTCACCCGCGAGCTGTTGGAGCGGCAGTCGTCGGTGGCGTCGGCCAGGGCGCTGATCGACGGACCTGCGGGGTACGACGAGCAGCTCTGGCGCAAGGGCGCCGGGCTCGGCTGGCCCGCGTTGGCCATCCCCGAGCGGGACGGCGGGCTGGGTCAGCAGGTCATCGAATTGGCGTTGGTGACAGTGGAATTGGGCCGTGGCCTGGCGACCACTCCCTTCCTGCCGACCGTCGTGGTCGCCGACGCGGTCACCCGTTCGACCGCGAACCGTCAAGCCGAGCTGCTCGCCGCGCTGGCCTCCGGTGCGCAGACGGCGGCCTGGGCGTTCGCCGAGGTCGGACGGCCGTGGTCGGCGACGGGAATCCAGACCACCGCAGCCCGGGACAACTCCGGGTACGTCGTCAACGGTGCGAAGGCCTCGGTGCAGGACGCCGATTCCGCCGGGACGCTTCTGGTCGATGCCGTGCTCGACGGGCGCCCGGCGCGGTTTCTGATACCGGCGGACACGACCGGGGTGAAGATCGAGCGCCAACACACGCTCGACGTGGCACGCCGGTACTGCGACGTCGTACTCGACGGGGTGACGCTGGACAGCACGGCGCTGCTCGCCGAGGGCGCTGCAGCCGAGGAATCCATCACCCGCTCCGGCCAGCTGGCCACGGTGCTGACCTGCGCCGAACTGGTCGGGATCAGCGAGCGGCTGCTCGAGCTCACGGTGGCATATGTCAAGGAACGGGTGCAGTTCGGTAAGGCGGTCGGCAGCTTCCAGGCCGTCAAACACAAGTGCGCGAACATGCGGATTTGGAGCCAATCCTGCACGGCAGCAACATACTTCGCCGCCATGACGCTCGACAGCGAGCACCACGACAGTGCCCACGCCACCAGTGTGGCCAAGGCGTACGTCTCCGATGCGGCGAATCGGCTCGCCGGTGAGGCGCTCCAGTTGCACGGCGGCATCGGTTTCACCTGGGAGCACGATCTGCACCTGTATCTGCGGCGGGCCCGCGTCGGCGCCGCGCTCTACGGCGATGCCGCCCATCACCGCGAGCAGCTGTTTCGGGCGCAGGTTCTGGCCTCCGCCTGACGACGCGCTCAGTAATCCCAACTCAGCCGCAGCGAGTCCAATCCGAACACCTGCCCTGCGTGCTCGACAGGCGGTTCAGTGACCCGGTAGTCCGGGATGCGGGCGTGCCACTCCTCCAGGAACACGGCCATCTCCTGACGAGCCAGGTGTGAACCCAGGCAGCGGTGCGGACCGGCACCGAACGAGATGTGCCGAGTGACGCCGCGGTCGAGGTCGACCTCGCGGGCCCGAAGAAAGATCGACTCGTCGCGTCCCGCAGCGGCCAGCGGAAAGGACGCCATATCGCCGGCCCTGACGGGGCAGCCGTGGAAATTCATGTCCTGGGTGGCTTTTCGTGCGGTCTGCACGATCGGGTACACGCGGAGCAGCTCCTCGATGGCACGCGGGACGACCTCGGGCTCGGCTACCAGGCGGGCGCGGTCCTCGGGATGGGTGGCCAAATGCAGCATCGCGTACGAGAGTTGGCTGGCGACGGTGTCCAGCCCCGCCATGAACAACAGGAGCAGGCAGTTGAGCAGGTCGCCGTCGGTGACGGGCTCGCCGTCGATCGTCCACCCGAGGGCGGCGCTGACGATGTCGTGGGCCTCGGGATCGGGATCGGCGCGGCGCTGGTCGATCAGCGACTGGAAGTAGCTCACCACCTGGGTCATGCCCTCCAGCCGGACGGTCATGGCTTCGTCGCCGGTGCCGGACTGGTGCAGCATCTTGTCCTCCCACTCGAGGAACTCGTCGAGTCGCTCGATGGGCATGCCCATGATGTTGAGGAAGATGTGCGAGGGGAACACCCGAGCCACCTGTTTGACGAACTCGCAGCTGCCTTCGGGACGGACGCCCTCGACGAGTTCCGCAGCGAGCCTGCGGTGTTCGTCGCGCTGGCCCTTTACCCTCCCAGGCGAGAAGTACTCGGCGAGGACCTGCCGCCATTTGGCGTGCTGCGGCGGATCGACCATCACCGGGATCCACGTGTACGGCGGATCGGGATCGGTCGGGACGATCACGCTGCTGGACCACATCTCCGGGTGCTGCAGGCCCTCGAGGATGGCGGCGTAGTCGGTGAACATCCAGTAGGCGGCCCCACCGTCGGTGTTGCGGAACACCGGGCGCATCCGATCCTGGCGGGAGTCGATGTTCGCGAAGCCGGTCAGCGCCGGGCCGGCGAGCTCGGACAGCTCGAAGGTGTCCACCGGGCACTGTCCGACCTGCTGTTCAGCCGTCACGTCGTCAACCTCTCGCCGACGTCTTCCACTTTCGTTATTTACGAGACGAATTCGCGGGCTTCTCCCGAGTGGAACTCAGAACGCCTGGACGGTATCAAGACTGTTGCGGCGGTGAGGCGCCTTACCGAAATCCGACGATGGACCAGTCGGCGCCCGCGGGCTCACGTGACGGACGTGCCGATCAGGAGGCCGACGATATAGGTCGCCGCGATGGCAACCGCTCCGAACGCCAGCTGTCGGAGTGAGGCGAACCAGATCGGGCGCCTGGTGAAACGCGCGGCCAGACCCCCCGCAACGAGCAGGCCGAGACCGCCGCAGGCCAGTCCCGCCCACAGCGAGTGAAATCCGAGCAGGTACGGGATCAGCGGGATGATGGCCCCGATGGTGAACATCAGGAACGACGACCCGGCCGCGACCCACGGCGACGGCTTCTCCCGGGGGTCGACGCCCAACTCCTGGACGAGGTGGAAGTTCAGGGCCCGGTGCTCGTCGCGATGCACCTCCTCGGTGGCCTTGACCGCGGTGTCACGGGTCATGCCCATGTCCATCAACATCGCCACCAGCTCCGCCTTCTCGGCCTGGGGGTGCTTGCGGAAGGCCCGCCGCTCGACCAGCACCTCGAATTCGAGCTGTTCGTTGGCGGTCGTCACCGAGGTGTACTCCCCCAGCGCCATCGAAAACGCACCGGCCAACAGCCCGGCGACGCCGCTGATGACGACGGTGTGCGCATCGGCCGCCGCGGCGACGCCCGCAATGAGGGCCGTGTTGCTGACCAGGCCGTCCATGGCGCCGAAGGTCGCGGCGCGCAACCAGCCCCCGGTCACATCGGAGTGCTGATGCGTCGCGCTGTGCGGCACTCCGGTCGGGGCGGACATGAGAACGATTCAACCCCCCGGATATGGCCTGGTCCAGTAAGGGATGCCTGGGTTTCGCGACATCACAGTTTGCGGAAGCGCGCGGAAGGCTACCGTCGAGTCATGACCACCACTGCGGAACATCTGCGCAATGCGCTCGACGGCCGTTGGCGCGATGTGAAGAACCGGATGCGTGAGGAACTCTCCAGCGAGATCTTCCGCCCGCACTACACGCCGAACACCGTCATCGCCAGGACCAAGGTCGCCGAGCAGCTGAAGATCATGGCCGCTCAGGGTTCGGCCGAGGACGGGTTCAAGAAGGAGCACGGCGGCAACGGCGACGTCGGCGCCGCGGTCACCCAGATCGAGATGCTGGCGATGTCGGACCTGTCGCTGATGGTCAAGGGCGGTGTGCAGTGGGGCCTGTTCGGCGGTGCGATCGAGAACCTCGGCACCGAGCGCCATCACGAGAAATACGTGCGGCGGATCATCGAGTGCGACCTGCTGGGTTGTTTCGCGATGACCGAGACGGGCCACGGCAGCAACGTGCAGGCACTGGAGACCACCGCGACCTACGATCCGGCGACCGAAGAGTTCATCATCGACTCACCGACGCCCACGTCGCGCAAGGACTACATCGGCGGTGCCGCCGAAACCGCCCGGATGGCAGCGGTTTTCGCCCAGCTGATCACGCCAGACGGCGTCGGCCACGGCGTGCACTGCGTCCTGGTGCCTATCCGCGATGAAGACGGCAACGACCTGCCGGGCGTGACCACGTCGGACTGCCACTACAAGGGTGGTCTGCCCGGCGTCGACAACGGCCGGATCCAGTTCGACAAGGTGCGGGTCCCGCGCGAGAACCTCCTCAACAAGTACGGCGACGTCGCACCGGACGGCACCTACACCTCACCGATCGAGAACCCCGGGCGCCGGTTCTTCACGATGCTCGGCACCTTGGTGCGGGGGCGCGTCACGGTC
This sequence comes from Mycolicibacterium malmesburyense, assembly GCF_001050015.1. The sequence continues at coordinate 44,297 of NZ_CVTB01000250.1, forward strand.
GGCGGGAGCGCCGCCGCCGCGGCCCGCGTCGCGCTCGACATCGCGACCCGGTATGCGTTGCAGCGCAGGCAGTTCGAGGCGCCCGGCGAAGACCACGAGGTGGTCATCATGGACTACCTGGTGCACCAGCGCCGGCTGCTGCCCCTGATCGCGAAGTCGTACGCACTGCAGTTCGCGCAGAACGAGCTCGTCGCGAAATGCCACGATCTGCAGAGCGCCGAGGAGCCCGACCCCGAGGAACAGCGTGAGCTCGAGGCTCGAGCGGCCGGGCTGAAGGCGGTTAACACCTGGCACGCCACCGGTGCGATCCAGGAAGCCCGCGAAGCGTGCGGCGGCGCAGGCTATATGGCCGAGAACCGCCTGATCGCGCTGAAGGCCGACACCGACGTGTTCACCACGTTCGAGGGCGACAACCATGTGCTGATTCAGCTGGTGGCCAAGCAGTTGCTCACCGCGTACGCCGACGACATCAAGAGCATGAGCCCGGTCGAGTGGGTGCGGTTCGCCGCGAACTTCGCCGGGGAGCGGGTGCTCAAACGCACTGCGGCCGAGACGATCATGCAGACCATCCTCGACACGCGTCAGGACAACGAGGAAGAAGGCAGCCTCTTCAACCGCGGTACTCAGGTCAAGATGTTCGAGGACCGCGAGGAGTACATGATCTCCACGGTGGCGCGCCGGTTGCAGGGCAAGTCGAAGGAGATGAGCGAGTTCGACGCCTTCAACGCGGTGCAGGACCATGTGCTGCACAGCGCCCGGGCCCACATCGACCGGGTGATCCTCGAGGCCTTCGTCGCGGGCATCGACGCCTGTGAGGACGAAGAGGCCCGCACGATCCTGAACATGGTGTGCGATCTGTACGCGCTGTCGGCGATCGAAGAGGACAAGGCCTGGTTCATCGAGCACCGCTATATCTCGACCGAGCGAGCCAAGGCCGTCACACGCGGCATCAACGAGCGATGCCGCACGCTGCGCCCGTACGCCGAACTGCTCGTCGACGGGTTCGGCATTCCCGAACAGTTGCGCTATGCGGAGATGCTGCATCCCGAGCACATCCCCGACGCCGACGAACACACCGAGCAGAACGCGATCGCCTCCGGAACGATCGAGCCGAAGTAGTTCTTGGGATCGGTAGCCGCCGCCGCGGCCTGTACTTGGTCGCACCTCAAGGCAAAGGAAGCGATCATGAAACGGATATCGCGATTCGCCGCAACGGCGACAGTTTCCGGCGGTCTTGCGCTGGCCGGACTGGGGTTGGCGAGCGCCGCTGGGGCCGACTACTACTGGTTCAACTGGTGCCCGGGCCAGGCTCCGCCCTCGGCCGCGTCCGACCGCAATCTGGACTGGGATTGGAACGTCTGCCACCAATTCCGTTATCAGGGCAACGATCTCATCGACGAGAGCGGCCGCCTCTATCCGGCGCCGCCGCCCCCTCCCGGTTCGATCTGCGGCCGGGATCTCTTCACCGGAACGCCCATCCTCTGCGGACCCTGACGCCTTCCGACGGGGCGGAGCATCATACGGTCACGGCGAGGCGAGAATCGGTGAATCGCGCGCGCGGGCCGGCCTAACTTGTTGTGATCGACCGTGACCGGAAGGAAAGGCTATGAACCGATATACGCGGTTCGCAGTGACGGCGGCGGTTTCGGCTGGGGTGGGACTGGCGGGGACGGCCTTGGCCCCAGCGTCGGCGCAGTCCCAACTCGGCCCGAGCTACGAAGGCGGGAACTGTCCGCCGGGGGCGACGTGCACACACTGGTGCCCGGGCGATCCGGCGATACCGGGCAGCCAAGTCGTCAGTTGGGACTGGAACATCTGCCATGACTGGTACTGGAACTCCGAGGGCATAGTCGACGTCGCGTCCAACATTGTCTACCCGTGGCACGGCGCGCCTCATCAAGCTACGCCTCCTCCGGTCCCGGCGGGCCCGCCCCCGCCACCGGCACCGCGACCTCCACATTGCCCCCCGTTCAACGTGATCATCGGTCCGTCGGAGTGCGGCGGACTATAGACCGATTTTCGAGTGAGGGCCGAATCATGTACTGGTCTCGCTGGTGGCACGTCATGCGATGACGGCGCAACGATCATGTCGAGGCCGTCAACAGCTCCGCATCCGGCGAGCCGGGGCGGCCCGCCCAGACGCCGTCAGGGCGCGCGGCGCCGGCCGGTACGACGGGCTCACTCAACCAGTAGGGGTTCGTTGCGTCGGACGTACCGGTGAAAAGCGGCAGCGGGCTCCATGCTCCCAATTGCCGGGCATGGCCGAGCACCACCTCAGCCACCACATGATCTTCGAGCGCATAACCAGTGGAGTCGAAGACCGTCAACTGGTCACGGAAAGCCCCGTTCTGATCACTGGCGACCAGCTCGGACAAGCACGGCCCGATGTCCTCGCTCGACAGTTGTTGGCATTCACCCTCAACGACCGCCTGCGGCATATAGTCGGGGCAAACTATGGCTGCTTGTAGTACCGCCAGCGGCAATTCGGTCTTGCCGGGTAGGTCAGAGCCGACGGCGTTGATATGCACACCGGCCCGTAACCGATCCGGGCCGCCACGCAGGACAGGTGAAGAGCCCACAGGTGCCGAGGTGGCTGTGCAGATGACGTCGGAGGCGGCCTCGAGGAGCTCCAACTCACAAGGCTCGACCGGCAGGCCGGTGAACGCCACCCGGGCCGGAAAGGAGTTCATCACGCTGGGGTCGGTGTCGTACACCAGGACCCGGCACACCGACAGGATCCGAGACAATCCATGTAGCTGGGTCACCGCCTGCGCCCCGCATCCGACCAGTCCCACTACCGAGCTGCCGGGCCGGGCCAACCGCCGGGTGGCTACAGCGGAGGCCGCACCCGTGCGTAGAGCCGTCGTGAATGTCGCATCCATCAGTGCGGTCAATGCACCGGTGCGAGTGTCATACACCGCTGTGTTACCCATGATGGTGGGCAGCCCGTACCGCTGAGGATTCGCGGGGTTGTAAGCGATCATTTTTACCGTCGCCACGGAGGCCGGCCGCATTGCCGGCATCCATTCGAGCACGCCGGTGCGCTCGTTCTCCAAGGCGAACCCGCCACGGGGGCAGATCGCAACAGCGCTTTCGTCCGCCAGGGCTAGCTCCAGAGCGGCAATCGTCTCGTCCATGAGCCCGTCCAGGCCGACATCGGCGATGATCAGGCGAAGATCGTCCTGGGTGATCAGCAAGCTTGTACCCCCGGCCGCTCGGACGTTAACTGGGTGCGACGCCTATCGTTGGGATCACTTTACGATATGTGCCGCGAAAGCACAGCTTTTTAACCTGGGTCGGGTAATATCGTTAAGTTTTTCCCCAGGAAAATTTATTAGCTGGCCGCGTCGATTCGGCGCGTATAGCGCCGGCCCAGGCCGACCACCCAGGGTTACCGGCAACACCGTCTGCCGAGCCGGTTTCACGCGCCGGTTTGCCGGTGCCGATGGGCGACGACAGAGGTGGTGCCCACCGGCCACGGGCGGAATTCGAGGCCTATCGCCGGATCCGCATACTGGGCGATTGCACGCAGTGCAGAGGGGCTGTAGGCGCGCAGCCCGCTGATGATCCCGTCGTGTAATAGCGGACTGAGCCGAATGAACGGTAGCGTCACGGCGAGCGCGGCTAGGTGAACCGGCGGTGTCGGCCTACGGAGGTCGATGATGAGCAATTTGTCCGCCGCACGGGTGCCCTCGGCGAACACTCGAGCAGCCAGTGGCGGCGGCAGGTGATGCAGGGACATCGCAAACACCGCAAGGTCGTAGGAACGATCAGGGGCGTCGATAGCAGTCGCGTCCATTTGCCGGACCGTGGCACGCGGATGCTTGCCGAGGTCACCTGCGGCGATTTCAGCGACGAATGCAGGCTCAATGTCAGTCACCGTGACTTCGGCAGTTGTGTGGTACTCCAGCATCCGGCGCGATAGCCCTCCGGCGCCCGCTCCGAGTTCGAGGATCCGAGGGGAGGAAATGTCCTTCACCTCGGCGAGCGCCACCCGAGCGATCCTGTGGTACGCGCCGATCCACCGGCGACGCCCGCTGTGATCGAGTGCCTGAACAACTCTGCGCTTCAGGTCCTCAACATCGTTTCGGTCGAGGTATTCCAGTCGGTCAGTCTGCAAGCGGCGTGACAGCCGTGAGGCATCCGGCCCGCCACGGGGCATGCTCGCAATGTCAATGGCTGTGCTGTCCATGGCATCATTCTGGATGACAACAGCAGCGGTTCAACACTAAACAAGCACGAAGCACCTGCCGGAAACGAGACGATGCTTCACTACTTGGCGAAGCAGTAAATACGGTACGAGAGGTCATTACCTTTGCAACTTCTCGGAGCCCTTTGTCATCGCCCTGCTGTAGTAATTTCGAGCCAAACCCGGTAAGAATGCCCGGCCACTGCGATCGCGCGATTTCAGCCACTGCGGCAGGTTCTTTTCCACTCCGCGCACCACCTCAGCGTTTATCTCAGTCTGAGAGAGCTGCCGCATAGGTGCTTCCGCAAGCGCTGCTTCCCAGGAATCGATGAGGAAAGAGGGTCGGAAATCGGTGTACAGGAAATGCACTCCTGGACGCAGCACCCGCGCCACTTCAGCGAGAAACCGTCGGAAATTAGAATAGTGGAGCGACGATTCAATATTGATCACCACGTCGAAGGATTCGTCGGGAAAGGCAAGTTCTCGGCATCCCCATGTACGAATTCCAAGCCATCCACACGGTGCGTTTGTCGACAGAAAGCGATAGCATCTGGATTTAGGTCCAGTCCGATGTAATTCGCCGGGTGCAGGGAGCGCTTTAGGTAGACGGCTCCGCCTCCGTGTCCGCTGCCAACCTCCAGAACCTGTTTACCGCGGAGATCAACCTGGGCTGCGACCCGGTGGTAGAACTGGATACAGAACCGGTTCCGCTCCTCGGAAGCGTCCAACGGCAGCGCCATTGGCGGATCCTCTTCATAGCCGGTGTTCAGGAACAAAAAATCGTCAGCGCCCCGTCGGCGGGTTACGTACCGGTAGATGAACTTGGATTGCTTCTGATCGAGCTTCGAGACAATCGGAAAAAAAGCTCGCTGCACGTGATCTTTAACCGCCATTGGCGGATTATCGCAGACACGGCGGTGCAAAGCGGTTGATTGCGTCGCCGCGCTGCACTCGTTAAAACCGAGTTATTGATCGCCCAACTAATTGGACCCACTCCGACGCTTCCCGCCGAACGACCACGAGCACAACGAGTCCCGTGTTGTATCCTAGGGCGGATTCCTTGATCTGTGATGCACTGTGCCGAGGCGAAGGAGGCGATGGTTCGCGCAGACCTGTTCGGATGCGCTCCCGTTGCTCTAACAGTTCGAGTTCCCTTGACGTTCGCTCTCGGACGGATCTGATTCGGCGCTTACCATCAAGTCGTCCCTGGCCTGCACGGAGTCCCTGAGTTGTCGGCTATACAGACCAAGCGATTCGGCGGTCATCATGGCCTCATGCGAGCAGTCGACCAAGTACTCAGCAATTTCTCCAGCAACATAAGGCTGCCAGTCTTGCGCAATCGAACTGTGATCGTTTCCTCCAACAGCAGAGAATATGGTCATGTTGCCAGCGAAAGTACGGGGTTCGTGCTCTTGATGAAGCGCTATGTTCTTCTGAAGGTTTTCAGAGAGCAAATCAGTGAGTTGCTTGAAACCGGGCAAATCTGCGGCGCCTCGCTCGACGACTTCCTTTATTTGATCGTATGTAATCGGCTCATCCCCCCCTTGCGGCGGTATTCGGTAGAATCGTAATATTTCTTCCGGAACTCGCCTGTCATCTGCGCTCTGATCTATGACTTCCGTGCTGCCGATATTTGGCCGAGCGTCTAGGAGGATCAAACGCGTGACGGCGCAGCCGCGTCGCTGAAGCTCAACGGCGACTTCGTGTGCAACGACGCCTCCGAAAGACCAGCCGAGCAGGTGATACGGACCGGCAGGATAATAGCGTTGAATCCTACTGGCATAAATTTTCGCCATCTCCGCGATTGATTGTGGTTCGGAATCTCCGTCCTCGAGATTCTGCTGAACGGCGATTATTGGACAATCCAACAAACCACCGAGACTTTGATAAGCCCAACCCAAACCGCCGCCGGGATGGACACAGAACAACGGCACGCCGGTCCCCTCACTGAGAATCTCAAGAGGGACCGATACGGATCCGTTGTCGTCCCGGTTGAGCTGCTGCCGCAGGCTTCGGACGGACGGGGCGTGGAACAGTGTGCGTACCGCCAGCCCCGTATTCAGACGGGAATTGATCAGGGCGATCAGCCGCATCGCCAACAGCGAGTCGCCGCCTAGGTCGAAGAACGAGTCGTCGACCCCCACCCACTCAAGCCCTAGTACCTCGGCGTAGACGTCAGCCAAGGCCTCCTCGATGGGGTCGGCAGGACCGCGATAGCGGTCAACATCTTGATAGTCCGGCGCGGGTAGAGCTCGCTTGTCGAGTTTGCCGTTGACGGTCAACGGCAGCGCGTCTATCGCCACTACGGCGACTGGCACCATGTAGGCCGGCAGTCGCTCAGCCAACCTCGTGCGCACCTCGGTCGGATCCGCGGTCCCGGTGGTATAGCCGACTATTCGTTTGTCGCCAGGGCGGTGCTCGCGGACGATCGCCACTGCCTGCTCCACGCCTTCGCATCCAGCCAGCGCTGCGCACACCTCACCCAATTCGATGCGGTACCCGCGGATCTTGACCTGCTCGTCAGCGCGTCCCAGGTACTGCAGCTGCCCGTCAGCGCCCCAGCGGACCAAATCCCCAGTTCGATACATCCGTTGACCCGACCCACCGAACGGGCACGCCACAAATCGCGAAGCGGTCGGCCCGCTGCGCAGCCAATACCCCACCGCGACACCGCCGCCGGCGATATACAACTCGCCGACCACACCTGCCGGCACCGGCCGCAACGCGGCATCGATCACAAACAACGCCGCCCCCGGCACCGGCGAACCAATCGGCGTAACACCCGAGTCCGGAATCAGCGGCGCACTCATCGCCGCGTACACCGTGGCCTCGGTTGGACCGTAGGCGTTGATCATCACCCGGTCCCGTGCCCACCGATCCATCACCTCGGTTGGGCATGCCTCACCGGCGACCATCAATGCGGTCGATTCCAGCCCCTCAGTCGACAACATGCCTACCGCAGACGGGGTCTGACACAAAACACTGACTTGTTCAGCCACCAGCAAGGCGTGAAAGTCGGCCGGTGAAGCGACCACCTGCTCAGGCACCACCACCAGCCGGCCACCATGCAGCAACGCCCCGAAGATCTCCCACACCGAGACGTCGAACGCATAGGAGTGCCACTGCGACCACGCCCCCGCGGGCTCTACGTGGGCATTCAACGAATCCAAGAGCTGCGCTACGTTGTGATGACTGATGGCGACGCCCTTCGGGACTCCGGTCGTGCCCGACGTGTAGATCAGGTACGCAATGTCGTAAGGTGTCGGCGCCAACAAGCGTGGTTGGGGGCCGCTCTCGTCGGAGAGATTCCCTACGTCGACTATCGGCAGGTCATACCCACTCAACTCTCCGGCCAGTTCGGCAGTAGTGACAGCGGCGATCGGCTCGGCATCCTCGATCATGAAGCGAACACGGGCAGTGGGCAGCGCAGGGTCGATAGGCAGATACGCTGCCCCCGACTTCAGCACCGCCAGAATTGCCACGATGGCCTCGGCGGACCGCGGGAAAAACAGCGCCACCACCGTACCCGGGCGCGCGCCATGAGCAGCCAACGTATGCGCCAACCGGTTGGCCGCCTCTTCGAGCTCGCGATAGGTGAACGAAATCTCTTCGCAAGACAGCGCGGCCGCCTGCGGGGTGCGGGCAACCTGAGCGGCGAACAACATCGGAATCGACAATGGTGAGTGAGCGGGTGATGCGAGAACCGCCCGGTTTCCGATCTCATCCAGACGGGCGTACTCACCCGTATCGAGGAGGTCTACAGATGACAACGATTGGTCGGCGTCCGCAGTCATCAAGATCAGTACCCGCTTCAATCGCTCTGTCAACGCCTCGATGCTGCGGGCGTCGAAAACATCAGTGCGAAACTCAACCGCCCCTCCGATCCCGGCCGGGTCGCCGTCCTCCGTCCAGTTCTCGGCGAGGAAGAAGACCAAGTCCATGCGAGCGGTACTGCTGTCCATTGACAGGGGCGTGACATGGACGTCACCCAGAGCTAAATCAGAGGCAAGGTTGTTGTCTTGCCAGGGCAAGTTCTGCCAGGCCAACATCACTTGAAACAGAGGGTGATGGGTCAGGCTTCGGGCGGGGTTGAGCCGCTCGACGAGCACTTCGAAGGGCACATCTTGGTGCTCGTAGGCCGCAAGGCTGCGCCGTCGAACTTGGGCCAGCAGCTCGGCCACAGTGGGGTCACCATCTAATTCGACTCGCAGGACCAGGGTATTGACGAAAACCCCCACAAGCTCATCTAGTTTCCTGTCGCGGCGCCCAGCAATGGGGAAGCCGACAGCAACATCAGCGCTCGCGCTGATCTTGGATAACAAGACCGCCAAAGCGGTTTGCACCACCATGAAAGTGCTCGCGTTGTGCTCGCGGGCCAACTTCGATATCCCCTGCTGGAGGTCGGCTGGCCATTGCACTGCCACACTGCCCCCGCGATGATCGGCCACTAGCGGATACGGGCGATCGGTAGGCAACTGCAGGCTCTCGGGCATGCCGGCTAAGGCATCCATCCAGTAAGCCAGTTGCGCCGCGATGGGGCTGTCGCCGTCCGTCAACTCACCCAACAGCGCGCGCTGCCATAGCGTGTAATCGACGTACTGGACCGCCAACTCAGTCCAGCCCGGACCCTGCCCGGCGCAGCGACTGACATAGGCCACCCCGATATCGCGCAACAGGGGCGTGATCGACCAGCCATCGGCGGCGATATGGTGGACGACGACCACCAACACGTGTTCTTCGTCGCTTACCTTGAATAGGGTTGCGCGCAAGGGTATTTCGGTCGCGAGATCGAAGATATGACCTGCCGTCGCGCCGATGGCATCGCCCAGTTGGCTCGCCGACGAGGCGGTGCAATCGATGATGTCCCAGCCGAACTCGGCGTGACGGGAAGGGATTACCTGCTGCCGAGGTATCCCGTTGGGCGCGGGAAAAACAGTGCGCAAGCTCTCATGGCGACGAACCACGTCGCCCAGCGCGGCACCCAGCGCATGAGCGTCGAGGCGCCCGCGTAACCGCGCTGCCAGCGGCATGTTGTAGACAGGCGACCGCCCAAGCAGCCGATCAATGAACCACAACCGCTGCTGGGCGAAGGACAACGGAATGACGGCGGGGCGTTCGCCTGCCACCAACCGTGGCAATCCACCTGCACCCACACTGATGAGCGACGCCAATTCAGTGATCGTCGGCGCCTCGAACACCGCGCGTACCGAAAGGTCCGCGTCAAAGCTCGAGTTGACCCCCGCGATAAGACGCATGGCCGACAGCGAGTCGCCGCCGAGATCGAAGAACGAGTCGTCGACACCGACCCGATCGATACCGAGGACCTCAGCCGCGATACCGACCAGGATCTCCTCGACCGCGGTGCCCGGCGCGCGATAGGCGCCCGCGGTGTACTCCGGCGCCGGCAGCGCGCGCTTGTCGAGTTTGCCGTTCACGGTCAACGGCAGCACGTCGAGCGATACCACCGCGGCGGGCACCATGTAGGCCGGCAACCGCTCGGCCAGCAGAACCCGGGCCTCGGCCGGGTCCAGATCTCCGGTGATGTAGCCGACCAGGCGCTTATCACCGGGCCGGTCCTCCCGCGCGATCACCGCCGCCTGATCCACCCCATCCAACCCGGCCAGCACCGTGCGGACTTCACCCAATTCGATGCGGTAGCCGCGAATCTTGACCTGCTCATCGACGCGCCCCACGTAATCCAACTGCCCATCGGGACGCCACCGCACCAAATCCCCGGTGCGATACATCCGCACCCCAAGGCCTCCGGAAGGACAAGCCACAAAGCGCGACGCAGTCATCGCCGGCCGGCGCCAATACCCGTAGCCAACTGCTGCGCCGGCGACGTACAGCTCACCGATGACGCCGGCGGGCACCGGGCACAACCACTGATCCAGAACGAACAACGCCGCACCCGACACCGGCGAACCGATCGGCGGCGCCCCTGACCCAGCGGCAAGCGGTGCACTCATCGTCGTGTACCAAGTCTCGGTCGGACCGTACGCATTGACCATCGCCCGCCCGGACGCCCAGCGATCCACCACCTCGACCGGGCAGGCCTCACCGGCCACCACTACCGCCACCGACTCCAAACCTTGCCGCGACAGGACGTCGAGCGCGGACGGGGTCTGATTGAGGACGTTGACTTTCTCGGTGACGAGCAACTCGTGGAAGTCGAGCGGTGAGCGCGCCACCGACTCAGGCACCACTACCAGCCGCCCGCCGTTCAGCAGCGGCCCGAAGATCTCCCACGGTGAAATGTCGAAAGCAAGGGAGTGCCACTGTGACCAGACCCCTGCCATCGGGAGTGCGGTATCCAACGCCTCGAACAAGCGGGTCACGTTCTGCTGGGCGATCGCCACGCCCTTCGGCACGCCTGTGGTACCGGAGGTGTATATCAGATAGGCGATGTCATCAGGGCTCGGGACGTATAGCGCTGCGCTTGAATATGTCTCATCGGTAGCCGCGTCGGCGTCGACGACCACCCCGTCAAATCCGTCGAGCCGGTCGGTGAGCGCTGCGGTGGTGACCACGGCGCCCGGTGCGGCGTCGGCCAGGATCGACTCGATCCGGGCCGTTGAGACGGCCGGGTCCATCGGCACGTAGGTCGCGCCCGTCTTGAGTACAGCCACAATCGCCACGACGGCCTCGGCGCAACGCGGCATCAATATGGCCACGCACTCCCCAGGACGCGCGCCAAGGGCGGCCAGCATGTGGGCAAAACGATTCGACGCCTCATCGAGCTCGCGATATGTCAACCGGCGCCCGCCACAGACCAGTGCGACCGCCTTTGGGGTGCGTTCCACCTGCGCCGCGAACAACGCGGGAATCGAGACCGCAGTGGTCTCCGACTCGGCCAACGCGGACCGGTGACCCCAGGCATCGAGGCGTACATGCTCACTCTCGTCGAGCACATCCACCGACGACAGGCGCCGATTCGGGTCGCTGGTGATGGCCACTAACACTCGCCGCAAGCGCTCGATCAGCGTTCCTATGCTGGCCGCATCGAACACATCCGTGCGGTACTCGACCGCGCCGTCGATCCCGGCGGGCTCACCGGTTTCGCTCCAGCGTTCAGTCAGGGCAACCACCAAATCCATCCGGGCTGTGTGAGCGTCCATCGACAGCGGTGTGACTTGGAGATCGTCACCGAAGGTGAGTGTGGAGATGGGGTTGTCACGCTTCCACGGAAGGTTCTGCCAGGCCAGCAACACCTGTATCAGCGGGTGGTGGGTCAGGCTTCGAGTGGGGTTGAGCCGCTCCACCAACACCTCGAAGGGCACGTCCTGGTGCTCGTATGCGGCCAGGCTGCGCTGACGCACTTGGGCCACGACGTCGGCAGCGGTGGGATCCCCCGCTAGCTCGACCCGCAGCACCAGCGTGTTGACAAAGAATCCGACCAGCTCATCCAATGCTGGGTCAGTGCGCCCAGCTATCGGAAACCCGACCGCGACATCAGCACTCGCGCTGAGCTTGGCCAGTAACACCGCAAGTGCAGCTTGGACCACCATGAAACTTGTCGCATTGTGATCACGGGCCACCTGCGCAATCCGCTGCTGCAGCTCCGCCGGCCAATCCAACGAGAGGCTCGCGCCGCGTTGATCGGCGACGGGCGGGTAAGGACGGTCCGTGGGCAGCTGCACACGCTCGGGGATCCCGGCCAGCCCCTTCTGCCAGTAGGCGAGCTGTGCGGCGATTGCGCTGTCAGGATCCTGAGGATCACCGAGATGCTCACGCTGCCAGAGGGTGTAATCGGCATACTGCACCGTCAGCGGCGCCCACTCGGGTGCCCGCCCCTGCCTTCGCGCCCGATACGCCGCGCCCACGTCACGAAATAGCGGGGCCAGTGACCACCCATCAATAGCGATGTGGTGCACGACAATGCCCACCAGGTACCGGCCCGGCCCCACCGCGTAGATCTGCGCACGGATCGGGATCTCCACCGACAAGTCAAATCGATATCCCGCGAGCGCCACTAGTTCCCCGACCGCATCCGGCTCGGGTAACGACACCACCGCAGGCCCGTCGCGCCTCCACATACCCGCCTCCACGGGCAGAATCCGTTGCTGCGGTACACCATCGACATCAGGGAAGATTGTCCGCAGCGATTCGTGACGGGTGAGCACGTCATCGAGTGCGGCGCACAGCGCGTCGAGATGCAGCTCCCCTGCGATACGAAATGCGGTGGGCATGTTGTACGTCGCTGCCCCGTGTTCGAGTCGATTGAGAAACCACAAACGTTGTTGGGCGAATGACAACGGAATCACTGCCGGCCGCTCGGCAGCGACCAATCGTTCACGCCGATCCGCTTTGCCATCGACGCGAAGGGCCAGCTGAGCCGGTGTGGGCGCCTCGAATACGGCGCGTACAGCAAGATCCCCATTCGTCGCGGCGTTGATCGCTGCGACCACCCGCATCGCCGACAGCGAGTCCCCACCCAGATCAAAGAACGAGTCGTCGACCCCGACCCGCCCCACACCCAGCACCTGGGTGTAGATGCCGGTCAGGATCTCCTCGAGGGCGTTGCCCGGGGCCCGGTATGCGCGGCCGCCGAATTCGGGGGCCGGCAAGCTCCGAACGTCAAGCTTGCCGTTGGCCGTCAACGGCAGCGCGTCGAGCACCACCACGGCGGCGGGAACCATGTACGCCGGCAGTCGCTCAGCTAAGACGGCACGTGCCTCGTCGGGGTCGGCAGTGCCGATGACATATCCGACGATGCGTTTGTCGCCGGGGCGGTCCTCACGGACGATCACCACCGCCTGATCGACCTCATCGAGGTCGGCCAGTGCAGCTTGCACTTCGCCGAGTTCGATCCGATACCCACGCAGCTTGACTTGTTCGTCAGCGCGCCCCAGGTAGCGGAGCTGCCCATCGGCGCCCCAAGACACCAGGTCCCCGGTGCGATACATGCGCGCACCGGGCGCGCCAAACGGACAGGCCACAAACCTGGACGCCGTCAGCGCTGCCCGGCGCACGTATCCGGTCCCCACCCCGGCGCCGGCCACATACAACTCACCGACCACACCCGTCGGTAGCCGACGTAACCACCCGTCGAGCACGAAGAAAGCCAAGTGCGCCAGAGGCACTCCGATGGGGCTGCCGTTGTTGTCGGCGTCGGCCGCAGCGAGCCGCCGGAGCGAGGCGTGCACCGTTGTTTCGGTGATGCCGTACATGTTGATTAATCGCGGCAATTCCGGGTGACTCTCAAACCAGGTTCGAAGACGTTGTGGCTCAAGCGCTTCACCGCCGAAGACCACAGCCTGAAGCTCGAGCTTCCTTCCCAGTTCGGGCCGTTGCGAATCAGCGGTTTGCAGCGCATAGAAAGCAGTGGGGGTCCTGCTCACAACGTTGACCTTCTCAGTGACAAGAAGCGCGAGGAAGTCGTCCGGTGAGCGCGCCACCGATTCGGGCACGACCACCAGCCGTCCGCCCCCCAGTAACGCGCCCCATATCTCCCAAACTGAGAAGTCGAAAGCCAAAGAGTGCGCGTGCGTCCAAACCCCGGTGCGCGGCACATCGGCGTCCACGACATCGAGCAGCCGTGTGACGTTCTGGTGAGCGACGGCCACCCCTTTGGGAACCCCCGTGGTGCCCGAGGTGTAGATCACGTACGCGATGTCGTCGGGATGGGGCGCTGTCAGTGCGGCGCCGAGTGGTGTTGTCGCATTTAGCGCATTGACGTCAATGACGGAAATGTCGCACCCGTCCAACTTGCTGACCAAACTGCTCGTGGTTACCGCGACGATAGGACCTGCATCCGCAATCATGAACTGCATCCGCGCCGCCGGCGCCGTAGGATCGATCGGCAGATACGCGGCCCCTGTCTTCAACACCGCCAACATCGCGATGATGGCTTCGGCGGAGCGTGAGAACAGAAGCGCCACATACTGGCCGGGACCCACTCCCCGGCCAGTCAACATGTGTGCCAAACGATCTGAAGCCTCGTCGAGCTCACGATAGATCAACGATCGCGGCCCGTCGCTGACCGCAACCGCGTCAGGAGTGCGGGTTACCTGCTCGGCGAAAGCATCAGGGATCGAAACCGACGTTTCCGTCTGCATGAGCGCTGCGCGGTTGCCGATCTCGTCCAGCAGGGCGTGCACGGATGAGTCGAGCAACTCGATCGACGATAATGGCCGTCTCGGGTCGGCCGTCATGACCGATATCACCCGCTCGAACCGCGCGATGAGTTCCTCGATGAAGTCGGCGCCAAATACATGGGTGTCGAATTCAACGCGTAAACCCAAGTCGGCACCCGGAGTGACTTGGACCGTCAAGGGGTAGTGGTTGTATTCGCGGCTGGTGAACTCAGTGACGGATAGTTCCGCGTCGCCCAAGAGTGCCGCTGTGTTGACCGGGTAGTTCTGGTAAACGAACAGGGTGTCAAACAATTGCTCGTGGCCAACGATGCGGTGGATGTCGTTCAGCGCCAGGTACTGGAACTCGAGGGTGTCATTGTGTGCGCTCTGCAACTGGCCGAGCAGATCTGCGGTGGTCATTGCCGCGGTGAGCTTCGCTCGCACCGGCACGGTATTTACGAATAGACCCACCATCGATTCCGCGCCGCTCACCTCGGTCGGTCGCCCAGACACGGGGGTACCGAACGCCACGTCGTGCAGACCGGTCAACCACATCAGCAGCTGTGCGAAGGCACACTGCAGCACCGTGTTCACCGTGGTGTGGTGCATACGCGCCAGCTCGCCGAGTGCCCGCGTATTTTCGGGCGAGAGCCGGGACGACGCCAGACCGCGCCGCCCTGAACCCATCCTCCGCGGCGAAACCAGTGTGGGAGTTTCGAAACCGTCGAGCAATCTGCTCCAGGCCGCCTCTGCGCGCCCTCGATCTCGCGCGGCCAGCCAGGTGAGGAACTGCCGGTATGACCCGGCCGCACCGAGCCGCAGTCCGTTGTAGCCGGCGAACAGCTCGCCCAGCAGAATCGGCAGCGACCACCCGTCGAGCACGATGTGGTTATTGGTGAGCACCACACGGTGCCGACGCTCAGCCATGCGGACCACCGCCACCCGAAAGGCCGGCTGGTCGGACAGCTCGAAGACCGCAGCCCGTTCCGCAGCACACAGCTGCTGGATTCGCTCATCCCCCGCATCGTCGGCGATCAGCTCGACGTAACGCCACCCCGGCGTGGGATCGGCCAGGACGACTTGCACCGGCTCATCGAACGCGCGGCAGAACCGGGCCACCAAGTGCGGATGGCGTTCGATCACCATATGCACCGCGTTGCGCAACCGGTCGAGATCGAGCGGGCCGATCAGCGTGAGTGCCAGCTGCATCGCATACACATCATCGTCGCTGCCGCCGTGCAGATCGCTGTGGAAAAGGATCCCCTGTTGGAGCGGGGTCAACGGCAAGATGTCGGCGAGCTCATACCGCTGTTGCAACCCATCGATCTGATCTTGGCTAAGGCGAGCGGGTGCGATGTCGGAAGGTGTTAATCCACCTCCGCCGCGTCGCACGTGGGCGCAGATGCCGGTAAGGGCGTCGAACCACAATCGGCTCAGCCGGGTGACCTGCGCATGATCCAGTACGGAGGGCGCCCACGTCCATGTCGCCTGCAACTGCGGGCCATCCTCGCCGTCGACGGTGACAGCGTTGAGGTCCACGGTGTGTGCCAGTGGTATCGGCACCGCCGCCGCGACCGCGGTCACCCAAGCACCTTCGGGGCTGATCTGCCACAACTCACCGTTGTCGGGTTCCGTTGCTCCGCCGAGCCGTCCGAGGTAGTTGAAGCCGATCAGTGGATCGCATGTGGCTATATCGATATCGGGGTTCAAATAGCGCAGCAGACCGTAGGTCACGCCATCGGGCAGGGAACGCAGCTGCTCTTTGGCGTCCTTGATGACCGAACCCAGCGCGGGGTCACCGGCGAGCACCTGCGCCCACGACACCGCACCCACCGCCAGCGATACCGGATACTTGGTGGTGAACCAGCCCACCGTGCGCGACAGATCCACATCGGGATCCAACTGCTCGGCCCGGCCATGTCCCTCCACGTCGATGGTGACCGGCTCATCGCCAGTACTAAAGAACTGCGTCATCGCCAAAGCGAACGCGATCAGCAGAATGTCCTGAACCCCTGCATGAAACGCCGCGGGCACCTGCCCAAGGAGCATGCGGGTGGTCTCGACATCCAAGGGCGCTGACAACTGGCCCGCGGTCGCATACGTATCGGTGCTGGCTTGCATCCCAGGCAGCGCAGCCGGCGCGACAGACACTTGCGCCCACACCGCCGCCAGCTCAACGACTTCAGCGGCGCGGGCACGCTCGGCCAACACCCTCGCCCACCGGGCAAACGACGTCCCGGTCGCAGGCAACTCCACTGACTGCCCGCAGCGGTGCTGAGCCCACGCGATGTTGAGATCCTCCAACAGGATTCGCCACGACACCCCATCGACAGCCAAATGATGAATCATCAAGACCAACTGTCCGGCCGAAGGCACCCACAACGCGCTGAGCATCACTCCGGCAGCCGGATCAAGCCGCGAACGCGCCGCCACCACTGCCCCGTCAGACAGTTCATCGACCACGCACAGACACCCCACGGCATCCACCGCGCCGGCCTCAACCACCTGCAACGACCACCCGCCGGCGCCATCATCGTCGACACGCAAGCGCAACATGGCATGCCGATCCAACAACGCCTGCAACACCACGACCACATCGGCCTCGCTCACCCCAGCGGGGGCCGACACCACAACGGTCTGGTTGAACTCTCCGACCGGGCCGTCAACACCTGCCAGCCAGTGCATGATCGGAGTCGCCACCACCGGCCCGACACCGTCATCGACCGCACCGCCCCCACCCTCGATCACCACCGCCACCCGAGCCAACCGCGCCACCGACTGCTCGACAAAGACATCACGCGGCCGACACCTCAAGCCAGCAGCACGCGCCCGCGCCACCACCTGCATCGACGAAATGCTGTCGCCACCCAAATCGAAAAACGAATCGTCAACCCCGACCCGATCGAGCCCCAACACCTCGG
>NZ_CVTB01000251.1 GCF_001050015.1 Mycolicibacterium malmesburyense
CCCCGGCGGGCCCGCCTCGGCGACCGACGCCGACTGGGTCAAACAGGAGGCCGGCACGGACCGGCGCTGCTTCACCACCACCCGCAAGCGCGAGAACGTGCTGCTGCAGGCGAAGGTCTGTCAGTCCGGCAACGGGGGGCCGGCGGTGAACGCGCTGGCCGGGGCGATGCAGAACACGCTCGGCCAATAGGCGGAGACGGCGTACAGGTACCCGTAACGAAGGCGTCATCCGGAAAACGCGAGATTTGTCGGTCCCGTCTGGAAGATGGTTGAAGGGGGCAAGCGGTCCACTCCCGGAAGGGGATGGTTGAAATGACCTTCACCATCACGTCCGAGGTGCGGGACGCGCACCCGCCGCCCACCGATTCCGTCGAGCTGACCGACGCCGATTCCGCTGCGCACCGGGTGACGGCCGGATGTCTGCACGACGGCCCGGTCGGCCGGGTGGGGCTGGAGATCGAGGCGCACTGCTTCGATCTGACCGACCCGATGCGCAGGCCCGCCTGGGATGAGCTCACCGCGACCATCGCCGGCCTCCCGCCGCTACCGGGCGGCAGCCGGGTCACCGTCGAACCCGGCGGCGCCGTCGAGTTGTCCGGCCCGCCGCTCGCCGGCCCACTCGCGGCGATCGACGCCATGGTCGCCGACCGTGCCGTGCTGCGCGCGGCGTTCGACCGGGCCGGATTCGGTCTGGTTTTGCTGGGCGCAGATCCGCTGCGGCCGCCCCGCCGGGTCAACCCGGGTGCGCGTTATCGCGCGATGGAGGCCTTCTTCACCGCCAGCGGAACCGCGGCCGCCGGCGCCGCGATGATGACCTCGACCGCTTC
Organism: Mycolicibacterium malmesburyense; assembly: GCF_001050015.1. The sequence goes on from NZ_CVTB01000251.1 coordinate 828, forward strand.
GGTGCAGGTCAACCTCGACGCCGGTCCGCGCGACGGCTGGGCGGACCGGGTGAGGCTCGCGCACGCGCTCGGACCGACCATGGTCGCGGTCACCGCGAATTCGCCGCTGCTCAGCGGGGAGCTCTCCGGCTGGCAGTCGTCACGGCAGCGGGTGTGGAGCCGGCTGGATTCGGCCCGCTGCGGCCCGGTGCTCGGGGAGAGCGGCGACGACCCCGCCGCCGACTGGGCACGGTACGCGCTCAAGGCGCCGGTGATGCTGGTCAACCACGCCGAGGCCGACGCCGAACCGGTCTCCGACTGGGTGCCGTTCGCCGACTGGGCGGACGGGCGCGTGGCGCTCGGCGGACGCCGCCCCACGACGGCCGATCTCGACTACCACCTGACGACGTTGTTCCCTCCGGTCCGCCCCCGCCGGTGGCTGGAGATCCGCTACCTCGACAGCGCGCCGGACGCCGTCTGGCCCGCGGTCGCGTACACCCTCATCACCATGCTCGACGATCCGACGGCCGCCGACCTCGCCGCGGAGGCCACCGAACCCGTCGCCACCGCGTGGGACCGGGCGGCGCGCGTCGGCCTCGCCGATCCGTCGTTGCAGGCCGCCGCCGAAACGTGCGTGCGGGCGGCCGCCGAACGAGCGCCCGCCGAACTCGAGGAATCGATGCAGCGGCTTCTGCGTTCGGTCGAACAGGGGCGGTGCCCGGCCGACGACTTCAGCGACCGCGCCGCACGACACGGGATCGCGCCCGCGGTCACGCAACTGGCACGAGGGGAACTGTGACACCTCGCGAAACCATCGCGCGCGAACTCGCGACCGCACGCCGGCGCACGCTGGGCCTCGTCGACTTCGACGACGAGGAGTTGGGCCGCCAGTACAGCCCGCTGATGAGCCCGTTGGTGTGGGACCTCGCGCACATCGGCCAGCAGGAGGAGCTGTGGCTGCTCCGCGACGGCAACCCCGACCGGCCGAGCATGCTGCGCCCCGATGTCGAACGCCTCTACGACGCGTTCGTCAATTCCCGCGCCAGCCGCGCGAACCTCCCGCTGCTGCCGCCGTCGGACGCCAGGACCTACTGCGCAACCGTGCGGGACAAGGTGTTCGACACCCTCGACTCGCTGCCCGACGATGACCCCGGATTCGCCTTCGGGCTCGTGATCAGCCACGAGAACCAGCACGACGAGACCATGTTGCAGGCGCTGAACCTGCGCAGCGGGCCGCCGCTGCTGGAGTCCGGTACACCGCTGCCCGACGGCCGCGCGGACGCCGTCGGCACGTCGGTGCTGGTGCCCGGGGGCGAGTTCGTGCTCGGCGTCGACGCGGCCACCGAACCGTACTCGCTGGACAACGAACGACCGGCGTACATCGTCGACGTGCCCGCATTCCGCATCGGCCGCGTCCCGGTCACCAACGGCGAGTGGCGCCGGTTCATCGACGACGGCGGCTATGACGACCCGAGGTGGTGGTCGAAGCGCGGTTGGGAGCACCGGACCGAGGCGGGTCTGCGGGCGCCGCAGTTCTGGAACCCCGACGGCACCCGCACCCGGTTCGGCCACGTCGAGGAGATCCCCGATCTCGAACCGGTTCAGCACGTGACGTTCTTCGAGGCCGAAGCCTACGCGGCGTGGGCGGGGGCGCGGCTGCCCACCGAGGTGGAATGGGAGAAGGCGTGTGCGTGGGACCCGGCCGTCGGCGCTCGTCGCCGATATCCCTGGGGCACAAGCGAACCCACCGCGGCGCTGGCCAACCTCGGCGGTGACGCGCTGCGCCCGGCGCCGGTCGGCGCCTATCCCGGAGGCGCCTCGGCCTACGGAGCCGAACAGATGCTGGGCGACGTGTGGGAGTGGACGACGTCGCCGCTGCGACCGTGGCCGGGATTCACGCCGATGATCTACGAGCGCTACTCGCAACCCTTCTTCGAAGGTGCCGGGGCCGGCGACTACAAGGTGCTGCGCGGCGGATCGTGGGCCGTGGCCTCCAGCATCCTGCGGCCCAGCTTCCGCAACTGGGACCACCCGATCCGGCGTCAGATCTTTTCCGGCGTGCGGCTGGCCTGGGATATCGGCGATGAGCCGCTTGCGCGAAGAGATAATGCCTGATGTGCAGACACCTCGGGTGGCTGGGTGAACCGGTGCCGGTGGCCTCATTGATCCTCGAGCCCGCCAACGGCCTTCTCGTGCAGTCATATTCACCACGACGCCAGAAGCACGGATTGATGAACGCCGACGGGTGGGGAGTCGGTTTCTTCGACGGCGCGACACCGCGCCGGTGGCGCAGCGCCACGCCGATGTGGGGCGACGCCTCCCTCGCGTCGGTCGCACCCGCCCTGCGCAGCGGATGCATCGTCGCCGCGGTCCGGTCGGCGAGCGTCGGCATGCCGACCGAGGCGACCGCGGCCGCACCGTTCACCGACGGCCACTGGCTGCTCTCCCACAACGGCCTGGTCGACCGGCGGGTCCTGCCGCTGTCCGCCGACGCCGAGTCGACCAACGACAGCGCCCTGCTCGCGGCGCTGATCTTCGAGCGCGGACTCGACTCGCTCGCAGAGACCATCGCGGAGGTGGCCGCCGCCGATCCGAACGCCCGGCTGAACATCGTGGCGGGCAACGGATCACGGCTACTCGCCACCACATGGGGTGACACGCTGTCGGTGCTGCGCCGCCGCGACGGCGTCGTCCTGGCGAGTGAACCGTACGACGACGATCCGGCGTGGGAGGAGATTCCGGATCGACACCTCGTCGAGGTCTCGTCGTCGGGCATGCAACTTCTTCCGATGAGAGGATCCTGATGACAGTCCAGCGGGGAACCGACCGCGCGGGCACGCTGTCCTTGTCCAACCATCTGTCCGCCGACGCGGCGGCCGACGCGCTGCGCCGCGACGTGCTCGACGGTCTCACCTCGACTCCGAAGTCGTTGCCGCCCAAATGGTTCTACGATTCGGTCGGCAGCGACCTGTTCGACCAGATCACGCGGCTACCCGAGTACTACCCGACGCGCGCCGAGGCCGAGATCCTCGAGAATCGGTCGGCCGAGATCGCCGCCGCTTCCGGGGCCGACACGCTGGTCGAACTGGGCAGCGGAACCTCGGAGAAGACCCGCATGCTGCTCGACGCGTTGCGCGACCGCGGGTCGCTGCGCCGGTTCATCCCCTTCGACGTCGACGCGGGCGTGCTCGCCGCCGCGGGCGCGGCGCTGCAGGACGAGTATCCCGGTCTCGAAATCGACGCCGTCTGCGGTGATTTCGAGGAGCACCTGGACCGGATCCCCCGGCGCGGGCGCCGCCTGGTCGCGTTCCTCGGTTCGACCATCGGGAACCTCACCGCCGGTCCCCGCGCCGAGTTCCTGGTCGCCCTGTCCGACACCCTGCAGCCCGGTGACAGCCTGCTGTTGGGCACCGATCTGGTGAAGGACGCGGATCGGCTGGTGCGCGCCTACGACGACAGCGCGGGCGTGACGGCGCGGTTCAACCGCAACGTGCTGGCGGTCGTCAACCGTGAACTCGGCGCCGATTTCGACCTCGAGAGGTACGAGCACGTCGCGGTGTGGAATGCGGACGACGAGCGCATCGAGATGTGGCTGCGCGCCGCCGAAGCGCAACGCGTGCACGTGCGCGAGCTCGATCTGACGATCGAGTTCGCGGCCGGCGAGGCGATGCTGACCGAGGTGTCGTGCAAGTTCCGGCCCGAGGGCGTCGAGGCCGAACTCGCCGACGCGGGTCTGCGAATGACCCACTGGTGGACCGACGCCGCCGGCGACTTCGGATTGTCGCTGTCGACGAAATGAGCCTCGCACAGCGGTGGCGCTCGGACCGACCGGCGGTCGCCGGAGTACACCTGGACAGCGGCGCCTGCTCCCGCCAGAGCTTCGAAGCCATCGAGGCGGCCGCCCAGCACGCCCGCCACGAGGCCGAGGTCGGCGGCTACGTCGCCGCCGAGGCCGCAGCGCCGGCCCTCGACGCGGGCCGCGCGGCGCTCGGCGCACTGACCGGGCTTTCGGATGCCGACATCGTGTTCACCACCGGCGCCAACAACGCGCTGGACCTGCTGCTCGGCGCCTGGCCCGGCCGACGCACGCTGGCGTGTCTGCCCGGTGAATACGGGCCCAACCTGTCGATCATGGCCGCCAACGGTTTCGCGGTCCGCGCGCTGCCCGCCGACGGCGACGGCAGGCTCGATCCCGAGGCGGCCGCGCGCGAACTCGCCGCCGACCCGCCCGCGCTGGTGCACCTGACCGCGTTGGCCAGTCATCGCGGGCTGGCCCAGCCGCTGTCGGCGCTGGCGGCCACGTGCGCCGACCTCGGTGTGCCGCTGGTCGTCGACGCCGCGCAGGCGCTCGGCCATCTCGATTGCGCGGTCACTCCCGCGGCGATCTACGGTTCGTCGCGCAAATGGCTCGCCGGCCCGCGCGGCGTCGGCTTCCTGGCGATCCACGGCGAACTCGCCGCGCGGTTACGTCCGCGGCTCCCACCACCGGAGTGGAACCTGCCGTTGACCGTCGCGCAGCGCTTGGAACTTCCAGAGGCGAATGTCGCTGCCCGCGTGGGCTTCTCGGTCGCGCTCGGCGAACACCTGGCTTACGGGCCAGCGGAGGTCCGGGCGCGACTGGCGGAGGTGGGGCGGATGACCCGCGACGCGGTGGCGGGGCTCGAGGGATGGCGGGTCACCGAGCCGCGCGACGAACCGACCGCGATCACCACGCTGGTCCCGACCGACGGCGCCGACCCGCAGAAGGTCCGCGCCCGGTTGATCGCCGAACACCGGATCGTCACCACCTACGCCGATGTGCAGCGCGCCCCGTTCGAGATGGCGTCGCCGGTGCTGCGGGCATCCCCGCACGTCGACGTCACCACCGAGGATCTCGAGCGGTTCGCCGCGGCGCTGGCGGCGGTCGGGTGAGCCGTCAACTCGCCCGGTGCACCAGCAGCGTCGCCCGATACTCCGGCAGCGGCGTCACGCCGTCGGGGGTACGGGGGTACGGGTCGAGCGCCTGCAAGGTCAGCTCGTAGTCGCCGGTTCGGACCGTTTGACGGGTCTGCCCCGGCGCGGGGTTGGTGTTGAACTCGACGGCCTGCTCGCCGGTCCGCCCGTCGTCGGCGGTGACGATGATCCGCGCCTGACCGGTCCAGAAGCATTCGACCTCGGTGGGGCACCGCGAATCCTCGAGCACCTCGGAGAACCGCAGGCGCAGAGGTACACCGGCGACCGCGGCATCCTGGGCGCCGGCCAGGACGAACGGCCGGTCCAGCTGCGCCTCGACGGTGTCCGCGCGCGCCTGCTGACCGCCGTGGCACCCCGCCGCGAATGCGACCAGCGCCAGGAGGCAGACGACGCGTGCGACCACACTCACTCGTCGAATCCCTCGTCCCAGGTGTGCACGGGTTCGTTGCTGTGCATCCGCACCCCGTAACGCCGCAGCATCTCCGCCAGGGCCGCGGGCCGGGCCATCCCGCGTTCCTGGAGCGCGCGCACCGTCGCAACCTGCCAGGTGGCGCCGTTGCGTCCGGTCTTGGCCCGTCCCTCGATGACCCCGAGGTATCGGTCGCGCACCTCGGCGGCGACCTCCCAGCGGCGCAGCCCCTCGTCGGCCATGGGTAACAGCTGGCGCAGCACCAGTTCGTCGGCGGTCACTTCGCCGTAGCCGGGCCAGTACAGCCTGGCATCCATGCCGTGCTGGGCGGCTTCGATGAAATTATGTTGCGCCGCAGCAAAACTCATCTTCGTCCACAACGGCCGGTCCTCCTCGGACAGCGCCCGCAGCGTGCCGTAATAGAACGCGGCGTTGGCCATCATGTCGACGACGGTCGGGCCCGCGGGCAGCACCCGGTTCTCGACGCGCAGATGCGGACGCCCGTCCACGACGTCGTAGACCGGCCGGTTCCATCGGTAGATGGTCCCGTTGTGCAGCCGGAGCTCGGAGAGCTTCGGCGTGCGGCCCTCGGCGAGCTCGCGGACGGGGTCTTCGTCGGACAGCTCGGGCAGCAGCGACGGGAAGTAGCGCACGTTCTCCTCGAACAGGTCGAAGATCGACGTGATCCAGCGTTCCCCGAACCACACCCGCGGGCGGACGCCCTGCGTCTTGAGTTCGTCGGGGCGGGTGTCGGTGGCCTGCGCGAACAGCTCGATGCGGGTTTCGGCCCACAGCTCGTGGCCGAAGAAGTACGGCGAGTTCGCGCCGATGGCCAATTGCGGACCCGCCAACACCTGAGCGGCGTTCCAGTTCTGGGCGAATTCGGCCGGGGAGACCTGAAGGTGCAGTTGCATGCTCGTACACGCGGACTCCGGCGCGATCGAGGCGGTCTGTAGGCTCAGCCGCTCGGGGCCGACGATGTCGATCAGAATGTCCTCGCCGCGGGCGGTGAAGATCGAGTCGTTGAGGGCCTGATACCGCGTCGACTCGCTCATCCACCGGCCGGCCAGGTGCTCGGGCAGCAACGTCGGCAGGATCCCGATCATCACGATGTGCGCGTCGTGCCGGTTGGCCTTCGTCTCGGCCGCGTTGAGGCTCGCCCGCACCTCGGCCTCCAGGTCGAGCGCGGAGCGTCCGGGCAGCCGCCGCGGCGGCACGTTGAATTCGATGTTGTAGGCACCCAGTTCGGTCTGATACGCCGGGTCGGCGATCGCCTGAAGGACCTCGGCGTTGCTCATCGCGGGCTGATAGGCCGAGTCGACGAGGTTGCACTCGATCTCCATACCGGTCAGCGGCCGTTCGAAGTCGAAGCTCGACTGGGCGAGCATGGTCTCGAACACGTCGAGGCACTGTTGCACCTTGCGGCGGTACTCCCGGCGGTGCGCACCGCTGTACCCGGTGCCCTTCACTTCCTCGCCCACACCGCCATTGTCGGCGAGCGTGCGGGTTTGCACCCCAACACGCCGCGATTCCTCGACATTTTGCGCGCTGTCACCGCGCAACCAACGGCATAAACCCGGCCGTGGCGGGTAGATGATGGCGATGGACGTCACCGTCACCTTCATCGGCAACGCCACCACGCTGATCTCGGGCGGCGGCATAACACTGCTCACCGACCCGAACTTCCTGCATCAGGGCCAGCACGCGTACCTCGGCTACGGGTTGCTGTCCAAGCGGCGAAAGGGTCCGGCGCTCGACATCGATCAGCTGCCCGCGCTTGACGCCGTGGTGCTGTCGCATATGCACGGCGACCACTGGGACCGGGTGGCGCAGGGCCGCCTCGACCACGGGCTGCCGATCCTGACCACACCGCATGCCGCCAAGCGGCTTGAGCGCCGAGGATTCGGCCGAGCGCTGGCGCTCGACACCTGGCAGGACCACACGATCACCAAGGGCGCGGTCACCGTGACCGTCACCAGCCTGCCCGGCCGGCACGCCCCCACCCCGGTCGACCGCTTCCTGCCTCCGGTGATGGGCAGCATGATCGAATTCTCCGACGGCACCGCGCGGTGCCGTCTTTACGTATCCGGCGACACCCTGCTCGTCGACGAATTGCGGGAGATACCAGTGCGATTCGAGTCGATCGATGTGGGCGTGCTGCATCTGGGCGGAACGCGGCTGCCGTTCGGTAGGCATCTGCCGTTCGGCCTGACCGTGACGATGGACGGACAGCAGGGCGCCGACCTCGTCGAACTGCTCGACCTTCCCAGGATGATTCCGGTGCACTTCGACGACTACGGCGTGTTCGCATCGCCGTTGTCCGATTTCGTCGACGAGATGAAGCGACGCGGACTCTCCGACCGGATCATCGAATTGGAGCGTGGTTCGTCGGTCACCGTTTGATACTTACGCGGTGGCAGCACCATGGCCGGGCGACCTCGACCAAGGGGGGCTCGAGCAGGTCTCCCGGGCCGACCGTGTCGCGTCTCTCACGGGCATCCGCGCCGTTGCCGCGCTCCTGGTGATGGCCACCCACGCCGCGTACGGCACCGGCGCCTACAACCGCGGATACGTCGGACTCGTGTTCGCCCGCATGGAGATCGGCGTCGCGATCTTCTTCGTGCTGTCGGGATTCTTGCTGTTCAACGCCTGGGTGCGCGCCGTCGCGAGCGGCACACCCGCGCCGAGCACGCGTCGCTACGCCCGAAACCGGGTGCGGCGCATCATGCCGGCCTATGTGGTGACGGTTCTGGTCGCGTTCGCGCTCTACGAGTTCCGTGCGATCGAACCCAATCCCGGCCACACCTGGCCCGGACTTCTGCGCAACCTCACGCTCACCCAGATCTACAGCCCGAACTACGTCACCGCTTACATGCATCAGGGGTTGACCCAGATGTGGAGTCTGGCCGTCGAAGTGGCGTTCTACGCTGCGTTGCCGTTGTTGGCGTACCTGTTGTTGGTCCTGCTGTGTCGGCGCCGATGGCGACCCGGCGTGTTGCTGGTCGCGCTCACCGCTCTGGGTGCGTTGAGTCCCCTGTGGCTCATCGTCATTCACACCACCGACTGGCTGCCCAGCGGCGCGGGGTTGTGGCTGCCGCACTACCTGGTGTGGTTCGTCGGCGGAATGATCCTGACGGTGCTGGTGCACAACGGGTCTCGTTGCTACGCGGTACTCGCACTGCCGCTGGCGGTGGCGGCGTATCTCGTGGTGTCCACACCGATCGCCGGGCGGACCGATGCCCCGGCGCTCGATCTCGGCGAGGACATCGTGAAGGTGATGTTCTACGCGGTGATCGCCACGCTTGTCGTCGCGCCGCTGGCGCTCGGTGACACCGGCTGGTACGCAAGGCTACTCAGCAGCAGGCCGATGGTGTGGTTGGGTGAGATCTCGTACGAGATCTTCCTGCTGCATGTCGTCGTGATGGAGATCGCGATGGTGTCGGTGTTGCGGTGGCAGGTGTACACCGGCTCGGTGGTGGTGTTGTTCGCGGTGACGCTGATTCTGACCATTCCGGTTGCGTGGCTTCTGCATCGGGTCACTCGGCCGCGGAGTTGACCTGCGGCGATGTAGGTTTGGCCGGCCGAAAGTGGGGTATCAACCTCCGCATGAGGATGATTGGGTCTTTGTTGGCGCGGCATCCGGGTCTGTACGACGTGCTCGATGCCTTTATCGAGCTCGGCTATCAGCGTTGGCCGTTCGGTCACAACGGATCCGGGGCGCCGCGATGAGCCACCACGACCTGCGGGCTCAACAACCCGCCGCCGCGTAGCTCGACCTCGACGGTGGGGTCGGCGTACTCGGCCAGCGCCCGCAGCGCCGACGGACTGTACGAGCGCAGCGAGCTCGCGACGCCGTCGCGCACGAACGGCAACAACCGCGCGAACGGCAGCACGGTCGCCAGACGTACGACGTGTAACGGCGCCGGCGGGCGCGGCAGATCGATGATCAGCAGCTTGCTCGCTACCCGGGTGCCTTCGGCGATCGCCCGCGCGGCCGCGGCGGGCGGCAGGTGGTGAAACGACAGCGCGAACACCGCGAGGTCGAATGAGCCGTCGGCGGCGTCGATCGCCGTCGCGTCCATCGCGCGAACCTTCGCGCGCGGATGCTCACCGAGATCACTCGCGGCCATCGCCGCCACGGCCGCTGCGTCCACATCGGTGATGGTCAACCGGGCCGACGGGTGCCAGTCGAGGAGTTTGCGCGGCAACTCGCCGTGGCCCGCGCCGAGTTCGAGGATCCTCGGGTCCGCGACGTCTTCGACCTCCGCGAGCGCGATCTCGGCGAATCGCTCGGTGCTGCCGAACCATCCGCCGGTCAACTCGAGCGCCCGGATCACACCGCGTTTGCGCGCGACGTCGGTGGAGGCATCGGATTCCCGATCGGTCTGCAGCAGCCGGTCCAGGCATGACGCGTCGGGCCCGCCGCGCGGCATGCGTTCGATTCCCGATGTGCGCGGCCTTCCGGCTTGAATCTCGGCGGGCTTCTCGGCCATGTAGTCCATGATGGACGACGGAGCGCAGCCGAGAGGGGAGTGCACGTTGGCTCAGAATGCCGAGTTCATCGCCGCCATCGATCAGGGCACGACGAGCACCCGGTGCATCATCTTCGACCACGGCGGCGCCGAGATCGGCCGCCACCAGCTCGAGCACGAGCAGATCCTGCCGAAGGCCGGATGGGTGGAGCACAATCCCGTCGAGATCTGGGAGCGCACCGCGGCGGTGATCATGTCGGCGCTCAACAAGACGAACCTGTCGGCCACCGACCTCGCGGCGCTCGGCATCACCAACCAGCGTGAGACCGCGCTGGTGTGGAACAAGCGGACCGGCAGGCCCTACTACAACGCGATCGTGTGGCAGGACACCCGCACCGACCGCATCGCCTCGGCGCTGGACCGCGACGGCCGCGGCGAGGTGATCCGCCGCAAGGCGGGCCTGCCGCCCGCGACCTACTTCTCCGGCGGCAAGGTGCAGTGGATCCTGGAGAACGTCGACGGGGTGCGCCGCGACGCCGAGAACGGTGACGCGCTGTTCGGAACCCCCGACTCCTGGGTGCTGTGGAATTTGACCGGCGGGACCCGGGGCGGGGTGCACGTCACCGACGTCACCAATGCCAGCCGGACCATGTTGATGAACTTGGAGACCCTCGACTGGGACGACGAGTTGTTGTCGTTCTTCGACATTCCGCGGCAGATGCTGCCCGAGATCAAGCCGTCGTCGTGCCCGGAGTCCTACGGCATCACCCGAGACGACGGGCCCGTCGCCGGCCAGGTGCCGCTGACCGGTGCGCTCGGCGACCAGCAGGCCGCGATGGTCGGTCAGGTCTGCCTCAGCGCGGGGGAGGCCAAGAACACCTATGGCACAGGCAATTTCCTGTTGTTGAACACCGGCGAGAAGATCGTCCGGTCGGAGAACGGGCTCTTGACCACGGTGTGCTACCAGTTCGGCGACGCGAAACCCGTTTACGCCTTGGAGGGTTCGATCGCGGTGACCGGATCGGCGGTGCAGTGGCTGCGTGACCAGCTGGGCATCATCAGCGGCGCGTCGCAGAGCGAGGCCCTGGCCCGTCAGGTGGAGGACAACGGCGGCGTTTATTTCGTGCCGGCGTTCTCGGGACTCTTTGCGCCGTACTGGCGTTCGGATGCGCGCGGGGCGATCGTCGGGCTTTCGCGGTACAACACGAACGCGCACCTGGCGCGCGCGACGCTCGAGGCGATCTGCTATCAGAGCCGCGACGTCGTCGACGCAATGGAGGCCGACTCCGGCGTGCACATGGAGGTGCTCAAGGTCGACGGCGGTATCACCGCCAACGATCTGTGCATGCAGATCCAGGCCGACGTGCTCGGCGTCGACGTCGTCAAGCCCGTCGTCGCCGAGACCACGGCCTTGGGCGCGGCCTATGCCGCCGGGCTGGCGGTCGGGTTCTGGGAGAACGCGGACGACCTGCGCTCCAATTGGCAGGAAGGCAAGCGCTGGACGCCCTCGTGGAGCGAGGAGCAGCGCGAATCGGGTTATGCCGGTTGGCAGAAGGCGGTGCAGCGCACGCTGGATTGGGTCGACGTCGATTCTTAGGCGGCGGCGTCGAGTTCGCGCCTGGTCTCCTCGTCGAGCGCGATGTCGGCGACGGCGGTGTTCTCCTCGAGATGGTTCACCGACGACGTGCCCGGGATCAGCAACACGTTCGGCGCCACCGACAGCGTCCATGCGAGCACGATCTGCGCCGGTGTGCGGCCGAGCTTTTCGGCTTCCCGCGTGACGGCCGGATGGCCGAGCACCGGGTTGTCGGCGACGAAGCCCGAGCCGAGGGGAAAGAACGGCACGAACGCGATGCCACGCTCGACGCACGCGTCGAGCACCGGTTGTGAGCTGCGGTCGAGCAGGTTGTAGGCGTTCTGCACGCAGACGATCTCGGTACGGTCCAGTGCGATTCGCAGATGGTCGACACCGACGCTGCTCAACCCGATGCCGCCGATCAGCCCTTCGTCGCGGGCCTTGATCATCGCGGTGAGCTGCCGGTCGAACAACTCCCCGTGCACCGGGGCCACCGAGGTGGGGTCGCCGGAATGGATGCGCAGGTTGACCGCGGCCAAGCGGTCGGTGCCGAGCGTGCGGAGGTTCTCCTCGATGTCGGCGCGTAGTTCGTCGGGCTCCTGTGCGGGCAGCCAGGCGGCGGCGTCGTCTCGGCGGGCACCCACCTTGCTGACCAGAGCGAGGTCGGCGGGGTAGGGGTGCAAGGCCTCGCGGATCAGTTCGTTGGCGACGTCGGGCCCGTAGAACTGCGACGTGTCGATGTGGTTGATCCCGAGTTCGACCGCCCGCCGCAGCACGGCGAGCGCCTGCTCACGATCGCGGGGCGGTCCGAAGACGCCCGGACCGGGCAGTTGCATCGCGCCGTAGCCGACGCGTCCGACATGAAACGAGCCAAGCGGGAAGGTCTGCATATTCAATCCGTACACCTTTCCCGCCGGGCTTATTCCGGTACGGGGGTCATTTGATCGCGTCGAGGACGTCAGCGGGGCGGGGTGAACCCGCCACCGCCGGACGTCGGCGGCACCGGCTGCCACGCGGGCGGCCCGTGGCCCGGCCAGGGCGGCGGCGGGGCCGTCGCCTGCAACCGGGCCAACTCCCGGCGGTGACGCTCGGCCAACACGGCGGCGAGCACAAGCTGCGGCGGTGTACCGGGCGGCGGTGGTGGAGAGATCTGAGCGACGACGTCGGTGGTGATCCGGTACGCCATCTGGTCGCGCACCATCGGATCCAATTGTGTTGCCCGCCCGAGGAACTGGCGTGCCAGCTCGGCCTGTTCGGGGCGTAACCCGGAGAGCTGCAACGACGATGCCCACCACGCCAGCTGCGGAGGCATCGGCGGCGGGGGCGACAGTCGGGGTGTCCGCTCGCTGATCACGATGGTGCCTGCGAAGATGTCCCCGAGCCGCTTCCCCTTGGCCGACAGCAGGCTGCTGATCACCGCGGGACCGCCGGCCAGCATCCAGATCTCGATCACGCCGGCCAATGCGCGGAAGAACGCCTGCCGGAACCGTTCTGGGCCGCCATCCTCGGACACCACCCGAAGGCCCATCGCCATCTTGCCCAGCGACCGGCCGCGCGTCGCGGTCTCGAACACGAGCGGATAGCCGAGCATGGCAAGGACGGTGAAGATGATGAGCACCGCCATCGACAGCGCCGAGTCCAACTGTGTCAGCGTCAGGCTGAAGAGCAGGATTCCGATCAGATAAAGCAGGAACACGACGGTGATGTCGATCAGCACCGCCACCGCCCGCACCGGCAGCTGGGCGATCTGAACGTCGAGCACCACCGCGTCGCCGGTGACGACGGGTTCCTGCTGCCAGACCATAACCGTCAACGCTACTAGGATTCGATGCGTGGATGTCGACGCGTTCGTGCTCACGCACCGGCCCACGTGGGACCGGCTCGAGCAGCTGGTCAAGCGGCGTCGACAGCTCAGCGGCGCCGAAGTCGACGAGTTGGTGGATCTCTACCAACGGGTGTCGACGCATCTGTCGATCGTGCGCACCGCGAACGCCGACCCGGTGGTCGTCGGCCGCCTCTCGGGCCTGATCGCGCAGGCGCGCGCCGCGGTGACCGGTGCGCACGCTCCGCTGTGGCGCGAGTTCGTGCGGTTCTGGACGGTGTCCTTCCCCGTCGTCGCCTACCGGTCGCGGTGGTGGTGGCTCGGCACGGCCGCGGTGTTCTTCGCGGTGGCCGCGCTCATCGCCGTGTGGGTGTCGGGCAGCCCCGAGGTGCGGGCCATGATCGGCACCCCGGACGAGATCGAACAGATGGTCAACAACGACTTCGCCGCGTACTACAGCGAGCATCCGGCGGCGTCGTTCGCGCTTCAGGTCTGGGTGAACAACGCGTGGATCTCGTTGCAGTGCCTCGGTTTTGCGATATTGCTCGGAATTCCGATCCCGTACGTGGTGTTTCAGAACGCGGCCAATCTCGGGGTGGCCGCCGGGTTGATGTTCGGCGCGGGCAAGGGTGACATCTTCCTCGGGCTCATCACCCCGCATGGGCTGCTCGAACTGACCGCGGTGTTCCTGGCCGCCGGTGCCGGTATGCGACTGGGCTGGAACGTGATCTCGCCGGGTGATCGGCCGCGCGGTCAGGTGCTCGCCGAACAGGGCCGTGCTATCGGCGCGGTCGCGGGCGGGCTGGTGGCGATCCTGTTGATCTCGGGGCTCATCGAGGCTCTCGTGACGCCGTCGCCGCTACCGACGGCGGTGCGGATCGCCATCGGCGTGGCCGCCGAGGTCGCGTTTCTCGCGTACGTCTTCTACTTCGGGCGTAAGGCGGAGCGCGTCGGCGAGAGCGGCGACGTCGAGGACGCCCCCGACGTCGTCCCGACCGGCTAGAGCCGTCCGGTGGCCTTCATCGCCAGATAGTGGTCGGCCAGCGCGGGCGCCAGTTCTTCGGGTGCGGCGTCGACCACGTCGACCCCTCGGCGTCGCAGCCGCGATGCGATCGCGCGCCGTTCGTTGCGGGCCCGCTCGGCCGCCGCCGCGTCGTAAACCTGTGGGGCGTCGGCGCGACCGGCCGCCAGGGTGTCGATGCGCGGGTCGGCGACGGCGGAGACCAGCACGCTGTGTTTTGAGGTCAGCTGTGGCAGGACGGTCATCAGGCCTTCGTCGAGCGCGGACGCGTTGAGGTCGGTGAGCAACACCACCAGCGCGCGCCTGCGGACGCGGCGCAGCACCGCGGCGACCATCGCACCCGCATCGGATTCGATGAGCGCCGGCTCGATCGGCGCCATCGCCGTCACCAGCTGCGCCAGCAGCTCGGTGCGCGACGCGTTGAACACGGCGGCCCTCGTGACCCGGTCGTGGGCGAGGAAGTCGACGTGGTCGCCGGCGCGTGAGGCCAGCGCGGCCAGCAGCAGCGCGGCATCCATCGACCAGTCCAGCCGCGGCCACCCGGACGGATCGTTGGAGGTGGGATCGATGCCCACACGTCCCGCCGAGGTGCGGCCGGTGTCGAGCACGATCACCACGCGCTGATCCCGTTCGGGCCGCCACGTCCGCACCACCACGTCGGCGCGGCGCGCGGACGCGCGCCAGTCGATCGACCTGACGTCGTCGCCGATGACGTATTCGCGCAGCGAGTCGAACTCGGTGCCCTGGCCGCGAATCAGGACGGGCGTATTGCCTTCCAGTTCACGCAGTTTCGCCAGCCGCGATGGAAGGTGCTTACGCGACAGGAACGGCGGCAGGATGCGGATCTGTCCGGGCACCCGGTGCGAGCTCTGTCGTCCGGCCAGGCCGAGCGGTCCGGTCGCGCGGACGGTGACCAGCGACGACTCCTGGTCGCCCCGGCGCACCGGCCGCAACGTCGTCGTCAGTCGAAGACGTTGGCCCGCAGCCACGTCCACGGCCTGATATCGAGGGTGGGCGCGTGTGCTCGGGGGCCAGGCGTCGCGGACGACGCCTCTGATGCGGCGTCGGCCGGCGTTCTCGACCAGCAGGGCGGTCGTGACGTCCTGGCCCAGCCGCGCGGTGCTGTCCCCCGACCGGCTGAACCGCATCCGGCGGGTGTTCCCGGCCAGCGCGGCGTCGACCGCGATCAGCACGGCGAGCACGCCCAACAGCACCGCGAACGTCGCCGCGGGCCGGGGCGACACCGCGATCGGCAGGACGCACACCAGTGCGACCAGCGCGGCCCGTCCGGTGAGGATCACTAGCGCGGCACCGGTACTGCCGCGAGGATGCCGTCGAGCACGCCGTCGGGGGTGGCGCCCTCCAGTTCGGCCTCCGGCCGGAGTTGGATGCGATGACGCAAAGTGGGGCGGGCCATCGCCTTGACGTCGTCCGGCGTCACGTAGTTGCGCCCCGACAGCCAGGCCCACGACCTGGAGGTCGCCAGCAGGGCCGTCGCCCCGCGCGGCGAGACCCCCAGTTGCAGCGAGGGTGAATGCCTTGTCGCGGAGCAGATGTCGACGATGTAACCGAGCACCTCGTCGGCCACCAGGACCTGTCGTATCGCGGCCCGCCCGGCGGCCAGCTCCGCGGTTCCCGCGACCGGCTGCACGGCCGACAGGTCCCGGGGGTCGAAACCGTGTGCGTGCCGGTTCAGGATCGCGACCTCCTGATCCCGCGTCGGCAGCGGCACGTTGAGCTTGAGCAGGAAGCGATCGAGTTGCGCCTCAGGCAGCTGATACGTGCCTTCGTACTCGATCGGGTTCTGGGTGGCGGCGACGATGAACGGATCGGGCAGGGGACGCGCGTCGCCCTCGACGCTGACCTGACGCTCCTCCATGGCCTCCAGCAGCGCGGCCTGGGTCTTGGGCGGCGTCCGGTTGATCTCGTCGGCCAGCAGCAGGTTCGTGAACACGGGCCCGGACCGGAACTCGAATTCCGCGGTCCGCGCGTCGTATACGAGCGAACCGGTGACATCGCCGGGCATCAGGTCGGGGGTGAACTGGAGGCGTTTGAAGTCGAGCTGCAGGGCCGAGGCCAGCGTGCGCACCAACAGCGTCTTGGCCACCCCGGGAACTCCCTCGAGGAGAACGTGCCCGCGGCACAGCAGCGCGATCACCAGACCGCTGACGACGGCGTCCTGCCCGACGACCGCCTTGGCTATCTCGGCGCGCAGCGCCAGCAATGCGGTTCGCGCGGAATCGTTTCCGGCTGCCTGAGTCACGAGCGTGCGACCTGCCTTTCGATGTTGTCGAGTTCGTGTGCGAGGTTGACCAACGCGGCATCGTCGACGGGCGGTGGGCCGAACAAGGTGTGCGCGACCGCTTGGGGTGCGATGTCGCACTGCGCGGAGATCGCCGCAACCACCGCGGTCGGATCGGCGTTGACACCCAGACCGAGGCGCGGCTGCATGCGCTGCAGCGCGGCCGTGCGCAGGGCGTCGGCCGCGCTGTCGCGGGCACGGCGCGAGCGGTAGAGCCGGCCGCGGCCCTCCACGGTTTCGGAGGCGCGCACCACGACGGGCAGACGTTCGGCGACCAGCGGACCGATCCGGCGCACCTTCCAAAGCGCCAGCAGCGCCACGACCGCGACGAGCTGCCACAGGATCCAGCCCACGTGCTCCGGCGCGAGGTCGAACAGGCTTGCCGCCCCATCGGATTCACCCTCGGTGAACTGCGGTGCATACCAGATCATCCGTCGATCGGCGCCCGCGAGGTTCATCGCGAGCGCGGCGTTGCCCGCCTTGAGCAACCCGCCGTTCGTCATGAACCCGGAATCGCCGACCAGCGTGATGTCGCGGCCGTCGGCGGTGTAGCGGACCAGCGTGCCGCCGTAACAGCGGGTCAGGCCGACGTCGTCGGCCGTCGCCTCGTAGGTGTCGCTAACGCTGAACTGCACGGCCCCGGCGCGGGTGGCCTCCCGCAGGTCGCAGTCGGGTCGCTCGCCGCCGCCGAACGTGGTGGCCCCGCCCAGCTTCACGTCCGGTGCCAGGGCCCGTCGGGTGCGCGAGTTCGGCTGCACCAGAAGGCGATCGCCCGGCAAGGCGGCCAGGCGGTCTAGCACCGAGCTGTCGACGAGGTGATAGGTCTGCACCACCACCAGCAGGGTGTCGGGCCGGGCGGCCGCCTCGGCCGCCGCGACGTCGGGTGCCTCCACGACCTCGACGCCGTGTTCGCGCAGCAGCGTCATCAAGGCCCGCGCCCCGTCCGGTCCGGTGGAGTTGGGATCCATTCGTCCGCCAGGGCGCGGGGCGGTCAGATAGGCGCTGAGAAGGGCGAACCCGACGATGACGGCGAGCGCCAACAGGACCCAGCGGACGCCGCGCCAGCGTTGACGCATCGTCGGCTCGACAGCGGTGCCCGTGGTCATCGGACCTCTGCCCAACCGTCGGACGCAATGGGTGCGGCGGCGGAGGAGGCCGGTCCCGTGACCCGCGAACGCACGTGGTCGTCCAGGTCGGCGACCAACCGGTAGGCGTCCTCGGTGCCGGGCATCTCCCCGTACGTGACGTCGTTGAAAGCGGTTGCCGCAGAGAATAATTCGTCGCTCAAATGCGTAAGCTCCCTGGCCGCGTCGCGGGCGAGCTCGGTGGCGGTGCGGCCGGGGACCGGATCGAGCACTCCGGTCTCTTCCAGCTGTCGGGCGACGGCCCGCAAGCGGTGTCGGATCGCCGCGGCCCAATCCGCCGTCGCGGCGAATCCTTCGGCGGTCTCCCGGTGCTGCGCCGCGGTCAGTTCACGTTCGCCGAACAAGGTCGCGTCACGGGTACCGCCGGTTCGCATGGTCCGCCGCGCGATCCGGATCGCCACGACCGCCGCGACCGCGACGAGGATCAGCAACACCGAAATCGTCACCCAGCCCCCGGGTACCGATGCGCCCTCGGCGGCCAGGCGGTACAGCAGGTCGTCGATCCAGTCGCTGAGGCGCTCGGTCAGGGAAGGCTTGGGATAGATCGGCTTTGCGAGCTCTCGCTGCGCGGCCTCGTGTGCGGCATCGCTGTCGATGTCTATGGTCGGCACGTCAGTTCTGGCGGGTCAGCCACAGATGGTCGGTGGAGTCGGACGGGGCGGTTGGACCATATCCGGCGCCGGTCTGCAGCACCAGATCGAAGGCCTCTCGGCGCATGCGGGCGTCGGTGTACTGCAGCGCCACCACACCCGCGCTGAAGGGTGCGGTGATGATCTGGCCGATCGCGCCCCCGACGGACAGGAGCACGAGGGCGAACAGCGCGGCCACCGTCGTCGAGGCCACCATGAGCACGATCTGCCCGCCGAGGCTGAACGGGAACGCGACCGCGCCGGCGACGAGTTGGGCGACGATCACCGCGAGCAGCCGAATGCCCAACACCCGCCAGAAGTCTCGCTTGACCAACGCGAACGACCGCACGACGGCCGCGACGATGCCGAGGCGCTCGAGAACGATGATGACCGGAGCGAAGGTCAACATCGTTCCGAGGTACACCAGCGCCGCAATCAACACCAGCACCAAGGGGATACCGATCAGAACCGCGGCCGCGCCGCCGGCCGCGTATCCGAGGCCGACGATGACACCCACCACGACACCGATCAGCAGCATCGCGCCGAGCACCTCGAGGAACGAGAACCCGATCAACGCCCAGATCCGGCTCCGAAGCCGTTGCCACGCTTGCCCGATGGTGATCCCGGAACCGAACACGGCCCTGCCGACGACGACGGTGAGCAGGCCGCTCAGCAGGATCGAGGCCAGTCCGGTGGCGACCGATCCGGCCAGGCTCGACATCATGCTGCTCACCAGGACGCCGGTCGACACCTCTTCTTCGCCGCTGAGCGCCGGGACCAGTTGCCCGCCGACCGCGAGCGGGCCGACCGACAGGATCAACGCGATCAGCTGTGTGGCGACCACGACGATGGTGGTCAAGCCGAGCGTCGCCTTCGGATTGGCCCGGATGTAGGCGACCGCTCCGTTGAAGATGTCCGAGAGGGTGAGCGGGCGTAGGGGAATGACGCCCGGCTTCAGCGCGAGCGGCGCGAACCCGGGTGGTGGGGGCCCGTAGCCCGGCGGTGCTCCGTAGCCGGGGGGCGGGCCGTAACCCGGTGGGGCGCCGTACCCGGGTGGGGCACCGTACCCGGGGGGCGGGCCGTAACCGGGGGGTCGGCCGTAACCCGGTGGGGCGCCGTAACCCGGCGGAGCGGTGTACCCGGGTGTGGCGGTGTAACCGGGCGGCGGATAGGCCGGTGGACCGTAACCCGCCGGCGGATGACCCGGCGGTGGATAGCCCGGCGGCGGTGGGCCTGCATATCCCGACCCGCCGGCGTCGATGCTCATGGCCACCATCCTTACGAGGAGGGCGCGAATTGACAACGTCGTCCGCCGGTCGTCGCGATGGGGCGCGGCGTAGCTTTGGTGCATGGCCGAACTCAAGGAGCGGTTGCGGGCCGACCTCACGGCGGCGATGAAGTCCCAGGACAGGCTGCGCACCGCAACGCTGCGGATGCTGCTCGCCGCGATCACCACCGAGGAGGTCTCCGGTAAGCAGTCGCGCGAGCTCACCGACGCCGAGGTGCTCAAGGTCCTGGCCAAGGAGGCCAAGAAGCGCGGCGAATCCGCCGAGATCTACACGCAGAACGGGCGCGGGGAGTTGGCCGCCAACGAGCATGCCGAAGCACGGATCATCGACGAGTACCTGCCGACGCCGCTGACCGAGGCCGAACTGGCCGACGTCGCCGACACCGCGATCGCGCAGGTCGCCGAGGAGACCGGCGAGCGGCCCGGACCCAAGCAGATGGGCTTGGTGATGAAGGCCGCGACGGCCATCGCGGCAGGTAAGGCCGACGGCGCCCGACTTTCGGCGGCGGTGAAGGCCCGGCTGTAGCCGCGGCGGCGATCGTTTTCACCCGGTGAGCCCCGGGTACCCGGCACGCATGACGCGGTTCGGATACACCCTGTTGACAGAGCAGAGCGGGCCAAAAGAGCTTGTCCGCTACGCGGTTTCGGCGGAAGACGCCGGCTTCGACTTCGAGGTGTCCTCGGACCACTACTTCCCGTGGCTGTCCGCACAGGGACATGCGCCGTACGCCTGGTCGGTGCTGGGCGCGGTCGCGCATGCCACCGAGCGTGTCGAGCTGTTCACCTACGTCACCTGTCCGACGATGCGCTACCACCCGGCGGTCGTCGCGCAGAAAGCTGCGACGCTGCAGATCCTCGCCGACGGGCGGTTCACCCTGGGCCTGGGCAGCGGGGAGAACCTCAACGAGCACGTCGTCGGCAAACGCTGGCCGACGGTGGCGCGGCGCCAGGACATGCTGCGCGAGGCGATCCAGATCATCCGCGAACTGTTCACCGGCGAACTCGTCGATTGGAAGGGCGAGTATTTCGAGGTCGACTCGGCCCGCGTGTGGGACGTTCCGGAGACCCCGGTGCCCATCGCGACCGCGGTCTCGGGTGAGCGGTCGGTGGAGACGTTCGCGCCGCTGTCCGATCACTTGATCGCCGTCGAACCGAACAAGGATCTCGTCGACGCGTGGCACGAGGCCAGGCGCGCGACCGGCCTACCCGGCGATGTGCGCGTGGTCGGGCAGATCCCGATCTGCTGGGACACCGACAGGGACGCCGCGGTGCGTAGGGCGCACGACCAGTTCAGGTGGTTCAGCGGCGGGTGGGCCGTCAACTCCGACCTCCCGACGACGGCCGGCTTCGACGGCGCGACGCAGTACGTGCGCCCAGAAGACGTCGCCGAGTCCATTCCCTGCGGGCCCGATCTCGACGCGATCGTCGACGCGGTCAGCAAGTATTGGGAGGCCGGCTTCACCGATATCGCAATGGTTCAGATCGGCGATGAGGGGCAGGAGCAGTTCCTCAAGGAGGCGGCAGCGCCGCTGCTGGAGAAACTGCGGACCGCAGCCAACTAGAAGGGACCGATATGCCGACCGGAAAAGGCATCTACGACGACAACGACGCCGACGAGCGGGACAAGCGCAAGGCGCAGCGCACCGGACCCAAGGACGAGGGCGGCGACGGCGGCATGGCCACGCGCGAGAACGCCCCCGACGTCGCGGAATCCGGCGGCGAACCTACCGCCTGATCATTCGGCGTCCCGGCCCTGCCTGCTGCGCTTGTAGGCCGATCGCCGGAAGTCGCCGAGCCACCGCGGGGCCAACTCGACCTCGGGGTCGCTGTGCAGCGCTGGGTCGAACGCGATGTCGTCAACGCTCGGGTCGACGTGGCGCAGCGTCAATCGGGCGAGTGGCCGGAAGCCTCCCGTCCCCGGCGCCTGGTCGATGTTGAAGGTCAGCCCGGAGGCGTCGATCTGCTTCTCGACGGCGTCCAGCGACAGCCCCGGCGACTCGATCCGGGTGGCCAGTCGAGCCCGCACCCACCACAAGCCGTCGTGATAGCGCAGGGGCATCAGGCTGGAGAACGTCGCCCCGGACCAGGACAGCACGGGCGCCAGGCCGACGCGCGTCCCGGACACTGTCGATGCGAGCAGAACGTCCCACGGGCTGCAGGCGCGCAGATCCGGCGGGGGCGGAATCCGAAAGGCCAGACCGGCGACGTCGGGAACCGCGCCGGGCAATCCCACGCCCTTGGACACGCGAGCGATGACGTTGCAGGAGTTCATCGGCAGCCCCTCGCCTTCGGGCGCGATGCGCTCGAGGATCCCCTCCGCCATCACCCCTGATGGGTGGAA
Organism: Mycolicibacterium malmesburyense; assembly: GCF_001050015.1. Next base: position 22,765 of record NZ_CVTB01000251.1, read on the forward strand.
CAGCCGGCGGTCGCGGAGGGCGGCGCCGAAGCGGATGGGCAGCGAGGCGATATCGGAGGCTTGCACGGTAGTCGTGTGCCCGCGCGACGTGCCGGCAAAACGAGCGCGGACGTTTTAACACGCCGGATACCGGGCATTAATTTCGGGCAGTGCTGCATTGCGCAGCAAAGAACCTGTCGAAAGGCCGTTGTGACAACCGCATACACCGACGTCCGTGGACCCCTGGTCGCGGATGAGGGCGTCTACGCGCCGCAGGAAGATTCTCAACTGCTCATCGATGTCATGGACCAGACGGCGCTGGCACGGGGCAGGCACGTGGTCGACCTGTGCACCGGAAGCGGTGTGGTCGCCATCGGCGCCGCCGAGCAGGGCGCCGCGTCGGTCACCGCTTTCGACATCTGCCCCCGTGCGGTGCGCTGTGCGCGGTCCAATTCTTTGGCCTCCGGTGTCGATGTCGATGTTCATCTCGGATCATGGGCGCGGGCAGCCGAATTCGGACCGTTCGATCTGATCGTCTGCAACCCGCCGTACGTCCCGCACGACCCGACCGCCGAAGGTAATCCACTCCCGTCGTTCGTGGGACCGCCGCGTGCGTGGGATGCGGGGTGCGACGGCAGGCTCATCCTCGATCCGCTGTGCGCCGCGGTGCCCGCTCTTCTCGACCACGGCGGTAGTCTGCTGCTCGTGCAGTCGGAGTTCGCCGATCCGCGGCAGACGCTCGGGGCGCTGGCCAGCGCCGGACTGGACACGGAAATCGTTGCACGGCAGTGGATCCCATTCGGCCCAGTGCTGACATCGCGGGCCTTGTGGCTCGAGGAGTGCGGGCGCCTGGAATCGGGCCGTCGCGAAGAAGAGCTGCTGGTGATCCGGGCGGACAAGCCGTGAGCGACGCCGAACCTCGCACCGTGCGGGTGGTTCCGAACGGCCCCCTGATGGTGCAGGGTCCGGTGCGCATCGAGATGCCCGACGGTCAGGTCGTGGAATCGGACCGGTTCATGGTCGCGGTGTGCACCTGTCGGCGCAGCAAGGACTACCCGTTGTGCGACACCAGCCATCGGTGCCGCAAGCGCGCCGATGCGCCCGCCAAGCAGAACGCATCGGCCGCGAAGGCCGCGTCAGCTCAGGGGCCGGCGTAGCGACGAGCGGTTCTCGGCCCAGCGGTCCATCACGTGGTCGGCCAGCCGGTCCTCGACGACGTCGCGCGCACGGATCCCGAACACCACATCACGGTCCAGATGCGGTTCCCGACGCACGAGGTCGCCGACGACGTCGGTGCGGACCACCTGCTCGTGAACGGCGTCGGCCACCACGTGCTCCTGGTAGAACGCGACGCAGGCGTCGGGAGCGCCCATGCGGCGCAATGCTTCCACCAGCCGCCGCGAACCGGGTGACGACGTGATCTCCGTCGACGCGAAGTGCCCGATCGAGGCCCCGCGCAGCTCGCGGTGCAGGCCGAACATCGACATCAGGTTCACCGATGCCAACGCGTCGGCGGGCACGTTGTCGAGGTAGCCGAGGTACGACGAGTCGAGGCCCGCGGCATCCATCAGTTCGGCGTAGAGGTGCTGGTGCACGTGGTCGCCGCGGCCGCCGCCGAACTCGTCGAACTCAACCGCGACGAACGCGGCCTTCGAATGTCCGGTGAGGCGAGGAATCGTCCACGCGTGGGGGTCGCCCTCTTTGAGGTGGTACACCGAGCGGTGCACGAAGTATTCGAGCATCTGCTCCCAGGTGCCCTTGTCGCGCAGGAAGTATGAGGGGCCCTCGCCGTCGACCGGTTCGATCGACAGCTTGTCCATCTCGGCTTCCGCGGTCTCGCCCTCGGTGATTTCGCCGACGTCCTGGCGCACCGCGTCCAGGAACGCCTCCTCGAACCGGCCGCGCAGGTGCAGCAGCGCGGGGTTCCACTCCCAGCGCGGGCTCACCCCGGCAAAGCCGCGGTAGTGCAGCTCGTAGCAGATGTAGAGCGCGAGCTGAAGGTCGAGGCCGTAGGGGTCGGCATCGAACATCGGCACGTCGATCGGCCGCAGCGGCAACGACGGACGGCCTCGCTGCAGGAGATCGATGACGGCGGCGGACAGCGGTCCGGCGGCCTTCGGCAGGGCAGGCTCGACTAGCGTCGACGGTAAAGTCACGTAATCATCAATACCCGCATCACCGCCGGTCAAACACGTGTTCGGCACTCCGGAGGCGGTTCGTGTAACGAGCGGCAGGCCATGAACCCGAGATCGAATGACCGGATACGACCCCGCGGGCGATCGTGCTCAACCGCCGGCAACGACGCCCACTCCGTGACTGCCGACCCGGAGCCGCCCGGCTCACCCAACGCCGTGGTCGATGACGAGCGTTCCCGGCGGTATGGCAAGCACTGGGCGTGGTTCGTCGGGGTGCTCGCCTTACTGGGAATTGCCGGTTTCGGTTTGAGCGTCGTGGCGATGCTGCCGCTGGCGATGGCCACCGACGGCTGTTACGAGACCAGCACCGATGCGATGTGCTCGCTCTCGGCGCGGGGCCAGAACGTGCTCGTATTCATTCCCTGGATGTGCCTGGCTGTGGGCACGGCCGCGTCCATCGCAGGTGCAGGCGTCGCTGCGCGTCTACGTCGGACACCTTTGCTCGGTATCCCTGTCGGCATCGCCGCGTACGTCGCGATGATCCCCGTCGGCTACGCGCTCGCCTTCCAGGTGTAGATTCATCGGCCTCTGGCCGCGGGGTGCTGTCGCCGAATCGCTTCGGCGGCAACACGTTCACGCGGCCGCGGACGCCCAACGAAAAAGGCCCTGAACCTGAAACCCAGGTCCAGAGCCATTCCGATGTCTTGACACATCACACAGTCGGGGTGGCGGGATTCGAACCCACGACCTCTTCGTCCCGAACCACGACACCAGCGCGTTTGATTGAGTTGACTGCGTTGGCTGGGGAAAGAATGCCCTGGCGAGAGTGTTGGTTGGATTGGTGGGCATGGGCCGAGCAGTGGACTGCTGCGGACTGACTGCGGACTCGGTATGACGGATTGGGCTGGCCCGTCGGGCTTGTACCGACCTGCAGATGACGGGCGACGTGCTACGAGGCCAACTGATTGGACACGCCGGCCACCAGCGAGCTCTCCGCACACCCCCAGGGCTGGAGGTCGTCGAGAACGCCAACGGCGGTTACGAACGTCAGGCACACGCAGAGCGAGCCTATGGCGGGCCGCCAGCAGCCGTGCTCGTGTGTATCTGGTGCTCGAGGCCTGCTCTGATGCTTTCAAGAAACGCGGTTGCCTCCGCCGGGTGTAGACGAGCCCAAAGGTTTGCGACGCGAGTGAGCACGAGCTGTCGACCGTAACGATCCGCCAATCGGTTGACCCAATCGTGTCCGTCCTCCCCCTCCAAGGCGTCGAGAATTTCCACGAGCTTGTGGCGGGGTTCGTCGAGGGTGCCGGCGAGCTCGTCCACATTGCTAGCGAGGGCTTTGAACAAGTCATCAGGATCATCCTCGGTCGGCAAGAAAACCGCTGGCCATTGCGGAGGAGTCGAATGGGGGACTGCGCTTCGTTGATCGCCATCAAACACGAACGCAAATTCGAGGTCTGGATCGGGCGGGCGCGGCATAGATCGTCGAAGTGTGACGAGGTAGCCGTCGCCATCGCCCCACACGACGCTCGTGCATTCCGACAACTCTTGATCAGCGAGGTCCAGGAGGGCGCGAGTGAGCGCGCAGGCGGACTCATCCTCGCAGAATAGAAGTAGTTGGATGGGAGGCGAAGTGAGAAGTGTGTTTCCGATCGTGGGATCGTCTTTGCAGTGAATTGCTCGGGGTTCCTCACCATCCAATCGCAACAACATAAAGGCGTCATGTTTCCGCGCCTGTCGGATCATTTCCTCTGAATGCGTTGTCAGAATCACATTCCAATTCCGTGATAAACAGATTCGCAAGATATGGTGGAGAAGTGTGGACACCCCGATTGGGGGCAGGTAGGCATCGGGCTCATCGAGTAGCAGGGTGACCGTCTTCTCCTCGCGGTACTGCTCAAGGATCCAAAACAAGAAATGCACGCAAAACTCACCCAGGCCCATATCGCGTGATGTGTAAGTGAGCCCTCGGCGTTCAACACGAAAAAAAGGAATTAGGCTTTGTTCGCCAGACCAGCGGAATCGTTGAGCGACCTCGGGATCGCTTGGTTCCACTTCAAACGAATACCACTCGACCAGATCGTAGTCGCGACCTACTATCTGCGATACCGCTGAATTCGTGTCGTCGCTCAGAGATAGAGGCGTGTACTCCTCCGCCATCATGTCAAAGTCAACTCGGGATCGGAGAATAATCAGGGCCTGTTCTGCCAAGTGGTGAAGGTCTATGAGGATTCCATCGACGTCACTAAGGCCTGCGATGGAGCGAAGGATCCGAGTCTTCCCGGCACCGTTTCTTCCTCCTAGAACTAGGCATGGTTGCGACAAGTCAACGCTAATTCCGTCAGATAACACACGGACATCGGCAGCTCTGTTAGCGCGAGCGCGCTTGAGCGCAGCCCACGAGCCCTCAAATTTTGACCTTCTCATTGATCGTGGTGCTCCTCGATGATTGGATTGCCCCAATCAGAGGAGTCGATGAATTCAAAAAACTCGTTTTGAACCGACGCTCTTGGCGCCTTATGAAGAGTTACTAGTAGGTCACTGGATCCTTTTACGCCGGGAGTATTCAAGAAATCTTCTGAGTACAAATGAATCGCTAGGTCACGTGCTAGCACTGATGAGACGTCAGTCACGCGGTATGACGCACGATCATCGTATATTCGGAGGACCTCATATAAGGGTGACTGTTCCGCCGAAGATGGGTCCAGGTCGCCACGTCTGACCTTCGTGCGATCCTGTTCGAAAGAGCTAAGTAAGGATAGCGGAATTGGAGATAAGACCGAGGCCCAATGGCAATATAGGATCCAGGTCTGAAGGGTTCCCTTATTGAAACGTACACGCTTTTCTGGACAATTGGTAATTTGCTCAAGTAGGCGCCGACCCGCTCTCTCAACTTTGTCAATCGTTTCGGGTGTGAATTCGGAGCCTCGATAGTATTTTTCGACGACATTATTGTTAATATGCGTACGCATATTGCCAAGTTCGAGCGTGACACAAGCGCGCGCAATGATGTCGTCATAGGCGAGGCGACCGTTCGCAAAGCCAATAGTCTCACGTTGTAGGAGACCGTCTTCCGTAAGTTTGACTACCAGGTCCTTAACCTGATCGCGTGCAGGCCCATGGAGCGCGTTCCGCTTCTCTGACGGAGTCAAGTTGTATGCTTGATTCAGCCGAAAGAACAGCTCGTTTGGCTCTTGCGGATTGTAGTCTCTCAAAGTGATTATTTGGATAGGGAAACGGTTAACGGCTTTGCGTACATCTTCAGGCAAAGTTGAGTAAGTGAGGCCGTCTAGTGCGCTCACCCGGGCGTCCGTTGGTTCAATGAATCCGTCAACGACTATCCGGTCACCAAAGAAATCGCGTATCGTCGTCAGGCGCTGTTGTCCGTCGAGGACGAGCTCATTCTCTTCAGTGTCGACCACTACGTGAATTGCCGGTACGTACCATCCGCGTAGAATCGTGTCGATTAATCGCTGGCGGCGTTTGGAGTCCCAGATTTCCCCTCGCTGGAAACTGGGTTGCAAATCCAATTCGTTGTTATTGATGCGGGTAACGATTGTTTCGAGTTGAAGGTCCGACTTATCAAGCTTCAAACCAGCCTCCAGCCAGACGGGTTAGGGCGTACTGTGCACCGTATCGCGGTCCGGTGCCAGGCGTTCCCGGCGAGGCTAGCGGCGAGCGAACCCACGACTCGGGCCGATTCACCGATTATCCATCTGCTGCCGGAGCCTGGTTGGCAGCTTCACTACGCCGCACGCGCGCCTGCTCGTGCTGAGTGATGCTTGAGTTTCCCAGAACGATGGTCAATAGCACGGCGAAGAAGCGCGCCGGGCTGAGTTCCTCGGGCACGAGATCGTGCCGCAGAGCAACATTCGGCAAAGACGCAATCTGGTCGGTTACGCTCGCAGTCGACTCCTCGTCGACATCCTCAATGTCAACGTCATCGGGGTCGATGACGACGTCGTCGGTTCCCGGCGCGATGTCCGAAGGTGCGTCACCTTCCCATTCGGGGACGATGAGGGCGCACGCATCGTATGCGTCATCTTCTCGCCCAAGCTTGATGAGTAGGTCGACGATCCAATCGAACTGTCGTCGTTCATCCGTGTAGGCGGTCGAGCGTAAGGAGTAGGCGAACCCGAGCGCAGCCAGAGGGTGGCGGAGCGCGAGATTCTTTGCGTCGCCGTATGATTCCTCGACACGATTCGCAGCGTTCTTACCAAACGATGAGTCCATGCGCTTTGTCGATATGAGCAATTCAGGCCCGGTCTGCCATGAGGACATGATTACGTCGACTTGTTTGAAGTAATTCTTGCCAGCGATGTTTGCCGAAGCAGTTCCCACTCCACCGGTGCCGCCGCCTCTCCGCAGTCGCGACAACAACTCATCGCGGCCCAACGTCTTTGGGACAGCTCGAACGAAGTTGAGCACGTCGCGATCCACGACTCGAGGCGCCTCGGCTCGTGGCCAAACTGAATCCGGGTCGAGGCCAGCGCGTCGCAGCTCGTACGCGATCCATACGTCGATGGCGAGCGCTGGGACGCCTGAACGGGTCTCGGCGCCGAGTTGCAACGGCACCGCAAGCAGTTGGCGCAACGTCTCGTAGTCAGGGGCGAATGTGCCGTCTGGCATCCACGGGTTGCTGCCCTTCAGCGGTGATTGGTGAACAATCGCGTCGAACAGCGGCCACGCTTGTGCCTTGGCGTTGGGTTTACTTGCCACCGTTGATCTTCCCCCGCGCAATGCGACGGGCGGCGAGGTCTGCATGGTCTTGCCGTATGGCCTGAAGACGCTTCCGGTTTAAGCCCATCGAACCAGTAAGCAGCACCTCATCGACTAACGCAACTGCGTCGAGTAGGCGCCCTGCGCGGAGCTGAGCTGCGACAGCAGGCCGAATACGGCGGAGAGCTTCCGCGTTCCGGCGGACCAAAGTTGGCGACGGCACTGGAAGGTGATCGGCTTCTCGAGGCTCGATCTTCAACATGCCGCCCCCGTAGGCTCGCCCCACAGTCTCGGCGCCCAGCAGGGTAATCGAATTAAGCGATGCGATCGGCAGGAGGTTCATGCCGTCCGCCTTCAGACCTTTTCGAAGGTATACGCCGTGGACTGAGTTCAAGTGGTGAGCGCCAGCTCCATTGCTCGTCAGTCGCGGGGTATCTGCATTCATGTATGTCAAGAAGAGGTCGGCTGGGCGGAGATACGGCACCCGCCACCATGGGGTGCGAACTCGGCATTTGTAGGCTTGGTGGACGTCTAGATCTTCGCCCGATTGGATATAGCTCCAAGCGGCCGCCGAGGGTTCATTGGCCGGCCTAAAAAGATGGGTCGATTGGCCGCTCGCGCCCAGCTCGCGCAGCGCCTTCTCCGTCAACCCCAGGCCGCGCAAGTGACGAGAGCCTGGAGGCGACAGCGAGATAAGATCAGTTGTCTCTAAGCCAAGTGCCCCTGCCTTGGCGGGGGACAAAGTGAAGAACTGGTTGCTGCCTGTGACCATCCCGAGCGTTGTGTCACCCCAGGTCTCCAACCGAGTGAACCCGTCGCTGCCAACAACTGCGTCGAATGCACGCATGCCGGCTGCTGACATCAGTCCAGCCGACCATTTTGCCCCTTTACTCGGCGGAGTCCATCGTCGCGAGGCGGAAAGTTGCGCCAGTCCTTCAGCGTCTCGTACTTGCCACAGATGCATATGGCGCGGATCGCCGTGGTGACCGTCTGGGATGAAACTGTCGGCGAGAAGGAGAACAACTTCCTCTAACACGCCTGGGAACACTCGCTCATGGAAAAGCACAAGACCCACCGAGCGGAAGTGGTCCATCAGGTACTGCCGAACTCCGGCGGCATAATTGACCGTCAGAAGTTCGGCTGGCAGAACGAGCCCTAGCCGCCCGCCCCTTTTTAGGTGCAACGCGGAATGGACCGTGAAAGCCGCCCACGAAGATGCGAGGTTAGACAATGCGACACCCGCGCGGAGGGCGGCCTCTCGGGCTCGTGCACGTGATTCTCCGGCAAAGGCTTGGTACCGGACGTAGGGCGGGTTTCCGACCACCGCGTCGTACGTGCCAAGTTCTGAGTGAGCGAAGAAGTCACCCGCATGGACGGTCGCATCGATTCCACTAGCGCGCAGGCTTCGCTCCGATTCCGCGGCGGAACTCTTGTGCAGCTCAACTCCAACTAGAGGGCCAGAGTGGTCACCTCGTCGGCCGATTTCGTGCAGGAAAACAGCCTCGCCGCAGGACGGCTCCAGAACGGCGTCATCTGGGCTCCGGACGGCCCAGTCGACGAGGAAACGCGCTACGGGAACTGGCGTAAAGAATGCGCCGCGAGCCTTCCGCTGCGAAACGCTGTCACCGGGAAGCATGCGTTTATCGTGCCCGAGCAGACCGACAATCTAGCGCTGACCCGCCGCTTCGCGGTCAACTCGGTCGAATCCGACACCTCCGAGCGTGCTGGGCACTCGCTGAAGGGACTCGGTGACTAACGAGAGAGTTGAGGTGCATCCTTGGCGGGGCACTGGGACCGCGAGGCAGCCCGATACGACGGTGGAGACTTCGTGCCGCCGAACGAACGGCTTGCATGCCGGGGACGACTATCGTGCGTCAGATGCGCGCCAAGGAGGGGACGTTCCGCGATCTGATGACCCAGGATCGCCAGTTTCAAGTTCCGCTGTATCAGCGGCACTACCGGTGGAAGACGGGTCAGCAAGAAGACTTGTGGCAAGACATTGCCGAACAAGACCGAGCGCTCGCGGCGGGGACGGCGATCCCAAAGCACTTCATCGGCAGCATCGTGGCGGTCGAGAAGGACGCCGACCCCCTGCATGACTTCCGCGAGTTCCGCGTCGTCGACGGTCAGCAGCGCCTGACGACATTGTCTATCGCCCTCGCGGCGTTGCGGGACGTCGCGGCTCTCGACGATCTTGAGCAATTCGACCGGCTGAACAAGAAGTACCTAATCAACGACACGGAGCCGAAGGGGTCGGCGAGGTGGGCGCGTCTTGTACCGGGCGACCAAGACGCTGCTCCGTACTGGAGCGTGCTGACCGACCCGGCCAACGTGTCCGGACATAGCGCGATCGTGAACGCCTACCGATTCTTCCAGCGCAAGATCAGCGCTCTTCGCGAGGCTGGCGAGCTGGTCCCGGAACGGCTCGCGACGACGATCGGTGACCGGTTGGCGCTCGTCTTCGTGACTGTTTCCGAGGGCGAGCGACCCCACAAGATCTTCGAGTCGATAAACGCGACGGGCGTCGGACTGACGCAATCCGACCTGTTGCGCAATTACCTATTCATGGCGTTGGGGCCGCGCTCGAACACGGTCTACACGCAGCACTGGCGTCCTCTCGAAAAGGCACTGGGAGTGGAGGGCCTGGAGGGGCTTGTTCGGGATGATCTCCAGTCGACGGGGGATTTCGTCAAGCAAGGCGATGTGTACCGAGCGGCGCGAAGTCGCCTCGAACCGTCAGCAGCGGATCTCGATTTCCTCGAAGATCACGTCAAAAGGCTCGCGCGAAGAGGCGCCTACTACTCGCTGTTCCTGCAACCGGCAGACCCGAACTCCACGGCACCTGATCTCGGTCTCAACAAGAAGGCGTTGAGGCATTTGGCTTTCTTGCGTGGCTGGGGCGCCGGCACAACCTATCCGTTGCTGTTGCACATCTATGCCGAAGTCGACGCCGGCCGCGCCACCACTGCGCAAGCTGAGTCTTGCCTCGAAGCCATCGAGTCCTTCATCGTCAGGCGCTACGTTGTCGATGTACCGACGAACGTCCTGAACCGGCTCTTCATTGCAGTGATCGGCAACCTTCCGCAGGGTGAGCCGATTGACGTGGCGCTGCGTCGCGAGCTGTCTCGCGACAAACGGTGGCCCGACGACGATCGTGTCCGCGATGGGATCGCCACCGTGCACTACTACTCGAATGGGCGAGCGCACCAGCAGCGATTGGTTCTGCAGCGCCTGGAATCGCACCTGCGAGCCGAGGTCGATCTCGACTTCGACTCTGCCAAGCTCTCGATCGAACACGTCATGCCGCAGACGCTCAGTGACGGCTGGAAGAAGCAACTGGTCGATGCCGGACATGATCCGCGCGAGGTCTTCGAGCGCCTCGGCCACACGCTAGGAAATCTGACGCTAACGGCATGGAACTCGAAGCTCTCGAACCAGCTTTTTGAGCGTAAGCAGGAGATCCTGCAGGACTCCGACCTCAAACTCAACGAGCATCTCGCCGCCGCTTCTCAGTGGGGAGTCGACGAAATTCAGAAGCGTTCGCAGGTGCTCGCCGAAGCTGCAATCGCGCTGTGGTCGGCACCTGTGCCGGGGGTTGTGACCGCGCGCTCTGGGTTCGACTGGACACGCGTCGACGATGCCGTCGCAGCGCTCCCGGCAGGCTCTTGGACGTCCTACGGCGACCTAGCCGAACTCGCAGGAACGGCGGCACAGCCGACCGCAAACCACATCGCCCACGACCCCGCGGTAACGAACGCTTACCGCGTCCTCAGCGGTGATGGGTCCATCAGCTTCAAGTTCCAGTGGCATGACCCGTCCGACACTCGCGATCCAATGGAGATGCTGATCGGGGAGGGCATCGAATTCGATGACAACGACAAGGCGTCACAAGCGCAACGCCTCGGGCCTCCTGAGCTCGAAGCCCTGCTCGATAGCACGCCTTCTGAAGCGAAGTAGGCATCTTCCGCGCCGCCCAGACCGTCAGACGCGGAATGCATCCCGCCCTCGCGGCCCTCGCGGCCCTCGCGTATTAGTTCTGCCGGGCGCGCCTCAGTCGAATTTCGTCCGTCGGTAATCGACGGATCATGGCCCGGAGTGCAAGAGGTGTGTGGATCCGACTTTGAGCAGGGACTTGATGTGATGCGGCAGCGCCGAGGTGCATTGACCCTGCGGCAACGTGGCAGAGGATGAGGCGATGAGCGCCCGCGAGTTCCGCGACGACGACACCGGCTACATGGAGTGGCTCACCGAGCACCCCGCTGGCTACGTGATCAACATCAGGCGTAATCACAATCCGACCGACGCGCGCGTTCACCGTGCGGGCTGCTCGACGATCAGCGTCCGGCAGCAGAGCGGCAAGGGATCATGGACTGACCAATACGTGAAAGTCTGTGCGGAGCACGTGATCGGAATCGAACAGTGGACGGCCGAACACGTAGGAGAGCCGATCTCGAGGTGCAGGACGTGCCGTCCTGGCCAAGACGTGCCTCCGCGTGTTCTCGACACGGAGACAAAGACCGCAGCTTCGAGCTCTGATCACGCAACCCGCTTTGAGATCCACGGACCGGACGGTGAGGTCGTCCAGGCGTGGGCCGATGACTACATCCGATTCGAGCGCCAACATCGGCCTGAGTGGCAGGAGCGCTTGCGTTCGGCTATCAAGTCCCGTTGCAGGCAACTGGAGCCTGCAGGCGGACAGGTGCTACACGCCACATTCTTTGGCGAGAAGGACGACAGGGCGGACGTCGAAAACGTCGTGCTCTACGGCATCGACTCCTTCGCAGTGGCTGGCGCCAACGGAATCCGCTTCGAACTCGCTGGTGCCGCGACACCAGCTCCGGATGGTGCCGTGTATCCGTTTGGGTACCGCTACGCACTTCGGTCGCGGTCTTGCAGCTTCGACGGTTGGCAGGAGGGTCGGCAGCTCGCAGCGTTCGGCTGGACGGACCTGGGCGCGTTCGCGGGCGAAAAGCTGGCAGCACAGGTGTGGTTAGCGGTTGTCCGCGGACAGGTCAAGGTGGCCGAGTCCGTCTGCGATCGAGGGACGGCTTTCGCGGTCAAGGTCGAGGTGCGACCTCCGCGTAGGCATCGGCGCGTGTTAGGCAATCTGGTCAAGGGGGTCGTGGACGGTGTGGTCGCTGCATTCCAGGCCCACACTGACACGACGATCCTGCACGAGGTCGCATCGCGGCTCGCAATGAGTCTCGCAGCCGACCCCGCAGACATAGAACGCCACTTGCTTGATCAACGCCGCGCTGTGCTCGGCTCGGTGCCGCGACTCGTCCGCTTGTCTAACGATGGTGTCGTTTGGGCACCTGCCGACGAGTTCTGCGTCGCCGGCGAGCTACTCCGGGTTGAACCGATAGATGAGCACTGGGCGATTCGGGGCGAGGTCGTCGAAGTCTCCCGCTGACATCACCGTGATGCAGGTTGCTCGGGCTTCGTAGGTCGCCCTGCCGTGGGTCTCGGACTGTCTTTACGAATGTGGCTGTGGTGGTGGACTTATCCGGCTGCCAGTTCATAGGTTGCAGACATGGGCGCGAATGAGAAGCTTCTTGCGCGGCGCCGGGCATGGGAAGCGCAGCGAAAGAAGAGAGAGGAGCGGGTTCGCCGTGATCGAGCCAACGCGGCCGGTGCCGAGGAGATCCGGGCAATTCTCCATAGAATCGGCACCGTTGATACCTGGGAACGCAAGCGCTTCGACCAGGCCGCCGAGAACATCCGTGCTGATGCGGTGAAGAGGCGGGCTGCTCACTTTCGTGAGCTGCAGGCTGTGGTCGACCAGATGCGGGCTCGCGGCCAAACCTTTGCGCAGATCGCTGAACTCGTCCGCTTGGATGTCCGCGAAATTCAGACTGTCCTGCGCCGCGCGCGCACCGGAGATCAGGGTGGACGGGGTTCAACGGCTTCGGCGGCAGCGAGTCCGAGACCTGTTGATGCATTGGGTCCGAACACCGACTCAGTCAGCGTCGATCCACTGCCAGAGGATGTAACCCGGGGTTCGCCCGGAGCGGGTGTTGGCGGTGGCTACGATCCGACTCGCTGTGTCCGCTGCGATGCGGTGATGCTCGATGAGGACGCCGCTCCTCGGCGTGGCCGTCGCCGATTGTATTGCTCGGACACGTGTCGTCGAGACGCGTCGTCGGCGCGCACAGCCGCGCAACGCTACGGCGCACCGATACGTGTCGTCGAAGTGCCGAAAGTCACTGCGTCGCAGGAGCAATCTGAGCCGACAGGCCGACGGAACGAGCCTGTCGTGCAGGTGGATGCCGTAGGAACTGCGCTGGGTGATGCCGGGGTGCTGTGTGAGTTGCTCACACGTGTGGCAGAGCAGGCTCGGCTCAAGAAGCTCGATCGGGCAACTCTGACGGCCGCGCGGGATCTATCCAATGCCGTTCATCCGCACCGTAGCTGGTGAGAAGGTCAGGCGAATCAGCGGCTCATGTGTCTCGACCTCCGCCGGGAACGTCGTCCGGCGGGACTGCACCCAGTCATACTCGCGACGGTCCGGCCCGCAGTGTGAATCGCACTCTGCGCGAGGTCATCTGACAAATATTCGATACTGGCTTGCAACTCGTAGACGGCATCCTCTCGCGCTTGAGCGATCGTGGATGAAGCGTCGTCCTGACTGGGCTGGCACCCGTACTGGTGGCCGACGCCGTCAATCACGACGTCGATCAGGTCGTCGAACCGGCTAACCAATTGTTGCGCGTCCATTTCGGCGTGCTCCTCGATGAACTCGTCACGCTCGTCGGGAGTCCAAGATGGCGGGAACGGCAGATGTGTTCGGTAGAGGTCTCGAATGGCGGCGTCGAGACGGCCCGATAATGCGATCTCCGGCCAATTAGTTGCCGCGGCGGTGGCCAACCGCTTCAGATCGTTATCGAGATTCATGTCAACTGGCCTTCCCGTGTACGTCCTGATAATGCCCTCCGGACCCGACAGAACAACTCGCGATTACGCAGAACGACGCAGGCACTGCTACGCGGGTAGGTCTTCGCGGCTCTCATCGGTGACCGGTGCAACCGCGATCTCAGGATTACGCAGCGTGGTGGTGCTCGACGGTAGCAGCGAGGGACGCGAGGATTGCGAGGCTAGTTGAGCCACCACATCTTTGTATGGCGGATAGATGGTCCATAGCAACACGTTCCGATGGTTACGCGCGCCGTCGTCGTCGATGACCCATCCGAGGCTCCGCAGCGCCGGTGCGTGCCGCCTCAGACTTGCTGTGACATCTCTGCCGTTCTTCGGCCATTCCTTGGGGCGTCGCCAGTGGTCGCTGACCGGGGTGACCATCGTCAGGAGGTCGCCGCCAGATTTCCCGACGAGTGGTTCACGGGCGTGCCGCCGCAGTTGTTCAATAAATGGGTCGGCAGACAGGCTGTCCTCGGAGAGCTGATCGGCGCGCGACAAGTAGCGACGCAAGCCATGGGTCGACAACGCCTCGTCCACGGCCGCCAGGGTGCGGCCAAAGTCCGCCATCCGTGGCGCGTTGTCGACCACGATGGTCGCCAGGCGCCGATGCACAGCGCAGGCTAAGTCGAGCAATCCGCCTAAAATTCCTGGTAGAGACTCCATCCACATCTGTCGCATCGTGGCCTCCGGTTGTCGCATGTGGTGATCGATGCGTCGTAGGTCGACCGTCGCGAGTCGCTCGGCGAGGTCGGGACGTACCGCACCGACATCGATGCCGTTGATGATGACGCAGCGGCGGAACTTCACAACCGCGAGATCGGCGTCGGTGTAAAGCGCACGTTTTACGTTGCCGTCGCCGGTGGCGGCGCGGCACAGCGAGTCCGACAACCACGACGGGATGGCGGACAGGTTGTCCAGTGCGACTACCCACGAGCCGGAGGCAGCGGTCACCCAGGAGTCGGCGTCGCGCGGCGCCTGGCGCAGCGGGACCGGCGACGGGTCAATGAGGTCGACCAGCATGCGTGTCGTCGTGCTCTTGGCGCTGCCTTGCTCCGCGAAGAGTGCCAACACAGGATGCGGCACGTCGCATTGGATCAATGCAGCGACGAGCGCCGCGAGCAACACGGGCCGGTCTTCGACGGCGACATTGACGAAATCCCATAGCCGCTCCAGATCACCATCGGCCAGAGGTAAGGGCATGGCTGCGGTCAGCCTGGTTCGCGAAAACCGCACCGGCGCGGAGTCGAGGACCGTCCAACGGCCCGAGCCGATGCGAATGACCTTGCCATCGGGTCGTCCGGTATCGATGTAGCTCGCCCCGTGGTGCTCGGCAACGCGCAGGTGCAGCTTCTCCGGGGCCTGGGCAGCTGCCAGGCCTTCAAGGATCAACGTGGCGTCGGTGAGTGCTTGACCGCCGGCGACTGCGCCGGTCTCGGCGAAGTATCGGGCGGCAAGGTCGGCACGCAGCCCTGTTCGGCCACCGCGAAGGAGCATCGCAATATGCGGACGCGTACGTTCCGCGCCAAACGGTTCGCCGTCTTCCGACACCCCGAGAAGGTAGCGTTCCTGCGCCATGCCGACCAGGCGGGCGGCAACTGACCGCTTGTCCGCTTCTTCCTTGGCGCTCATAGGATTTCCTGCCCGTGCTGCTTCTGCAGGCAGGCATGACGAGCTATTCTCATAAGGAACTTCCGTGTGTGAGGTTCGGGTGGTTCGAACGAAAAGCCTCGGCTAGTCCCCGGGGCTTTTCGCTTGGATGGTCGTCATGCCGCGTCGCCGCCTCCTCGACGGGTTGCATTCTCCCGCTGCGATATCCACCGCAGTACCTCGTCGCGCCGATAGACGACTCGGCGTCCGAGCGTGAAGCTCGCAGGGCCGATATCCGAATGGCGCCAGTACCGCAGCGTCCCGACCGGAACTCCTGTCAGCTCCGATACCTGTTTAGCTCCAAGCAGTTCCATTGTGATTCCTCCTGGATCAAACTTTCTCCGTACGGATCTCACCCTGCTGGTGGCCTTATCAATCTGTCCACCAGTAGCGTGGAATTCACGCTGAAATTGGTGCCGGTCGGTTCTTCTCACCGACTGTCGGTGGTCGGTGCCAGACTTGCGTTGGCAGAGGAGCAGCTATGCAGAGACGTAATCGCCGTGGCGGCGTGGAGGACCGCTGGCGGCGGGCAGACGGTGGCCCTACTGCGCGGGCAGGCAAGGGGCGTCGCTGGCTGGCACGTTATGTCGACGACCAGGGCCAGGAGAACACACGGTCCTTCGAGCGGAAGGTGGATGCGCAGGCCTGGCTCGACGAGATCACAGCCATGCAGGTGACGGGCGCTTACGTCGCTCCGAAGGCGGGACGCGTCAGCGTCGGCGAGCTCTACGCGAAATGGCTTGGGACGCAGAGCCATCTCAAGAAGACGACGGCATCGACGCGGCGATACACGTGGCCGGTGTACGTCGAGCCTCGGTGGTCAGCTGTAGCTGTCGCCGACGTGCAGACGACCGACGTCCGGACGTGGGTCCAGTCGCTGACGTCTGCCGGTGCCGGCGCGGCCACCATCGAGAATGCTGTGGGAATTTTGCGTCAGGTGCTGGAGATGGCGGTCGAGGACCGCCGTATCGCACGCAATCCGTGTGTGGGAATCAAGCTTCCTCGCCGTAAACGGCGGCCGCGCGGTTACCTGACTCACCGGCAGGTTGAGCAGCTCGCGATTGAAGTCGGGACGGATGCGACGGTCGTGCGTTTCCTGGCCTACACCGGATTGCGCTGGGGAGAGATGGCGGCACTGCGTGTCGGTGACGCGAAGATGCTTCGACGTCGCGTCCACGTGCGTGAGTCCGTCACGGAGGTCGAAGGTCAACTCGAATGGTCATCACCCAAGTCCTATGAGCAGCGGATGGTGCCCTTTCCCGCATTCCTTACTCACGAACTGGCCGCACTGATGGTCGGGAAGAAGCCCGATGACCTAGTCTTCGCCGCGCCCGAGGGCGGAGTTCTGAGAGTGTCGAACTGGCGACGCCGAGTGTTCAACAAGGCGGTCAAGCGGCTCGTCGCCAAAGATGCAACCTTCCCGGTGGTGACCCCCCACGATCTCCGTCACACCGCCGCGTCTCTGGCCATCAGCGCCGGCGCCAACGTCAAGGCCGTTCAGACCATGCTGGGGCACGCCTCGGCGGTCCTCACGTTGGACACCTACGCCGATCTGTTTCCGGATGACTTGGAGATGGTTTCGGCGGCTCTCGACGAAGCTCGAACTCAATCGCTGGAAGCTGCTGCGGACCAGCTGCGGACTGGAAAGGACGAAGGCCCCGACCAGTACAACCAGTCAGGGCCTCTTACCTGCGATAACACGAGTCGGGGTGGCGGGATTCGAACCCACGACCTCTTCGTCCCGAACGAAGCGCGCTACCAAGCTGCGCCACACCCCGCGTGAAGCCACGACAGCGTATCGCACCAGCGGGCCGCCAAGCCAAACGCCTACGCGCGACGGCGGTCCCGTACGCCTCGCGCGGGTGACAAGCGACAAGTCGCTCTCAGGACGGTCGTGATCTGCGACACGCCGCGGGAAGCAACGAGTTGTCGGTGACGTTGTTCATCATTGAAACCATCGAACGAAGCGAGGACGAGATGACTGGCCTTGGCGCATCCATCTACCTGGGTTTCTTCGTGCTCGCCGCGGTGTGGCTGTTTCTCACCTCCGACGGCCCGCTGATCGGCGGGGCGGACGATCAGGGCCAGCGGCCCGAGCGTTCGAACTCGGCCAACACCGACGTGGACTCCGAGGGGTCCAACCCCTGGCTGGTCAGCCACTCGTCGCAGAAGTAGGTGTCCGCGTAGCGGTCGCCGCTGTCGGCGAGCAGTGTGACCACTGATCCGCCGCGTCCCTCGCTCCTCATCTCGGCCAGCAGGCCGAACGCTCCCCACAGGTTCGTTCCCGTCGACGGCCCCACCCGGCGGCCCAGAACCGTGCTCGCGTGCCGGGCGGCCGCGACCGAAGCGGCATCGGGCACCACGACCATCCGGTCGACGACGCCCGGCAAAAACGACGGCTCCACCCGCGGCCGGCCGATGCCTTCGATCCGCGACGACATGCCCGTCACCACATCCCCGCGCCCCTGCGCGTAGGAGGGGAAGAACGCCGAGTTCTCCGGGTCGACCACGCACAACCGGGTGGCGTAGCGGCGGTACCGGATGTAGCGGCCGATCGTGGCGCTCGTCCCGCCGGTGCCCGCGCCGACCACGATCCATTCGGGCACCGGGTGCGCCTCGTCGCGCATCTGCTCGAAGATGGACTCGGCGATGTTGTTGTTGCCGCGCCAGTCGGTGGCCCGCTCGGCGTTGGTGAACTGGTCGATGTAGTGGCCGCCGGTGTCCTCGGCGAGCCGTTCGGCCTCGGCATACACCTGGCTCGCCTCGGCGACGAAATGGCAACGGCCGCCTTGAGATTCGATCAACGCGATCTTGCTGGTGCTCGTCGACGACGGCATCACGGCGATGAACGGCAGGCCCAACAGCGCCGCGAAGTACGCCTCGGAGACCGCCGTCGATCCCGACGACGCCTCGATGACCGTGGTGTTCTCGTCGATCCATCCGTTGCACAGGGCGTACAGGAACAGCGACCGCGCCAGCCGGTGTTTGAGGCTGCCCGTGATGTGGGTGGTCTCATCCTTGAGGTACAGCTGCAGATCGCAGCGGTCGCACCAGGCCGACGGCAGCGGATACCGCAACAGATGGGTGTCGGCGCTGCGGCGGGCGTCGGCCTCGATCAGCCGGACCGCTTCGTCCACCCACGCGCGTGGGCCGCTGCGACTTGCTGTCAGTGCCTTGTCGGTCACCGCACCGAGACGCTCGGATGGGACGTGCCCGCCCGAGCGCCGGCGTCGCGGCCGCCGATCGGCGCCGCTACCAGTGTCAGCAGCGTGGCCTCGGGGCGGCAGCAGAACCGCAGCGGCGCATACGGCGAGGTGCCGATACCCGCCGAGACATGCAATTGGGTGCGCGCGCCCCAGCGTGACGGACCCTTCACCCGCGAGCGGTCCAGGCCGCAGTTGGTGACGAGAGCCCCGTGGAACGGCAGGCACAGTTGGCCACCGTGCGTGTGGCCCGCCATCACCAGGTGGTAGCCGTCGGCCGCGAACCGGTCGAGGACCCGCGGCTCCGGCGAGTGGGTCAGGCCCAGCGTGAGATTGGCGGCGGGGCTGGCCGGGCCCGCGATCGTGTCGTAGCGGTCGCGCGACAGGTGCGGGTCATCCACCCCGGCGGCGGCGATCGTCAGACCGCGAACCTCCAGCTCACGACGGGTGTGGGTGAGGTCGAGCCAGCCGCGTTCGGTGAACGCCGCGCGCAGGTCCTGCCACGGCAGCGGTTCACCGTGAATGCGGTGGCTCGGCCGGGTGATGTAGTTCAGCGGATTCTTCGGCCGCGGCCCGAAATAGTCGTTGCTGCCGAACACGAACACGCCCGGCACCGACAGCAACTCCGACAGCGCCTGCACGACCGCGGGCACGGCCTTCGGGTGCGCCAGGTTGTCGCCGGTGTTGACCACGAGGTCGGGCTCCAGCGCCACCAGCTCACGCAGCCACGTCTGCTTGCGGCGCTGCCCGGGACGCATGTGGATGTCGCTGATGTGGAGCACCTTCAACGGCGCCGACCCGGGCGAGAGCACCGGCATCGTCACTTCCCGCACCGTGAACGCGTTTCGCTCGATCACCGATGCGTAGCCGATACCGGCCACCAACGCGCCGGCGGAAGCCGCGGCGGAGTTCTTCAGAATCGTCGTCGAACGAGCGGACATGCTGCAGAGCCTACTGCCAGAGGCACCGACCGAGCGCCCGTGTGTCGCCCGGCGTGGGCAACCGCACATCGATCACGGCGGCGACGGTGGCGCCGGCGGCGGCGGGCCCAGCACCGGCACCGTGATCGGCGGTAGGCCGGGAATCTCGACCACCGTCTGCCCGACGGGTGCGGGAAGCCCCGGTATCCCGCCCGGCGGTGGTGGCGGCGGTGCCGGCGGGATGCCGTTGGAGACCTGGATCGTGATGATTGAACCCGGCACCGTCTGCCCGGCCGGCGCCGTGCCGACCACCGAGCCGCGAGGTGCGTTGCTGTTCACCGACGACGCCTGATCGGCGACCTGGAAGCCGGCGTCCCGCAGGCGCTGGCGGGCGGTGCTCTCCGTCATGCCCGAAACGCTGGGCACGCGCGAGCCGGGACCGCCCTCGACGTAACGCGGGTCGGTCGGCGGCAGTCGGACTTCGCCGAAGTTGTTGGCGATCGGCTTCATCGCGGCGAACCACGTCCTCGCCGGTTCGTTGCCGCCGTACAGGTTGCCGGATCCGCATTTGCGCAGCGGGAACGAGCACAGTTCGCCGGGCGCGGTGGAGTCGTCGTAAATGTAGTTCCCGGCCGCGAGCGTGTTGGTGAACCCGAGGAAGGCCGACGAGCGGTGGGCCTCGGTGGTGCCGGTCTTACCCGACATCGGCAGGTCCCAGCCGACCGAACCGGCCGCGGCAGCGGCGGTGCCCGCGCCCTGGTCGTCCTTGCTCATCGCGTTGGCCAGGGTGTTGGCCAGGCCCTCGGGTACCGCCTGTTCGCAGGTCTCGGTGGTGACGGAGACCTCTTCGCCGTTGCGATCGATCACCGCGGCGATCGGGTTCGGTGGGCACCACACGCCGCCGGAGGCCAGCGTGGCCCCGACATTGGAGAACTCGAGCGCGTTGACCTCGATCGGCCCCAGCACGAACGAACCCAGGTTCTGCCGCTTGATGAAGTCGGCCAGGCTCTCGTTGCTGCCCGGGTCGTAGTCGCGGGCCGTGCCCGGCAGCGCGTACGACCGCAGGCCCAGCCGCACCGCCATGTCGACGCTGCGCTGCACGCCGACCTGCGAGATCAGCTTGGCGAAGGCGGTGTTCGGCGACGTCGCCAGGGCGTCGGTGATGTTCATCGTGCCGCGGTAACCGCCCGCGTTCTTCACGCACCACGTCGCGGCGGGACAGCCCGGGGTGTCGCTGCTGCCGAGGCCCTTGGCCTGGAACTGGGCGGGCACGTCGAGCTGGGCATTGATGCCCATGCCCATCTCCAGGGCGGCGGCGGTCGTGAACAGCTTGAACGTCGACCCGGCGCCGTCGCCCACCAGCGAGAACGGCTGAGGCTGCATGGTCTCGCCGGCTTCCAGGTTCAGCCCGTAGGTGCGGCTGCTGGCCATGGCCAGCACCGGATGCGATTCCTTACCGGGCTTGATGACGCTCATCACGCTGGCGACACCGCTGAGGTCGGGGCTGGCGAACTGGTTGACCGCGGCCTTCACCGGGCCCTGGATGTCGGGGTCGAGCGTGGTCCTGATCAGGTAACCGCCCCTGGCGACCTGTTCCTTGCTGATGCCCGCGCGGGCCAGGTACTCGAGCACGTAGTCGCAGAAGAACGCCCGATCTCCCGCGGCGATGCAGCCTCGCGGCAGCTCCTTGGGCTGCGGCAGGACACCCAGCGGCTCCTCCTTGGCGGCCCGCAGCGCCGCGGCTTCCTCGGGGATGTTCTGGATCATGGTGTCCAGCACCAGGTTTCGCCGAGCCAGCGCACCCTCGGGATTGGTGTACGGGTTCAGCGTGCTGGTCGACTGGACCATGCCCGCCAGCAGCGCGGCCTGCTGCCAGTTCAATTCGGAGGCGTTGACACCGAAGTACGTCTGCGCGGCGTCCTGCACACCGAAGGCGCCGTTGCCGAACGACACCAGGTTCAGGTAGCGGGTCAGGATCTCGGACTTGGTGAACGTCTTGTCCAGCGTCAGCGCCATCCGGATCTCGCGCAGCTTGCGGGCCGGGGTGGTCTCGATCGCGGCCCGCTTCTCCGCCTCGGTCTGGGCGATCACGAGCAGCTGATAATTCTTGACGTACTGCTGCTCGATCGTCGAACCGCCGCGGGTGTCCAGATTGCCGGAAAGGTAGCCGGACAGGCCGGTCAGCGTGCCCTGCCAGTCGACCCCGTTGTGTTCGGCGAACCGCTTGTCCTCGATCGAGACGATCGCCAGCTTCATCGTGTTGGCGATCTGGTCGCTGGGCACCTCGAAGCGGCGCTGGTTGTAGAGCCAGGCGATGACGTTGCCCTTCGCGTCGACCATCGTCGACACCTGCGGCACCTCGCCCTCGACGAGTTGGGCCGAACCGTTAGCCACCACGTCGGAGGCCCGGTTGGACACCAGGCCGAACCCGCCGACGAGCGGAAACAGCAACGCCGCGGTGATCACGCTGGCCAGCAGGACGCACCACGCGAGCTTGATCACCGTGACCGCCCGCGGAGGCGCGGTCGGTGGCGGACTCGGCGGGCTCTCCGGCATGACCTACAGACTAACGACGTCGGAAAACACCGGCTTGCGATGGTCGATCGGCGGACCCGAATACCGCGTTTAGCCGTGCGGACGTCAATTTTGTCGACTGACGGCACGGTCGTCCCAAAAAAGTGAGGTCGTACGTATTGCGCAGAACGGCTTTGACCATCTAATTTGGTCGAACAGTGCGATGCAGGTCACACTGACCCCTCGCAATGTGGCGTAGATCGCATCAGCGTTCTACTACCAGGGATCGCGCCGTACCGGTGGTGACCGGGGGGCGGTTGGAACGGAGGGAACTCTGGTGTCAGCTACTAGGCCCGCGGCACGCAGGACCGCGATGACGTCGTCGGCTCACAGCGTTGTTCACGGTGCCGAAGCCGAAGCCCGCATCGCATGGGTGTCGCAAGCCCGATGCCGCCAGACCGATCCAGATGAGCTGTTCGTCCGGGGGGCCGCACAGCGCAAGGCCGCGGTGATCTGCCGGCATTGTCCGGTGATCCTCGAGTGCGGTGCCGATGCGCTGGACAACCGGGTGGAGTTCGGGGTCTGGGGTGGGATGACCGAGCGGCAACGCCGCGCTCTGCTCAAGCAGCATCCCGAGGTGGTGTCCTGGGCGGAGTTCTTCAACGCCCAGCGCAAGCACCGCAACGCGGTCTAGTTCGAGCCGCAACGCGGCGAGCCCGAGCCGTCAAGCGGCGGCCTCGCCGGTGATCTGATCGGCGATGGCGCGCAGCGCCTCCAGGTCCGAGACGTCGAACGGCAGCGACGGCACGCCCACGATCGACACGTGCGGATTGGCGCCGGTGAAGCGCGACAGCAACCGGATCTCCCGCTTGGAGGTGGTGGCCCTGTCGGCGTGAATGCGCAGCACCGCGGCCGTCACCGACTCCGGATCGTTCTTCTCGATGGTCTCCGCGGCCTCTTCGGCCTTCTCCGCGTGCAGGTCGCACAGCATCGGATGGGTGCGGTTGAGGATCAGGCCGGCCAGCGGCATGTGCTCCTCGGAGAGCCTGTCGACGAAGAAGGACGCCTCGCGAAGCGCGTCCGGTTCGGCCGCCGACACCACCACGAACTGCGTTCCGCGCCGCTTGAGCAGTTCGTACGTGCGGTCGGCCTTCTCGCGGAAACCGCCGAACGTCGAGTCGAGGGACTGCACGAAAGACGCTGCGTCGGAGAGCATTTGCGAACCCAGAACCGTCGACAACGCCTTCATCGCCAGACCCATCGCGCCCGTCACCAACCGGCCGATGCCCCGGCCGGGGCCCAGCAGCAGCTTCCACAGCCTGCTGTCCATGAACCCGCCCAGCCGCTTGGGGGCGTCCAGGAAGTCCAAGGCGTTGCGCGACGGGGGAGTGTCGACGACCACCAGGTCCCACCGGTCCTCGGCGAGGAGTTGACCCAGTTTCTCCATGGCCATGTACTCCTGCGTGCCCGCGAGCGAGGTGGCCACCGTCTGATAGAACTGGTTATCCAGAATCTCCTGTGCCCGTTGGGTTCCCGAGTATTGGATGACCATCTCGTCGAACGTGCGGCGCATGTCGAGCATCATCGCGTGCAGTTCGCCCGGCACCTCAGGAGCGAGCGGAACCCGCTGCGGAGTGTTGCCGAGGGTCTTGATGCCCAGCGCCTGGGCGAGCCGCTTGGCCGGGTCGATGGTCAGCACCACGACGGTCCTGCCGTACTCGGCCGCGCGCAGCGCCATCGCCGCCGCGGTGGTGGTCTTGCCGACACCGCCTGCGCCGCAGCACACCACGACGCGGTTCGACGTGTCCTGGAGGATCGAGCCCATGTCGAGGGCCGGAGGTGTGGTGCTCATCGAATCCGACCCTTCGTCGCGCGAGCGCTCATCAGCGGACCCCCTGGCGTTCGAGTTCTTCGGCGAGTTCGTAAAGGCTGCCGAGGTCGACGCCGTCGGCGATCTGCGGCAACTGCAGCCGCGCCACGTCCAGCGCGTCGAGTTGTTCCGCGCTCTCGGCGCGCGCCCTGATCCGCGTCGCGTGCTGGATCGCCTCGGTGAGCAGGCCGGCGAAATCGGTGTCGGACAACGTGATTCCGACTTCAGCGAGCTCGGCTCGCACGGTGTCGGCGTCGATGTCCCCCTCGGCGGCCTTGGCCAACGCGTCGGGCGCAAGGTGGGCGGGTATGTCGCGGTTGACGATGACGCTGCCGATCGGCAGGCCGAGTTCTTCGAGCTCCTCGATCGCCTCCAGCGTCTCCTGAATGGGCAGCGCCTCGAGAAGCGTGACCAGGTGGATGGCGGTCATGTCGGAGTGCAGCACGTTGACCACGCTTTCGGCCTGTCCGTGCACCGGGCCGCCCTTGGCCAGATCCGACACCGCCTTGGTGACGTCGAGGAAGCGCGCGATGCGACCCGTCGGCGGCGAGTCGACGACGACCGCGTCGTAAACCGGCTGCTTGCCCTTCTCGGCGCGGGTGACGATCTCGCGGATCTTGCCGGTCAGCAGCACGTCACGCAGACCGGGCGCGATCGTGGTCGCGAACTCGACGGCACCGATCCGGCGCATCGCGCGGCCCGCCAGGCCCAGGTTGTAGAACATCTCGAGGTACTCGAGGAACGCGGCCTCGGTGTCGATCGCCAGCGCGTTGACCTGACCGCCGCCCTCGGCGGTCGCGATCTTGACCTCCTGGTAGGGCAGCGGCGGCACGTCGAACAGCTGCGCAATGCCTTGTCGCCCTTCGACTTCCACCAACAGGACCTTGCGGCCGCCCGCCGCCAGCGCCAACGCCAGAGACGCGGCGATCGTGGATTTACCGGTGCCACCCTTGCCGGTGACGAAGTGCAGGCGAGCTTTGCTCAGCCGAGACGGCCAGCCGACGGGTCTACCGCCATTGGTAGTGGAAGCCACCCGTGCATGCTAGCCAACGGGTTTTCGCGCTCGGCAGGTCTGCGGCCCGCCGACGGTCCGGAGATAAGCTCGGCCCATGAGCGAATCGACCCGGTGGGAATACGCCACCGTCCCGCTGCTGACACACGCCACCAAACAGATCCTCGACCAGTGGGGCGAGGATGGCTGGGAATTGGTGTCCGTGCTGCCGGGCCCCACGGGCGAACAGCACGTCGCCTACCTCAAGCGCCCGAAATGACGGTGTCCGCACGCCTTGCCGAGCTGGGCATCGAGCTGCCGCCGGTGGTGGCGCCGCTGGCGTCCTATGTGCCCGCGGTGCGCACCGGCGACCTGGTCTACACCGCCGGCCAGCTGCCCATTCGCGACGGGGAGCTGCTGCTCACGGGCAAGGTCGGCGCGGACGTCAACCCCGAGCAGGCCCACGGGCTGGCCCGGGTGTGTGCGCTCAACGCGCTGGCCGCGGTGCACTCGCTGGTCGGCATCGACTCGGTCACCCGGGTGGTCAAGGTGGTCGGGTTCGTCGCGTCGGCGCCGGGATTCCACGGTCAGCCGGGCGTGGTCAACGGCGCGTCCGACCTGTTCGGTGAGGTGTTCGGGGAGGCAGGGGCGCACGCCCGGTCCGCCGTCGGGGTCTCGGAGCTGCCGAGAAACGCCCCGGTCGAGGTCGAAGTGATCGTGGAGGTCGCGTGACGCCGGAGCATCCGGCATACGGGCGGCTGCGCCCGGTCACCGACAGCGCCTCCGTGCTGCTGTGCGACAACCCCGGCTTGATGACGCTGGAGGGCACCAACACCTGGGTGCTGCGGGGGCCCGGAAGCGACGAGATGGTCGTCGTCGATCCCGGGCCCGACGACGACGCGCACATCGAGAAGATCCTCGACCTCGGCACCATCCCGTTGGTGCTGATCAGCCACAAGCACGAGGACCACACCGGCGCCATCGACAAGATCGTCGACAGCACGGGCGCGGTGGTGCGGTCCGTGGGCAGCGGATTCCTGCGCGGCCTCGGCGGCCCCTTGGTCGATGGCGAGGTCATCGACGCCGCGGGGCTGCGCATCACCGTGTTGGCCACGCCGGGGCACACCGCCGATTCGGTGTCGTTCCTACTCGATGACTTCCGGGGCGAGCGCAGCGACGGAAAGGGTGCCGTGCTGACCGCCGACACCGTGCTCGGCCGGGGGACGACCGTCATCGACAAGGAGGACGGCAACCTCGCCGACTACCTGGAGTCGCTGCGGCGGTTGCGCGGCCTCGGCCCACGCACCGTGTTACCCGGGCACGGCCCCGATCTCGACGATCTCGAAGCCGTCAGCGACATGTACCTCGCGCACCGGGAGGAGCGGCTCGATCAGGTGCGCGCGGCGCTGCGCGTGCTCGGCGAGGACGCCACCACCCGCCAGGTCGTCGAACACGTCTACACCGACGTCGACGAGAAGCTGTGGGACGTAGCGGAATGGAGCGTCAAGGCGCAGCTCGACTACCTGCGCGCGTGACCTCGGGTGCGCCCGTTACCTCGCTCGGCGGGCCAGCCGCTCTGAGTCGGAGATCAGAACGCTCTTGCCCTCCAACCGAATCCAGCCGCGGTGGGCGAAGTCGGCGAGCGCCTTGTTGACGGTCTCCCGGGAAGCGCCGACCAGCTGGGCGATCTCCTCCTGGGTGAGGTCGTGCGTCACCCGCAGCGCGCCGCCCTCCTGGGTGCCGAAGCGCTGCGCCAGCTGAAGCAGTTGCTTGGCGACGCGGCCGGGCACGTCGGTGAAGATCAGGTCGGCGAGGTTGTTGTTGGTGCGGCGCAGCCGGCGGGCCAGCACGCGCAGCAGCTGCTCGGCGATCTCGGGCCGGTCGGCGATCCATGCCCGCAACGCGTCGCGGTCCATCGAGACGGCGCGAACCTCGGTGATGGTGGTCGCGCTGGACGTCCGCGGACCCGGGTCGAAAATGGAGAGCTCGCCGAACATGTCGGAGGGGCCCATGATCGTGAGCAGGTTCTCGCGGCCGTCGGGCGAGCGGCGGCCGATCTTTACCTTGCCCGAGATGATGATGTAGAGCCGATCGCCGGGCTCACCCTCGGCGAACACGGTGTGTCCACGGGGGAAGTCGACTGGCTGCAGTTGCTTGGTCAGCGCGGTGACGGCGCTGGGTTCGACCCCCTGGAAGATTCCGGCCCGCGCCAGGATCTCGTCCACGTTGCCCCTCTTAAGCTGTTAGGTGAAGCCGACCTCTATCGGTAAGCGAGATAAGTCTAGAGGTACCCGATTTCGTGACCAGCCCACGCTACACACGATCGGCATGTCGGGTCTGCTGAAATTCCGGATTGACCCGGTGCTGCGCATAGGCCCGTACCGGCAGATCCGGGGCGTGGAAATGCGCCGTTGACCCGTTGGTGATCGCGTGTTCGACGTGCGCGCGACGGCGCATACCGTCCAGCGCCCGGCTCATCCCGTCCCGCGCCAGCCGGTCCACGTCGGACGGTTCGGCCCGCTCGAAGAATCTCGCCACGTCGGTGGCCGAGACGGTGTCGCGGTGCAGACCCGCCTCGAGCCGCTGCAGCCCGAGCGTCGCCGCCATCAGCAACCCCGGAATCAGGCCAACGAGCAACCACGACACAAGGCAGAAGTAAACACGCCGAAGGTCTCAGCGGGATCACGAATCGTCACCGGTCCGCAGTAGTTCGCGATGGCGGTTGTGATGGCTTTGTCTGAGTGGCTCAGTACGCTGGCAGGCGTGACCGTGAGCGAGGCGTCGGCAAAGAAGGCGGGCGCGCGCAAGCGTGCCAAGAACCGGGACGGCGAGACCCGCATCGGTCTGGTCCGCCGCGCGCGACGGATGAATCGCGCGCTGGCGCAGGCCTTTCCGCATGTGTATTGCGAGCTGGACTTCACCAACCCGCTCGAGCTGAGTGTCGCGACGATCCTGTCGGCGCAGAGCACCGACAAGCGGGTCAACCTCACCACCCCGGCGTTGTTCAAGAAGTACCGCACCGCGCTGGACTACGCGCAGGCCGACCGCACCGAGTTGGAGGAGCTGATCCGGCCCACCGGCTTCTACCGCAACAAGGCCAACTCGCTGATCCGGCTTGGACAGGATCTCGTCGAACGATTCGACGGTGAGGTCCCGGCGACCATGGAGGAGCTGGTCACCCTCCCCGGTGTCGGACGCAAGACCGCCAACGTCATTCTCGGCAACGCCTTCGGTGTCCCCGGGATCACCGTCGACACCCACTTCGGCCGGCTGGTGCGGCGGTGGCGGTGGACCACCGAGGAGGATCCCGTCAAGGTCGAGCACGCCATCGGTGAGCTCATCGAGCGCAGCGAGTGGACCGACCTGAGCCACCGGGTGATCTTCCACGGCCGCCGCGTCTGCCACGCCCGCAAACCGGCGTGCGGCGTCTGCGTGCTGGCCGACGACTGCCCGTCGTTCGGCACCGGACCGACCGATCCCTTGACCGCCGCTGCGCTGGTCAAGGGCCCCGAGACCGAACATCTGCTGGCCCTGGCCGGGCTGTAGCCCGCATTCGTATCGACCGTGCGTACCTCGACCCGTTGGACCGTCGTGGTGCTGGTGGTTCTTGTCGCGCTCGGATGGGCGCTGTGGGCGCAGCTGGACAGCGACACCGGGTCCCCCGGGACGTCGTCGCAGCGCAGCGACCGCGACCGCCGCGCCGCCGACACCGCCGAGGCGCTGGCGGGGCCGCGCGCCGAGGCCGATCTGCCTCCGTGTCCCGGCCCGGGAGCGGGACCCGGGCCGGAGGCGTTGCGCGGGATCACGCTGGAGTGTGCCGGTGACGGCCAGATGGTCGACGTGGCCAAGGTGGTCGCCGGCCGCATCGTCGTGCTCAACCTGTGGGCGTACTGGTGTGCGCCGTGCGCCGAGGAGCTCCCGGCGATGGCCGAATACCAGCGCCGCATGGGTTCGGCCGTGACCGTGCTGACCGTGCACCAGGACGAGAACGAGTCCGCGGCGCTGCTGCGGCTGGCCGAACTGGGGGTGCGGCTGCCCACCTTGCAGGACGGCAGGCGGCTGATCGCCGCCGCGCTGCGGGTACCGAACGTCATGCCCGCAACCGTGGTGTTGCGCGCGGACGGTAGCGTTGCCGACATCCTGCCGCGCTCCTTCACCAGTGCCGATGAGATCGCCGCGGCGGTGGGGCCGCAGGTCGGCGCGAGGACGGGAGAGCCGGGGTGAGTTGGGTCAGCGAAGGCAGCGGGCTGGTGCCCGAAACCGCCCCGGCCTGGCTCAAACCGCTGCTGGACAACGCCGGCGACATCAGGCGGGCCTACCGCAGGCGGGTACCGCCTGAACTGCTCGCGATGGTCACCAGCGAGGGCAAACCGGCGCAGGCCGACGCCCGCGAAGCGGCGGTGTTGGTGTTGTTCTCCGGGCCCGCCGACTCCCCGACCGGCGGTGTGCCCGACGACGCCGACCTGTTGGTCACGGTGCGCGCGGGCACGCTGCGCCACCACGCGGGCCAGGCGGCGTTCCCCGGCGGAGCCGTCGAGCAGGGTGACCACAGCCCGGTGCAGACCGCACTGCGCGAGGCCAACGAGGAAACGGGGATCGACGGCGAGCGGTTGCATCCGCTCACCACGATGGAGCGGCTGTTCATCCCGCCGTCGGGCTTTCACGTCGTCCCGGTGCTCGCCTATTCGCCGGACCCGGGTCCGGTGGGCGTCGTCGACGAGGCCGAGACGGCGCATGTCGCCCGGGTGCCGGTGCGGGCGTTCGTCAACCCCGAGAACCGAATCATGGTGTACCGCGCCGCCAACACCCGCCGATACGCGGGCCCGGCGTTCCTGCTCAACGAGATGCTGGTGTGGGGTTTCACCGGCCAGGTGATCTCGGCGATGCTCGACGTCGCCGGCTGGGCCCAGCCGTGGAACACCGACGACGTGCGGGAACTGGAGGACGCAATGGCGCTCGTCGGCCGCGGCGCCGGTTACGGTGATGCACAACCATGACTTCGTCACAGTGGGTGGACCTCGTCGTCCTCGGGATCGCCTTCATCGCGGGCATCTCGGGCTGGCGCTCCGGCGCCCTGGGCTCGATGCTGTCGTTCCTCGGGGTGGTGCTCGGCGCGGTCGCCGGGGTCCTGCTGGCGCCGCACCTGGTCGCCAACATCGAGGGACCGCGCACCAAGCTGTTCGTCACCCTGTTTCTGATCCTGGCGCTGGTGGTCGTCGGTGAGATCGCGGGCGTGGTGCTCGGCCGCGCGGTGCGCAGCGCCATCCGGAACCGCTCGCTGCGTGCGGTCGACTCGCTGGTCGGCGTGGCGATACAGATCGTGGCCGTGTTGGTGGCCGCGTGGATGCTGACCTATCCGCTGCAGTCGTCTGATCAGCCCAATCTCGCCGCCGCGGTGCGCGGTTCGAAGGTGCTCAAAGAGGTCAACGACGCCGCACCGGGCTGGCTGCGACAGGTGCCGACCCGGCTGTCGGCCCTGTTGGACACCTCGGGCCTACCCGATGTGCTGCAGCCGTTCGGGCGCACCCCGATCGTCGCCGTCGACGCCCCCGACGCCGCGCTCGCCGGCGACCCGGCGGTGGCGTCGGCGCGGTCCAGCGTGGTCAAGATCCGCGGCGTGGCGCCCGGTTGCCAGAAGGTGCTCGAAGGCACCGGCTTCGTCGCCGCCAGCAATCGCGTCATCTCCAACGCCCACGTGGTCGCGGGATCCGAGAGCGTCACCGTCGAAGCCGACGGGCAGACCTACGACGCGTTCGTCGTGTCCTATGACCCGCAGGCCGACATCTCGATCCTCGACGTGCCGGATCTGCCGTCGGCGCCGCTGTCGTTCGCCCAGACGCCGGCCACCACCGGGACCGACGCCGTGGTCATGGGGTATCCCGGCGGCGGCAACTTCGTGGCCACCCCGGCGCGTGTCCGCGAGATCATCGAGCTCAGCGGTCCCGACATCTACCGCACCACCACCGTCGAGCGCGAGGTCTACACGATCAGAGGCACTGTGCGACAGGGGAATTCGGGCGGACCGATGATCGACCGGGAGGGGCAGGTGCTGGGCGTGGTGTTCGGCGCCGCGGTCGACGACGCCGACACCGGCTTCGTGCTCACCGCCGACGAGGTGTCGCACCAACTGGCCAAGCTCGGCAACAGCGAACGCGTGCCCACCGGCGCCTGCGTCGCCTAGCCGTAGACCTGCCTGAGAAACCGCGACAGCTGGTCGTTGACCTTCTCCGGCACTTCCTCGTGGGCGAAATGCCCTGCGCCGTCGATGGATACGTAGCGGCCGTGCGGTGCGTACCGCTGAGTGCGATACACCGGGTCGGCCAGCACGTACGGGTCGGCGTCGCCGCGCATGTGCAGCACCGGCACGTTGATCGGGCGCTTCATCGAGCGCATGAACCGGCGACCTTCGCCGCGTAGCTGGCTGCGGACCGCCCAGCGCTGGTACTCCAGCGCCGAGTGCACGGCTCCGGGTATCTGGATGGCGCGCCGCATGTGCGCGATGGTCACGGAGAAATCCTCGGAGGCAAGCCAATCGCTGCCCGCGCGGCTGCGCACGACGTGCTCCAGTTCATCGGCGTTCTTGCGGGTCAACGCCCGTTCGGGCCACATCGGCACCTGATAGCGCAGCATCCACGGCAGCAGCGCGCGGCCCTGGTCGCGGCGGCGCAGCGCGGAGGCCCGCAACGCCGCCGGATGCGGGGAGCTCACCACCGCGATGGCGTCGACGGCGCGCGGATGCAGCACCGCGGTGGCCCAGCACACCAGGCCGCCGTCGGCGTGCCCGACCAGGGTCGCGGACTTGTGGCCCAGCGCGCGCACCAATCCCGCGGTGTCACCGGCCAGCGTCCAGCCGTCGTAGCCCCGCGGCGGTTTGTCGCTGGCGCCGTAACCGCGGAGGTCGACGGCGACCACCCGCGCGCCGGTCAGCCCGCGCAACTGGTGACGCCAGGACCACCAGAACGAGCCGAAGCCGTGCAGCAGGATCACCAGGCGCCGCTCGTTGTTCGTGGTGGCATCGGGTTGCGCTTCGACCACGTGGAAGCGAATCCCGTTGGCGTGTACCTCGAGATGGCGCCACGGCCCGTCGATGCGGACGACCGACGGAGCGGGTGGGGGCATCTACCAGCCCGACGGGTCGGCCGTCGCCGCCGGCTTTCCGTCGCCCGAGGCGAGCTCCTTGCCCTTGTCATGGCCCGGCGTCAGCGCCTCGGGGATCTCCTTGACCGATTCGATCGTCTTCTGCGGGCCGCGGATGCGGCGCACCTTGAGGTAACCGAGGAAGGCGAAGATCGCGGTGACGACGACCATCAGGCCGAACACGATGAGGTAGGCCGCCCACTTCACCAGCCACAGGTCGAGCAGCTCGCCGAGGAAAAAGAAGAAAAAGAACGTCGAGTAGAACAGCACGACCAGCGCGAGGATGAAGAAGACGCTGCCGGTGAGGCCCTTCTTGACGTCGCGGGTGATCTCGGCCTTGGCCAGCTCGACCTCGGCGCGCACCAGCGTCGACACCTGCGCGGTCGCGTCCTTGACGAGATCGCCGATGGACGGGTCGGCCTTGGGCGCATGCGGGTCGACCAGCGGTATCGACGTGACGGTGGTCGGTGCACCATTCCTGCGATCGCTCACGGCGGTTCCTCCCGCATAGGCCGGCGTTGGGTCCGCTGCCGGCGCCGCCGGCGTTGGTGTCGGTCGCGACTCATGTTGCCATGTGGCGTGCGCTCAAACGATCCCGGCCGACGATAGACTGGCTGGATCAGTGGCAGGGCAGGTCGGGGCGCGTCGATAGGGGAAACGTTCACGTGAAGACCAGCGGCCTGTTCCTGCGCCGTCTCGCCGCGATCGTCGCCGTCGCCGCGGCTTGCCTCGTCTCCACCCCCGCCGTCGGGCACACCCAGGAGCAGGTCCCGCTCGGCGGCGGCTCGGGCCTGGTCGTCAACGGCGAGACGCTGTGCACGCTCACCGCGATCGGCCACGACAACCGGGGGCGGCTGGTGGGCTTCACCTCGGCACACTGCGGCGGTCCCGGCGCCACGGTCGGCGCCGAGGGCGCAGACGGGGCGGGCGTGGTGGGCAAGATGGTGGCCGGCAACGACGCACTGGACTACGCGGTCATCGAATTCGATCCGCAGAAGGTGCGACCGGTCAACAACGTCGACGGGTTCCAGATCGACGGGCTCGGACCCGATCCGGTCTCCGGCGACGTCGCGTGCAAGCTCGGCCGCACGACCGGTTACTCCTGCGGCGTGACGTGGGGCCCGGGCAAGGATCCGGGCACCATCGTCAACCAGGTGTGCGGTCAGCCCGGCGACTCGGGCGCGCCGGTCACGGTCAACAACCGGCTCGTCGGCATGATCCACGGGGCGTTCTCCGAGGTCCTGCCGACGTGCGTCATCAAGTACATCCCGCTGCACACGCCCGCGGTGACGATGTCGTTCAACACCCAGTTGGCCGACATCACGGCCAAGAACCGCCCGGGAACGGGCTTCGTCCCGATCGGCTCGGCCGCCTAGGTCTCCGCGTTACTGGCCCGGATCGCCTCGAACACATTCGGATCGACCAGCGTCGAGGTGTCGCCGAGTTCGCGGCCCTCGGCGACGTCACGCAGCAGCCGGCGCATGATCTTTCCGCTGCGGGTCTTGGGGAGTTCGGGTACGACGTGAATCTCTCTGGGCCGGGCGATCTTTCCGATCTCCTTGGCCACCTGCTCGCGCAACTCGTGTGCCATCTCGTCGCCGTCGCGGTGCTGGGCGTGCGATTCGAGGATGACGAACGCGCAGATGCCCTGGCCAGTGGTGTCGTCGCTGGCGCCGACGACGGCAGCCTCGGCGACGTGCCCGTGGCCGACCAGAGCCGACTCCACCTCGGTGGTCGAGATGCGGTGACCGGACACGTTCATCACGTCGTCGATGCGGCCGAGCAACCAGATGGAACCGTCGGAGTCGACACGTGCGCCGTCCCCGGCGAAGTACCAGCCCTGATCGGCATACCGGGACCAGTAGGTCTCCTTGTACCGTTCCGGGTCGCCCCAGATGCCGCGCAGCATCGCCGGCCACGGCTGGTCGAGGACCAGGTACCCGGTGACGTGCTCCTCCTCGTCGGCACCGGGCACGAGTTCGTTGCCCTCCTCGTCGACGATCTTGGCCGAGATTCCCGGCAGTGGTTGCATCGCCGATCCGGGCTTGGCCTCGGTGATACCCGGCAGCGGGGAGATCATGATGGCGCCGGTCTCGGTCTGCCACCAGGTGTCGACGACCGGAGTCCGGTTGCCGCCGAACGCATCCCGGTACCACCGCCACGCCTCGGGGTTGATCGGCTCGCCAACCGAGCCGAGCAGGCGCAGGCTGGACAGGTCGTGGGCGTCGGGGATCTCACGACCCCACTTCATGAACATACGGATCAGCGTCGGCGCGGTGTAATAGATTGTGACGCCGTACTTTTCGATGACCTCGAAGTGCCGGTGCTCATTCGGCGAGTTCGGCGTGCCCTCGTACACCACCTCAGTGCACCCGTTCGACAGCGGGCCGTACACGATGTAGGTGTGGCCGGTGACCCACCCGATGTCGGCGGTGCACCAGTACACATCGGTCTCGGGTTTGATGTCGAAGACGTAGTAATGCGTGTACGACGCCTGGGTGAGGAAGCCGCCCGAGGTGTGCACGATGCCCTTCGGCTTACCCGTGGTGCCCGAGGTGTACAGCAGGAACAACGGATGCTCGGAGTCGAACGCCTCCGGCGTGTGCTCGGGTGAGGCCTTTTCGACCGTCTCGTGCCACCACAGGTCGCGGCCCTCGGTCCACGGTGTGTCAATCCCGGTGCGGCGCACCACCAGAACGTGCTCGACGGACTTTTGTCCCTCGCAGGCCTCGTCCACGGATTCCTTCAGCGACGCCGCCTGCCCACGCCGGTACTGCCCGTCGCTGGTGATGACGATCTTGGCCTCGGCGTCCTCGATGCGCGCCTTGAGCGCCGACGCGGAGAAGCCGGCGAACACGACAGAGTGCAGGACGCCGAGCCGGGCGCACGCCAGCATCGCGACGATCGCCTCGGGGATCATCGGCATGTAGATGGCGGCGCGGTCACCGGCGACCAGGCCGAGATCGGTCAGGGCGTTGGCGGCCTTGGAGACGTCGGCCAGCAGTTCGGCGTAGGTGATGTCGCGGCTGTCGCCGGGCTCGCCCTCCCAGCGGATGGCCACCCGGTCCCCGTGCCCGGCCTCGACGTGCCGGTCGACGCAGTTGTAGGCGACGTTGAGCTTTCCGCCGACGAACCATCTGGCGAACGGGGCTTCGGACCAGTCGAGCACCTCGTTGAACGGGGTCTCCCACGACAGCCGGTTGGCTTGCTCCGCCCAGAACGCCAACCTGTCCTTGTCGGCCTGACGGTAGAGATCCTCCGTCGCGTTCGACTGGTTCGCGAACTCCGGTGACGGGGGATAGACGGACGGACCGTGAGCGTGCTGCGCCGATGACTCTGCCATATCTGTGAGGGTAGTCACCTCGGCCACCGCACACGGTGCCATGCCACAGTCCGCTCCGCCGACGGTGCGTCTGCAGCGGTGAGCGTCGTGGCTCGCGGGGTCAGCGGTCGGCTAGCGTGTGCTGCCGTGACCGGTGGCTACGCGAAGGATCCCCTGGCCCCGCTCGCCGATCTGCCCGGTGTGGCGGAGGCGGCCGAGGAGGCCCGCGAGGCACTGGGCCGTGCGCATCGCCACCGGACCAACCTCCGCGGGTGGCCGAAGAGCGCCGCGGAGGCCGCCCTGCGGGCAGCGCGCGCGTCCTCGGTGCTCGATGGCGGCGCGCTGCAGTTCGCCGAGGACGGCACCCCGGATCCGGTGCTGGCCGGGGCGCTGCGCGTCTCCGAAGCGGTGGAAGGCGGGGCGACCACCCTGGTGGGTGTGTGGCAGCGGGCCCCCCTGCAAGCCATCGCCCGCCTGCACGCGTTGGCGGCCGCGGACATCGCCGACGACGAGCGGCTGGGGCGTCCGCGTTCAGAGCCGGAGGTCGGCACGCGGCTGAGCCTGCTCGCCGACATCGTCACCGGCGGCACCCGGGTTGCCGCGCCGGTGCTCGCCGCCGTCGTGCACGGCGAACTCCTCACGCTCGCACCGTTCGGTGTCGCCGACGGCGTGGTGGCGCGTGCGGCGTCGCGGTTGGTGACGGTCACCACCGGGCTCGACCCGCACGGGCTCGGCGTGCCGGAGGTGCATTGGATGCGCAAGTCCGGCGACTACAGCGCCGCGGCGCGGGGCTTCTCGTCGGGTACCGCCGACGGCCTGACCGCGTGGATCCTGTTGAGCTGCCGCGCATTGCACGAAGGTGCCCGGGAGGCGCTGTCGATCGCCCAAGCCGCATCGGCGTCCTGAGCCGTTGCTGACAACGCGACGACGCCGGCCGCTGAAATGCGAAGCGGGCGACGCTCCGAACGTGGTTCGGCTCGTCGCCCGCTAGCACGGAGACCGGTTACCAAGCGTGCTCGTGTGGGTTGCGTGGGTGGCCTCGGCGTCTTGTCGATGCGCTTCGACTGCAACCCCACCCAAAGGGCCGCTATAGTCGTCCGCTCTTCGCAAATACGCAGGCCCACAACACTTTTGCCTATTCCGCGGCATGTGCTCCGCGTGGGTGCCGGGTTCCGTGCTGGGGAGCCTGAAGCGGGAGATACGAGCCTTCTCTTCCGGCTCGATCTTGGCCTCTCCAAGCTTCCGTGATTCCTTTGTACCCCGTGACCGCGGTCACATCAAGGGCCAAATCGGCGCTAGTCCGGATTGTTACGCGGCCCGGTGGCTGGCATGCGAAGAGTTGGCTAGAAACCGAAGCGCCGCAGCAGCGAATAGGTGAGCGCGCCGGCCGCCAGCGCGCTGATTCCCACCGCCGCGGTCGTTGCCACGGCCGCACCGGACGGCGCAGGAATCCGGTCTCGCAGCGACACCGGCTTGGAGAAGTCGAGCACGGACCAGCCCCGGGCGATCGCCTCCTTACGCAACGCGCGATCCGGGTTCACCACGCTCGGATGCCCGACGGTCTCGAGCATCGGCAGGTCGGTGATCGAATCGGTGTAGGCGTACGAATGCTCGAGCGCGTACCCCTCGCGGGCGGCGAGTTCCCGGATCGCGGCGACCTTGCCCTCGCCGTAGCAGTAGAAGGCGATCTCGCCGGTGTATTTGCCGTCCTCGACGACCATCCGGGTGGCCATCGCGTGTGTGGCGCCCAGCGCCCGGGCGATCGGGGCGACGATCTCTTCGCCGGACGCCGACACCATGACCACGTCGCGGCCGCACAGTTTGTGGTCGGCGATCAACTCCGCCGCCTCGGCGAAGACCAAGGGGTTGACGATGTCATGCAGGGTTTCGTTCACGATCGACTTCACCTGCTCGACGTCCCAGCCGGTGCACATGTTCGTCACGTACTCGCGCATGCGATCCATCTGGTCGTGGTCGGCACCGGACATCAGAAACAGGAATTGGGCGTAGGTCGACTTGAGCACCGCGCGGCGATTCAGCAGTCCTTGCTCAAAAAAAGGTTTGCTGAAAGCCAGAGTGCTGGATTTCGCGATGACCGTTTTATCGAGATCGAAGAAGGCGGCGGTTCTGACCGGAGCGTCCGTCGCCGCGGGCGTCTGCGAAGCGTTGCCCGCCTCGGCGGCCGGACCAGTTGCGCTCACAGCGCCAGCATAGGGGCCGCCGTGTGACAAACGCCGGACGAGTGTACAAAGTGGCAGGTTATGACAGGTGTCGGGGACACCACACTTCCGCAAAAGGGGTCAGTTTTGTACGCGTTCAGCACTTGCGCCGAGGACGACTGACGTGTGTATAGTGAGCGTTACCCGGCTTATGTCGGGTGTGCATCAGCCCGACCCCCCGGGGCTGATACACGACGACCTCCGCCTCCTCCCCCCCTGGCGGGGGTCGTCCCTTTTTCAGGGCCTTTCGCAATCCGGATAAAAGTTGCCATTCACGGTGGTTGCGGAACGCCGTTTTCGATGCCGAATCGGCCTCGCAGTTCATCCCGAAGACCGGGTTAATCCACAGATCAGGTGGTGTCTCTGGCGCCGCCGTCGCCGATGGACACAGGGTGAAGGGGTGGCTTCGCTCAGTGGATACCTTGCGTTGATCGACGACCCGGCGCTGCGAGAGGACGTGGACCGGGTCTGCGCCGCGGCGGGCGTATCGGTCGTCCATGCCTCCGAACCCTCGAGCCGCAA
>NZ_CVTB01000252.1 GCF_001050015.1 Mycolicibacterium malmesburyense
GTCGTGGGGGTGTCGGTTTCGGTGGCGCTCGTGGTCGTGGGCGCCGGAGGTGGGGGCGGCGGCGGGGGAGCGGGTCGCGCGGATGTGGTCGTCGTCGTCATCGCCCTGGCCGGGTCGGCCGCGCGTTGTTCACCGAAGTCGAAGGCGGCCACCACGACCGCGATCAGCAGCAGCGCCGCGAGAGCCAGTCCGACCAGGACCCGGGGCCGCCGCCACGACCTCTCCGGTCGGGCCGCGATCAGGGCGAGCCGGGTGCTGTCTGGGTCCGATGCGCCGACACCGAGGTGGTGGCTCAGCGCCCTGGCGAAGTCCGCGCAGCGCTCGAACCGGTCCTTGGGGTTCTTCGACAGCGCCTTGCCCAGGACGGGATCGAGATTCGCGAGGTCCGGGCGGTGGGAGCCGATCGCGGGCGGCGCCGCCGACAGGTGCTGGCTGATCACGACGGCCGGATTCGAGTTGCGGAACGGCGGCGACCCGGTCAGGAGATGAAACGCGGTGGCGGCCAACGCGTATTGGTCGGCCCGGCCGTCGAGCTGTTCGCCCATCAGCTGCTCGGGTGCGGCGTAGGAGACGGTGCCGACGGTCATGTTGGTCGCGGTGAGACCGCTGACGTCGTCGGCCCAGCGCGCGATTCCGAAGTCGGCCAGCAGGATTCGTTGATCCCCTGACTCGGGCCTGGCGAGCAGGATGTTCGCCGGTTTGACGTCGCGGTGCAGCAGGCCGCTCTGGTGGGCGTAGTCGAGGGCATCGGCGATGGCGGTGACGATCGCCGCGACCTCGGCGGGGGGCATGCCGTTGGGGTGGCGTTGCTTCAGCAGTTGAGCCGCGTCGGTGCCGTCGACGTAGTCCATCGAGATCCAGATCTGGCCGTCGGCCTCGCCGCGGTCGTGGATGCCGACGATGTGCGGGTGCCACAGCGTGGCGGCGATGTCGGCCTCGCGCTGGAACCGTTGGCGGTACTCGTTGTCCGCGGACACCGACGCGGGGAGCACCTTGAGCGCGTCGCGGCGCGGCAGGCGCGGATGCTGGGCGAGATAGACCTCACCCATTCCGCCGGAGCCGAGCAGTCGCACGATGGTGTATCCGGCGAAAGTCGCCCCCTCGGCCAACGGCATGGCCGAATAGTACGAGACGCAACTACAGATCGAGCGTCAGATGCGAACCCTCGGCGGCGCGCGAAATGCAGATCAACATCTGGCCGCCGTCGCGTTCGGTATCGGTGAGCAGCGTGTCGCGGTGATCGACGGAGCCGCCCAGCACCCCGGTGCGGCACGTGCCGCAAAAGCCCTGCTGGCAGGAATACGGGGCATGCACACCGGATCTGCGCAGGGCCGCGAGCAGAGTCTCGTCCGCGGCGACGTCGACGGTCCGGCCCGTCGAGGCCACCGTGACGGAGAAGCTCGTGCCGTCCTCGACCGGCGGGGCGGCGAAGCGTTCGAAGTGCAGTTCGACGTCGTCGCGTCCGACCAGGCGTTCGCGGATTGCGGTGAGCATCGGCGCCGGACCGCACGCATAGACCGCTGTGCCGTCGGCGCAGTCGCCGAGCAGTTCGTCGGCGCTCGGTAGTCCGTCGACGTCGTCGGTACGGATGTGGGTGCGCGGGCCGAACCGCGCGACCTCGTCGAGGAAGGGAATGCTGTCGCGGCTGCGGCCGGTGTAGACCATCGACCACTCGACGCCGAGCGATTGGGCGAGGCGCAGCATCGGCAGGATCGGGGTGATGCCGAT
The DNA here is from genome assembly GCF_001050015.1 of Mycolicibacterium malmesburyense. The sequence continues at coordinate 1,729 of NZ_CVTB01000252.1, forward strand.
GCCGCCGGCGATGAACCGCAGCCGACGGGTGGGGGAACCGTAACCGGGCACGGTCAGCGGGAAGGCGTTGCGGGGTCCGTGCGATGTCACGGTCGCGCCCGGTGTGAGCGCCTCGTGCACCTCGATCGAGCCGCCGCCACCGTCGGGGATGCGCCGCACCGCGATGCGGTAACGGTCGGCGTGGGCGGGATCGCCGCACAATGAGTACTGGCGCATCAGCCCGCTGGGGAGCGTGATGTCGATGTGCGAGCCGGGGTGCCATCGCGGCAGCGGTGTGCCGTCGGCGGCGACCAGTGTCAACGCCACCACGTTCTCATCCCGCGCGACCACCTGCCGGTCAGCCACCCGCAAGAGCAGCGTGCGGTCGAATTCGCGGGGCGGGACGACGCGGCGCACGGCGCCGGCCAACGCCTCCATGCCGTTGATCGCGGCGTCGGCGACGCCGATCAGCAGGTAGCGCCGTCCCGGCCGCAGGGGATGGGCGGGCAGGTGCCGGTAGCGTTCCCGCAGCCCCATCACCGGTGCGCGGCGCGCGCGGCGGGTGAGGTGGCCAGATACGCCACGGCCTGTGCGGTCGAGCCCATGTCCTCCGGTGAGTAGCCGGGGCGGAAGTAGGACAGCGTGTTCACCCCGAACAGGGTCCGAAACTTCGGCAGCAGCCCGAGTTCGGAGTCCTGCATCCGCAGCCGCTGCATCTGAAGCCATCCGATGTCGCTGTTCGGATCGGTCTTGAGCAGATACCAGGTGCCGCGTTGGAAGAACGTGAAAATCGCCGTCGCGGCGACGGTCATCGCCCGGATCCGGTCGGGATAGCTGTCGTGGAAGTAGACGGCGACATCGTGGGCGACGCAGCGGTGTTCGACCTCTTCGCTGCCGTGCCAGCGGAACAGGTCCACCAGGGTCGGGTGCGCGCCGTGGTCGTCCCAAGTCGAGTTCAGCGCGAAGTCGCCCAGCACCGCGGTGTAGTGCTCGATCGCGGCGATCAGCCACAACCGTTCGCACAGGTTGCTCAGACGGCGCTGGGGATCATCGAAATGCTTTGGCGCCAAGACCTTTTCAAACATGTAGCCGACGAGGTCGAGCATCGGCTTCGGATCGACGCCGTTGCCGATGAGGAACTTCTCGATGACGTCGTCGTGGGCGGCGGCGTGGGTGGCCTCCTGGCCGATGAAGCCGCGGATGTCCTCGGCGAGCTTCGGATCCCTCACCAGTGGCAGCGCCTCGTTGTAGGTGCGGACGAACCAGTGTTCGGCCGCGGGCAGCACCACGTTGAACAGGTTGATCATCGTCGAGGCCACGGGGTGGCCGGGGATCCATTCGAGGGGGACGCCGGACAGGTCGAAATGCACCTTGCGGGCCTGGATCTGGACGGGGCCAGGGTCGACCTCGTGGTCGAAACGGCGGGGACGCAGGGCCGCCAATTGGGCCCCGGGCCGAGCCGGCGAATCAGCCCCAGGTTGGGCCGGCGATCGTGACATCTCGGCTCCTCCTTCGTGCCGGACAGTCTACGTGCGTAGGTCAGAACGCAGGTTTGCGGTTCGCCGGCGGCGTCTATAACTCGTGCATGGTTGGGATCGACGACGTCCTCGGGTGGGCCAAACAGCAGGTGACGGCCCGGGTTCCGAAGGCCGACCTGGACCAGCGCGACCCCGACTACATCCGCGAGCAGTTGCCGGGGCTGTGGTTGCTGGCGTCGTTGTACTTCCGCGCCGAGGTCCGCGGGCTGGACCGCATCCCCGCCGAGGGCCCGGTGTTGTTGGTGGGCAACCACAGCGGTGGAAACCTTCCGCCCGACACGTTCGTGTTCACGCTGGCGTTCAGCTCGTATTTCGGCGTCGAGCGGCCCTTCTACCAACTCGCCCACAACCTCGTCGTCTCGATGCCGGGCCTGGGTTCGCTGCGCAAGTTCGGCACCGTCGCCGCCAACCACGACAACGCCAGGCTGGCGTTGGAGTCGGGCGGGGCGCTGCTGGTCTACCCGGGCGGCGACTACGAGGTGTTCCGCCCGTCGTGGCAGCGCCACGACGTCGACTTCGGCGGCCGCAAGGGCTACGTCAAGCTCGCGCGCGAGGCCGGTGTGCCGATCGTGCCGGTCGCCAGCGTCGGCGGTCAGGAGGCCGCGCTGTTCCTCGACCGCGGCCAGTGGTTGGCGCGGCTGCTGATGGTCGACCGGCTGGCCCGCCTCAAGAGCGTGCCCATACTGCTCGCCCCGCCGTGGGGGCTGACCGTCAGCGATTTCATCCCGCGGTTGCCGCTGCCGACGAAGATCGCGATCGAGGTGCAGGACCCGATCGACGCGGACGACATCGCGGGCAGTGACGACGACGTGATCAACGACAAGGTGCTGACCAGCCTGCAGGCGGGGGTCGACAGATTGGCCGCCGGACGACGCTTCCCGGTTCTGGGCTGATCGCGATGAGAGTGCAACGTCAGTGCGTCATCGACGCTGACCGCGACCAGGTGTGGAAGGTCGTCAGCGATCCCGGGTGCTATCCGGACTTCATGGCCAGCCTCAACCGATTCGAGACGCTGACCGATGGGCCGGCCGGCCTGGGTTCGCGCTACACCGTGCACTGGAAGGTGGGCTCGGTGCCGATCGGCGGCACGGTCGAAGTGGTCGAATTCGACCCACCGCGTGAACTGTCGTGGACCGCGTTGACCGGCGTGTCTCAGCGCGGCCGGTTCCGGTTGCGCGACACCGACGACGGGCGCACCAAGGTGACGTTCCGGTTGTCCTACGAGTCCGCGGGCAACCTGCTCGGTTTGATCGCCGACCGGGTGGCCGCGCGGCAGGTGGCACGCAACATGAGCAGGACGCTGACGAATTTGGGCCGGATGGTGGAGGGCGAGCGCTGACTCAGCCGACCGGGGCCGGCGGCGGAGTGCCCGCGCCGGGTGCCCCCTGGATGGGCACAACGGGCGTCGGGGTGACGGTGGTGATGCCGTTGCTTCCGACCGTCGGGCCGCCGGAGGGAGCCTGCTCCGCGATCAGGTCGGCGGCCTTCTGGCTGCAGTCCAGCATCAGCAGCATCCGGCCGCCGGACGTGATCTTCTGCTGGTCGACCAGGCACTGCGCTTGGGGGAGGACGCTGCCCACCGATCCGCCGAAGTAGGCCTTGACGCCCTGGGACTTCAGGATCTGCAGCGCCCGGTTGTACGGTTCGCCGACCACGTTGAGGCTGGGCTGCGACATCGCGATGCCAGCGCCGACCAGGGCCGCGGAACCGACGGCCACGAGCCCGCCGCTGAGCACAACAAGCTTGTTCACGTGATCTCCTCAGGTCGCTGCGGTGCGAACATATCGCAGCCGTGACGAATGTGAAACCGGAGCAGAAGCCGTCGGCGTTACACCTGCGGGCGCACCGCTTTGCGCATGACCTCGCCGAGCCGCTCCGCGTTCGCATCGGTGAAGACGTCTTCGAGCAGCAGTTTCTTGCCGTCCGGCCCGGCCAGCGGCACGCGCCAGTTCGGATACTCGTCGGTGGTGCCCGGCTGGTTCTGGGTGCGCATGTCGCCGACGGCGTCGGTCAGCGACAGCGACAGCAACCGCGACGGGGTACGGCCGAGATAGCGGTGCAGCGCCTCGACGATCTCGGTGGTGTCGGCACGCTCGGCGTCGTCCAGCAACCCGACGCGCCGCAGCTCGTCGCGCCACCGGTTCTGCTGCTCGCGGTCGTCGGCGAGCTCTTCGGCGGCGGGCCGGGTCAGCAGCCCGAGTTCGTCGCGCAGGCGGACGTGTTCGCCTGCGAGGTAGCCGGCCGTCGGGGGTAGGTCGTGGGTCGTGACCGCCGACAGGCAGAACTCGCGCCAGCGCTCGGCGGGCAGCGGACCGCCGGTCGCGTCGTCGCCGTCGCGGTCGGCCTCGAACCACAGGATCGACGTCCCGAACAGGCCCCGCTCGGACAGGTAGTCGCGAACCCACGGTTCGACGGTGCCGAGGTCCTCGCCTACGACGACGGCGCCCGCGCGGTGGGCCTCGAGCGCGACGATGCCGATCATCGCGTCGTGGTCGTACCGCACATAGGTGCCCTCGGTGGGCAGCGCCCCGTTCGGGATCCACCACAGCCGGAACAGCCCGATGATGTGGTCGATGCGCACCCCGCCCGCGTGCCGCAGCACGGCGTTGACCAGGGCGCGAAACGGCTCGTAGCCGAGTCTTTCGAGCCGGTCGGGCCGCCACGGCGGTTGTGACCAGTCCTGACCGAGCTGGTTGAACTCGTCGGGCGGGGCGCCCGCGGTGACCCCGAGCGCGAGCACGTCCTGCAACGCCCACGAGTCGGCGCCGTCGGGGTCCACGCCGACCGCGAGGTCATGCATGATGCCCAGGCTCATCCCCGTCTGCAGCGCGGTGGCCTGCGCCGCTGTCAGCTGGTCGTCGAGTTGCCACTGCAGCCAGCGGTGGAAGTCGACAGCGTCGGCGTTCTCGGCGGCGAAGGCGGCGACGGCTTCGCCTGCTGGATGCTGTAACTCGCGCGGCCACTGGCGCCAGTCCGCGCCGTGACGTTCGGCCAGCGCACACCAGGTGGCGAAGTCGTCGAGGCTGGCACCCTCGCGCTCGCGGAAGGCGACGTAGGCCAGTTCGCGCCCCGCCGACCGCGGAACCTCGTAGACCGCCTCCAGCGCCGAGCGCTTCACCTTCCACGCCGCGTCGCGGTCGATCCGATCGGCGCGGTCGGCGCGTGACTGCACGCCCTCACGCAGTTTGCGCAGCCGGTTGCGGCGCCGGACGTAGGCGTATTCGGGGATCGCCTCGACCCGCAGATAGATCGGGTTGACGAACCGGCGGGAGGTCGGCAGGTACGGCGACGGCTCCATCGGCGCGACCGGGGCGGCCGCGTGCAGCGGATTGACGAGGATGAAGCCCGCGGCGTGCCGCGCGGCCGACCACACCGCGAGGTCGGTCAGATCGGTCAGATCGCCGATTCCCCAGGATCTTTCGGACCGCACGCTGTAGAGCTGGGTGGCCAGTCCCCACTGCCTGCCGGGCGGGGGTCGCAGCGAGGCGGGCGCGACGATGACCGGGGTGCTGAACGCCTCCGAATCGGCGTCCAGTTCCAAACGGTGGTAGCCGATCGGCAGGTCGGCGGGCGTCTGGAAGGTCGCCTCGCCGACCAGCCGGTCATCCAATTCGTAAGGGGGCCGGTTGTTTTCGAGCTGACGCAGGTCGGTGCGCACGGACCCGTCCTCGAGGTGGATACGCAACGAGACCGGGTGACCGTGGGTGACGTGCACCCAGAACGTCGAGGGCGCACCGGTGCGGCCGATGATCGTCGGGGGTAGATGCCGTGACCAGTACTCGCGGTCGTGCGCGGCGAGCGCGGCGGCACGGTCGGCCTCGGTGGCGGCGGAAACACCCAGCGCGGCCAGCACCGAGACCAGCGTCGACTCGGCCACGGCGATGCGCCTGCCCGCCCAATCCTCGTAATCGGTTGCGACACCGTAGCGTCGCGCCAACTCCACAAGCGACGCGGCGGGATCGGTCATGTCGCCAATCTTGCCCGCAAGCCGTCGTCACGTCTCATCACAGGCACGCTCATACCCGATCTCGGTGAACTCAACCGACGCCGAGATGCGCACAACCGGGTGGGTAGGGTCGGCCGGTATGGCGCCCGACCGACAGGAGACGGCCGAGGTGACAAGCCGGCGGGCCCGGATGGCGGTGGCCGCGCTGTTCCTCACCAACGGCGCCGTGTTCGCAAATCTGTTGCCGCGGTACCCCGAGATCAAGAGTGATCTGGGGTTGTCGAACTCCGCCTACGGCGCCGCCGTGGCCGCGTTCTCGGCGGGCGCGCTGGCCGCCGGGCTGACCGCCGCCGCGCTGATCCGGCGCTACCGCTCGTCGCGGGTGGCGGTCGTCGGCACCATCGGGATCGGGGCGTTCGTGATGCTCGCGGGCGTGGCCCCCTCACCTGTGGTGTTCGCCGCCGGGCTGTTCGCGGCCGGTGCCAGCGATTCGGTGACCGACGTCGCGCAGAACGCGCACGGCCTGCGGGTTCAGCGCATCTACGGTCGTTCGATCATCAACTCGCTGCACGCCGTGTGGGCGGCGGGCGCGATCATCGGCGGCGCGATGGGCGCGACGGCGATCGCGCTCGGCATCTCCCGCGCGGTGCACCTCGGCATTTCGGCGGTGGTGTGCAGTGCGGTCGTGCTCGTCGCCTACCGCTTTCTTCTGCCCGGCGCCGACCACGACGCCGACCCTGCCGCGCGAACGGGTGGCGGCGGCGCCGCGGGCCCGGCGGTGTACGCGGCGCTGCTCGCGCTGGTGCTGATCGCGGTGGCCGGCGCGACGGTCGAGGACGCCGGCGGCTCGTGGGCCGCGCTGTACCTGCGCGACTCGCTGGGCGCACCCGGTCCGATCGCGGTGACCGGCTACATCGCCACGGTCACCTTCATGTTCATCGGGCGGCTGACCGGGGACCGGCTGGTCGACCGGTTCGGCGCCCGCGCCGTGGTCCGGGCCGGCGGTGCGATCACCGCGGTCGGCATGGGGCTGGCGCTGGCGTTCCCGTCGGTGCCCGGCACGGTCGCGGGGTTCGCGATCGCGGGCCTCGGCGTGGCGACGCTGGTGCCATCGGCCATGCACGCCGCGGACCAGCTACCGGGCCTGCGGCCGGGTAGCGGGCTGACGATCCTGACCTGGCTCATGCGCGTCGGGTTCTTCGGCGCCCCGTTGCTCGTCGGGGTGATCGCCGACGCGACGAGCCTGCGCACCGGGCTGCTCGTCGTGCCGATCGCCGGTGGCCTGGTCGTCGCGTTGTCGGGCGTGCTCAGTGCGCGACGCCGGCAAGTTCGATCGTGAGCACGCCGCCGACCACGAGCGCGATGCCCAGGGCCATCAGCCCGGTCAGTGGCTCGGCGAACACGAAGCGGGCGATGACCGCGACCAGTGCCACGCCGCACGCCGTCCACACGCCGTAGGCGATGCCCACCGGCATGCCCAGCGCCAGCGTCAGCCACAGCAGGTAAAACGAGGCCAGATAGCCCACGACGATCGGCGCGATCCACACCTTCTTGCGGAAGCCCTCCGACGCGCGCAAAGACAGCGTCGCGACGACCTCGAACGCGATCGCGCCCGCCAGGGTCCAGAACATCACGGCTGTTCGACCGCCCGGTGCGACCCCAATTCGATGAGCAGCACGCCGGCGATGATCAGACCGATGCCGGCGACGATCGGCCAGGTGAACGGGTCGTTGAACAGGACCGCCGCCAGAACCGCCGTCCCCGCCGTCCCGACCGCACCCCAGATCCCGTACGCCACCCCGACCGGCATCCCGGCGCGCAACACCAGGGTCAGGAAGGTGAACGCCGCGACGTAGCCGCCGACGACGACCACGAGCCACGCCAAGTGGTCCTGGGACGCCCGCAGCGACAACGTCGCGGCGACCTCGACGACGATCGCCCCGGCCAGCAACGCCCACTTCTGCACGCGATCAAGCTAGCCGACCATCACGGCCGCGGCCTTGCCGACACGGCGACGGGATGGCCTGGTCGAGGGCCCGCGTAGCCTGAACTCGCTGTGTTCATCGATGGGAGGAGTCCCATGCCGTACGACGTGGAGTCCGCGTGACCGCCGAGGCACGTCGCACCGACGACGCGCTCGTCGTCGACACCGCGTACGGCCCGGTCCGCGGGGTCGACGACGGGACCGTGAAGGTGTGGAAGGGGATCCGGTTCGCCGCTGCGCCCGCCGGTGAGCTGCGGTGGCGGCCGCCCGAGCCGCCGCGGCGGTGGTCCGAACCGGCCGACGCCACCAGGGTTGGCCCCGTCTGTCCGCAGCCGACCGATCCCCGGATCCCCATCGACCTCGGCGCCCCGCAGGGCGACGACTGCCTGAGCCTGAACGTGTGGGCGTCGACGGACACCGATCCCGGCGCGGGCAAACCGGTGCTGGTGTGGGTGCACGGCGGCGCCTACGTACTCGGCTCGTCGGCGCAACCGCTCTACCACGGCCGCGCGCTGGCGGCCGACGGCGACGCGGTGATCGTCACCGTGAACTACCGGCTGGGCGCGCTCGGCTTCCTGGATCTGTCGGAGTTCGGCGACGGTTTCGCCACCAACCTCGGCCTGCGGGACGTGCTGTTCGCGCTGCAGTGGGTGCGCGACAACATCGCCAATTTCGGGGGAGATCCGAAGCGCGTCACCGTATTCGGTGAATCCGCCGGGGCGGGGATCATCACCTCGCTGTTGGCCAGCCCGGCCGCCGAGGGTTTGTTCGGCGCCGCGATCGCGCAGAGCTCGCCGGCGACGTCGGTCTACGACCGCGAGCGCTCGCAGCGGGTGGCGGCGTTGTTCCTCGACAAGCTCGGCATGCGCGCCGACGAGGCAGACCGATTGGCGTCGGCGCCCACGTCCGCGCTGCTGGAGGCCTCCAGGCACGTGTTCGACCACATCCCGGTGCGCACCCCCGGCACGCTGGCGTTCGCGCCGATCATCGACGGTGACGTCGTGCCCGCGCATCCGGTCCAGCTCGCCCGCGACGGCCGTACGCATCCGGTGCCGCTGATCATCGGCACCAACAAGCACGAAGCGGCGCTCTTCCGCTGGATGAAGTCGCCGCTGATGCCGATCACCCCGGCCGCGATTCGCACGATGTTCGCCGAGATCGCCGCCGAACAACCCGATCTGCAGCTGCCCGACGAGGAGCAGATCCGCGCCGCCTACCGCGGGCGCGGCAAGACGATCGGGATGGGCGTCGCGCGCGACATCGGGTTCCGCATGCCCTCGGTCTGGTTCGCCGAGGGGCACCGCGAGGTCGCGCCGGTGTATCTGTACCGGTTCGACTTCGCCACCCCGATGCTGCGGCTGCTGCGGCTCGGCGCCGCACACGCGACCGAATTGCCCTATGTCTGGGGCAATCTCGTCGCCGGTCCGAAAGACCCGACATTCAAGCTGGGCGGGTTGAAGGCGGGTAAGACGGTGTCGGCGCGGATGCGGCGGCGCTGGTTGAACTTCGCCGTCGACGCCACACCCGCGGGCCCCGCCGGCGACCCGGTGTGGCGGCCGTACCGCGCCTCCGACCGCGCCACCTTGCTGATCGACGCCCAGGACCGGGTGGTCGACGATCTCGATCGCGATCTGCGCACCGCCTGGGGCGATCAGGTGCTGAGCTTCCGATGAGTCGTATGCTTTGCCCGGAGGTGTTGACGTGGATGTGAGTGGCGCCTTCTCGCACGTATTGCCACCGTTGATGCACGACCCCGTGATGTTCGCGGTGCCGTTCTTCCTGTTGCTACTGATCATCGAGTGGGCGGCGGCCCGCAAGCTGGCACACGAGGAGGCCGACCGTGCGCCGGCCGGGGCGTATCACCGCCCCGACGCGTGGGCCAGCATTTGGATGGGCGTCGTCTCGATCGGCACCAGCGGCGTGCTGAACTTCATCGCGCTGCTGGGTTATGCGGCGTTGTTCGCCTACGTCGCGCCGTGGCAATTGCCCGCCGACGCCTGGTACACGTGGGTGATCGCGATCGCCGGGGTGGACCTGCTCTACTACGTCTACCACCGGATGGCACACCGGGTCCGGCTGATCTGGGCCACCCATCAGGCGCACCACTCCAGCCAGTACTTCAACTTCGCCACCGCGCTCCGGCAGAAGTGGAACATCAGCGGTGACGTGTTCCTGCGGGCACTGCTGCCACTGTTCGGCGTGCCGCCGTGGATCGTCTTCGCCAGCTTCTCGATCAACCTGATCTACCAGTTCTGGATCCACACCGAGCGCATCGGAAAGCTGTGGCGGCCCATCGAATTCGTGTTCAACACGCCGTCGCACCACCGGGTGCACCACGGCATGGACCAGCAGTACCTCGACAAGAACTACGGAGGCATCTTCATCCTGTGGGATCGCCTCTTCGGCAGCTTCCAGGCCGAGACCGTGCGGCCGCACTACGGGTTGACCAAACAGGTCGACACCTACAACATCTGGACGCTGCAGACCCACGAATACGTCGCGATCGCCCGCGACGTGCGCCGGGCCCGGCGGTGGCGCGACAAGCTGGGCTTCACGTTCGGCCCGCCCGGTTGGGCGCCGGCACAACGACCCGTCGCCGCCAAGGAGTCGGCCGCGGTCACCGCGTGAGGCCCACCGCGCCCGCGCGGGCCGTAGTCTGCGCTGTGTGAAAACCGTTTTCGACGCCCCGGTCGACGCCGGTCTGGTCGAACGCGCGTTAACGACAACCACGTTCGGCTCGATGTGGCTGGACATGCCGCGCCCGCAATTCCCGGAGCTGACCACGCCGATCACCTGCGACCTCGTCGTGGTCGGGGGCGGGTACACCGGGTTGTGGACGGCGCTGCACGCCGCGCGGCGCGACCCCAACCAGCGGATCGTGCTCGTCGAGGCCAATCGGGTGGGGTGGGCGGCCTCCGGGCGCAACGGCGGCTTCGTCGACGCCAGCCTGACCCACGGTCCCGAGAACGGAAAGGCGCGTTGGCCCAACGAGTTCGACGTCCTCGAGGCGATGGGCTTGGAGAACCTCGACGGGATGCAGGCCGAGCTGGGGGAGCTGGGCCTCGACACCGACTGGCAGCGCACCGGCATGCTGACGGTCGCCACCGAGCCGCATCAGGTCGACTGGCTGCGCGACGCCGCCGCCGACGGCGAGGGAAAGTTCCTCGACACGGCCGAGGTTCGCGGCGAGGTGGCCTCGCCGACCTACCTCGCCGGCCTGTTCAGTGCCGACACCTGCGCGATCGTGCATCCCGCGAAGCTCGCGTTCGAACTCGCCCGGGCGTGCCAGCACGTCGGCGTGCGGATCTTCGAGCACACCAACGCGACCCGGCTGGATTCGGGTGGCGTGGGGCTGCGTGTGCAGACCGAGCGCGCGGTGGTCACGGCGCGGCGGGCGGTGCTGGCGACCAATGTCTATCCGAGCCTGCTCAAGCGCAACCGGCTGCACACCGTGCCGGTGTACGACTACGTGCTGGCCACCGAGCCGCTGACCGGCGCCCAGCTCGACCGCATCGGGTGGCGCGGCCGGCAGGGGATCGGCGACTGCGCCAACCAGTTTCACTACTACCGCCTCACGACCGACAACAGGATCGTGTGGGGCGGATACGACGCCGTCTACCACTTCGGACGCAAGGTGCGCCCGCACTACGAGGACCGGCCGGCGACCTACCGCCGGCTGGCCGAACACTTCTTCCTCACCTTTCCGCAACTCGACGACGTCCGGTTCAGCCACCGATGGGCCGGCGCGATCGACACCAACACCCGGTTCTGCGCGCACTGGGGGCTGGCCAGAGACGGCCGCGTCGCATACGTCAACGGGTTCACCGGGCTCGGGGTGGGCGCTACGCGATTCGCGGCCGACGTCTGCCTCGACCTGCTCGAGGGCAGGCCCACCCCGCGCACCGAACTGCGGATGGTGCGCGAACGTCCGGTGCCGTTCCCTCCCGAGCCGCTGGCCGGGATCGGCATCCAGGCGACGCGGTGGTCACTGGACCGCGCCGACCACGCCGGCGGGCGCCGAAACGTGTTCCTGCGGACGCTGGATGCGTTGGGCCTCGGTTTCGATTCGTAGTACTCCCGTGCCGAAAGTGCGGCCGGAGCGTAACGTCTCTGTGACCTTCACCGATGGGCATGTGACGGGACCATCGTGAGCGGTCGCGCCTGGTCGGCGCCGTGAGTGGCGTCATCGGCCCGGTATCGCGGCTCGCACACGCCGGTATCGAACTAAACATTGGCTGGACGAGCGGAGGCGACCGTGCGCCGAGACTGGAAACGGGTATTGGCGGCGGTTGCCGCCCCGATCGCGGCGCTCGCGCTCGGTTCCGCGCCCGCGCAGGCGACACCCGGGGTACTCGTCTATCCCGGCATGGAGATCCGCCAGGACAACAACGTCTGCACGCTGGGCTACGTCGACCCGGCGACGCGGATCGCGTTCACCGCCGGGCACTGCCGCGGCAGCGGTCCGGTGCGCGACCGCGACGGCAACCACATCGGGATGCAGACGGTGTACCGCGACAACACCCCCAATGGCGCGACCGTCGACACCAATCATCAGATCGCCGACTGGGAGGCGATCGCGCTGGCCCCCGACGTCGTGGTCAACAACGTGCTGCCGGGCGGCAAGGTGCTGGTGGCCGACCCGGGCGTCGTGCCGACCGCCGGCCAGCCGGTGTGTCACTTCGGCGTGGTGACCGGCGAGAGTTGCGGCAACGTCGAGGCCGTCAACAACGGATGGTTCACGATGGCCAACGGCGTCGTCAGCCAGAAGGGTGACTCCGGCGGGCCGGTGTACGTCGTCACCCCCGACAACCGAGCGGTGCTCATCGGCATGTTCAACAGCACCTGGGGCAAGTATCCGGCCGCGGTGTCCTGGCAGACGGCAAGCCAGCAGGCGAGCGAGGATGTCATCTCGGCCGCGTCGGCCACCGTCGACACGGTCTCGTTGCCTTAACGCGCTAACAGCTCGAACACCGGTATCGACGGTGCGGCCGCGCGCAGCTCGTCGGGTGAGGAGTCGGGCGTCAGACCGCCGACGTGCCCCTTGACCTCCCAGAACCAGCGGTCGAGGTAGCGGCCGAGCAACTCGGGCTTGGCCTCGTCGGGCACCTCGACGATCCGGGTCTCGCGACGACGCCAGCGGGGTCCGACCTCGACGGCGCCCGCCGCCCTGGCGTTGCGCGCCCACTGGGTGTTGCCCCGCGGCGACACGACGTAGGCGCGCCCGTCGACGGTGAGCACGTTGACCACCACGGTGCGGCGCTTGCCCGTCTTGCGGCCCCGCACCGTCAGCGCCCTCGTTCCCGCAACACTGAGGCCGGCCTCGGCCAGCCGGCGGAAGACGTGGTTCACGGCGCGGGCGGCCCGCGTCGGTTCGTCGTAGCGCGTCGTCATTTCCGACCTCCTCGGTAGAGAGCAGTGCTCTCATCTCTAGGTTGGCACCGGCGTCCCCAGAAATCAAGAGCAGTGATCTCGTTTTGTGTCACACTCGGCGGATGGGCAAGCGAGCGGAGAGCCGGCAGCGGATTGAGGCGCGGATCATCGAGTTGGGCCGGCGCCACCTCGTCACCCACGGCGCCGTCGGGTTGTCGCTGCGCGCGATCGCCCGTGAGCTCGGCATGGTGTCCTCGGCCGTGTACCGCTACGTGGCCAGCCGCGATGACCTGCTGACGCTGCTGCTCGTCGACGCCTACTCCGAACTCGCCGATTGCGTCGACCGCGCCCGCGACGACGATGCGCCGTGGCGTGAGCGGTTGCGCGCGATGGCGCACGCCGCGCGGTCGTGGGCGGTCGAGGCCCCCGCGTCGTGGGCACTGCTCTACGGCACGCCGGTCCCCGGATACCGCGCGCCGCGCGAGCGAACCGTGGGGCCGGGGACGCGCGTCGTCGGCGCGCTGTTCGACGTCATCGCCGCCGGTATCGCCGCCGGGGACATCCCGCCATCGAAAACCGTTGTCCCCGAACCGCTGTCGTCGGACTTCGCGGCGCTGCGCGAGGAATTCACGTTCGGCGGCGATGACGGTGCGCTCGCCAAGGGCTTCTTGGCCTGGGCCGCGCTGGTCGGCGCGATCAGCCTCGAGGTGTTCGGCCAGTACGGACCCGACACGCTCACCGACCCGGCGGCGGTCTTCGACCTGCAGATCGGACTGCTCATCGACGCGCTGGCAATGGATAAGGGTTGACTTATATAAGTCTGTGCTTTAGCTTTGCGGGGTGCACGCGTTCGACGTCTTGGGCGACCCGGTGCGCCGGCGGATCCTGGAACTGCTCGCCGACGGTGAACTGCCCGCCGGTGCGATCGCCGCCGCCATCTCAGACGAGTTCGCGATCACCCAGCCGGCGGTTTCGCAACACCTGAAGGTGTTGCGGGACAACGGCTTCACCTCGGTGCGGCCGGACGGTCAGCGCCGCCTCTACGCGGTCGACGGTGCGGCGCTGCGCGACGCCGACGAGTGGCTTGCCGGCTTCCGCCGGTTCTGGGCGCCGAAACTCGATGCGCTCGGGACCGAGATCGCGCGGGGGAAGCGACAACGACGAAAGAAGGCGCCATGACCGAAATCGATGTGGACCATCAGATCAACGCGGTCACCCGCACCGTCGGGAATCGCACAATCGACGCGGGGGATGCCCACGTCGTCACCATCAGACAGGCCTACGACACCGATCAGGCCGACCTGTGGGACGCCGTCACCAACATCGAACGCATCCCGCGCTGGCTGATGCCGGTCTCGGGCGACCTCGAGGTCGGCGGCAGCTACCAACTGCACGGCAACGCCAGCGGAACGATCCTGACCTGTGACCCACCGAAGAACTTCACCGCGACCTGGGAGTACGGCGGCAATACCAGTTGGATCGAGGTCAACGTCAGCGGCCATAGCGCCGACCGGGCGGAGTTGGTCATCGAGCACATCGCCGTCATCGGCGACGAGACGGCGCTGCAGTTCGGGCCCGGCGCCGTCGGCATCGGCTGGGATTCGATGGTGCTCGGCCTCGCGCTGCACCTGTCGACCGGCGAGTCGATCGACCCGGGGTTCGGCGAACAGTGGGTCACGACCGACGAGGGCCGCCGCTTCCTGGCGCTGTCCAACGAAGCCTGGTATCAGGCGAACGTCGACACCGGCGCCGACCCCGCCGCCGCGCGCGAGGCCGCCGACCGGTGCCTGAAGGCGTACTACGGCGAGGCCTGAACTAGAACACGTTCTAGCCAATCGGTCGGGCCGCGGATATCCTCGACGCGATGCTTGCCCAGACACCTGTCCAGATCGCGTGGGTGACGCGCGACCTCGACGCCGCCGAACAGGCGCTCACCACGTTGTTGGGCGCCCGGAAGTGGGTGCGCATGCCCGGCGTCCACTTCGCGCCGGACGCGTGCACATACCGCGGTGAGCCCGCGGACTTCGTCGCCGACATCTCGCTCAGCTATGCCGGCGACACCCAGCTGGAACTGATCGCGCCGGTCTCGGGGCGCAGCATCTACACCGAATTCCTCGACGCCGCCGGCCCCGGCATGCACCACGTCTGCCTGGAGGTCGACGACGTGGACGCGGCCTTGGCCCAACGCGGAGCCGAGGCGGTGCAGCGCGGCGTGATGGCGGGTGGGATGGAGTTCGCCTACATCGAGGCCGACGGTGTGCCGTACCTGGAGATCGCCTACATCCCCGACGAGATCAGGGCATTCTTCGACTACATCAAACAGGAGCAGCAGTGAGCACCAGCGAGATTCCCGACACGGTCGACGCCGCGGAGGTCGCATCGTGGTCGGACGAGTTCGACGTCGTGGTGATCGGCTTCGGCATCGCGGGCGGATGCGCGGCGGTCAGCGCGGCCGCCGAGGGCGCGCGAGTCCTGGTGCTGGAGAAGGCCGCCGACGCCGGCGGGACGAGCGCGATGGCCGGCGGGCACTTCTATCTCGGCGGCGGCACCGCGGTGCAGCAGGCCACCGGGCACGAGGACAGCGCCGAGGAGATGTACAACTACCTCGTCGCGGTGTCGCCCGAACCCGACCACGAGAAGATCCGCGCCTACTGCGACGACAGCGTCGAACATTTCAACTGGTTGGAGGACTTGGGTTTTCAGTTCGAGCGCAGCTACTACCCGGGCAAGGTGGTGGTGCCGCCGGGCACCGAGGGGCTGTCGTACACGGGCAACGAGAAGGTGTGGCCGTTCTGCGAGAAGGCCAAGCCGGCCCCGCGCGGCCATTCGGTGCCGGTGCCCGGTGAACTCGGCGGCGCCGCGATGGTCATCGAGCTGCTCGTCAAGCGCGCCGCCGAACTCGGGGCGCAGATCCGCTACGAGACCGGCGTGACCAACCTCGTCGTCGAGGACGGAGCGGTGGTCGGTGTGCGGTGGAAGCACTTCGGTGAAACGGGCGCGATCAAGGCGAAGTCGGTGATCATCGCCGCGGGTGGTTTCGCGATGAACCCCGAGATGGTCGCCGAGCTCACGCCCGCGCTCGGCCAGAAGCGCAAGACCAAACACCACGGCGAGGTGGAGCCCTACATCCTGGGCAACCCAAACGACGACGGTCTGGGCATCCGGATGGGCATCTCCGCCGGCGGGGTCGCCAAGAACATGGACCAGCTGTTCATCACCGCCGCGGCATATCCGCCCGAGATCCTGCTCACCGGGGTGATCGTCAACAAGGAGGGCAAGCGGTTCGTCGCCGAGGACTCCTACCATTCGCGCACTTCGGCTTTCGTGCTCGAGCAACCCGAGCAGACGGCTTACCTCGTGGTCGACGAGGCGCACATGGAGATGCCCGAGATGCCGCTGATCAAGTTCATCGACGGCTGGGAGACCGTCGAGGAGATGGAGGCGGCGCTGGGCATTCCGCAGGGCAACCTGGTCGCCACGCTCAACCGTTACAACGAATTCGCCGCCCGCGGTGAGGATCCCGATTTCCACAAGCAGCCCGAGTACCTGGCCGCCCAGGACACCGGTCCGTTCGCCGCGTTCGACCTGTCCCTGGGCCGGGCAATGTACTCCGGCTTCACCATGGGCGGCCTCGCGGTGTCCGTCGACGGAGAAGTGCTGCGCGAGAACGGGTCCGTCGTCCCCGGCCTCTACGCGGCCGGTGCGTGCGCGTCGAACATCGCCCACGACGGCAAGGGCTACGCCAGCGGAACCCAACTCGGCGAAGGGTCGTACTTCGGGCGGCGGGCGGGTGGACACGCAGCCCGGCGCGCGGACGCGAGGCGTTAGACCTTCGCGGGTTCGCCCCCTTCGACGCGCCCCAGCCGCCAGTCGCCGTCACCGAGCAGTTCCAGCTCGTGGGTGTGGTGCTGCTCGACGGTGCTGCGGTGGCTCACGCTGATGAGGATGGTGTCCGGAAGCTCGGTGCGCACCAATTGGTAGAGCATGAACTCCAGGCCCTCGTCGAGCGCGGAGGTCGACTCGTCGAGGAAGACCGCCTTCGGTTTGGTCAGCAGGATCCGGGCGAACGCGATGCGCTGTTGTTCGCCCGGGGAGAGCACCTTGGCCCAGTCGTCGACCTCGTCGAGGCGGTCCGCCAGATGCGGAAGGGCCACCTTGTGCAGCATGTGGCGCAACGTCCGGTCGTCGATCTCGCCGACTTCGTTGGGGTAGCTGACGACGGTGCGCAGGTCGCCGAGCGGCACGTAGGGCATCTGCGAGAGGAACATCGACTCGTTCGGTCCGCACGGCCGGGTCAGTCGTCCCGAGGTGAACGGCCACAGCTGCGCCAGGCTGCGCAACAGGGTGGTCTTGCCGCTGCCCGACTTGCCGGTGACGACCAGCGTGTCGCCGACCTCCAGCCGCATGTCCAGCGGCCGGATCAGCTGCCTGCCGTCGGGGGTGCGGACCTCGACAGCGGAGAGTTCGACGGTGCCGTCCTTGCAGGCGGTGGTGGTCAGCTCGGGCAGCGCCCGGCCCTCCTCGTTGGCGATCACCAGGCCGTGCAGTCGGATGATCGCGGCGCGGTAGCCGGCGAACTGGTCGTAGACGTTGCGGAAGAAGGACAGGCCCTGCTCGATGTTGCCGAAAGCCGCCGCGGTCTGGCTCATTGCGCCGAGCGTGATCTCACCGGTGAAGAACCGGGGGAACTGCAGCAGGTAGGGCGGCACGACGATGATCTGATCCATCGACAGGTTCCACCCGTAGAAGCCCATCATCCGGTTGATGTAGCGCTTGTAGTTGCTGACGACGGGCGCGAACAGCCGTCGCAGCCCGGACCTTTCGGCGACCTCACCGCGGTAGAAGGCGACCGCCTCGGCCGCGTCGCGCAGCCGCACCAACGCGTAGCGGAAGGCGGCGTTGAACTTCTCGTTGTAGAACGACAGCCAGATGATCGGCCGACCGATCCAGAACGCGAACACCGACGCCAGCACTACGTACGCCAACAGGATCCAGAACATCGCCCGCGGAACGTCGCCGATGATCGGCAGCGTCAGCGTCCCCGACAGGTTCCACAGGATCGCGGTGAAAGAGATCATCGAGACGACCGCAGAGACCGCGCCGAACAGCAGCGTGGCGGTCGAGGTGTTGTTGGGTGTGTTCGGCAGGCCGCCGACGCCCGCGGTGAAGATGTCGATGTCGTACTGGATGCGCTGGTCGGGGTTGTCGATGGTGTCGTCGATGAACCGGCCGCGGTAGTAGGCCTTGTCGTCCAACCAGTCGCTGGTCAGCCGGTCGGTGAGCCAGACCCGCCAGGCCAACATGAACCGCTGGGTCATGAACAGGTCGAGCATGATCCGCGCGACGTGGATGACGGCCAGGAGCGCGAACACCCCCATCGACAGCCAGAACCCGTCCCTGCCGGAGTTCCGGATGGCCTCGTCGCCGCTGCCCAGGCCGGACGCCACCACCTGGAAGCTGGTCATCATGTCGTTGCCCTGGTAGGTGAACAGCACCGTCAGGCGGACTCCGATGATGACCGACAACAGCAGCGCGCCCAGCCACAGCCAGACCTTGACGCTCTCCGGGCCCTTGAAGTAGTCGCCGGTGATGCGCCAGAACTGACGGCCCCAGACGGTGAACCTGGCGATGAGCACCAGGACGATCAGCGTGCACACCGCCGCGATCGCCCAGCCCCGCGCGATCCACACCAGCGACGTCCACAGTTCACTGCCCCAGTCGAGCGTCGGGGTGAACATTCCCTCATTCACTCCGGCAAGGTACCGCGACAACCTTGACGCGACCGTTCAAAGGGCCACGTCGAATCGCCGGGTCGCCCCGGGCTTGCCACCGCCGATTTCTGCACCAGGGCTGTGGCACGGCCCGATCCGCGACCCTCCTGCAGAAATCGGCGACGGTCCGGGAGGGTGATCGGCCTGCGTAAGCTGCCGACATGGGCAGCGACGCTCCGGCCGCGGTGAACGCGGGACACCTGATCGCGCGCCGACTGCGGGCCAGCGGGATCGACACGATCTTCACGCTCTCGGGTGGGCACCTGTTCTCCCTGTACGACGGCTGCCGGGCCGAGGACATCCGGCTCATCGACACCCGACACGAGCAGACCGCCGCGTTCGCCGCCGAGGGCTGGTCGAAGGTGACCCGGGTGCCGGGCGTGGCGGCGTTGACCGCCGGGCCGGGCGTCACCAACGGCATGAGCGCGATGGCCGCCGCGCAGCAGAACCAGTCGCCGCTGGTGATCCTGGGTGGGCGCGCGCCGGCGTTGCGGTGGGGACAGGGCAGCCTGCAGGAGATCGACCACGTTCCGTTCGTCGCGCCGTTGACCCGGTTCGCCGCGACCGCCGAATCGCCGGACGCCGTCGCGGGTTTGGTGGACGACGCGCTGCGGGCCGCGATCGGCGCACCATCGGGGGTGTCGTTCGTCGACTTTCCGATGGACCACGTGTTCAGCGAGGCCACCGACACCGGTGCCCCGGGGGCGTTGAGCGAACCGCGCGAGGTGCTGCGGGCCGATGGCGACGCCGTGACCGCGGCGCTTGGCCTGCTGGCCGAGGCGCACCGCCCGGTCATCATGGCCGGCACCAACGTCTGGTGGGGCCACGCCGAGGCGGCGCTGCTGAATCTCGCTGAAACACTGCGCATCCCGGTACTGATGAACGGCATGGCCCGCGGCACGGTGCCCGCCGACCACCCGCTCGCGTTCTCTCGTGCGCGGTCTAAGGCGCTGAAGCAGGCCGACGTTGCGCTGGTGATCGGCGTGCCGATGGACTTTCGGCTCGGCTTCGGGGGAGTGTTCGGCGCCGACACCGCGCTGATCGCCGTCGACCGCGTCGCACCCGAGCGGCCCCATCCGCGACCGGTGGCCGCCGGCCTGTACGGCGACATCGGCGCGACGGTGTCGGATCTGGCGGCGGCGGGCGCCGGCGATCACGAACCCTGGATCGCCGACCTACGCGCCACCGAAACGGCCGCGCGCACCGCCGAATCCGAGGAACTGCGCGACGACCGCACACCGCTGCACCCGATGCGGGTCTACGCCGAACTCAGCACGTTGCTCGACCGTGACGCGATCGTCGTGGTCGACGCGGGCGACTTCGGCTCCTACGCCGGCCGCGTGATCGACAGCTACGTGCCCGGCGCCTGGCTGGACAGCGGTCCGTTCGGCTGCCTGGGCTCCGGACCCGGCTACGCCCTGGCCGCCAAGCTGGCCCGGCCCGACCGCCAGGTGGTGCTGCTGCAGGGCGACGGCGCGTTCGGATTCTCCGGTATGGAATGGGATACATTGGTGCGCCACGGGATTCAGGTCGTCTCGGTGATCGGCAACAACGGAATCTGGGCGTTGGAGAAGCATCCCATGGAGGCGATCTACGGATACTCCGTGGTGGCCGACCTGCGACCGGGCACCCGCTACGACCAGGTGGTGACGGCGCTCGGCGGACACGGCGAGCTGGTGTCGACGCCCGCCGAATTGCGCCCGGCGCTGCAGCGGGCCTTCTCGTCGGCGCTACCCGCGGTGGTCAACGTGCTGACCGATCCGACCGTGGCCTACCCCCGCCGCTCCAACCTCGCCTAGCCCCCGTTCCCGCGAGCGCCCATTGCTCCTATGTCACGCCGCGGATTTTCGGCATTTCGCGGACCCTCGCCGCCGACGAGCACGACGAAAACCACTCGACCCGTTCGGCGTTCGCGGCCCATGCTGGAGGCATGGAGGTGCGCATCCACGACTCGGCCGACGAGTTCCTGGCGATCGCCGAACCGGTGTACCGCCGCGACCCGATCGCCAACACCGTCGAGCTGACGCTCCTGCGGGCCGCGATGCCCGACGACGCGCTGCTGCTCTCGGCGTGGCGGAATTCAGAAGTGGTGGCGGTGGCGTTACAGACGCCGCCATACCCCCTGGCGTGCAATGGAATACCCGAAGAACACGCCGACGCCGTCGCCCGGGATCTCGCCCGCCTACGACCCGACCTGAGCGGTGTGCGCGGCAACCGCGACACCGCCGTCGCATTCGCCGAAGCCTGGCGGTCGCACACCGGGCGGCCCGGAACCGTCGTCCTCGACGAGCGGCTCTACCGGCTGGGCGACCTGCAACCGCCGACCGGCGTCGCGGGAGCGCCGCGATGGGCCGGGGCGGCCGACCGCGACGTGGTGATCGACTGGATGCAGCGCTTCCTCGGCGAGGTCTTCAGCCACCACCGCGACGACGCGGCGGGCGCCCGCTTCGTCGACGCCGCGGCCGACCGGGGCGACCGGTTCCTGCTGTGGGACGTCGACGGGGCCCCGGTCAGCACCGCCCTGTTGCGCGCGGCCGCGGCGGGGGTGTCGCGCATCGGTCCGGTCTTCACGCCGACGGAGCGCCGGGCGAACGGGTACGGGTCCGCCGTCACCGCCGCCGTCGCGCGGTCGGCCCTCGAGCGCGGCGACGCCGGCGTCGTCCTGTTCACCGATCGGTCCAACCCGACGTCGAACGCGATCTACCGGTCGATCGGGTTCGAGCCGGTGTCGGATTTTCTGCGCATCGACTTCGGCACGCCCGACCGACGGTCGCGCCGCGGGGAGCGCTAAGGGCGCTGCCGGGAACGCGTACCGTAGCGGTGTGGCGAAGACGAAGACCCGCACTTCAGGTCGTGTGAGCAATCGATTCTGGCGGCTGCTCGGCGCCAGTACCGACCGGGATCAGGCGCAATCGCTGTCGCAGGTGCGCGGTTCGACGGAGTTCGACGAGAAGGCCGCCGCCCTCGACGACGAGCAGTTGCGCAAGGCCGCGAAGTTGCTGAACCTCGACGACCTCGCCGAGTCCACCGACATCCCGCAGTTCCTGGCCATCGCCAGGGAAGCCGCCGAACGGACGACCCAGCTACGTCCCTTCGATGTGCAGCTTCTGGGTGCGCTGCGCATGCTCGCCGGCGACGTCGTCGAGATGGCGACCGGTGAAGGTAAGACGCTCTCGGGTGCGATCGCCGCCGCCGGATACGCGCTGGGCGGTCGCAGCGTGCACGTCATCACCATCAACGACTACCTCGCGCGACGCGACGCCGAATGGATGGGCCCGCTGCTGGAGGCACTGGGCCTGACCGTCGGATGGATCACCGAGGCCTCGACGGCGGAAGAGCGCCGCGCGGCCTACAAGTGCGACGTCACCTACGCCTCGGTCAACGAGATCGGGTTCGACGTGCTGCGCGACCAATTGGTCACCGATGTCGCCGACCTGGTCTCGCCGAACCCCGACGTGGCGCTGATCGACGAGGCCGACTCGGTGCTGGTCGACGAGGCGCTGGTGCCGCTGGTGCTGGCCGGCACCTCGCACCGCGAGACCCCGAAGGTCGAGATCATCCGCATGGTCGGCGAACTCATTCCCGGCGTCGACTACGACACCGACACCGACAGCCGCAACGTGCATCTCACCGAGGTCGGCGCGCAGAAGCTGGAGGTCAAGCTCGGCGGCATCGACCTGTACTCCGAGGAACACGTCTCGACCACGCTGACCGAGGTCAACGTGGCGCTGCACGCGCACGTGCTGCTGCAGCGCGACGTGCACTACATCGTCCGCGACGACGCCGTGCACCTGATCAACGCCTCCCGCGGCCGCATTGCCCAGCTGCAGCGCTGGCCCGACGGACTGCAGGCCGCGGTCGAAGCCAAGGAGGGCATCGAGACCACCGAAACCGGCGAGGTGCTCGACACCATCACCGTGCAGGCGTTGGTCAACCGCTACCAGACGGTGTGCGGGATGACCGGCACCGCGCTGGCCGCCGGCGAGCAGTTGCGCCAGTTCTACAAGCTCGGGGTGTCGCCGATCGAACCGAACAAGCCGAACATCCGCGAGGACGAACCCGACCGCGTGTACGTCACCGCGGCGGCCAAGAACGACGCGATCGTCGCGCACATCGAAGAGATTCACCGGACGCGCCAGCCCGTGCTCGTCGGCACCCGCGATGTCGCCGAATCCGAGGAGTTGCACGAGAAACTGGTCAAGGCCGGCGTCCCGGCCGTCGTGCTCAACGCCAAGAACGACGCCGAGGAGGCGGCGGTGATCGCCGAGGCCGGCAAGCTCGGCAGCGTCACGGTGTCCACGCAGATGGCCGGCCGCGGCACCGACATCCGGCTCGGCGGCTCCGACGTGAGCGACCACGACGCCAGAAAAGATGAGGTCGCCGAACTCGGCGGGCTGCACGTCATCGGGACAGGTCGCCACCACACCGAGCGGCTGGACAACCAGCTGCGCGGTCGCGCCGGGCGCCAGGGCGATCCGGGCTCGTCGGTGTTCTTCTCCAGCTGGGAGGACGACGTCGTGGTCGCACACCTGGAGCCGAACAAACTCCCGATGGAGACCGACGAGGACGGCCGCGTCGTCAGCCCCAAGGCGGCCAGCCTGCTCGATCACGCCCAGCGCATCGCCGAGGGCCGGATGCTCGACATCCACGCGAACAACTGGCGCTACAACCAGTTGATCGCCCAGCAGCGCGCGATCATCGTCGAACGCCGAAACACCCTGTTGCGCACGCCGACCGCGCGCGAGGAGCTTGCCGAACTGTCACCGAAACGCTACGAGGAGGTCGTCGAGCCGCTCGGTGAGGACAAGCTCGAGAAGATCTGCCGGCTGATCATGCTCTACCACCTCGACCGCGGCTGGGCCGACCACCTGGCGTACCTGGCCGACATCCGGGAGAGCATCCACCTGCGGGCGCTGGGCAACCAGACGCCGATCGACGAGTTCCACCGGATGGCGGTCGACGCGTTCGCCTCCCTGGCCGCCGACGCGATCGAGGCGGCCCAGCAGACCTTCGAGACGGCCCCGTCGATCGAGGACGAGCCCGGCGTCGACCTGTCGAAACTGGCCCGCCCGACCTCGACGTGGACGTACATGGTGCACGACAATCCGCTCGCCGACGACTCGCTCTCGGCGCTGAGCCTGCCGGGCGTGTTCCGCTAGGTTTAGCCCATGACCGAGGCGCATGGCCGGGTGCCTTCGCCGCCGGACGAGGCGGGTCAGACCCGCGACCGCGTGCTCACGGTGCCCAACGTGCTCAGCGCGGTGCGGCTCGTCCTGGTGCCGGTCTTCCTCTGGCTGCTGCTCGGAGTGCACGCCAACGGGTGGGCCGTGGCCGTGCTGATGTTCAGCGGGTTCTCCGACTGGGCCGACGGCAAGATCGCCCGGCTGGTCGACAACCAGTCGTCGCGACTGGGGGAGCTGCTCGACCCCGCGGTCGACCGGATCTACATGATCACGATCCCGATCGCCATGGGGTTTCACGGCTCGTTGCCGTGGTGGATCGTGCTCACCCTGCTCGGCCGGGACGCCGTGCTCGCCGCCACACTGCCGCTGCTGCGCAGCCGCGGCCTGACCGCGTTGCCGGTCACCTACATCGGCAAGGCCGCCACGTTCGCGTTGATGTCCGGTCTGCCGCTGATCCTGTTGGGGCAGTGGGACGCCACGTGGAGCCGCGTGGTGCTGGCCATCGGCTGGGGTTTTTTGATCTGGGGCCTGCTGATGTACCTGTGGTCGGGGATGCTGTACCTGATCCAGGCGGGCATGGTGGCGCGCCGGCTGCCCAAGGTGTCGCGATGACCCAGAGCTTCCGCAACACGCTCGGCGGTTACGACCCGGAAGCGGGCCGCAGCGCGCACGGCGCGGACCGGCCCACGAAGATCCCGGTGCCCTCCCTGCTGCGGTCCTTGTTGACCGAACACCTCGACCCCGGATACGCGGCGGCCGCCGAGGCGAAGGCGGCCGGGCGTCGACAACCCAGGTGGCAACAGTGGGCCTGGCAGCTGGCGGGCGCCCTGCTGCTCGTCGTCGTCTTCGCCGCCGCGGTGGCCCAGGCCCGCGCGACCGCGCCCGGTGTCCGCGAGACGCAGCAGGTGCTGGCGGGCAGCGTGCGCACGGCGCAGGCCGACACCACCGACGCCGCCGAACGCCGGGACACACTGGCCGTCGAGGTCGACGACGAACGGCGCAGGCGCCTGGAAGGCGACGCGCGTGGCCAGCAGCTGCTGAGCCGACTCGACGAGGCGAACTTCGCCGCCGCGGCCACACCGGTGATCGGGCCCGGGCTGACGATCACCGTCACCGACCCCGGCGCGTCGTCGGCCGACCTGAGCGACGTGTCCAAACAACGGGTGCCGGGCAGCAGGCAGGTCATCCTCGACCGCGACCTGCAGCTGGTCGTGAACTCGCTGTGGGTCAGCGGCGCCGAGGCGCTGTCGGTCGGCGGTGTGCGGATCGGTCCCAATGTGACGGTCCGGCAGGCGGGGGGTGGCATCCTGGTCGACAATCAACCGATCAGCAGCCCCTACGTCGTCCTCGCGATCGGACCGCCGCACGCGATGCAGGACGTGTTCGACCGCAGCCCCGGCCTGCAGCGTCTCCGGCTGCTGGAGGCCTCCTACGGCGTCGGGGTGAGCGTGAGCACCGGCGAGGGACTGCAACTGCCCGCCGGTTCGGTACGAGAAATCAACTTCGCCAAGCAGATTGGGCAGTGACACGAAGATGAAGTCAGACACATGATCGGAATCGCCGCACTGATCGTGGGCGTCGTGCTGGGCCTGGTGTTTCACCCGGACGTGCCCGAGTTCGTCCAGCCGTACCTGCCGATCGCGGTCGTCGCCGCGCTCGACGCGGTGTTCGGCGGGCTGCGCGCGTACCTCGAGCGCATCTTCGACTCGAAGGTCTTCGTGGTGTCGTTCGTGTTCAACGTGCTGGTCGCCGCCCTGATCGTCTACGTCGGCGATCAACTGGGCGTCGGCACGCAGCTGTCGACCGCGATCATCGTTGTGCTCGGCATCCGCATCTTCGGCAACGCAGCGGCCTTGCGCCGCAGGCTGTTCGGCGCGTGACGAGGCATGACCCATGACTGAGCACCAACCGCAGCACTCGGAACCCGACCACTCGGCCCACGAGAGCGGCCGCCACGAACTGCCGCCCGACGAGCCGTCACCGGAGATCGGCGACCTGCACGCGGGCGGTGTCGGCGGCGTGCTGCGCCGGGGCCGCTCCCAGGTGGTGTTCGGCGCGCTGGCCGTGGTGCTGTGCCTGCTGCTCGGCGTGGCGATCGTGACGCAGGTCCGGCAGAACGAGTCCGGTGACTCGCTGGAGACCGCCCGCCCCGCCGACCTGCTGGTGCTGCTGGACTCGCTGCAACAGCGGGAGGCGGCGCTCAACACCGAGGTGGCCGACCTGCAGCGCACGCTGGCCCAGTTGCAGGCGTCGGGCAGCAGCGACCAGGCGGCCATCGAGAACGCGCAGGCCCGGCTGGCCGCGCTGTCCATCCTGATCGGCACCGTGCCCGCCACCGGTCCGGGCGTGACCTTGACCATCACCGACACGACACCCGGCGTGCCCGCCGAGACGCTGCTCGACGTGATCAACGAACTGCGCAACGCCGGTGCCGAGGCGATGGAGATCCGCGGCGGGGGAGACGGCGCGCCGACCGCGGTGCGTGTCGGCGTCGACACCTGGGTGGTCGGCAACCCGGGCGCCCTGGTGATCGACGACGTCACGATGAACCCGCCGTATTCGGTTCTCGCCATTGGCGATCCGCCCACCCTGGCCGCCGCGTTGACCATTCCCGGCGGTGCGATGGACAGCGTCGAACGGGTCGGCGGCACCATGACGGTGCAGCAGGCCGACCGCGTCGACGTGACCGCCTTGCGGCAACCGAAACAGCGCCAATACGCTCAGCCAGTCAAGTGAGCTGACCAACGAGGAGCGCCGTGAGCGAAATCCCAGCCGACCTGCACTACACCGAAGAGCACGAGTGGGTGCTGCGCACCGGCGACGACACCGTGCGCGTCGGGATCACCGACTACGCCCAGTCGGCGCTCGGTGACGTCGTGTTCGTCCAACTGCCCGACGTCGGGGCCGAGGTGACCGCCGGCGAGTCGTTCGGCGAGGTGGAGTCCACCAAGTCGGTGTCGGACCTCTACGCGCCCGTCAGCGCGAAAGTCGTTGCGGTCAACGGTGATCTCGAGGGGAGTCCGCAGCTGGTGAACTCCGATCCCTACGGCGAGGGTTGGCTGGTCGAGCTGCAGGCCGACGCGGCGGCCCTGGAGGCGGGCATCGGCGCGCTGCTCGACGCCGACGGCTACCGCAGCACCGTGACGGAGTGACGGGTTGTTAGGGTTTTGCAGACCGGACGCCAACTAGGGCGGATCCGGCGGTGGTGGGCACAATGACGCTCGCCGCGCGGTACGGTCGACAACAGAGACGCGGTATCGCCACAGCAGCCAGTTAGGAGCAGCGGGTGACGGAAAACGACCAGAACTCTGGGACCGACCAGACGTCTGACGAAGTCACCGTGGAAACGACATCCGTCTTCCGCGCCGACTTCCTCAACGAACTGGACGCCCCGGCCACGGCGGGAACCGAGGGCGCCGTCTCGGGCGTCGAGGGTCTGCCCGCCGGCTCGGCGCTGCTGGTCGTCAAGCGCGGGCCGAACGCCGGATCTCGGTTCCTGCTCGACCAGCCCACGACGTCGGCCGGTCGGCATCCCGACAGCGACATCTTTCTCGACGATGTCACGGTGAGTCGCCGGCACGCCGAGTTCCGCCTCGAGGGCGGCGAGTTCCAGGTGGTCGACGTCGGCAGCCTCAACGGCACCTACGTCAACCGTGAACCGGTGGACTCCGCGGTGCTCGCCAACGGCGACGAGGTGCAGATCGGCAAGTTCCGCCTGGTGTTCCTCACCGGCCCGAAGAACGACGACAGCGGTCAGGCCGGCTAGGTGGTCGACCAGCGCATGCGCGAAGAGTAGCCATGGGCGCACCCGACACTCCCGCGCTCACTGGGATGTCGATCGGAGCGGTCCTCGATCTGCTGCGACCGGACTTCCCGGACGTGACCATCTCCAAGATCCGATTCCTGGAGGCCGAAGGCCTGGTCACCCCCGAGCGCACCGCGTCGGGTTATCGGCGGTTCACCGCCTACGACTGCGCGCGCCTGCGGTTCATCCTCACTGCCCAGCGCGACCAGTATCTGCCGTTGAAGGTGATCAAGGCGCAGCTCGACGCGCAGCCCGACGGCGAGTTGCCCCGGCACGGATCCTCGTACGGCGTACCGCGTTTGGTTCCGGTCTCCCCAGACGGCACTGACGGCGCCGACAATGCCGCGGGGACGGCGGCGGTGGCGCCGACGCAGGTGCGGCTGTCCCGCGAGGATCTGCTGGCCCGTTCGGGGGTCGACGAGGAACTCCTGAGCGCGCTCGTCAAGGCCGGCATCATCACCACCGGTCCGGGCGGCTTCTTCGACGAGCATTCCGTGGTCATCGCCCAGTGTGCGCGCGCACTGGCGGACTACGGCGTCGAGCCCAGGCACCTGCGGGCGTTCCGGTCCGCGGCCGACCGGCAGTCCGACCTGATCGCGCAGATCGCCGGGCCGATCGTCAAGGGCAACAAGGCCGGCGCGCGCGACCGGGCCGACGACCTGGCACGTGAGGTGGCGGCCTTGGCGATCACGTTGCATACATCGCTGATCAAGTCGGCTGTGCGCGACGTACTGGATCGCTGAGGATTAGACTCGAAGCGATGGCTATCAGGACCGCTTCTTCGGTGCGGAGGGCAGACGCAGATGGGTGAGGTTCGTGTGGTCGGCATTCGCGTTGAGCAGCCGCAGAACCAGCCGGTCCTGCTGCTGAGGGAGTCGAACGGCGACCGATACCTGCCCATTTGGATCGGGCAGTCCGAGGCCGCCGCGATCGCTCTCGAACAGCAGGGCGTCGAGCCCGCCCGGCCGCTGACGCATGACCTGATCCGAGATGTCATTGCAGCGCTTGGTCATTCGCTCAAAGAGGTGCGCATCGTCGACCTGCAGGAGGGCACCTTCTACGCCGACCTGATCTTCGACCGCGACATCAAGGTGTCGGCGCGCCCGTCGGATTCGGTGGCCATCGCGCTGCGGGTCGGGGTGCCGATCTACGTCGAGGAAGCGGTGCTGGCCGAGGCCGGCCTGATCATTCCGGACGAGAACGACGACGAGGCCGCGGGTGCGGTGCGCGAGGACGAGGTCGAGAAGTTCAAGGAGTTCCTCGACAGCGTGTCACCCGACGACTTCAAGGCGACGTAGCCGACCTGGGACAGCGGCGTGACGGTTTGTCACGGAAACGTCTCGTCGCTTCGACACGCGGTGTGGGGTTTCCCCGTCGGCAAGATGGGCAGCCATACTTTGGGAGCCGGACCACTTATGGGCAGTCCACGGACGGCGAGAAGCGTATGCTCGACACACTCGGGCTTGGCAAATGTGTGCCCCACGCAGGTCACAGACGCGGGTTCGATCGGCGAGAGGAATCTAGAAGTGGGAGACACGCCACGTCAGGAGCAGCTCGACCTCACTGCTGCCAGCGGCCCCGCGGATTCGGAACTGACCACCGCCCCAGCCACCGAGGAGCCCGTGCAGGCCGGCCTCTTCCCTGACAACTCTGTTCCCGACGAACTCGTCGGCTATCGCGGCCCCAGCGCCTGCCAGATCGCCGGCATCACGTACCGCCAGCTCGACTACTGGGCACGGACGTCGCTGGTCGTGCCGTCGATCCGCAGCGCGGCGGGCTCCGGCAGCCAGCGGCTGTACTCGTTCAAAGACATCCTGGTCCTCAAGATCGTCAAGCGGCTGCTCGACACCGGCATCTCGCTGCACAACATCCGCGTCGCCGTCGATCACCTGCGCCAACGCGGCGTTCGCGATCTGGCCAACATCACGCTGTTCTCCGACGGCACCACCGTGTACGAGTGCACGTCTGCCGAAGAGGTCGTCGACCTGCTGCAGGGCGGTCAGGGCGTGTTCGGTATCGCCGTCTCGGGCGCCATGCGGGAGTTGACCGGCGCGATCGCCGATTTCCCGGGCGAACGCGCCGACGGCGGCGAGTCGATCGCCACCCCTGAGGACGAGTTGGCCTCGCGGCGTAAGCACCGCGACCGCAAGATCGGCTGATTCCCGCCCGCTGTCGCTAGATATTGCTTCCAGGGCTGTTCAACCAGTCCGACCACGACCCTGGATGCAATCTTCACGGTGATGCGACCCACCGGTAAACTCGGCAACGCATCGCGCTTGTGCGGGAGAGTTTCGTGGCGGCCAGTCACGGACGCCGAAGGAGCAACACCTCTCCGTCAACCTCTCAGGCACCCGGACCGCACGAGACCCCGATGCCTCTGGAAAGCGGTGGGCAGCCCGGTCGGGCCGCTCACCCGCCCATGGGGAAAGGCGCATCACGCATCGTCGCGACCGCCGAATCTCTCAGGCGCCCGCATCGGGTCGACGACAGAGGGGGAGGAACCCAGCGGTTCTCTGCCCGCACGCGTCTGGAGTAGCCCGAGTGTTCGATCACCACCAGCCCAACTTCGCCGACCGTCACATCGGCCCCGATGCCGACGCCGTCGCCACCATGCTGAAGACGATCGGCGTCTCCTCGCTCGACGAGCTCGCCGAGAAGGCGCTGCCCGCGAACATCCTCGACGCGCTATCGGCCGACGGCGTGGCCCCGGGGCTGGACCGGCTGCCCGCCGCCGCCACCGAGGAGGAGGCGCTCGCAGAGCTGCGCGCGCTCGCCGACCAGAACACCGTGGCCGTGTCGATGATCGGCCAGGGCTACTACGACACGCTGACGCCGCCGGTGTTGCGCCGCAACATCCTTGAGAACCCCGCCTGGTACACCGCGTACACCCCGTATCAGCCCGAGATCAGCCAGGGCCGCCTCGAGGCGTTGCTCAACTTCCAGACCGTGGTGACCGACCTGACGGGCCTCGAGGTCGCCAACGCGTCGATGCTCGACGAGGGCACGGCGGCCGCCGAGGCGATGACGCTGATGCACCGAGCGGTGCGCGGATCGTCGAACCGGCTGGCCGTGGACGCCGACCTGTTTCCGCAGACCGCCGCCGTGCTGGCCACCCGCGCCGAACCGCTCGGTATCGAGATCGTCACCGCCGATCTGACGCAGGGTCTGCCCGACGGCGAGTTCTTCGGTGTCGTCGCGCAGCTGCCGGGGGCCAGCGGCGCCGTCGTCGACTGGAGCGAGCTCGTCGCCGCGGCCCACGACCGCGGCGCCCTGGTGGCGATCGGCGCCGACCTGCTGGCATCGACGCTGCTCACCCCGCCCGGCGAGTTCGGGGCCGACGTCGCGTTCGGCAGCACTCAAAGGTTCGGCGTGCCAATGGGATTCGGTGGCCCCCACGCGGGATATCTGGCCGTGCACGCCAAGCACGCCCGCCAGCTGCCGGGCCGCCTGGTCGGGGTGTCACTGGACGCCGACGGCACACCCGCCTACCGGTTGGCGTTGCAGACCCGCGAACAGCACATCCGCCGCGACAAGGCCACCAGCAACATCTGCACCGCGCAGGTCCTGCTGGCCGTGATGGCCGCGATGTATGCCAGCTATCACGGCGCCGACGGCCTGACCGGGATCGCCCACCGGGTGCACGGGCGGGCTCGCTCGCTGGCGGCCGGGCTGTCGGCGGCCGGGGTGCAGATCGTGCACCGCGCGTTCTTCGACACCGTGCTGGCGAAGGTGCCGGGCCGGGCGGCGGCCGTGCGCGACGCGGCCAAGGCGCGCGGCGTCAACGTCTGGCTGGTCGACGACGACCATGTCTCGGTGGCCTGCGACGAGGCGACCACCGCTGCCCACGTCGAGGCGGTGCTGTCGGCGTTCTCGGCGACGCCGGTGGACTCGGAGTTCGACGGCCCCCGCATCGCGACCCGCACGTCGGGCTTCCTGACCCATCCCGCCTTCACCCGGTACCGCACCGAAACCGAGATGATGCGCTACCTGCGTTCGCTGGCCGACAAGGATATCGCCTTGGACCGCAGCATGATTCCGCTCGGATCGTGCACGATGAAGCTCAACGCGGCCGCCGAGATGGAGCCGATCACCTGGCCGGAGTTCGGCCGCCAGCATCCGTTCGCCCCGGCCTCCGACACCCCGGGGCTGCGTAAGCTGATCGCCGATCTCGAGCAGTGGCTCGTCGACATCACCGGATACGACGCGGTGTCGCTGCAACCGAACGCCGGATCGCAGGGTGAGTACGCCGGGCTGCTGGCGATCCAGGCGTATCACGCCGAGCGCGGCGAACCGGATCGCAACGTCTGCCTGATCCCGTCCAGCGCGCACGGCACCAACGCGGCCTCGGCCGCGCTGGTCGGTATGCGGGTCGTGGTGGTGGCATGCCGAGCGAACGGCGACGTCGACCTCGACGACCTCCGGGCGAAGGTGAGCGAGCACGCGGATCGCTTGTCGGCGTTGATGATCACCTATCCGTCGACGCACGGCGTGTACGAACACGACATCGCCGACATCTGTGCGGCCGTGCACGACGCGGGCGGTCAGGTGTACGTCGACGGCGCCAACCTCAACGCGCTCGTCGGCCTGGCCCGCCCCGGCCGGTTCGGCGGCGACGTCAGCCACCTCAACCTGCACAAGACGTTCTGCATCCCGCACGGCGGCGGGGGACCCGGTGTGGGCCCGGTCGCGGTGCGCGCGCACCTGGCCAAGTACCTGCCCGGCCATCCGCTGGCGGAGGAGTCCCCCGCAAGCGGGAGGCACCCCCATCCGGAGAAGCACACCGTGTCGGCGGCGCCGTACGGATCGGCGTCGATCCTGCCGATCAGCTGGGCCTACATCCGGATGATGGGCGCCGGCGGGCTGCGTGCCGCGTCGCTGACCGCGATCGCGTCGGCCAATTACATCGCGCGCCGCCTCGACGAGTACTACCCGGTGCTCTACACCGGCGAGAACGGCATGGTCGCCCACGAGTGCATCCTCGACCTGCGCACCATCACCAAGCAGACCGGCGTGACCGTCGACGATGTGGCAAAGCGCTTGGCGGACTACGGTTTCCACGCACCCACGATGAGCTTCCCGGTGGCGGGCACGCTGATGGTCGAGCCGACCGAGAGCGAAAGCCTCGCCGAGGTCGACGCATTCTGCGAGGCGATGATCGCGATCCGCGCCGAGATCGACAAGGTCGGCGACGGCACCTGGCCCGCCGACGACAACCCGTTGCGCAACGCGCCCCACACCGCGGAATCGCTCCTCACCGACGAGTGGAACCACTCCTACACCCGCGAGCAGGCCGCCTATCCGCTGGGCAAGAACTACCGGCCCAAGGTGTGGCCGCCGGTGCGTCGCATCGACGGCGCGTACGGCGACCGCAACCTGGTGTGCTCGTGCCCGCCGGTCGAGTCCTTCGCCTGACGTCGCCCCGCCGAGTGTGGGCTCGACACACGCTTGGACGCCCAAATATGTGCCGGTAACCCACGTTCGGCGGATAGGGTGCTGGCGTGTTACCACCGACGGTCGCGCAATGGCGGGACGGCGGCCGCCTGCTGAACACGGCGGCCGGCAACGTGTTCGTCCGCAGCACCCCCGGCGACGGCCCGACGATCCTGCTGTTACACGGCTATCCGTCGAGTTCATACGACTACCGCGCCGTCGTGCCGCACCTGGAGGGCCGCGCCTGGGTGACGCTGGACTTCCTGGGCTTCGGGCTGTCGGACAAACCGCGCCCGCACCGCTACAGCCTGTTCGAGCAGGCCGACATCGTCCAGACCGTGGTGGCCGAGACGACGACGGGTCCGGTCGATCTCGTCGCCCACGACATGGGCACATCGGTGGCGACCGAACTGCTCGCGCGCGACATCGACGGCGACCTGCCGTTCGACCTGCGCGCGGCGGTGTTGACCAACGGCAGCGTCATCCTGCATCGAGCCAGCCTGCGGCCGGCGCAGAAGATCCTGCGCAGCCCACTGGGAGCGGTGTTCGCTCGGCTGACCAACGAACGCAGGTTCGCCAGCGGTTTCGGCAAACTGTTCGGCGCCGCGCACCCGCTGAGCCGCGAGGAGGCCGAGGCGCAGTGGGCGCTGCTGGCCCACAACGACGGACACCGGATCGCGCACCTGTTGATCTACTACCTCAACGAGCGCGTCGAGTTCGCGTCGCGATGGCATGGCGCCGTGCGTGATTGGGGCAACCCGCTGAGCTTCCTGTGGGCACTCGACGATCCCGTCGCGACCGGCAACGTGCTCGACGGCCTGCGCGACCTGCGGCCCGCCGCCGACGTCATCGAGTTACCGGGTGTGGGCCACTATCCGCAGGTCGAGGTGCCCGACGTGTTCAGCCGCGCGGCGTTGAGCCTGCTCGACGCTAGCCGAGGAAGGTCGTGATCGCCGTCGTCAGTTCGGGGGAGTCGGAGCTGTCGAGGTTCTGGTAGCTGCCGCCGCTGATCTCGGCGACAGCCTCCCAGGTCGCGCGGTCGGAGTCCGAGCCGAAGTCGATGACGTTGACGGCCACCGGTTTGGCCTCGTCGAACGCGCCGCGGATGTACTGCTGCAGCCCGTCACCGTTGAGGGTCTGGTCGGTGTGCGGTCCGGTGGTGATCACCAGGATCGAATTCTTCTGCCCCTCACGGAAGTTCGCCATCGCCTCGGTGTACACCAGCCGCAGCGTGGTGAACGACACCGCGCCGCCCCCGGAGGCGGACTGCTCGTCCAGCGCCGACGTCAACGCCGCCGACCGGGGCTGCCCGTTGAGTTGATCGCTGAGCGGCCCGGTGCTGACCTCCGAACGGCCCGCGGTGCCGTCGAACGTCCACAGCCCCACCGCCGCCGACGCCGGCAACGCCTGCAACCGGGCGTCGAGCGCGGCCACGACGTTGTCGAGCCGGGGCCGCCCGCCGTCGACGGTGGGCATCGACTGGTCGAGCACGATCGTCACCGCCGGGTTCGACACCGGGGCGGTCAGCGCGCTGGCCAGCAGCGCGCGCGTCTCGTTGTCGCCCACCGACAGCGGTGCGGGCACCGCCTGCCCGAAGTCCACGACGTCGCTGTCCGGCGGCGTTCCGTCCTGGGTGCGGAAACCTGCCTTGGCCAGTTCGGAGAGCTGCTCGGGTTTTCGCATGAACCGGGCGAATTCGCTTGCCGCACTCTTCTGTTCCTGCGACAGCCCCTCGGCCGACAACAGCACGGTCGGGAAATCCGCCACCGCAGCCGGGGCGGGGGGCAGCCATGCGGTGACCGTCTTGGCCGCGTCCTGCATCCCGGTGGTGCGCTGGTAGAGCTGCTGTTCGGTGATGGCGACGGCGTGCACCGGCGCGGCGGCCGGATCGGACGCCTTGATCAGGGCGTCGAGCGCGGTCGAGGTCTTCTTGTCCGCGAGCTTCGGTTGACCGGCCACCAACGTGTTCACCGCGCGCGTGCCGTCGCTCGGCGGTGCGCCGGCCGGCGCCGAGGCCGCGGCGATCGCCTCCGCGGCGAGGTACGACGCATCGCTGTCCCCGCTCAGCGGCAGCGCCAGCCGCAGCGAGCCCCAGCCGGTGAGGTTCAGCGCGTCCAACGCCGTCGGATTGCTCTGCAGATTCGGCAGCGTTGACCAGTTCTGCTGCGCCAGCGCGCTTTTCAATTGGGGCGAAACGGCGAGCACGACGGGGGAGCTGACCAGCGACCGGCTGTCGATGATCGTCTGCGCACCCGAGGAGGCCTCGAGCCGTGCCGCCGACACCGAACTACCCGGGATCCACAGCGCAGGCCGATCACCCAACTCCGCGGGCCAGGTGCCGACGAAACCGTTGACCACCTGGTCGGATTCGGCCGGTTTGACGCCGATCTTCACGCATTTGTCGGCTACCGGCGCAGCGGTCTCGTTGTACCGGTTGGCCAACGACTGGATGGGTTCGGCGATGTTCGGGTCGGCCACCACCGCGACGGACAGTTCGCCGTCCACGCACCGCGCGGCGGCCTGATCGGTGCGGTCGGACAGCGCGTCACCGAAGAAGCGCCACAGGATGACCGCGCCGACGAGCACCACGACCGCGACGAGGGCCGCGATCACGCCGACGCTGACACCACGCCTGCCGGGTGTGACCGCGCGATGGCTGCCGGTCCACTCACCGCCCTCCCACTCGCCGCTGTGTCTGCGGACCGACCGCGGCGGAGGGGTCGATCCGGAGTCCGCCGCATAGTCGGGCGTGTGATCGGGCGCGTCCGAGTAGTCCGGTTCGTCCGAGTAGTCCCGACCATCACCGTCGTCGTGATCGACGCCGTAATCGCCCTCGTAGCCCGCGTCCTCGCGTTCCGGAGGCTCGCCGAGGTAACCGAAGCGTTCGGTCTGCGGCTCGTCGTGCCGTTCGCCGAAGTCCCCGCCTGGCGAATCCTCGGGATCCGGTTTGCTGTGCCTGCCCACTTCCGCCCTTACTGACGCCGACCGGTCACCGGATCACGCACCGCTGTTGGCGGTCTTGTATTCGCGGCGGCGGCGATGCAGGATCGGCTCGGTGTAGCCGTTCGGTTGTTCGGCGCCCGACAGGATCAACTCCTGTGCGGCCTGGAACGCGATGTTGTGGTCCGGATCCGTTGCCATCGGCTTGAATTCGGGATCCTGCTCGTTCTGCTTGTCGACGATCGCGGCCATCCGCTTGAGGCTGGCCACCACATCGTCGGGCGTGATGACGCCGTGGCGCAACCAGTTCGCCAGCAGCTGACTCGAAATACGCAGCGTCGCACGATCTTCCATCAACGCGACATTGTGGATGTCGGGCACCTTCGAGCAGCCCACACCGGCGTCGATCCAGCGCACCACGTAGCCGAGGATCGACTGGCAGTTGTTGTCGACCTCCTCGCGGATCTCCTCGGGCGCCCACGCGAGCTCCTTGGCCAGCGGCACGGCCAACAACTGCTCGATGCTGGTGCGCTTCTCGCCCTGCAGCTCCTTGTGCACCTCGTAGACGTCGACCTCGTGATAGTGCATGGCGTGCAGCGTCGCCGCGGTCGGCGACGGCACCCACGCGGTGGTGGCGCCGGCCTTGGGCTGTCCGATCTTCTGCTCGACCATGTCGGCCATCAGATCCGTCATCGCCCACATGCCCTTGCCGATCTGGGCCTTGCCGGAGAAGCCGGTCGCCAGGCCGATGTCGACGTTCTGGTCCTCGTAGGCCTGGATCCACTGGGTGCTCTTCATCGCACCCTTGCGGATCATCGGGCCCGCCTCCATCGACGTGTGGATCTCGTCGCCGGTGCGGTCGAGGAAGCCGGTGTTGATGAACACGACCCGGTCGGCGGCGGCCTTGATGCACGCCTTGAGGTTGACCGTGGTGCGGCGCTCCTCGTCCATGATGCCGACCTTGAGGGTGTTGGCCGGCAACCCGAGCACATCCTCGACGCGGCCGAACAACTCGACGGTATACGCGACCTCGTCGGGGCCGTGCATCTTCGGCTTGACGATGTACACCGAGCCGGTCCGGCTGTTGACCAGCGGCCCGTTTCCGTCCCCGGACTTCAGGCCGTGGATCGCGATCAAGCTGGTGAACAGCGCGTCCTGAATGCCCTCGAACACCTCTTTGCCGTCCGCATCCACGATCGCGTCGTTGGTCATGAGGTGACCGACGTTGCGCACGAACAGCAGGCTGCGTCCCGGCAGCGTCAGCTCGCTGGGCCCGTCCGGGCCCGGATTCGGCCGAGTGTAGGTGCGGTCCTCGTTGAGCTTGCGGGTGAAGGTCTCACCGCCCTTGCTCACCTCTTCGGTGAGGTCACCGCGGTTGAGGCCGAGCCAGTTTCGGTATCCGAGCACCTTGTCGTCGGCGTCGACGGCCGCGACCGAGTCCTCGAAGTCCATGATCGTGGTGACCGCGGACTCCAGCATGACGTCCTTGATGCCCGCGGCGTCGGTCGAGCCGACGGGTGATTGCGGATCGATGAGGATCTCGACGTGCAATCCGTTGTTGCGCAACAACACCGACCATTGCGGCGCGCCGAGTTCACCGGTGTAGCCGACGAACTGCTCGGGCGCGGCCAGCCCGACCGAGTTGTCGTCGCCCAGGTCGACGAGCAGCTGTCCGTCGTCGATGCGCAGACCGGTCGCCTCGCTCCACTCGCCGGCCGCCAGCGGCGCGGCGCCGTCGAGGAAGCGCCGGGCGTAGGCGATAACCTTGTCGCCGCGGACTCGGTTGTAGCTGCTGCCCTTCTCGGCGCCGTCGTCCTCGGAGATCACGTCGGTGCCGTAGAGGGCGTCGTAGAGAGAACCCCAGCGGGCGTTGGCGGCGTTGAGCGCGAACCGGGCGTTGAGGATCGGGACCACCAGCTGCGGGCCGGCGGTCGTGGTGATCTCGTCGTCGACGCCCGCGGTGGTGATCGTGAAGTCGTCGGGCTCGGGGAGGAGGTAGCCGATCTCGGTGAGGAAGGCCTTGTACGCCTCATGGTCGAGCGGCTCGATCACCCGCTGCCGGTGCCACTTGTCGATCCGCGCCTGCAGATCGTCACGCCTGGCCAGCAGCTCTTCGTTCTTCGGCGTCAGGTCGGCGACGACCTTGTCCACGCCGGACCAGAAGGTGTCGGGGTCGATGTCGGTGCCGGGCAGCGCCTCGTTGTTGACGAAGTCGTACAGCACCTTGGCGACGCGCAGGTTCCCCACCGTCACGCGATCGGTCATCATTCCTCCTCGAACAGTCGCCCCAGCTTACCCAGCGGTAACCGGGCTTATCAGCAGCCGGCTGGTCCGCCGTCGCGGGCCGCCGCGGCGAGAAGCCGTTCGCACCGATCGGCCAGGCCGGCCCGCAACGGCGCCGCCCGCTCCGCAATGGTTTGCTGAATCCGCACGTATTCGGCACGACCGGCCGGTGTCTCGATCTCGATCGGCTCGAATCCGTATTCGCGGAGATCATAGGGGCTGGCGCGCATGTCGAGTTCGCGGGCGTCGGCGGCCAGTTCGAGACAGTCCATCACGAGCTCGGAATCGACCAGGGGTCCGAGCTTGAAAGCCCACTTGTACAGGTCCATTCCGGCGTGCAGGCAACCCGGCTGTTCGGCGGCGACCTGGTCCCGCCGGGTGAGCTGCTCGGCGTTGCGCCGGGCCGCGGGTCCGGTGAAGAAGCGGAACGCGTCGAAGTGGCTGCAGCGCAGCGGCATCGAGTCGACGACGGCGTCGGTGCCGGCTGCGCCGAGCCGCAGCGGCACCCCTTCGTGTCGAACCGCCGACGCCCGGTACACCATCGCCCATTCGTGCAGCCCGAAGCAGTTGAGCCGGGCGGGACGCGCCTCGGTCGCCCGCAGCAGGCGGGCGATGAACCGGACGGTGTCGATGCGCGCCGCGAGGTAGGCGGGGCTCACCACCACCCCGGTGTGGTCACGCGCGTATCCAGTTCGGCTCAGGAAGCGTTGCGCGCCCGCGCCGGCCAGTGCCACGCCGGAGCCGGGGTGCCAAGTGCGCAGCTGTCCCGGCCTCAGGCTGTAGTAGGTGAACAGGAAGTCCCAGACCGGATGCTTCTCGCCCGACCGGGCGCGGCGACGGTGGGGAGCGCAGAAGTCGTCGACCCGACGCTGGTGGGTCCGCTCGCGAACCGTCCAGGTCGTCTCGTCGAGCAATTCGACGGTAGGGGCGCACACGGCGACGTCAGACACGGTGGGTCCCGTCGCGCACGGTTCCGACCAGGTCCTCCACCAGATCCTCGAGCGCCACCATCCCCTCCACGCTGCCGTCGGGTCCGGTGACCAGCGCCAGATGGCTGTTCGTGCGCCGCAGCCGCGACAACGCGTCGGGCAGCGGAAGTGACGCCGACACCACCGGCAGCGGGCGCACCATCGAGAAGTCCAGCACCGCGTCGGGTTCGTTGACGAACGCCAGCACGTCCTTGATGTGCAGGTAGCCGAGGTAGGCGCCGGACGCGTCGGTGATCGGGAAACGTGAGTAGCCGGTCTCGGCCAAAGCCTCTTCGACGGCGCCGACGGTCGGTCCCGCGCCCTCGCGCGCCACGGCCACCGTCCTGATGTCGCGCAGCGGGAAGGCGACGTCCTTGACCGCACGGTCGCGGATCTGCAGCGCCCTGGTCAGCCTGCCGTGCTCCTCGGGATCGAGCAGACCCTCGGACAGCGACTCGGCGATCATCTCCGACAACTCGACCGTGGACACCGTCACGTCGAGTTCGTCTTTGGGCTCCACCCGGAACAGCCGCAGGACGGCGTTGGCGCACCAGTTGTAGAAGGCGATCAGCGGCCGGGCCACCTTGATCCACATCAGGTAGGTCGGGATCAGCAGCATCGCCGCCGACTCCGGACCGGCGATCGCGATGTTCTTCGGCACCATCTCGCCGAGCAGCACGTGCAACACGACCACGATGGCCAGCGCGACGACGAACGACACCGAGTGCAGCACCGCATCGGAGACACCGACGGCGTCGAACGGCTTCTCCAGCAGGTGCGCGACGGCGGGTTCGCCGACGCGGCCGAGCAGGATGGAGCAGATCGTGATGCCCAGCTGAGCACCTGCGAGCATCAGAGACAGGTTCTCGCCGGCACGAATCACGGTGACGGCGCTCTTCTTGCCCTGTTCGGCCAACGCCTCCAGCCGATCGCGACGGGCGGAGATCAACGCGAACTCCGATGCGACGAAGAACGCGTTGACGGCCAGCAGCAGCACCGTCAGCAGTACACCGAGGATGTCACCCATCGACGCGCCTCCCGTCGACGGTTTCGCCCCTGCGGCCGAGTTCGGTCAGCTCGAGCAGGTCGATGCGGCGCCCGTCCATACGCAACACGGTGGCCAGCCAGCGGTTGGGATCCTCGAGCGGACCGTCGGGGTCGAACGCCTCGAGTTCGATCGACTCGCCCTCGTCGGGGATGTGCCCGAGCTTCTCGAGCACCAGGCCGCCGATCGTCTCGTAATCGCCTTCGGGGGCGCGGAACGGGGTGGCGCCCGCAACCTCATCGATGCGCAGCAGGCCCGAAATCTGCCAGCCGCGGCCCGCGGGCACCACGTCGGGTGCCTCGTCGTCGTGTTCGTCGCGGACGTCGCCGACGATCTCCTCGATGAGGTCCTCGACGGTGACCATGCCCGCCGTCCCCCCATACTCGTCGACCACCAGCGCGGTCTGCAGGCCGTTGGCGCGGATCTGCGTCATCACCGCGTCACCGTCCAATGTCGAGGGCACCGTGGCCACCGGCAGCGCCAGCGAGGCCAGCCGCGTGCTGCCGCGTTCATCGATCGGCACCTCGAACACCTGCTTGAGGTGCGCTATCCCGATCGTCTCGTCGAGGTCTCCGCGGATGATCGGGAACCGCGAGTATCCGGTGCGGATTGCGGCGGTGACCAGATCGGCGACGGTCGCGTCGGCGTCGAGGGCCTCGATCTTCTGTCGGGGTGTCATGAGTTCCTCGGCGGAGCGGTCACCGAACCGCAGCGACCGGTCGACCAGCATCGCGGTGATCGGATCCAGCGCGCCGCTACGGGCCGAACTGCGCACCAACGACACCAACTCCTGCGGGGAACGAGCCGAGCGCAGCTCCTCGGCGGGCTCGATGCCCAACCGGCGCAGGATCGTGTTGGCGGTGCCGTTCGTCAACCGGATCAGCGGGGTGAACAGCGCCGAGAACAGCAGCTGCGGTGCGGCCGACCACCGCGCCACCGGGAGCGGGTGCGCGACCGCCAGGTTCTTCGGAACCAGCTCGCCGAACACCATCGACAGGGAGGTGGCAATCAGGATCGCCAGAATCAGCGCCAGCCCGCCGGTGTATTGCGGGGGCACACCGATGGCGTCCAGGCCCGGGTGGATCAGCCGGGCCACGACGGGTTCGGCGAGGAAACCGGTGGCCAGCGTGGTGATCGAGATGCCGACCTGGGCCCCGGACAGCTGGAACGACAGCGTTCGGTGTGCCCGTCGGACCAGCTGGTCGCGT
The DNA here is from genome assembly GCF_001050015.1 of Mycolicibacterium malmesburyense. The sequence continues at coordinate 43,179 of NZ_CVTB01000252.1, forward strand.
CGGCTGCCGCTTCGCGCGTTGGCCTCGACGGTGCTGCGCTCGAGCGCGGTCAGTGAGAACTCGGCGGCGACGAAGACCGCGGTGCCCGCGGTGAGCAGGATGAAAGCGAGCAGCGCCAGCAGCGACGAGACGACGCTCATCGGATGATCCCCGCGCGAATGCCGGGCCTGGCGCCCGGCCGTCTAGAGGAAGGCTCGGCGTCGGGCGGCTCGGGCCGCTCGGCCCGATGGGGCCCCTCTGCAACCCGGGCCTCGACGGGTGCCTGCGGCACGGGATCCCTTTCGCGTAGAGGACTGAAGAAAACCCATGGTAACGGGTGATGGCGCGGGGGAGCGTTCACCAACCCGTCGGCAGCGGATGCCCCTCGGCAAAGCCCGCCGCCGACTGCACGCCGAGCACCACGTTCTCGTGCAGTTCGGCGAGACTCGCGGCACCGACGTAGGTGCACGTGCTGCGCACCCCCGAGGTGATGTGGTCGAGCAGGTCCTCCACGCCGCCGCGGGAGGGGTCCAGGCCCATTCGCGACGTCGAGATGCCCTCCTCGAACAGCGCCTTGCGGGCCCGGTCGAATGCGCCGTCACCGGCGGTGCGGGCGGCCACCGCGCGTTTGGACGCCATGCCGTAGCTCTCTTTGAAGGGCTGGTTGTCGCGGTCGTGCATCAGGTCGCCGGGGGACTCGTAGGTGCCCGCGAACCACGACCCGATCATGACGTTGGATGCGCCGGCGGCCAGGGCCAGCGCGACGTCGCGCGGGTGCCGGATACCGCCGTCGGCCCATACATGGGCGCCCAATTCCCTTGCCGCTGAGGCACATTCGACGACGGCGGAGAATTGAGGCCGGCCGACGCCGGTCATCATGCGGGTGGTGCACATCGCGCCGGGACCGACGCCGACCTTCACGATCGACGCGCCCGCGTTGATCAGGTCCCGGGTGCCCTCGGCGGAGACCACGTTGCCCGCGGCCAGCGGCAGCCCGAGGTCCATCGACGCCACCGCCTCGATCGCGTCGAGCATCTTTGCCTGGTGGCCGTGCGCGGTGTCGATCACCAGCAGGTCGACACCGACTTCGGCAAGGCCGCGCGCCTTGGCGCCGACGTCACCGTTGATCCCGATCGCGGCGGCGATCCGCAGTCGGCCCCGGTCGTCGACCGCGGGGGCGTAGATGCCCGCGCGCACGGCGCCGGTGCGCGTCAGCACGCCGGTCAGCGTGCCGTCGCTCGCGGTCAGCACCGCCACGTCGACCGGTGCGTGCTCGAGCAGATCGAAGACCTTGCGGGGCTCGGTGCCCACCGGCGCGGTGACGAAGTCCGAGATCGCGATGTCGCGCACGCGGGTGAAGCGGTCGACGCCTTCGCAGTTGGCCTCGGTGACCAGGCCGATCGGCCTGCCCTCGAACACGACGACCGCGGCGCCGTGCGCCCGCTTGTGGATCAGCGCGGTCGCATCGGACACAGAGTCGTCGGGGGAGAGCACAACCGGGGTGTCGACGACGAGATCGCGGCTCTTGACGAACTCGACGGTCCCCTCGAGCGCGGAGATCGGCAGGTCCTGCGGCAGCACGACGAGGCCGCCGCGGCGGGCCACCGTCTCGGCCATCCGGCGGCCGGCGACGGCGGTCATGTTCGCCACGACGACGGGGATCGTGGTGCCCGACCCGTCGCAGGTCGACAGGTCGACGTCCATCCGCGACTGGACATCGGAGCGTCCGGGGACGATGAAGATGTCGTTGTAGGTCAGGTCGTAAGCGGGCCGGTGGCCCTCGAGGAATCGCATGTCAGGTCAAGTCTAATTGCGCACCGGTACTCGGCCGAGCGACAAGAAGCGTTAGGCCTCGACTTCGCTGCCGTCGCCGCTCCACAGCGTGTGAAACCGTTCGGCGGGGTCGGCGTCGATGCGTCCGTAGGTGTGCGCCCCGAAGTAGTCGCGCAGCCCCTGGGTCAGCGCGGCGGGCAGGCGCTCCTGGCGCAACCCGTCGTAGTAGGACAGCGCCGAGGAGAAGCCCGGAATCGGGATGCCGAGTTCGGTGGCCGTGACGACGACGCGGCGCCAGCTGTCGATCGCCGCCTCGATCGCGCTGCGGAAGTACGGCGCGACGATCAGCGTCGGCAGGCCGGGGTCCTCGTCGAACGCGTCCTTGATCCGGTTGAGGAACTTCGCCCGGATGATGCAGCCGCCGCGCCAGATGGTGGCCAGGTCGCCGGGTGTGATGCCCCAGTCGTACTCGGCGCTGCCCGCCTGGATCTGGTTGAAGCCCTGCGCGTAGGCGATGATCTTCGACGCGTACAGCGCCTGACGGACGTCCTCGGTGAATTTCTCTGCGTCGCTGGGCTTTTCGCCGAGACCGCCCGATGCCAGTCCGGTGGTGGCCTTGCGCTGGGTCACCGATCCGGACAGGGCGCGCGCGAACACGGCCTCGGCGATACCCGTCACCGGGACGCCCAGGTCGAGCGCCGACTTGACCGTCCAGCGTCCGGTGCCCTTCTGCTCGGCTTCGTCGAGGATGATGTCGACCAGCGGCTTGCCGGTCTTGGCGTCGGTCTGGCGCAACACCTTCGCGGTGATCTCGACCAGGAAGCTGTCCAGGTCGCCGGAGTTCCACTCGTCGAAGACGTCGGCGATCTCACCGGCCGACTTGCCCAGGCCGTCGCGCAGCAGTTGGTAGGCCTCGCCGATCAGCTGCATGTCGGAGTACTCGATGCCGTTGTGCACCATCTTCACGAAATGGCCGGCGCCGTCGGGTCCGATGTGGGTGCAGCACGGCACGCCGTCGACGTGCGCCGAGATCTCCTCGAGCAGCGGGCCCAGCGACTTGTAGGACTCCGCCGGACCGCCGGGCATGATCGACGGCCCGTTGAGCGCGCCTTCCTCACCGCCGGAGATGCCGGCGCCGACGAAGTGCAGACCGCGTTCGCGCATCGCCTTCTCGCGGCGGATCGTGTCGGTGTAGAGCGCGTTGCCGCCGTCGATGATGATGTCGCCTTGCTCCATCGCGTCGGCGAGCTCGTTGATCACCGCGTCGGTGGGGTCTCCGGCCTTGACCATGATCAGCACCCGACGCGGCTTCTCCAGCGCGTCGAGGAATTCCGCGATGGTCTCGCTGCGCACGAACGTGCCGTCGGAGCCGTGCTGTTCGAGCAAGGCGTCGGTCTTGGCCACCGAGCGGTTGTGCAGCGCGACGGTGTAGCCGTGCCGGGCGAAGTTGCGCGCGATGTTCGACCCCATGACGGCGAGCCCGGTCACCCCGATCTGCGCGGTACCGGTGGTCGATGCGGAAGCGTCAGAGCTCATGCGGGCAGCCTTTCGTTGTTTTGTTGTGTGAACGCATCGTTCGCGCTTGGCTTGTCCCTTAAGCGGTGAACAGCCGTTGCAGTTCGGTCAGCCACGGCAACACCACTGCGACGGTCGGGACCACGAGCACCGCGGCGGCGGCGGCGTACGCGCCGGCGGCCAGCACCCGACTGTTGGGCCGCCCGCCGAGGCGGCGCACCCGCAGCACGGTGGTGGGTCCGCCCGCGGCCAGCGCACCCGACGGTGTGCGGCCGGCCGCGCACGCGACGAGCGCACGGGCCAGGGGAGTGGGCCCGGCGATTCGGACGGCCGCGTCGTCGGCCAGCATCTCGACCAGCAGCCGCACGGCATCCAGCGCGCTCCCGCTGCGGACGAGCCGGGGGAACGCCGCGTGCACCGCGGTGAACATCTCGAGCACGAGGTCGTGCCGGGCGCGCAGGTGTGCGCGTTCGTGGGTGAGGATCGCGGCGATCTCGTTGTCGGCCAACGTCGTCAGCGTGCCCTCGCTGACCACGACGCGGCTGCGCACCCCGGGCAGGCAGTAGGCCAGGGGCTGGTCGACGTCGAGGATGCGCAGCCCGCCACCGGCATGTGTGTGGGTCCACGTCTGCGACTTGCCCACGAGGTCGACGACCATCCGGTGATGTGCGCGACGGCGCCGCGTCGCGATCGCGACCTGCAGCACCGAGACAATCAACCGTGCGCCGATCACCAGCGTCAGCGCGAAGACCACCACGTAGGCGATCCACACCGGCCAACCCATGACGGCGATCTCGCCGGTGATGCTGGCGGTGGGCCGGCCGTCGGGACCCGGCGCGAAAAGCCTGCTCGCGATGGCTATCCCGGCCGAGAAGGCCGACAGGACCGCGGCCGACGCGATCGCCTGCCACAACACGATGGCCGCCCGCGGGGCGCGGAAGGGCCACGAAGCACGCGCCAGGAGAGCAGGCACCGGTCCCGACAGGACCAGCGCGAGGACGGTGAAGGCCAGCGCGGACACGCTGTAAGTCTCTCTCAGCCGGTGCCCGAATTACCAGCGGGCGGCGGAACGCGATCCTTGCTTTCCAACTCGGCAAGTGCGCGACGCAAAGCGGCGGCTTCGTCGGCGCCGACCCGCTCGACGAAATGCACCAGCGCCGCCTCCCGGCTACCCGAATCGGCGGCCTGGTCGAGCGCGTCGACCATCAGGCCCGCGACCAGTTCGTCGCGGCCGTGGGTCGGTGCGTAGCGGTGGGCACGGTCGTCGCGATGCTGCACGACGAGGTTCTTCTTCGCCAGCCGCTGCAGCACGGTCATGATCGTGGTGTACGCCAGGTCGCGTTCGGCGGCGAGCGCCTCGTGGACTTGGCGCACGGTTTGGGGCTCGCGCGAGGACCACAGGTGATCCATCACCGCGCGTTCCAGTTCCCCTAAACGCGTCAATTTCGCCATGGTCGGTTTCTCCTAGAGGCTATTGGTCCAGCGTACTACCAGTTACTACCGTGCGTCGTATTTCGCTTGGTGGACAAAACCTCCACCGTCGTTCGACCAGACCTTTCGCCGTGGTCACCGCCCGTTTGCGGGGTCGTGTGAAAGCAGTCACAGGGTCTAGCCGTCGTGACGCTCGTAGCTATAGTAAGCCTTACCTAACTCGAAGACGGGAGGCTCCATGACGGTACTGGTCGACGATCCACTCATCGCAAGCATGGCGATGCGCCGGGTGCTTCCGCTGCATGAGTCGAGTCGGCGGCTGCGCGAGCTGTATCCCGAGTGTCCACGGGTCTACGGCGTCGCGGTGATGGGGGATCTGTCCCGGCGACGGTGGTGGCCGCTGGCCGACGCGCTGACCACCGACCGCCTGAAGGCGATGTTCGACCTGGCCGCCGAGGAGACCGACAGCCGCGCGGCGGTGGCCCACCAGCTGGCCGCCACCCTCGCGCACGTCGTCGTCGGACGCGTCGTACCGCTGATCGTCCTCGAAGGCCGGGCATGGGACACCGGACTGGAGAACCTTTGGGTGCACGTGGATTCCGAAGGCGCGATCGACTGGGTGGGTGTCGTCGATCCGACCCTGCGGGCCCTCCCCGAGGACCCGTACTTCGACCGCGGATCGGTTCGCATCGGGCGCTCGATGCGCGACGGCATCGTGGCGCTACCGAGTGAGGCCGCGCTGACGACGTGGGTCGCGCACCGCAGCCACCGCGCGCTCGCGCCGCTGTTCGCCAAGCTGGCCGACATCAGCGGCGGCGCCATGTCGGTCGCGTCGATGTGGCACGTCGTCGGCGGCGCCGTGGTCAGCGCGGCGACCCAGGTGCCGCTGCTCGCCGGCTCGAGTGAGTGGACGAGCATGCGGCGCAGCCAGGCCGTGCTCGACGCGCTCGTCGGCTTCGGCCTCCCCGTCCGGGGGACGTCCCGGTCAATCACGGGGAAGGTCTTGCTTAATTAGGCAAGCCTTGCCTATGCTTTTGAGCAGTTACCGACAACTGAACCACCGGACCGCGCCGGAGTCCTGAGGGCTGCAGAGACCCCCGGTCCACACGGAGGATGGGCCCCGCACCATTGGTGCGGGGCCCGTCCGCATTCGTGCCGATTGCGTGCTGCATCAGACCTTTTCGATCAGCCCTTCTCGACGGCGCCTCCGCTGTCGGCCCAGTCGCCGAACCCCCCGAGGTTATAGACGTTCTCGTAACCGAGTTCCTTGAGCGCCTGCCCTGAGAGCGCCGAACGCCCACCGGATGCGCAGTACACGATCACCGGCTTGTCCTTGGAGAAGTTCTCGTCGTGGTACGGCGACTCCGGGTCGGCACGGAATTCGAGCATGCCGCGGGGCACGTGGACGGCGCCCGCCACCTTGCCGCTCTTCTCCAGTTCGGGGGCGTCGCGCACGTCGACGACCAACGCACCCTTGTCGATCAGATCCTTCGCCTCGTCGTGGGAGATCTTGGGCACCACGGCGTTGGCGGCTTCTACGAGGTCTTTCGCGGTCTTGGCCATGGCCGACCCTAACTCGCGCCACCCGGCGCGGCCATGGTGTCGGGCAGCGTGTAAACACGTTGCGTGACTTCCGACCTGCCTACCGACCTGGGCAAGGGGTTCGACTCCGAGCTCGGCCTGACCTATCTCGACCTCGGTCCCGACGGTGGCCGCGCGCAGCTGACGGTCACCGAGAAGCTGCTGCAGCCCTACGGCATCGTGCACGGCGGCGTGTACTGCTCGATCGTCGAGAGCCTGGCGAGCGTGTCGGCGGCGGTCTGGCTCACCGACCACGGCGGCGGCAACGTCGTCGGCGTCAACAACAACACCGACTTCCTTCGGGCCATCTCGTCGGGCACCGTCACCGCGGTGTCCACACCCATTCACCGCGGCCGACGCCAGCAGCTGTGGCAGATCACCATCACCGACGACAACGACAAGCTCGTCGCCCGCGGGCAGGTCCGCCTGCAGAACATGCCCGCCGAGTAGCGCGTCGCGTGCGCTGCTGATCGCCGCGCGCCGTGGCAATATCGCCCACTATGCGTCTATCCCCGCATGAGCAGGACCGCCTGCTCATCTCTTACGCGGCCGAACTCGCCCGGCGCCGGCAGGCCCGGGGTCTGAAGCTCAACCATCCGGAGGCGGTCGCGGTGATCACCGACCACCTCCTCGAGGGTGCACGCGACGGGCGCACGGTGGCCGAGCTGATGGCCAGCGGCCGGGAGGTTCTCGGCCGCGGCGACGTCATGGAGGGCGTGCCCGAGATGCTCTACGACGTCCAGGTCGAGGCGACGTTCCCCGACGGCACCAAGCTCGTCACCGTCCACCATCCGATCCCATGACCGGACCCATGGTGCCCGGCGAGATCCTTTACGGGGACGGCGATATCGAGATCAACGCCGGCGCCCCACGGCTCGCGACGGAGATCGTCAACAACGGCGACCGGCCCGTCCAGGTCGGCAGCCACGTCCACCTGCCGCAGGCCAACGCCGCGCTGTCGTTCGATCGTGCCGCCGCGCACGGCCATCGGCTCGACATTCCGGCCGGGACGGCGGTGCGGTTCGAACCCGGTGTGGCCCAGACCGTCTCGCTCGTCCCGCTCGGGGGATCGCGCGAGGTGCACGGGCTGAACCTGAACCCGCCCGGCCCGCTGGACGCCTCGTGACCCGGTTGTCCCGCGCCAGATACGGCGCACTGTTCGGGCCGACCACCGGCGACCGGATCCGGTTGGCCGACACCGACCTGTTCATCGAGATCACCGAGGATCGCAGCGGCGGACCGGAAGTCGCGGGAGACGAGGCCGTCTTCGGCGGGGGCAAGGTGTTGCGCGAGTCGATGGGGCAGGGGCGCGCGACGCGCGCGGACGGGGCTCCCGACACCGTCATCACCGGGGTGGTGATCCTCGACTACTGGGGAATCATAAAGGCGGACATCGGTATTCGCGACGGCCGCATCACCGCGATCGGCAAGGCCGGTAACCCGGACATCATGTCGGGTGTGCACCCCGACCTGGTGGTCGGGCCCTCGACGGAGGTCATCGGCGGCAACGGCCGCATCGTCACCGCCGGCGGCATCGACTGCCATGTGCACCTCATCTGCCCGCAGACGATGGCCGAGGCGCTGGGCGGCGGCATCACCACGATGATCGGTGGCGGAACCGGCCCCGCCGAGGGCAGCAAGGCCACCACCGTCACCCCCGGCGCATGGCATCTGGCGCGCATGCTCGAGTCGCTGGACTCCTGGCCGATGAACATCGCGCTGCTCGGCAAGGGCAACACCGTCAGCGCCGAGGCCATGTGGGAGCAGTTACGCGGCGGCGCTTCGGGATTCAAGCTGCACGAGGACTGGGGCAGCACACCCGCGGCGATCGACGCCTGCCTCACCGTGGCCGACGCGTCGGGCGTCCAGGTCGCGTTGCATTCGGACACCCTCAACGAGGCGGGGTTCGTGGAGGACACCGTCGGCGCGATCGCCGGTCGGTCGATCCACGCCTACCACACCGAGGGCGCCGGCGGCGGGCATGCGCCCGACATCATCACCGTCGCCGCGCAACCGCACGTGCTGCCCAGTTCGACGAACCCGACGCGGCCGCACACGGTCAACACGCTGGACGAGCATCTCGACATGTTGATGGTGTGCCATCACCTCAACCCCAGCGTCCCAGAGGATCTCGCGTTCGCCGAGAGCCGCATCCGACCCTCCACCATCGCCGCCGAGGACCTACTGCACGACATCGGCGCGATCTCGATGATCGGCAGCGACGCACAGGCGATGGGCCGCATCGGCGAGGTGGTCATCCGCACCTGGCAGACCGCGCACGTCATGAAGCGCAGGCGCGGAGCACTGGACGGCGACCCGACCGGACCGAAGGCGGCCGACAATCACCGCGCACGCCGCTACGTCGCCAAGTACACGATCTGTCCGGCCATCGCCCACGGACTCGACGGCGAGATCGGGTCGATCGAGGTGGGCAAGCTCGCCGATCTGGTGCTGTGGGAACCCGCGTTCTTCGGTGTGCGGCCGCACGCCGTGCTCAAGGGCGGCATGATCGCCTGGGCCGCAATGGGTGACGCCAACGCGTCGATCCCGACCCCGCAACCGGTGCTGCCCCGACCCATGTTCGGCGCGGCACCGTCGGCCGCCGCGGCCACGTCGGTGCACTTCGTCTCGCAGCAGGCCGTCGACGACGGGCTCGCCGACCGGATCGACGTCAAGCGGCGCCTGGTGCCGGTCAAGGATGTCCGCAAGGTCGGAAAAGCCGATATGCCTCTCAACGACGCGCTGCCGAGCATCGAGGTCGATCCCGACACCTTCACCGTCCGCATCGACGGTGAAGTGTGGCAGGAGCAGCCGGCAACCGAATTGCCGATGGCGCAACGGTATTTCCTCTTCTGATGCCATGACGAACCTGACGACACTGCTCGCGCTGGCCGATTCGCGGCTGCCCACCGGCGGACACGTGCACAGCGGAGGCATCGAGGAGGCGGTCACCACCGGACTGGTCGCCGACCTGACCACGCTTCGGGCGTATCTGCGCCGCCGCGTCCGGACCCAGGGCCTCGTCACGGCCTCACTGGCCGCGGCCGTGCACACCGGAACTCTCGGGCCTGTCGACGCCGACCGTGAAACCGACGCTCGCACACCGTCACCCGCGGCCCGCCAGGCATCGCGTGCGCAGGGCCGGGGTCTGGTGCGGTTGGCCCGCCGGGTGTGGAACGACGAGAACTGGGACGCACTCGGCGCGACCCCCCACCTCGCGGTGGCGGCGGGCCGGGCGGGACGCGTGTCGGGGCTGGCCGCCGAGCAGACCGCCCTCTCCGTCGTCTACACCACGATGACGGGTTCGGCGACGGCCGCCCAGCGCCTGCTCGCCCTGGATCCCGGCGACGTCGCCGCGCTCACCTTCGAGCTGTCGGACCTCTGTGACGAAACGGCCGCGGCGGCCACGAAGGAACTGGCCGACCTGTCCGATCCGCTGCTCGACGTGCTGGCCGAACGCCACACCCGCCGCGAGCGTCCGCTGTTCGTCTCATAACTCCGAAAGGACTGTCATGCCACCGCATTTCCTCGATGGCGAGCCGCACCACCATCTCGAGCGGCCCAGGCGTGCGCGCCAACCGGGGGAGCCGCTGCGCATCGGGGTGGGTGGTCCGGTCGGATCGGGCAAGACCGCCCTGGTGGCGGCGTTGTGTCGGCAGTTGCGGGACGAGGTGTCGCTGGCGGTGCTGACCAACGACATCTACACCACCGAGGACGCGGACTTCCTGCGCCGCCACGCCGTGCTGCCCGACGTGCGGATCGCGGCGGTGCAGACGGGCGGGTGTCCGCACACCGCGATCCGCGACGACATCACCGCCAACCTCGACGCGATCGACGACCTCATCGCCGGTAACGAACGGTTGGACCTCATCCTGGTCGAGTCCGGCGGGGACAACCTGACGGCGACGTTCTCGTCCGGTCTGGTCGATGTCCAGATCTTCGTCGTCGACGTAGCCGGCGGCGACAAGGTGCCCCGCAAGGGTGGGCCCGGGGTGACCTACTCAGATCTGTTGGTGATCAACAAGACCGACCTCGCCCCGCTGGTGGGGGCCGACCTCGAGGTGATGCGGCGCGACGCGTCCGCCGTGCGCGGTGAGCGCCCCTTCGTGATGATCTCGCTGACCGAGGACCCCGCGGCCTCCGCGGCGCTCAACTGGGTGCGCGAACAGCTCCGGGTGCCTGTCTAGTGCGGTCCGAGGTGCTGATCGTCGCGCGCCCGGATCACCGGCCGCGCCTCGAATGTGCGGGCGGCGTGGCGGCCCGGCTGACCGAGCCCGACACCGTTCATCTCGTGTCGGCGGCCGCGACTCCGCTGGGAGGCGACGTGCTGCACTTCCGCGTCGTCGTCGAACCCGGCGCCCGGCTCCGGATCCGCACCGCCGCGGCGACAATGACGCTCCCGGGGGCGAAAACCCCTGATTCGCATGCGATCTGGGATCTGGACGTGGCCGGCGAGCTGGATCTCGATCCCGAACCCACGGTGGTGGCCGCGGCCTCGCGACACCACACCTCGATCCGGCTCGGCGTCGGGGCACACGGACGCGTCAGGCTGCGTGAGCGGGTGCAGATCGGCAGATCCGGTGAACGGCAGGGATTCTGGTCGGGCTCGCTGCACGCCGACGTCGAAGGCGCACCGCTGTTGCGACACCGCATCGAGTTGGGCCGCGGATCGGTCGCCGACGACGAGATCGGCGCGCCCAGAGCCTCGATCAGCGAATTGACCTATCCCGACGTCGAATCCGATGCCACGGGAACGGCGCTCGCGCTGGCCGCAGGTGGATGCCTGACGACGTGGCAGGGTCCGCGGCTCTAGCCCGCGACCTTCTCGGTGTCCCGCACCCCCGCGGCGATCTCTTCGAGCTCCTCGATCCGGGTGCGGGCGTAGGCCTGCTGCTCGGTGATCGTGAGATTGCCGCGTTGCGTCGACAGGAACGTCACCGTCCAGTGCAGCAGCGTGGTGAGCTTGCGCCGGAAGCCGACCAGGTAGACGAGGTGCAGCACCAGCCAGGCCAGCCACGCGATGAAGCCGCCGAACTCCAGCGGGCCGATCTTGGCGACCGCCGAGAACCGCGACACCGTGGCCATCGAACCCTTGTCGAAGTACTGGAACGGTTCGCGCTGACTGGGATCGGCGCCCTTGAGCTCGGCCCTGACCGCGTTGGCGGCGTAGCGGCCGCCCTGAATCGCGCCCTGCGCCTGTCCGGGGACGCCCTCGACGTGCGCCATATCGCCCACCACGAACACGTTCGGGTGGCCGGGCAGCGTCAGGTCCGGTTGCACCAACACGCGACCGGCCCGGTCGACCTCGCCCTCGGACTGCTCGGCGAGGTCTCGGCCCAGCGGGCTGGCCGCCACACCCGCCGACCACACCTTCGTCGCGGACTCGATGCGCCGGATCGTGCCGTCGGAGTCCTTGACGGTGATGCCGTTTCGGTCGACGTCGGTGACCATGGCCCCGAGCTGGATGTCGACGCCCATCTTCTCCAGCCGCGCCTGCGCCTTCTTGCCGAGCTTCTCGCCCATGGGGGGCAGCACGGCAGGCGCCGCGTCGAGCAGGATCACCCGCGCGGTGGTCGAATCGATGTGGCGGAACGCGCCTTTGAGGGTATGGTCGGCCAATTCGGCGATCTGCCCGGCCATTTCGACGCCGGTCGGACCCGCGCCCACCACGGTGAACGTCAACAGCTTTTCGCGCCGAGCCGGATCACTGGACCGCTCCGCCTGCTCGAACGCGCTGAGAATCCGCGCACGCAGTTCCAGGGCATCGTCGATGGACTTCATACCCGGCGCCCACTCCGCGAAGTGATCGTTGCCGAAGTACGACTGGCCCGCGCCGGCCGCGACGATCAGCGTGTCGTACGGGGTGACGTAGGTGTGGTTCAGCAACTCCGATTTGACCGTCTGGTTGGCCAGGTCGATGTGGGTGACGTCGCCGAGCAGCACCTGGCAGTTCTTCTGCTTGCGCAGGATCATCCGCGTCGGCGGCGCGATCTCCCCGGACGGGATGATGCCGGTCGCCACCTGGTACAGCAGCGGCTGGAACAGGTGGTGGGTGGTCTTGGCGATCAGCTTGACGTCGACGTCGGCACGCTTCAGCTTCTTGGCAGCGGTCAGCCCGCCGAACCCTGACCCGATGATGACGACCTTGTGCCGATCAGATGCAGTGGCTCCGGGATGGCTCATATTGGGCTCCTCGACGGTGCTTCCACGTGCAGTTCTCTACCCGTAAAGGTAGTCGCCTGAACACCCGATCGGGGAACAGGTTCGTTGTGTTATATCCCACCCTCACCTATGGAATCACCCGTTCAGCAGGGGTCGCAGCGCTTCGCCCACGGCCGTGACGCCGCCGGGGTGGTACCCGTTGAGGCTCGTCACCGGGCTCAAGATCACGCCGTCGATGCCCGCGTCGAGGACCTTGGTCTTGATCTGCTCGGCGACCTGCTCGGCGCTGCCGAACACGGCCTGCTGCTTGAAGTCGTCGGGGATGAGGTCGCCGGTGACGTTGTCGTCGATGATCGCGATGACGAGCATGCTGGTCTCGAGGGTGGCCGGATCACGACCGATCTCCTCGCAGCGCTCCTTGACCACCTGCACCTTGCGCGGCAGCTCGTCGAACCCGGCGATGATGTTGAGGTGGTCGAAGTGCCGGGCCGCCAGGGGGATCGTCTTCTTCTCGCCGCTGCCGCCGATCATCAGCGGGATGTGGTCGCGGAAGCGGGGCTCGGCCATCGCCTCCTTGGTGCGGTAGTACTTGCCCTCGAATGTCGGGCGTTGACCCTCGAGCATCGGCAGGATGATCTGCAGCGCCTCGCCGAGCTTGTTGAAGCGGTCGGTGAAGGTGCCGAACTCGTATCCGAGGCTGTCGTGTTCGAGCTCGTACCAGCCGGTGCCGATGCCGAGGATCGCGCGGCCCTGGCTCATCACGTCCAACGTGGTGATCGCCTTGGCCAGCAACGTCGGATTGCGATAGGTGTTACCGGTGACGAGGGTGCCGAGCTGCACGCGTTCGGTCGCGGCGGCCAGGCCACCGAGGGCCGTGTACGCCTCCAGCATCGGCTGGTCCGGCGTCCCGAGGCCGGGCAGCTGATAGAAGTGGTCCATCACGAAGACCGAGTCGAAGCCGGCGGCCTCGGCTTCCTGCGCCTGGGCGATGACCGTGGGGAAGATCTCCGCCACGCCGGTGCCGTACGAGAAATTGGGGATCTGAAGTCCGAGTTGGATGGTCACGGGTTCACGAAACCACACCTAAGCGGAGCGATCACCCCGTTTAGCTCCGGGCGAACGACGGAATAATCAGCCGAAGTTTGCGAGCGCGCCCTTGCTGACGTGCAGAACCTGGCCGGTGATGTGCCGTGCCGCCGGGGTGGTCAGGAACAGGGCCAGCCGCGCGATCTCGTCGGCGACCGCCGGCGGCGTGCGCGACAGGCCTTCGTAGCCGGGTTCGGCGTGGCGTCCGGAGGCCACCGCATTCACCGTGATGCCGCGGGTGCCGAAGTGCTCGGCCTGCCCGGCCGTCCAGTCCGCGAGCGCGGCCTTGATCGCCGCCTCGGCACTGCCCGGGGCCGGGTTCTCGGGAACCACGTTGACGATCGAACCGCCCGAACGCAGGTGGTCGCCGAGGATCTGGACCGTGAGCACGGCGGACACCACCGTCGAGTCGAGCGCCGCGCGCCACGCCCTGGCCAGATCGGCCAGCGAGTAGGTGCGCGGGTCGCCGCCGTCCCAACCGGGCGCGGGCACGTTGACGATCGTGTCGAGGTGGTGCGGGAACTGCGACCGCGCCGCTTCCAGGCTGTCCGGATCGGTGTTGTCGAGCACGATCGCGTCGACGTCGAGTTCCTTCGCGGCGACCTCGAGTTCGTCGCGGCGGGCACCTGCGATCACGACCCGGTGACCGGCGTCCCGGAAGTCTTCGGCGATCGTGCGTCCCAGATCGGTGTCACCTGCGGTGACGAGCACCTCCATCGCGAGGACCTCCCTGTGGTGTTCGACGCTGAACCCAGCGATTCCCCGCAATGTTACTGGACAGTAGCTATAGCACGAAACCGGCGCGCTGGCCCATGTCCCATAGGGTTTGGCCTGTGAGGTGGGAGGCCGTTGCGTAGTCCGGCTGGTCTGCCGCGCTGGCTCTATCTGCCCGCCGCGGTCGGCGCGTTGTTCGTCGTGGTGCCCCTGGTCGCGATCGCCACCCGGGTCGACTGGCCGAACATCCTGGCGCTGATCACCAGCGACTCCTCGGTCACCGCGCTGCTGCTGAGCCTGCGCACGGCGACCGCCAGCACCGTGCTGTGCCTGGTCCTCGGCGTTCCGATGGCGCTGGTGCTCGCGCGCAGCGACAGCCGCCTGGTGCGCGCCGCGCGCCCGTTGATACTGCTGCCGCTCGTTCTGCCCCCGGTGGTGGGCGGCATCGCGCTGCTGTACGCGTTCGGCCGGCTCGGCCTGATCGGCGGATACCTGGAGGCGGCGGGCGTTCAGATCGCGTTCACGACGACGGCCGTCGTGCTCGCGCAGACGTTCGTGTCGCTGCCGTTTCTGGTCATCGCGCTCGAAGGCGCCGCCCGCACGGCAGGCACCGGTTACGAGACGGTGGCCGCGACGCTGGGCGCCCGGCCGTCGAGGGTGTGGTGGCGCGTCACGTTGCCACTGCTGACTCCCGGTTTGGTGTCCGGCGCGGTGCTGGCCTTCGCCCGGTCGCTCGGAGAATTCGGGGCGACGCTGACGTTCGCCGGATCGCGCGAGGGCGTCACCCGCACCCTGCCGCTGGAGATCTACCTGCAGCGGGAGAGCGACCCCGACGCCGCGGTGGCGCTGTCGCTGCTGCTGGTCGTGGTGGCCGGCGCGGTGGTGCTGGGGCTGGGGGCTCGACGGCTGCGCGGTGACAGCGCCTGGGGCGCGCGGTGACCGGCATCAGCGTCCGCGCCGTTGTCGAGGGCAGGGGAGTGGACATCGCGTTCGACGTCGCCGCCGGCGAGGTGCTGGCCGTACTCGGCCCCAACGGCGCAGGCAAGTCGACGGCCCTGCACGTCATCGCGGGACTGGTGCAACCCGACGACGGCGTGGTCCGCGTGGGCGACCGGGTGCTCACCGACACCGCGGCCGGTGTGCGCGTCGCAACGCACGACCGCCGGGTCGGGCTTCTCCTGCAGGATCCGCTGCTGTTCCCGCATCTCGACGTGGCCGCCAACGTCGCCTTTCCGCCCGGCAGCGCGCGTCCCGAGCACTGGCTGGCGGAGGTCGACGCCGCCGACCTGGCCGACCGCAGGCCGCGCCAGCTGTCCGGCGGCGAGGCGCAGCGCGTCGCGCTGGCGCGTGCCCTGGCGGCCGAACCCGACGTGTTGTTGCTCGACGAACCGTTGGCGGGTCTCGATGTGGCGGCGGCCGCCGCGATGCGCAAGGTGTTGCGCAGAGTGCTCGCACGCGACGGACGGTCCGCGGTGATGGTGACGCACGATGTGCTCGACGTGGCCACCCTCGCCGATCGGGTCGTGGTGCTCGAAGCCGGCCGTATCGTCGAAACCGGTTCCGCGGCAACGGTGTTAGCAGCCCCGCGGAGCGGCTTCGGAGCCCGGCTGGCGGGAGTCAACCTGGTCCGCGGCACGACGGACCGCGACGGCGTCCTGATCAGCGGCTCGGGTGCCGCGTGGTACGGGACCGCGGCATCCGCCGTGGCGGCAGGAACGCCCGCGGTGGCCCTGTTCCACCCGGCGGCGGTCGCGGTGTACCGCGAGCGGCCGCACGGCAGCCCCCGCAACGCCGTCGAGGTGACCGTCGCGGAACTCGACGGGCGCGGCCCGGCGATCCGGGTGCGCGCGGAGGAGCAGCCCGACGGGGGCCCGGGGCTGGCGGCGGACATCACCGCGGACTCCGCGGCCGAGCTGCGGCTCGCCCCCGGGGAACGGGTGGTCTTCGCGGTGAAGGCGCAAGAGGTCACCCTGCATGCGGCCGAGTAACACATATCCGGGCGGGGGCGAAACACAGTCGAATCACCGGCGCCGACAGCGGTTCGGCCACCTCGCGCCACGCGCGGGGATGCTCCGGTGCCAGCAAATCCTGTTCAGCGTGACTATCACTGGATTTTGCCACTTCAGCTACGCGAGTTTTAAGCACATTCTTAGCAATTCACACTTGCGTCACGGCGGTAACACGGTAGTTTCTTCCCCATGGATCAGCCGGATGCGATTTCACCCCCGCGCAAGGGGCTCTCGAGGACGTTGGCGACCGCGGCGCTGGCGGGGGCGACCGCGCTGGCGCTCGCCCTGCCGACGGTGGCCCAGGCGC
>NZ_CVTB01000253.1 GCF_001050015.1 Mycolicibacterium malmesburyense
GCGCACCGCAGGATCCCAAAATGGCGTCATCCTTCGCTTGAACTGCGCTTCTGCGAAACCCGCCTGACTGTAGGTCACACTTTCGGGCTCTGGAGAAGGTCTGAGGCTTCTGTGCTTGAGCCGTGACTCAAGCCTGAGCGTGGGCTTCTCTACCAAGAACCAGCTCGCAAAGGCCAGCGGCACTACAGGCAAGTCGGGCGAACGTTTGATGTCGGCCACACTCTTGCTATCACCGGTCATTCTCCCCAGCCAGTGTGCGGCGTAACGTCGCTCGGCTGACACCCAACGTCTGGGCGATCACCGGCACCGATTCGCCGTTTGGCTCGCAGTGCTACCCAGCCACGCGAGATTACTATCCGGACGCTTTAACCTGCCGGGAGTGTCGCGGTTACCCCGACCTTGCGGGAGATTCGCCCACAAGTAACCCATTGGCTAGGCAGATCAGCGAAGCGGCCTGGATGACCGCCCGGCGAGTCGGCGCGATACCAATGTCCCATTACAGCGTGTCGGCGTCAGTGCGCGAGAGCACAATGTCGAGCCGTCCCCGGCGCTCCAGTATCGCGGGGTCTCGAAGCCGCTGCACGGAACCGACCGCCCTTGGCCACAAGTAACGCCACGGTGAGTATCTCTCTTGCATGAGATAAACGTGGAAGCCGCGCTCGAGGAAGGGGCGCAGCACGTCGATAGGGCGCAGCTTGGGATCGCTCCACCATTTCGGCATGACTTCAATGACCAGTTCCGCGTCGGTAGGGAGCGCGTCGACCGACTCCAAAATGCCGGCGAGTACGCGGTCCTCGGCGCCCTCCACGTCGATCTTGATCAGACGCGTCGTTGCTAGCTCTTCACGGGTTACGAGTGAACCGAGCGTCGCCGCACGTACCGTCCCCTCTTCGCGGAGGAAGACGCGGCGCCCTACCGTCGTGGTGAGCCCCTGGCCGAAACTCGGCCCCACGAACAACGGGAGTTCATCGTCGTGATCCGATGCTGCGGCGGCAACCAGGCGGATATTGGCAAGATCGTTCACCTCGACGGTTTCCCGGAGGGCGGCGTGCGCGATTGGAGCTGGTTCGATGGCCACAACGCGCCCGCCGGGACCGACTAGTCGGCTGGCCAACGCGCTCGTGTACCCGATATTCGCACCGACGTCGATGAACGTGCGTCCTGGCTGCAGTTGGCGACGCATAAATGCCGTGAGATCGGGTTCCCAAATCCCGAACAGGTATATATACGTCTGGATGACATCAGGGAGCTGGCATCTAAAATGGACGCCATCTTCAGTGGTGCCATCGACAGTCACTGGTCTCCGAATTGCAGCGGGGATAAACAGCGGCGTAGCTACTAACTGGTACGGCACTATCAGTAGCAGCGCCCGCGCCAAGCGTTCGACTACGTTGACGCGTGTCTTGTTGGTACGCAGAGATCGTATATAACTCCGCCAAAGCGCTAGGAAGGTCACCTCGAACATTCCCAAGACCAGACCCCGCTGGCGCCGATGCAGGTGGAGCCCATTTGCGCCGAGCGGAGGTCGCGGCTACCAGACCTAGACCGTCTAAAGAGTGTCGCGGGGGAAGCCCACGTCTGCACAGCAAAGCCTATGAACACGGCCAAACGACCTCCTTACCTCAGCGAGGTATCTGCAGTGGAATCATCGATAGCACAACACGACCCAGCGGACGCCACTCAACTTACCCTATGCGGATGAGATGCACTCTGAAGGCCGCGAACAGCGTGCTACAACGCAACGGTTTGACTTAATCCTAGTCGGTGCGAGTGGCGGGGGTTGTCGCGGTGCACCGTGCCTGATCGGCGATTAAGTGCTAATTACGGATATCTCGGTCCGAGAACGGGCGGATCCAGGTGAGCTATAGCCGCGGAGGCCTGGAGATAGCTGCCCGCAGCTATACGGCATATGAATCCACCTTGAACTGGTCGCAATGACTGTCGATAGCGATCAGGTCGAGTTCATCAGTGAAAACGCAGACGAGGTTTCGGCTTGTTAGCTCGGCATAAACCGGCGACTTCATTCTCAACCCGACTTAAAACATTTCATGGAATCTAGCCGGGGTTCAAAGGCTACGCGACAAATCTGGTTGAGCAAACCCGGAGTTCGTTATCGGGGCCTACCACCAGCTCTGGCGTATCGAAAAGAGCTTTCGGATGCCAAGCACGACCTGCAGGTCAGATCCGTCTACCACCACGAACCCGAGTCCTCGACCCTCACCTCACCGACGTGGCTGCCGCCCTGCCGTCAGCCACCACATCGACACCCAAACCAATTGGAGCATCAAGAAATTCGTCCGAACCGTACGCCGCTACCGCACCGAACAGATCA
This sequence comes from Mycolicibacterium malmesburyense, assembly GCF_001050015.1. The sequence goes on from NZ_CVTB01000253.1 coordinate 2,333, forward strand.
AAGCCAGCCGCAAGTCCTGACCGCCGTTAACCCACTATTCGACGACCTTCGCGAAGCCATCGCAAGATCAACGAAGCATACGCACTAAGTCGTCCTAGGCCGAGTTCAGATAACGCATCTTCGAATGTGCTGCCGACCAGCATCACTCAGGTTCGAGTTCAGAGCGAGTACGCCACTAGACCGCTTTACAAGCGGCATGTTCCGTGCGCGTGAAGGCATGCATTTCCGCAGAGAGTGCCCCCGGGGGAGGGGGGAACTGGGGAACTGGGCCGGTGTTTTCGAAGCGTGTGCGGCGGCCATCAGCCGTTTCCGCAGTGGACCCCACCAAACGGCGAGTAGGCGTACCGCTCTACCAAGAACAGCCGAAGCCGATTGCTATCGGAATTCGGCATCCGACGCTGAGCAGCGGAACATCTCTGAGTCCGCCTTCTGACCGGCTGCTTACATCCGGAAACACTCAATCAGGTTGCAGGCCGGTTGTTGCGAGCAGTGCATGCAACCCGTCCTCGAGCGACCACCTGGGGCGCCAGTCAAGCTCCGCTTCGGCGAGTTCGATAGTGCAACTCGCATGACGCACGTCACCATCGCGAAACTTACCCACCACGGTCGGTTCTGGGGCGCCACAGATGGCCGCTACCTTGCGGGCCAAATCGTGGATTGTCGTCGCTACCCCCGACCCGATATCGACGAGGCGCAATCCGGCGGCCGGCTTCTCCACCGCCGCATACATAGCATCAATGATGTCGGCGATGTAAACGAAATCACGCACGATCCGACCGTCTTCATACACCTCCAATGCGTGATGCTCTCGGGCCAGTCGTGCGAAAAGGGTGACTATTCCTGTGTATGAATTGGTCAGTGATTGGCCCGGTCCGTAGACATTCTGCAGACGCAGCACGCTGATATTGACGTCGTGCGCGGACGCCCAAGCTCTCATTATGTGTTCCTGGGCCAGCTTGGTGGCAGCATAGATGTTCGTCGGTCGGGGTTCTGTATCCGCCGCTGAGCTGGGGAGCGGCACCGACCGTTCGGCACTTGGTCTAACGGGGTCCCAGTCACCGGACAGCAGCTGAGCATGGCTGCGAGGCGGTGGATAGAACACCTCGGCGCCGCAGCGCCAGGCGCCTTCGCCGTAGACCGCTCTCGAAGACGCCAGGACCAGTTGGTCGGGGGTCAGACTCCATCGGCTCAAGGCGTCCAGCAATTGCGCGGTTCCCACCACATTCACCGACCCGTGCCGAGTCGCATGAGACAGTGACTGTGCGGTTCCGGTCTCGGCCGCCAAGTGGACGATTTGCGAGGGACGAAACAACCGCAGTACGGCGTCCCAGTCGGGTGCGTGGGTGACGTCGCCGGTGAAGAGTCGCACCGATGGCGGCAGGTCGATTTCGCAACTGCCGCCGTGTACCTGGGGATGCAGCACGTCCATCACCGCGACGTCATGACCGCCTTGGACCAAACGACGGGCGAGCGCGGAACCGATGAAACCTGCCCCGCCGGTGACGAGCACAGATGATGGCAACTGCCGCCTCCGGTGGTCTGCGGAGCGTGCCGGTGAAAGACACGCGATGATTGAATCGTCGATTACCGCCGAATGATACCCAGCAACCTGGTGCCACAATTCAGGGACACCAGACTGTTGTGCATCCGCTGTTTGCAATGCTGGCGCACTGGACTTAGCGAACCAGCGGTGTGTGGCGACAGCAATAACAGGGGGCGTCGGCCGCCCTATGCGTGCGGATAGTGAAAGGCGACGATTCGATGAAGTTCGTGTTGGCAAGTTACGGAAGTCGTGGCGATGTAGAGCCAAGCGCCGCGGTCGCTCGCGAGTTGCTGCGCCGCGGCCACGAAGTACGCATGGCTGCCCCACCCGACCTGGTCGCCTTTGTCGAGGGGGCTGGCCTACAAGCGGTAGCCTTCGGCCGCGAGACGGGGGCCTGGCTGGATGTGCACCGCAACTTTTGGACTCGCTTCTTCCGAAGCGCCTGGAAAATCCATGAGTTGGGTAGATTGTGGCGCGAACTTTGGGAACCCGTCGCTGACATCTGGCAGGACATCAACAAGACGCTGCTCTCGCTAGCGGACGGTGCTGACGTCCTGGTCACCAACCTGGTGTTCGAAGAGCCCGCCGCGAATGTCGCCGAGTTCTACGACATCCCGCTAGCGACGCTGCACTATTTTCCTGCAAGGCCCAACGGACGAGTTATCACCGCCGTCCCGGCGCCGTTGACACGCCGCGCGATGATGGCGTACCAGTGGCTGGGCTGGAGCTGGACGAAGGAATTCGACGATGCCCAACGGCGTGAACTCGGGCTGCCGAAGGCCACGCGACCCGCTTCTCGCAGGATCACCCAGCGTGGATCGTTAGAGATCCAGGGTTATCACGAGGTGTGTTTTCCCGGGCTAGCTGCCGAATGGGCTCGCTTGGAGCATCAGCGACCCTTCGTAGGCACCCTGACGATGGAATTGTCCACAGCCGCCGACGCTGAGGTCGCGTCCTGGATCGCGGGGGGATCCCCGCCGATTTACTTCGGCTTCGGCAGTATCCCCGTCCAATCCCCCGCCGACACCCTTGCGATGATCGAGGACGTCTGCGCGGAACTGGGCGAGCGAGCGCTGGTTTGCGCCGGCTGGAGCAAATTCAACACTGTATCTCATGGTGAGAACGTCAAAATTGTTGAGGCGGTAGATTTTTCCGCCATTTTCCCTATGTGCCGTGCGGTCGTCCACCATGGTGGCGCCGCGACCACCGCCGTAGGCCTGCGCTCCGGGGTCCCGACATTGGTTCTTTGGACCTGGCCCGACCAGTCGCTCTGGGGAGCGAGTGTCAAACGCATGAAAGTGGGCACTGCGCGGCGTTTTTCGGCAACCAATCAGAAATCACTCGTGGAGGATCTGCGTCGGATTATCGCGCCGCAATACGCCGTTCGTGCCCGCGAGATTGGTCGACAGATGACCAAGCCGGCCGAAAACGTTGCGGTTGCCGCCGATCTGGTGGAGGGCCTCGCCCGCTGAACCGTGTTTATGGTCGGTCACCACATTTCTATTGGCGCTCTCGTGGACGCCGGACGCTGGCCCTTGAAATATGCGTAACGGATAGGTACCAGCTTTTGTCATCGACGCTGGCCTTTCCCGTGTGAACCGTGACGTATCAGGGCGGCTGGAGGGTCCTGCGGTTCATCTGCGCGTGGGATCCACATACTATTTGAGTGTTACTTATAGTTTTTATATGTCAGCAAGCCGATGAGTATCAATGCTGTCGGAAAGTCTGCCGCATCCGTAGCGCTTGTGGTAGGTGTTACCGCATTGTGTGTTTCGGGTAGTGCGATTTGCTCGCGGCTCTTGGACTAGTACGTGCCGTGGCTACTAAGTACTCGAAATATTCGAAGTCAAGCGAATCGACATTGACGCCGCCCGCACTCCTGGTGGCGATGCCTGGCCTGATCCGAAAGTATCCAGGGCTTTAATGCGAGACCGCGATGTCTCGATGCCAGTTCCGCCTTCCGCCGCGAGCTGTGACTGTCTCGGCGGCGCCGCTAACTGCGTTCCCGCCTGCGACGGCTGTGCGATTTCTCCTTGCGAAGGCTGGAGAGGGCCTCGCCAGAGAATCCCGTCGGATGCCCTTGTTATCAAGATCGCAGGTCAGGCGGGCACCCGTGAGACAGGCTTCCTACACCCTATTCATTCGGCGCTCGTGTTCGCTCCGCGGGGACGGGAAACCCTGACGTCCGCACCGGAGCCGGTCCAGATCGCGACCCCGGGAACTCGATAAGCCAACATATGGTCACAACATTGTCGCAGCTTATGGCGGTCGGGGACTGCGGGGACTCAGGAAGCGCGTTGCTCTGTGGTCTGCTACGCTCGTGTGTCGTGCTGTGACAGCGACCACAGCTAAGTATTTGCCGAAACGTCAAGTGGGTCCCGTCGAGCTTCAGTATGGTTTGGAGGGTTCCACTGATGTCAATAAGATTGTGTGGAGATCCGTGAGTATCGCGCCTTTGGACGACACCGGTAGCTCCATCGTCTTGGTTGAGGATTGTGAGCAACCCCGCCGCTGGAGGCCGATGTCGTCGATATTCCAGGTGACTGGCCGGTGGTTTACGGGGGCAGTATCGGTACAACCTGAAACATCGAGCAGAACCGAACCGATACGCCAGGGGACATGGTTGACCAGCGGACTCGGCAGTTCGGGGTTCTGATCAGTAAACGGTGGGGAAGCTATGCAGACTGAGGGCCAATTGCTGCCGCTGACGCGGGGGCAGCTGGATATATGGCTGGCGGAAGAAATTGGTCGCTTCGGCGCGAAATGGCAGCTCGGCATTCTCGTCCGAAGCGAGGGTGCGCTAGATCCTCATTTGCTCAAGGATGCAATCCACCGAGTCGTGACCGAAGCCGAACCTCTTCGTGCAACGTTCGTCGAGGTCGGAGATCAAGTCTTTCAGAAGGTGATCGATTACTCGGAAATCGAGCTCCCTTTTTATGATCTAACCGGCGCAGAAAATCCGGCTAGGGCTCTAGATGAAACGGTCTCATCGATCCAAGGTGCCCTGATGCCGCTCAGTGGGCCGCTTTTCAAATTCGCTTTGATACAGACCGAGGCGGATGAGTTTCATCTCTTCGTATGCTGTCACCACATAGTGATAGACGGTCTCGGTCTTGCTCTCGTGTGTCATCGCATCGCCGATGTGTACTCCGCGATTGCTTCGGGCTCACCTGTTTCTCCTTCCTTCTTCGGCTCGTTGCAGGATTTGCTCGAAGTCGAATCGGAATACGAACGATCCGACGAGTATTCCCGTGACCGTTCTTATTGGGCGGCGACCCTGTCCGAAGAAAGCGATCCGAGTTATCGGCCGCAGTCTGTGGGCGGGAGCGACTCAGGGGGACTTGTCGCGCCGGTCCTGTTGGATCCAACGGTGGTCGAGAACATCAACGCCCTGGCGTCAACGCTTGGGGTGCGTCGATCCTCGGTGATGACCGCAGCTTGTGCTCTGCTCGTGCATGGATTCGACCCGAATGGCGCCGATCTAGTCCTCGATTTTCCAGTGAGCCGGCGTGTGCGGCCGGAAGCCAAGACTGTGCCGGGGATGTTATCCGGAATTTTGCCGCTCGTCTTGAATGCTACGGCGCTCTCTACCACCGCTGACTTCTGTGCACATGTCGACATCCGTATGCGAGAAGCGTTGGAGCATCAGCGCTTTCCGGTTCAGTCTCTGAGGAAAAATCCGGTCGCTCTCGGGCAAGGCAGTGCGGCAAACAATGTCGTAGTAAATATCATCCCCGCGACGCATTTAGGACATTTCGCGCCGGGTATACCGGGATCGGCAACAGTAACTCATGCAGGTCTGGTGGATCAGTTCGGGCTGATCTTCCTCCGGGACGGCGAACAACTGTTCCTGAGTACGCAGGGTTCCGGGCATCTGTTCGCAGACTTCCCCGTGGCAGACCTGGCGAGACGGTTCGAAGACGTGCTCGCGGCGATGGCCGCTGATCCCGGTCGGCCGCTGGCCTCGATTGACTTCCTGGGAGAAGAGCGGACACGACTGGATTCGTGGGGCAATCGGTCGGTGTTGAGTCGGACGGCAACGTCCGGATCCTCCGTTCCGGAGATGTTCGGCGAGCAGGTGGTGCAGGCTCCAGAAGCAGTGGCACTGACGTGCGGCGATCGTTCATGGACGTACTTTGAACTGGACGCGGCCTCGGATCGGCTGGCGCATCTGCTGGTGAGCCAAGGTGCAGGGCCCGGGCTTTTTGTCGCGCTGCTGTTCACCCGGTCGGCCGAAGCGATTGTGTCAATCTTGGCAGTACTCAAGGCGGGAGCGGCCTATCTGCCGATAGACCCGGCGCACCCGGATTCGCGGATCGGCTTCATGCTCGCGGACGCCGCACCGGTGGTCGCGCTGACAACTGCGTCTCTGAAGTCGCGGCTCGAAAGCTTTGGCGGGCCGGTGATCGATGTCAACGATGAACAAATATCGGATTCCCCGGGGACGGATCTCCCGCTGCCCAACCCGGATGACGTCGCTTACCTGACGTACACGTCTGGAACCACTGGTGTTCCTAAAGCGGTAGTAGTCACGCACCGCAATGTGACTCAATTGTTGGGGCCTTTGCATAAGAGTCTGCAGGCAGGCTCGGGCAAGGTGTGGTCGCAGTGGCATTCGTTGGTCTTCGATGTTTCGGTGTGGGAGATCTGGGGTGCCTTACTGCACGGTGGGCGGCTCGTGGTGGTGCCCGAAGAGATCGCAGTGTCGCCCAATGATTTCCACCAATTACTGGCTGCAGAGAATGTCGACGTCTTGTGCCAAACACCGTCTGCGGCTGGGATGCTTTCGCCGGAGCGGTTGGAGTCGACGGCGTTGGTGGTGGCCGGGGAGGCGTGTCCGCCTGAGCTGGTGGATCGGTGGGCGCCGGGGCGGGTGATGCTCAACGCCTACGGCCCGACCGAGACAACGATGTGTGTCGCGATCAGTGCGCCGCTGAGGCCGGGGTCGGGTGCTCCGATCGGTTCGCCGGTGGCTGGTGCGGCGTTGTTCGTGCTTGATGCGTGGTTGCGTCCGGTGCCGGAGGGCGTGATCGGTGAGTTGTATGTGGCCGGTTCCGGCCTTGCTTGCGGATATTGGAGCCGCGCGGGTTTGACCGGGTCGCGGTTTGTGGCGTGTCCGTTCGGTGGTGTGGGTGCGCGGATGTATCGCACTGGTGATTTGGTGCGGTGGGGCGCTGATGGTCAGTTGCAGTATCTGGGGCGTGCGGATGAGCAGGTCAAGATCCGCGGCTATCGCATTGAACTCGGCGAAATTCAGGCGGCGTTGGCTGCCGTGGACGGTGTGCGTGAGGCCGCCGTGATCGCGCGTGAGGATCAGCCGGGTGATAAGCGTTTGGTGGGTTATATCACCGGGACCGCGCATCCGGGTGTGGTGCGTGCGGTGTTGGGGCATCGGTTGCCGGGTTATATGGTTCCGGCGGCGGTGGTGGTGCTTGATGCGTTGCCGTTGACGGTCAACAACAAGCTCGATGTGCGTGCGTTGCCGGCTCCGGAGTACAGCGATGTGCATAGTTATCGGGCGCCGTCGACGGCGGTTGAGGAGATCCTGGCCGGGATTTACGCCGAGGTGCTTGGTGTGGAGCGGGTCGGGGTTGATGACTCGTTCTTCGAGTTGGGTGGGGATTCGCTGTCGGCGATGCGTTTGGTGGCCGCGATCAACAGCGGGCTGGATGCCGGCGTTGGTGTGCGCGCGGTGTTCGAGGCGCCGACGGTGGCTGAGTTGGCGCTTTGTGTTGGTGTGGATGGAGCGCGGCGGGCGCCGGTGGTTCCGGTTGAGCGGCCGGCGGTGGTGCCGTTGTCGTTTGCTCAGCAGCGGTTGTGGTTCATCGAGCAGCTGCAGGGCCCCTCCCCGATGTACAACATGGCGACGGCGCTACGCATCCGGGGAAGTCTCGATGTTGGTGCCTTGGGGCTGGCGTTGGGCGATGTGGTTGATCGTCATGAGAGTTTGCGGACGTTGTTTGCGGCTCCGGATGGGGTGCCTCGGCAGGTGGTTGTGTCGGTGGCGCCTGGTGATTTCGTTTTTGATGTTGTCGATGCCAGTGGTTGGTCGGTGGGTCGGCTGCGTGGGGCTATCGACGAGGTGGCGTGGCGTCCGTTTGATGTGGCGGTTGAGATTCCGTTGCGGGCCAGGGTTTTCCGGGTCAGTGATGATGAGCATGTTTTGGTTGCGGTAGTGCATCATATTGCCGCTGATGGTTGGTCGATCACTCCGTTGGTGCGTGATTTGGGAGTGGCGTACGCCAGTCGGTGTGCGGGGCGGGTTCCTGATTGGGCTCCGTTGCCGGTGCAGTATGTGGATTACACGTTGTGGCAGCGTGATCAGTTGGGTGATCTCGACGATCCGGATAGTCCGATCGCGGCGCAGGTGGGGTATTGGGAGCAGGCGTTGGCGGGGATGCCCGAACGCCTTGATTTGCCGACTGATCGGCCGTATCCGGCGGTGGCGGATCATCATGGTGCCCGGGTGGCGGTGGATTGGCCGGCGCAGTTGCATGAGCAGGTTGTGCGGGTGGCTCGCGAGCACAACGCGACGAGTTTCATGGTGGTCCAGGCTGCTCTTGCGGTGTTGTTGTCGAAGATCAGCGCGAGTTCTGATGTGGCGGTTGGTTTCCCGGTCGCTGGTCGGCGTGATCCGGCTTTGGATGAGTTGGTGGGTTTTTTCGTCAACACGTTGGTGTTACGTGTTGATGTGGCCGACAATCCCAGTGTCGCTGAGTTGTTGGCGCAGGTACGGGCACGCAGTTTGGCGGCCTATGAGCATCAGGATGTGCCTTTCGAGGTTCTGGTCGAGCGGCTCAATCCGACTCGTAGTTTGACCCATTCCCCGCTGGTTCAGGTGTTGTTGGGTTGGCAGAACTGGCAGGGCGGCGAGTCGGTCGGGCTGGGTTTGGGTGATGTGCAGATCACGCCGGAATCGGTGAGCACGCGTACTGCGCGGATGGATCTGACGTTCGGGTTGGCTGAGCGTTGGGATGAGGCCGGTGCGCCCGCCGGGATCGGTGGGGAGGTGGAGTTCCGCACCGATGTGTTCGACGCGTCCAGTATTGAGGTCCTTGTCGAGCGGTTGCGGCGAGTGTTGTCGGTGATGATCGCCGATCCGGGTCAGCGTTTGTCGGCTGTCGATGTTGCTGATCGTGGTGAGCATGTTCGGTTGTTCGGGTGGGGTAATCAGGCGGCGTTGAGTGAGCTGTCTGCGCCGTTGATGTCGATTCCGGCGTTGTTTGGTGTGCAGGCGGCGCGATCGCCGGAGGCGGTGGCGCTGTCCTGTGAGGGCCGCTCGTTGACCTATGGCGAGTTGGATGCGGCGTCGTCGGGCTTGGCGCAGGTGTTGGCCGCTGCCGGTGTGGGCGCCGGTGATCGGGTGGGGTTGTTGTTGCCGCGCTCGGTTGATGCGGTGGTGGCGATGTTGGCGGTGCTCAAGTGCGCGGCGGTGTATGTGCCGCTGGATCCGGCCCATCCCGAAGCGCGCACCGAATTCGTGCTCGGTGATGCTGGGCCCGCGGCGGTGGTGACCACGGCGGATTTGCGTTCGCGCGTTGATGGGCTCGGTGTGCGGGTTGTCGATATCGATGATGTGGTGCTCGATTCGTCACCCGGTGGTGGGGGTGCTGGTTTGTCCGCGCCCTCGCCTGAGGATGAGGCGTATGTGATCTACACCTCGGGCACCACGGGTGTGCCCAAGGGAGTGGCGGTAGCGCACCGCAATGTGACGCAGTTGTTGGACACCCTGGACGCCGATTTGGAGTTGGCGGGTCAGGTGTGGACGCAGTGTCATTCGTTGGCGTTCGATTTCTCGGTGTGGGAGATCTGGGGGGCGCTGCTGCATGGCGGGCGGTTGGTGATTGTGCCCGACGCGGTGGTGCGTTCTCCCGAAGAGCTTCATGCGTTGCTGGTGAGCGAACAGGTCGGGGTGTTGAGCCAGACACCGTCGGCGTTTTATGCCTTGCAGAGCGCTGATGCGCTGCAACCGGAGTTGGGTCAGCAGCTCAAGCTGCAGACGGTGGTCTTCGGTGGGGAGGCCTTGGAGCCGCATCGTCTTCGTTCGTGGTTGCACAACCATCCGGGTTCACCGCGGTTGATCAACATGTATGGGATCACCGAGACGACGGTGCACGCGTCGTTTAGGGAGATCACCGAGACCGACATCGACAGCACGGTCAGCCCGATCGGGGTGCCGTTGGCGCATTTGGGCTTTTTCGTCCTCGATGGCTGGTTGCGTCCGGTGCCCGTGGGTGTGGTCGGTGAGTTGTATGTCGCCGGTGGCGGGCTCAGCCATGGATATGGCGGCCGTGCGGGATTGAGCGCCACACGGTTTGTGGCCTGCCCGTTCGCCGGTGCCGCAGCGCGGATGTATCGCACTGGTGATCTGGTGCGCTGGGGCGCGGATGGACAGTTGCAGTATGTGGGCCGCATCGACGAGCAAGTCAAGATCCGCGGCTATCGCATCGAGTTGGGTGAGGTCCAAGCAGCCTTGGCCGCCCTGGACGAGGTCGATCAAGCGGTCGTGATCGCCCGCGAGGACCGTCCAGGAGACAAGCGGCTGGTCGGCTACGTCACCGGCACCGTGGATCCCGCCACGGCACGCACCGCCCTGGCCGAGCGGCTGCCCACCTACATGGTGCCCGCGGCCGTGGTCGCACTCGAGGCACTTCCGTTGACAGTCAACGGAAAACTCGACACCCGCGCCCTGCCCGCACCCGAATACCAAAACACCGACCGCTACCGCGCCCCGGCCAACGCCATCGAAGAAATCCTGGCCGGAATCTACGCCCAAGTACTCGGAATAGAACGCGTCGGCGTCGACGAATCCTTCTTCGAACTCGGCGGAGATTCCCTGTCAGCGATGCGGCTCGTTGCGGCGGTCAACAGCGGCCTGGATGCTGGTCTCGGAGTACGTGATGTGTTCGAGGCACCCACGGTTGCCCGGCTCGCACCCCGCATCGGTGCGGATGGGGAACGGCGGGCCCCGGTGCTGCCCGTGGAGCGGCCGTCGGTGATTCCGTTGTCCTTTGCGCAGAATCGGCTGTGGTTCATCGACCAATTGCAGGGTCCCTCGCCGATGTACAACATGGCGACCGCGCTGCGACTTCGCGGGGACATCGACACCGAAGCGTTGGCGGGCGCGCTGGCCGATGTGGTGCGTCGCCATGAGACCCTGCGGACGCGGTTCCCCGCCCCCGACGGCCTACCCCAACAGATGGTGCTGCCTGTCGAGGAGGCGGATTTCGGCTGGCGCGTGATCGATGCCAGTGGCTGGTCAGCCGTCAGGCTTCACGAGGTCATCGACGAGATCGCGCGGCATCCGTTCGACCTGGCAACTGAAATCCCCATCCGGGCGACACTTTTGCGCATCACCGGTGATGAGCATGTGTTGGTGGCGGTTGTGCATCACGTTGCCGCCGATGGCTGGTCGATCGCCCCGCTGGTGCGGGATCTGGGTATGGCCTATGCGAGCCGGTGCATGGGACGCGCGCCGGGTTGGGCGGAGCTGCCTGTCCAGTACGCGGATTACACGCTGTGGCAACGCGACGAGCTCGGTGAGCTCGACGATCCGCACAGCGCGATCGCGGCCCAAGTTGGATACTGGGAACGCGCGCTTGCGGGAATGCCTGAGCGCATAGAGCTTCCGACCGATCGGCCTTATCCGCTGGTGGCCGATCAGCAGGGTGCGCACGTGGCGGTGGACTGGCCAGCCGAGGTGCAGCAGCGGATCGCCCAAGTGGCTCGCGAACACAACGCAACCAGTTTCATGGTGATGCAGGCGGCGTTGGCAGTGCTGTTGTCGAGAATCAGCGGCAGTTCCGATGTGGCAGTAGGGTTTCCGGTCGCGGGGCGGCACGATCCCGCTCTCGACGAGTTGGTCGGCTTCTTCGTCAACACGTTGGTGCTGCGCGTCGAACTCGTCGGCGATCCCACCGTCGCCGATGTTCTGCACCAGGTGCGCACACGCAGTCTGGCCGCCTATGAGCACCAGGATGTGCCGTTCGAGGTGCTTGTCGAGAGGCTAAACCCGACACGCGGCTTAGCCCATCACCCGTTGGTCCAGGTGATGTTGGCATGGCAGAACAACCAAGCCGCAGAGCTCACCCTCGGCGATCTCCACGCCACACCGATGCCGATCGATATGCACACCGCGCGTATGGATCTGGCCTTCAACCTGGCCGAGCGATGGAGCGAGGACGGAGAACCCGCCGGGATCGGCGGTGAAGTGCAGTTCCGCACTGATGTCTACGACACGGCCACCATCGAGGCCTTGATCGAACGGTTACGGCGGGTATTGGTGACCATGACCGCCGATCCCAACCGACGGCTGTCGTCCGTGGCGCTTCTGAATGAGACTGAGCTCGATCGCCTATACGGCCTGGGCAATCAAGCGGCCCTAATCGACCCGGTCAGCATCCCCAACTCGGTTCCTGCGATGTTCGCAGAGCAGGTCGCGCGGACACCCGATGCGACAGCGCTGACGGCTGCTGACCGTTCGCTGACATATCGCGAGCTGGACGCGGCCTCAGATCGACTGGCGCAGCTGTTGGCCAGTTACGGGGTAGGACCAGGTCACTCGGTGGCGCTGCTACTGCCGCGTTCGGCCGGTGCTGTCGTGGCGATGCTCGGTGTTGTCCGGGCCGGGGCGGCGTATGTGCCGATTGACGCGGGGGTTCCAGCGGCGCGGCTGGAATTCGTGCTGGACGACGCGGCGTCGGCCGCGGTAATCACCACGACGGATCTGCGAGCACGGCTGGAAGGCTATGGCGGGCTGGTCATCGATGTCGACCATCTCCGTGATGGTTCCAGCGACAAGGCGTCGGGTGCGGCTCTGCCGATGGTGGGGCCAGATGACATCGCCTACATCATCTACACCTCGGGCACGACCGGTGTGCCGAAGGGTGTAGCGATCTCGCATCGCAACGTGACGCAATTGTTGGCCAATTTGGACGCTGGATTGCCGGTGTCGGGAGTGTGGCCGCTTTGTCATTCGTTGGCCTTCGATGTTTCGGTGTGGGAGATCTTCGGGGCGTTGCTGCGCGGTGGTCGCGTGGTGGTGGTAGCCGAGGACATTGCCGGCTCTCCGAAGGAATTTCAGGAGGTGTTGGTCGGCGAGGGCATCAGTGTGCTGACCCAGACCCCGTCCGCCGTCAGGATGCTTTCGCCGGAGCGGTTGGAGTCGACGGCGTTGGTGGTGGCCGGGGAGGCGTGTCCGCCTGAGCTGGTGGATCGGTGGGCGCCGGGGCGGGTGATGCTCAACGCCTACGGCCCGACCGAGACAACGATGTGTGTCGCGATCAGTGCGCCGCTGAGGCCGGGGTCGGGTGCTCCGATCGGTTCGCCGGTGGCTGGTGCGGCGTTGTTCGTGCTTGATGCGTGGTTGCGTCCGGTGCCGGAGGGCGTGATCGGTGAGTTGTATGTGGCCGGTTCCGGCCTTGCTTGCGGATATTGGAGCCGCGCGGGTTTGACCGGGTCGCGGTTTGTGGCGTGTCCGTTCGGTGGTGTGGGTGCGCGGATGTATCGCACTGGTGATTTGGTGCGGTGGGGCGCTGATGGTCAGTTGCAGTATCTGGGGCGTGCGGATGAGCAGGTCAAGATCCGCGGCTATCGCATTGAACTCGGCGAAATTCAGGCGGCGTTGGCTGCCGTGGACGGTGTGCGTGAGGCCGCCGTGATCGCGCGTGAGGATCAGCCGGGTGATAAGCGTTTGGTGGGTTATATCACCGGGACCGCGCATCCGGGTGTGGTGCGTGCGGTGTTGGGGCATCGGTTGCCGGGTTATATGGTTCCGGCGGCGGTGGTGGTGCTTGATGCGTTGCCGTTGACGGTCAACAACAAGCTCGATGTGCGTGCGTTGCCGGCTCCGGAGTACAGCGATGTGCATAGTTATCGGGCGCCGTCGACGGCGGTTGAGGAGATCCTGGCCGGGATTTACGCCGAGGTGCTTGGTGTGGAGCGGGTCGGGGTTGATGACTCGTTCTTCGAGTTGGGTGGGGATTCGCTGTCGGCGATGCGTTTGGTGGCCGCGATCAACAGCGGGCTGGATGCCGGCGTTGGTGTGCGCGCGGTGTTCGAGGCGCCGACGGTGGCTGAGTTGGCGCTTTGTGTTGGTGTGGATGGAGCGCGGCGGGCGCCGGTGGTTCCGGTTGAGCGGCCGGCGGTGGTGCCGTTGTCGTTTGCTCAGCAGCGGTTGTGGTTCATCGAGCAGCTGCAGGGCCCCTCCCCGATGTACAACATGGCGACGGCGCTACGCATCCGGGGAAGTCTCGATGTTGGTGCCTTGGGGCTGGCGTTGGGCGATGTGGTTGATCGTCATGAGAGTTTGCGGACGTTGTTTGCGGCTCCGGATGGGGTGCCTCGGCAGGTGGTTGTGTCGGTGGCGCCTGGTGATTTCGTTTTTGATGTTGTCGATGCCAGTGGTTGGTCGGTGGGTCGGCTGCGTGGGGCTATCGACGAGGTGGCGTGGCGTCCGTTTGATGTGGCGGTTGAGATTCCGTTGCGGGCCAGGGTTTTCCGGGTCAGTGATGATGAGCATGTTTTGGTTGCGGTAGTGCATCATATTGCCGCTGATGGTTGGTCGATCACTCCGTTGGTGCGTGATTTGGGAGTGGCGTACGCCAGTCGGTGTGCGGGGCGGGTTCCTGATTGGGCTCCGTTGCCGGTGCAGTATGTGGATTACACGTTGTGGCAGCGTGATCAGTTGGGTGATCTCGACGATCCGGATAGTCCGATCGCGGCGCAGGTGGGGTATTGGGAGCAGGCGTTGGCGGGGATGCCCGAACGCCTTGATTTGCCGACTGATCGGCCGTATCCGGCGGTGGCGGATCATCATGGTGCCCGGGTGGCGGTGGATTGGCCGGCGCAGTTGCATGAGCAGGTTGTGCGGGTGGCTCGCGAGCACAACGCGACGAGTTTCATGGTGGTCCAGGCTGCTCTTGCGGTGTTGTTGTCGAAGATCAGCGCGAGTTCTGATGTGGCGGTTGGTTTCCCGGTCGCTGGTCGGCGTGATCCGGCTTTGGATGAGTTGGTGGGTTTTTTCGTCAACACGTTGGTGTTACGTGTTGATGTGGCCGACAATCCCAGTGTCGCTGAGTTGTTGGCGCAGGTACGGGCACGCAGTTTGGCGGCCTATGAGCATCAGGATGTGCCTTTCGAGGTTCTGGTCGAGCGGCTCAATCCGACTCGTAGTTTGACCCATTCCCCGCTGGTTCAGGTGTTGTTGGGTTGGCAGAACTGGCAGGGCGGCGAGTCGGTCGGGCTGGGTTTGGGTGATGTGCAGATCACGCCGGAATCGGTGAGCACGCGTACTGCGCGGATGGATCTGACGTTCGGGTTGGCTGAGCGTTGGGATGAGGCCGGTGCGCCCGCCGGGATCGGTGGGGAGGTGGAGTTCCGCACCGATGTGTTCGACGCGTCCAGTATTGAGGTCCTTGTCGAGCGGTTGCGGCGAGTGTTGTCGGTGATGATCGCCGATCCGGGTCAGCGTTTGTCGGCTGTCGATGTTGCTGATCGTGGTGAGCATGTTCGGTTGTTCGGGTGGGGTAATCAGGCGGCGTTGAGTGAGCTGTCTGCGCCGTTGATGTCGATTCCGGCGTTGTTTGGTGTGCAGGCGGCGCGATCGCCGGAGGCGGTGGCGCTGTCCTGTGAGGGCCGCTCGTTGACCTATGGCGAGTTGGATGCGGCGTCGTCGGGCTTGGCGCAGGTGTTGGCCGCTGCCGGTGTGGGCGCCGGTGATCGGGTGGGGTTGTTGTTGCCGCGCTCGGTTGATGCGGTGGTGGCGATGTTGGCGGTGCTCAAGTGCGCGGCGGTGTATGTGCCGCTGGATCCGGCCCATCCCGAAGCGCGCACCGAATTCGTGCTCGGTGATGCTGGGCCCGCGGCGGTGGTGACCACGGCGGATTTGCGTTCGCGCGTTGATGGGCTCGGTGTGCGGGTTGTCGATATCGATGATGTGGTGCTCGATTCGTCACCCGGTGGTGGGGGTGCTGGTTTGTCCGCGCCCTCGCCTGAGGATGAGGCGTATGTGATCTACACCTCGGGCACCACGGGTGTGCCCAAGGGAGTGGCGGTAGCGCACCGCAATGTGACGCAGTTGTTGGACACCCTGGACGCCGATTTGGAGTTGGCGGGTCAGGTGTGGACGCAGTGTCATTCGTTGGCGTTCGATTTCTCGGTGTGGGAGATCTGGGGGGCGCTGCTGCATGGCGGGCGGTTGGTGATTGTGCCCGACGCGGTGGTGCGTTCTCCCGAAGAGCTTCATGCGTTGCTGGTGAGCGAACAGGTCGGGGTGTTGAGCCAGACACCGTCGGCGTTTTATGCCTTGCAGAGCGCTGATGCGCTGCAACCGGAGTTGGGTCAGCAGCTCAAGCTGCAGACGGTGGTCTTCGGTGGGGAGGCCTTGGAGCCGCATCGTCTTCGTTCGTGGTTGCACAACCATCCGGGTTCACCGCGGTTGATCAACATGTATGGGATCACCGAGACGACGGTGCACGCGTCGTTTAGGGAGATCACCGAGACCGACATCGACAGCACGGTCAGCCCGATCGGGGTGCCGTTGGCGCATTTGGGCTTTTTCGTCCTCGATGGCTGGTTGCGTCCGGTGCCCGTGGGTGTGGTCGGTGAGTTGTATGTCGCCGGTGGCGGGCTCAGCCATGGATATGGCGGCCGTGCGGGATTGAGCGCCACACGGTTTGTGGCCTGCCCGTTCGCCGGTGCCGCAGCGCGGATGTATCGCACTGGTGATCTGGTGCGCTGGGGCGCGGATGGACAGTTGCAGTATGTGGGCCGCATCGACGAGCAAGTCAAGATCCGCGGCTATCGCATCGAGTTGGGTGAGGTCCAAGCAGCCTTGGCCGCCCTGGACGAGGTCGATCAAGCGGTCGTGATCGCCCGCGAGGACCGTCCAGGAGACAAGCGGCTGGTCGGCTACGTCACCGGCACCGTGGATCCCGCCACGGCACGCACCGCCCTGGCCGAGCGGCTGCCCACCTACATGGTGCCCGCGGCCGTGGTCGCACTCGAGGCACTTCCGTTGACAGTCAACGGAAAACTCGACACCCGCGCCCTGCCCGCACCCGAATACCAAAACACCGACCGCTACCGCGCCCCGGCCAACGCCATCGAAGAAATCCTGGCCGGAATCTACGCCCAAGTACTCGGAATAGAACGCGTCGGCGTCGACGAATCCTTCTTCGAACTCGGCGGAGACAGCATCCTGTCGATGCAGGTGGTCTCGCGGGCGCGCGCGGCCGGCGTGCACTGTAGGCCGCGTGATGTCTTTGTCGAGCAGACCGTAGCCCGGTTGGCCCGAGTCGCGCATACAGCTGAGGGTTCGGGCGGTGTCGTCGATGAGGGTGTGGGACCGGTAGTGGCCACGCCGATTATCCGGTGGCTTCAGGAGATCGAAGGACCGATCGAGCATTTCAATCAGACGGTGCTCCTGCAGGCCCCGGCGGGCGCAACCGAAGCCGACGTGGTGACGCTCGTTCAAGCATTGCTCGATCGTCATGCCATGTTGCGGCTGCGCGTGGATGGTGATCGGACCAGCGGGTGGTCGCTGCGTGTCCCAGATGTCGGTTCAGTGTCGGCGCGCAAGTGTGTTCATGCGGTAAAGGAATTTTCTGAGGCCGCTTTGGTCGCTGCGCGCGAACGGTTGAGTCCCGCAGCAGGGGTAATGCTCAGCGCATTGTGGGTGTCTTCGACGAGCCAATTGGTGTTGATAGTGCACCACTTGGCAGTCGATGGGGTGTCATGGCGAATCTTGCTGGAGGACCTCAACATCGCCTGGGCACAGCACAATAGCGGTGCGCCGGTCGAGTTGCCTGGTACGGGAACGTCATTCGCTCGGTGGTCTTCGTTGTTGGCTGACTACGCCCGTGACGCGAAAGTGGTTGCCACAGCCGATGAGTGGCGTCAGGTTGCGTCGGCTCCGAAGCTGCTGCCGGCGTTGAACCCGACGGTGGACACTTTCGCCAATGCCCGCAATTTGACTCTGCCGCTAGACACCGAGGTCACACGGATGTTGCTCGGCGAGGTGCCGGCCGCGTTCCATGCCGGGATCAACGACATTTTGTTGATCGCGTTGGGCTTGGCGCTGTCAGAGTTCGTCGATGGCGGTGCGGCGACGGTGGGAATCGACGTTGAAGGCCACGGTCGCTATGAGGAACTCGGCGAAGTCGATCTGTCGCGCACTGTTGGCTGGTTCACCACCAAGTACCCAGTGGCGCTGACCGTCGGTCGGCTGGAATGGGCGAAGGTATGCGCGGGGGCTCCAGAATTGGGCGCTGCGCTAAAGGCCGCCAAAGAGCAACTACGGAGCACACCCGACGCGCTGACTTACGGGTTGCTGCGGTATTTGAACCCCGACGTGGCGCTTTCCACGCCGGACCCGCGGATCGGTTTCAATTATCTGGGTCGGTTGGGCGCGGCGGCGGCCGAAATGTCGGAAGATCTGTGGCGCATAGGTCCTGATGGTTCCTCGGTCAGCGGTGCGGCCGCAGCGATCGCGATGCCCTTGATGCACACCTTGGAACTCAATGCGGGGACCGTCGAGACTCCGGATGGTCCTGTGCTGCATGCGACTTGGACCTGGGCACCTACAGCGCTCGACCATGCGCGGGTTCATCGGTTGAGTCAGTTGTGGTTTGAGGCTCTGGCCGGTATCTGCGCCCACGTACGACAGGGCGGGGGCGGCTTGACCCCGTCGGATATCGCGCCGGCAAAGCTGACGCAATCCAGAATTGACGAATTGCACGAGGAATACGAAGCGGCCGACATTTTGCCGCTCACCCCGCTGCAGCAGGGTTTGCTGTTCCACGCTGTAACCGCGGCAGGCAACGATGACGACGTCTATGCCGTGCAGCTAGATATCGCGGTTAATGGGCCATTGGACGTCGACCGACTGAAAGCTGCGGTAGACGCAGTCGTCAAACGGCATCCCAATCTGGCCGCGCGATTCTGTCATAACCGGCTCGATGAGCCGCTGCAGATCATTCCTGCCAACCCCGAGATTCCCTGGCAGCATCTTGATTTCGGCGACGAAGTCGACCTGGACACCCGAATGCACCGCTTGTGCGCTGACGAACGGGCTCAGGTTTACGCTCTCGCGGAGCGGCCGGCTATGCGCGTGGCGCTGGTCCGCACCGGACACGAGCAGCACCGATTCGTCTTGACCAACCACCACATCCTGCTCGACGGTTGGTCGATGCCGATACTGCTCGGCGAGATCTTCGCCAGCTACTCGGGGCAGCGCCTGCCCGCGTCCGTGCCGTTCCGCCGGTTCGTATCCTGGCTCGCGGAACGCGACTTGGAAGCCGCCCGCGCAGCGTGGCGCGAGGTGCTCGAAGGCTTCCAGCACCCGACGCTGGTCAGTGCCCCTGAACGCCTCGGTTTAGGACCCCGGGATGTGCGTTCCTTCCGTTTGGAGGAGGGCACCACTCGGGCTCTGTCCGAATTCGCCCGCTCGCAACACATCACCGTCAGCACTGTGCTTCAAGCGGCCTGGGCGCAGTTGCTGGTTTCAGTGACCGGCGAGGACGATGTCGCCTTCGGAACCGTCGTTTCGGGAAGGCCGGCCGAAGTCGCGGGTGCGGATTCAATGGTGGGGCTCCTGATCAACACGGTGCCGGTGCGCGCACATGTCACGCCCAACACAACGACCATCGATCTGCTCGGTCAACTTCAAGAAGCGGTGCAAAGAACGTTCGAGCATCAGCATCTTGCGCTGAGCGACATTCACCGCATCAGCGGTCAGCGTCGGCTATTCGACACGGTGTTCGTCTACGAAAACTATCCACTAGGCGCTGGCGGATTGGCTGTTGGCCACGATCTGGCTGTCACCCGCGTTGACGTCCGCGACTTCTATCATTATCCGCTGACGGTCCAGGCAACGCCGGGCGACGAACTGGACTTACGCGTGCAGTTTCGCACGGATCGTTTCGAACCCGAAACCATAGAGATGCTCATGAACCGGTTCATCCGGATCCTCGAGGCGATGGTCGCTGATCCGACCCGAAGCCTGGTATCGATCTTGTCGTCCGTCGGACGTGGCACGACGAGACAGGATGAGCGCAGTGTCAGGCCGGCGATTACTCCGGGGCCTTCGGTCAAGCACGTGAATCATCGTCCTGACCCGGCCGATCTGGTTGAGCAGGTTCTCGTTGACATCTTCGCCCAGGTTTTGGGCGCGGACGATGTCAGCGTGCAAGACTCCTTCTTCGACTTGGGTGGAGACTCGCTTGCCGCCACGCGGGTGATCGCTGCAATCAACGCGGCCTTCGATATCCAGTTGCCCGTCCACACGCTGCTGGATGCTCCGTCGGTTCGGAGCTTGAGTAAGCACGTGAATTGGTATGCCAGCAAAGTCGAAAGATGGAGTGGTGACCGTGTCAGCGACTAGGCCACGGATCGGACACATCGACTGACTCCGCTCAGAACTGGTTCACGGCCGCTGCTTTGACCGACGCGGTCGGACACGGTCTGAACCGACGGCCATCGCGAATGCAGCGCAACGCACCAATGAGCAATGCCGGTCAAGCGCGTCTTATCGAACCAAGGGAGCGCTATCAAGCCCTCCCTTGTGCGGGCGTCAACTTCTCGCAGAGGAGCCCCGCCAAACCGCGAATAGTGTTGATGTCGGTCGGAGGAATCCGGACACCGGTTTCGGTCTCGATGCGGGTACGCAGTTCCAGCGCGCTCAGCGAGTCCATGCCGTATTCGGAAAGCGGACGATCGGGATCAACGCTGCGGCGCAGGATCACGCCGATCTGCTCGGAGATCAAGCGCTGCAGCCTGGTTGGCCACTCGTCGGGCGGCAGCTCGTCGAGCTCGGCCCGCAATTTGCTGGTGCCTGTCGAGCGATTTCCGGCCGACCGGAATGCCTCGGCGAAAGGACTGCGTTCAGCGAAGGCCGCCAACCACGGAGCGGCGATGATCGGCGCATAGCCGGAGTAGGCGCGATCGTGACGGAGAAGCGCTTCGAACGCGTATGCACCCTCCTCGGGGGCGATGGCCGCGCCGGCGCCCTCCGCCAGCACGGTACCGCGACCGATCTGGCTCCACGCCCCCCACGCGATTGCGGTAGCGGGCAATCCCTGCGCTCGGCGCCATAGCGTGAAGGCATCGAGCCAACTATTGGCCGCCGCGTAGGCGCCCTGTCCTGGGGAGCCCACCATAGCGGCAGCAGATGAGAACGAGCAGAACCAATCCAGCGGCTGGTCTTTCATGGCGGTGTGCAGGTTCCATGCTCCATGAGCTTTGGGAGCCCAGTCCCGCTCGACCAGTTCGTCGGTGATATTGGTGAGTGCAGCGTCCTCGATCAACCCCGCCGCATGCAAGACCCCGCGCACTGCAAGTCCAGTGGCGGTCGCCGCCGACACCAGTCGTTCGCAGGTGACGGCGTCAGCGACGTCTCCGCACTCCACCACCACGTCGCCTCCGATCGCCCGGATGCACTCGATGGTTTCCAGTGCCTCGAGAGTCGGTTGCGAACGCGAACACAACACGATGCGCCCACAACCAGCCGCGGCCATCTTCTCGGCGAAATATAGGCCTAAGCCGCCCAATCCGCCGGTGACGATGTAGGCCCCATCGCGGCGGAAAACTCCTACCTGCGAAGGCGGTACGGCGACCCGTGACGAGCCCCCGTGCGGGATATCGAGCACGAGTTTGCCGGTGTGCTGTGCACCGCTCATTGTCCGAATAGCGTTGGCGGCGTCTGCAAGTGGGTAGTGCGTGGTCTGCGGCACGGGCAGCGAACCGTCTGCCGTGAGGCCGTATACCTCGTTCAGTAAGTCACGGAGTCGGTCCGGATGACTGACGGACATCAACGCCAGATCGACTGCGTGAAATGTGAGGTTGCGCCGGAACGGGAACAATCCCAGTCGAGTGTCGCCGTAGATATCGCGCTTTCCGATCTCGACGAAGCGTCCACCGAACGCCAGCAACTCGAGACCCGCGCGCTGAGCTGCACCGGTAACAGAGTTGAGGACGATGTCCACGCCGTAGCCTTCGGTGTCACGGCGGATTCCCTCGGCGAACTCGAGGCTTCGCGAATCGTAAACATATTCGATTCCCATGTCGCGCAACATCTGTCGGCGCTGCTCACTGCCGGCGGTGGCGAAGATCTCGGCACCCGCTGCGCGGGCGATATTGATCGCTGCCAGCCCCACTCCGCCGGTGGCGGAATGGATCAGCACCTTATCGCCGCTCCTGATCCGAGCCTGATCATGCAGACCGTACCAAGCGGTGGCTGTCGCGATGGTCAGCGCCGCCGCGTCACCCTCGACGAGACCGTCAGGCAGCGGTACGGCCAGGTTCGCATCGCAGGTGATGTACGTGCTCCAGCAGCCGTTCGCGGACAGCCCTCCTACGCGATCGCCTACCTTGAGGCCGGTGACGTCCGGGCCGACCTTTGTGACCGTCCCGGCGAAGTCGGCGCCGAGTTCGGGCAATCGGCCTTCGAAGGCGGGATAGCGGCCGAACGCCACCAGTACGTCGGCGAAGTTGATGCTCGATGCGTGGACCGCCACCTCGATCTGTCCGGCTCCGGGCGGAACTCGATCGCATGCCGTCAGTTCCAGTGAATCGAGGTCGCCTGGTGTCCGAATCTGTAGCCGCATCCCGTCCCGTTCATGAGCGGCTATCTTGGATCTCCGTTCCTCGGGTAGCAGAGGTGCCGGACGCAATCGCGCCGCGTACCAATGGCTGTTGCGCCAGGCGGTCTCGTCTTCCTCGGACCCGCTGAGCAGCTGCTGGGCCAGGTGCTCAGCGCCGGTGGCTTCGTCCATATCGATCTGGGTGGCATTCAGATGCGGATGTTCGGAGCCGATCACTCGCACCAAGCCCCGCAAGCCGGCCTGCTCGAGGTTGGGCCGATCACCGGCCAACACGCATTGTGCGTTGCGCGTCACTACGTATACGCGAGGCGGCTCACCAGAGATCTCCGGCAGCGGTTGGACTATGCGAACCAGATGCTGCACGTTTTCCTGGCCCATCAGCGGCGCTTCTTCGTCGGTGGCACCGTTTCCCGGGCCGGTGAGGATGACGATGCCGCTGAATCCGCCGCCGCGCAGGTTGTTCAAGAGCCTCTCGATGTTCGAGGCGTGGTCGGCGTGTATCGGCCAGGACATGGTGGTGCAGTGCGCGCCATGCACTTTCAGCACATCACTCAGGTTCGTCGCCATCAGATCGACCGCAGTGGTGCTGATCAACAGCCAGGTACCCGCGTCGGCGGGCGCAAGCTCGGGCAACTGTCGCTGCTGCCAGTCGATTGTGAGCAACCGCTCGGCCAATATCCGATCCTTCTGGCTTTGCTCGGACGTACCCGTGCCCAGCCGCAGGCCTTCAACAACGAGTACCGTTTGGCCGTCCTCGTCGAGCACGTCGATGTCAGCCTCAACCCCGGTGGCGTCGACGCCGGTGATCCGGGTGTAGCAGTAGTGGCCGCCCCGAGCCGTGCCGTAGGCGCGCAACCGCCTGACACCCAGGGGTAATGCCAACACACCGGGGCCCAGCGACTTCACCTTCGGGTGCGCCGCGACCGACTGGAAGCAGGCGTCGAGTAGGGCGGGGTGTACGCCGTAGGCGTCCTGTTGGGAACGGATCGAGCGGGGCAGCGCTACTTCGGCGAGCACGGTCTCGGTCTCCCCGTCACCGCTGTGCACTGATGACAGACCGGCGAACGCGGGACCGTATTGGAGACCGTGTTCGTGTACATGTCTGCGAACGTCGTCGCCCTCTTCGTGATCCGGATGGGCGGCAAGCAGCGCGGCCGCGTCGAGGCGGCGTTGATCCTCGTCGCTCGCAAGATGCAGGACGGCCTGCGCGTGCCGCGTATGTTCGCCGCCCCCGCTGGTTGACACCTTGAAATCCAAGGCTTGGCCGGGTCTAGCCCATTCGGCGGAAGCGGCAACCGTGGTGGTTTCGTCCAGAAGCAGCGCCTGCTCGAAC
The DNA here is from genome assembly GCF_001050015.1 of Mycolicibacterium malmesburyense. The sequence goes on from NZ_CVTB01000253.1 coordinate 25,809, forward strand.
AGAATGTCTCGCACCTCAGAGCACTCACCGAGGACGGTGCGTGCGGCTGCCAGTGCCATTTCGCAATAGGCGGCCGCCGGGAGCACAGCCACATCGTGGACCTGGTGATCGGCGAGCCAAGGCTGAGCGATGGTGCCGATATCGGACTGCCACACGTGGCGTTCGGGCTCCTCTTGTAGGTGCACGTGCGGACCCAGCAATGGATGCACTGCGATCGTGCGACCACCACGGGATGACGCATCTTGGCTTCCGCCGCTCACCCAGAGCGACCGGTGCGTCCACGTCGGCAGCGGCGTATCCACGAGGCGCCCGTCCGGGCATAGGACGGAGTAATCGATCGCAGCCCCGGCAGCGTGCAGCTCCGCGACAAACCCGCGCAAACCATGAGGAAGCGCCTGCTCGCGTCGCATGGCCGCCAAGGCGGCGATCGGGATCTCGCGACTACGGGCGGTCTGCTCGAGAGCGCGGGTGAGGAGCGGGTGTGGCGACAACTCGGCGAACACCCGGTGGCCGTCTTCCAAGGCGGCCTGTACAGCCGTGGCGAATCGCACCATCCGGCGCATGTTGGTCACCCAGTACGTCGCGTCGCACACGGGTTGCTCGCGCGGGTCGAACATGGTTGCCGAGTAGAAGGGAACATCCGGGGTCATCGGCTTGAGGTCGGCGAGTGCTTCCGTCAGCTCGGGAACGATGGGCTCGACCTGCGGTGAGTGGAAGGCGACGTCGACGGGGACGAGCCGAGCCACCACCTCGCGTTCCTCCCAGCCCGCGATGAGATCTCGAACCGTTTGGGTTGCCCCGGCTACCACTGTGGAATCCGGAGAGGGTACAACGGCCACTACGACGTCGGTGATGCCGGCGGCGGTCAACTCCGAAAGCACCTGTTTCGCAGGTAATTCCACCATAGCGGTGGCACCTTGGCCCGCGATGCGCGACATCAGCCGTGAGCGGCGACAGATCAGGCGCAACCCGTCTTCGAGTGAGAGCGCTCCAGCGACGACAGCCGCCGCGGCCTCACCCAGGGAATGTCCGATGACCGCGGCTGGGCGCACCCCGTAGGCCTTCATAGTGGCGGCAAGGCCCACCTGGATGGTGAACAACGTAGGCTGGAGCCGATCCTGACCGGTCGCCACCTCGTTGGATGACATGGCCTCAGTCACCGAAAAGCCTGCTTCGAGGGCGATCACATGTTCGGCTTGCGCTACTGTTGCGGCGAAAACCGGCTCCGTCGCCAATAATTCGGCACCCATCTTGGGCCATTGCGAGCCCTGCCCAGAGAACACCCATACCGGACCACGATCATCCCGCCCGACGGCGGTCTGGAAGGGACTTTCACCTTCGGCGACAGCTCTCAGTGCCTCGATGACCTGCGGCTTGCCGCTGGCGACGACAGCGGTTCGAACCGGGCGGTGCACACGCCGACGGGCCAGGGTGTAAGCGAGATCCGGCAACTCCACGTCGTCACGTGTTTGCATCCAGTCGGCCAGCCGACCGGCGGTTCGACGCAACTCCTCGGCCGAGGTCGAGGAGATCAAGAACATCAGCGCCGACGGATCGACGGATTCGATCTCAGGCAGAGTGGGGTCAGGAGCCTGCTCCACGACCGCGTGCACATTGGTTCCGGAAATTCCGTATGACGACACCGCGGCCCGTCGGGGGTGCTGCCCGTTTGTGGGCCACGGTGTATTGGCCTGCGGCACAAAAAGATGAGTCGAAATGTCTGCCATGGCGTCGGGCAACCGTGTGAAGTGCAGGTTCTGCGGCACGACCCCGCGCTGCAGTGCGAGCACTGCTTTCACCAGACCGAGAGCGCCGGACGCCGCCTGGGTATGGCCGAAGTTGGTTTTCGAGGAGCCGAGGGCGCAGGGGGAGCCAGTGCCGTAAACCTCTGCGAGGCTGGCATATTCGATGGGGTCACCGGTGGGCGTGCCGGTACCGTGTGCCTCCACCATTCCTACAGTCGCCGGATCGACACCGGCCGCAGCCAGCGCCTCCCGGTAGGCCGCTACTTGCGCGGACTGCGACGGCGTCGCGATGTTGATGGTGCGACCATCTTGGTTCGCGGCCGTACCCCGTATCACGGCCAAGATCCGGTCACCATCGCGTTGCGCGTCGGCCAACCGCTTGAAGAGCAGAACGACGCAGCCCTCCCCGCCTACGAAACCGTCTGCCCCGGCGTCGAAAGCATGGCACCGTCCGGTAGGTGAGAACATGCCCTCGGCCGAGCCGGCCGACCACTTGCGAGGGTCGAGCGCCAGCGAGACGCCACCGGCGAAGGCGAGGTCGCTTTCGCGCTCATGCAAGCTGCGGCACGCCAGGTGCACCGCTGTCAGACCTGACGAGCATGCGGTGTCCACCGTGAGGGCGGGGCCATGCAATCCGAGTGCGTAGGCCACCCGCCCGGACGCCAGGCTGAAGTTGTTCCCGGTAAATCCGTACGGTTGCTCGACGGCGCCGGCATCAGCGGCCAACAACTGATAGTCGTTGTGCGTCAACCCCATGAACACACCTGTCAGCGAGTCGGCCAACGCCTCCCGGGTCAGGCCGGCATTCTCCATCGCCTCCCAGGAGGTCTCGAGCAGCAACCGATGCTGCGGGTCGGTCGCGGTGGCTTCACGCTCGTTGATGCCGAAGAAGTCGGCGTCGAAACCGGCCACGTCGTCGAGGAACGCACCCCACTTCGACACCGATCGCCCGGGCACCCCCGGCTCCGGGTCGTAGTACTCGTCGGCATCCCAGCGGTCGGCAGGGACCTCGGTAACGAGGTCATCGCCTCGGATCAGTGCCTCCCACAACAGCTGGGGAGAGTCGATCCCGCCCGGCAGTCGGCACGCCATGCCGATAACGGCAACCGGAGTGACACCCGATCTCGAGTTCCCTGAAGAATCGGGCGCGGTCTGGAATGACCCCATCTCTTCCCCCTACAGCGGTTGCACTGGTGTCGACCGCTGCTCGGCCAAGCCCGCGTGTCTCGTCACGGTTGGCGCGCAGCGGCTTCGATGCACATCGACAGTCGTAATTGACAACCGTAATTTCGCGGATGCCTTGTTGTCCCGGGATCCGGTTTATCTGTCTCGAACGGCGCGCTGACAACGATGGTTTGCTGGTTTTTTTCGCGCTCCTCGTGAGCGGGGATGTATGCGACCACGCTCAGGCGGCCGTTTGAGAGCTGCCGCCAACAAGCGGTGCCAGCCGCTCTGCCGTCCGCAATACGGGCGACCCACCGGCACAAGTGGGGGTTCAGGCACGTCATGAGGCAACCTCGGGCATATCGCCGGCGAAATCGCGAGGGGATATCGGTATGCTCACCGCAAACTTTGCTGCGGTTTCCGGGTTGCGGGCGGGGCGGCCACGGTAACCTGATGCCCGTGGTCGAAACTTCGGTTCTGACTTTGCTGCGTGAACGCGCCAGCATTCAGCCAGACGACACGGTGTTCACTTTCATGGACTACGACCAGGATTGGTCGGGAGTCAAACAAACGCTCAAGTGGGCGGAGCTGTATCGCCGGACGATCAACGTCGCTGGTGTGCTCCGGCAATTGGGCTCGGAAGGCGACCGTGCTCTGGTCTTGGCGCCGCAGGGCCTGGACTACGTCGTCGCGTTCCTCGGCGCGTTACAGGCTGGTCAGATAGCGGTTCCCCTCTCGGTTCCGCTCGGCGGCGCGGCCGATGAGCGCGTCAGTTCCGTGCTGCGGGATGCCTCCCCGAAGGTCGTACTGACGACGTCCGCGGTCGCGAGCACGGTGTCCGCATTTGTTGAGTCGGAAGCCGGCGACTCCCCTCCAGCAGTGGTCGAGGTCGACGAGTTGGGTGGCGACGGCGCGACGGGGCTGGGTTCCGGCGGCGCGGATCACCCCAGCTTGGCGTATCTGCAATACACGTCGGGATCAACACGCTCGCCGGCCGGAGTCGTGATGTCGCACGAGAACATCATGACCAACTTCGAACAGTGGATGTCCGACTACTTCGCGGATTACGGAAAGGTCCCTCCGCCTGACGCCACCATCGTCTCCTGGCTGCCGTTCTACCACGACATGGGCCTCTATCTGGGTGTGTTTGCGCCCATCCTCACCGGGGTGCCCGCCGTGCTCACCAGTCCGGTGGCGTTTCTGCAGAGGCCGGCGCGGTGGATACAGCTGATCGCAGGTAACAGGAAGGCGTTCACAGCGGCGCCGAACTTCGCGTTCGAGCTGGCGGTCCGGAAAACGACCGACGACGACATGGCCGGGCTTGATCTCTCCGACGTGCTTGTCATCGCCACCGGCAGTGAGCGCGTGAACCCGGCGACGCTGCAACGCTTCACCCGACGGTTCGCCGGCTTCAACCTGCGCGAGGAGGTGATACGTCCGTCGTATGGTCTGGCAGAAGCCACGGTATATGTAGCCACCCGTACGTCACCCGAACCACCGGCGATCCTGCGCTTCGATTCGGAGAAGCTCTCCGTAGGCAAGGCGGAGCGCTGCGCAAGCGGTGGTACTCCGCTGGTGAGCTACGGAGTGCCGAAATCACCTGTGGTCCGAATCGTCGACCCCGAAACGCGGAGCGAATGTCCGGCGGGGACCGTAGGCGAGATCTGGGTGCACGGCGGTAACGTCGCGCGCGGTTACTGGCAGAAGCCCGAAGAAAGCGAAGCCACCTTCGGGGGAACGCTGGGGGATCCGTCGCCTGGCACACCCCAGGGAACATGGCTGCGCACCGGTGATTCCGGATTCCTCTTCGATGACGAACTGTTCGTCATCGGCCGCATCAAGGATCTGTTGATCGTGTACGGGCGTAATCACTCACCCGACGACATCGAGGCGACCATCCAGGAGATCTCCCACAGTCGGTGTGTGGCTATCGCCGTTCCCGACAGCCAAACCGAGAAGCTTGTCGTGATCGTTGAGGTCAACACACACGGCAAATCCGACGAAGAGGCGGCGGAGAAGCTTTCCGCCATCAAAGGCGATGTCACCTCGGCGATATCCAACTCACACGGTCTGGCCGTCGCGGATTGCGTCCTGGTGTCACCGGGCGCAATACCGATTACCACCAGCGGCAAAGTCAGGCGATCGACCTGCGTCGAGCAGTACCGGCGCCGTGAGTTCGCCCGATTGGACAATTAGGCCCAAACCGCAGGCGTTTTCAGCACCCGTCGAGGGGAGCGCCGCTGACCAGGGTACCCCGTATGTGCCCTGGCCAGCGGCGCGGGGAAGCCGTTGACCTTATCCATTGTTGAGGTTCTACGGTGATTTCATGAGCATGGAAACGGTCGCGCGGCAGGCGCTCTACCGGCAGTCGCATGCCCGCGGCGGTGACCTGCGGTCGCTGCTGAACGCGGCGTTACTGCGTCGCATCTGGCGCTTCGCCCGTCGCCACCATCTTCGGCTGCGCGCGTTCGTCGCCGTCAGCGTCGTCGCGGCGCTCCTCGGCGTCGCCACACCCGTGCTGGCGGGCAAGGTCGTCGACGCGATCACCGCGGGTTCGGCCCGCACGGTGTTCGTTTTGGCGGCTGTCATCGCGGCGGTGGCCGTCGCCGAAACCGTCGCCTCCCTCGTGACGAGGTGGCTGTCCTCGACGATCGGAGAGGGCCTGATCCTCGACCTGCGCACCGCGGTGTTCGACCACGTGCAACGGATGCCGGTCGCCTTCTTCACCCGCACCCGAACCGGCGCACTGGTCAGCCGCCTCGGCAACGACGTCATGGGCGCGCAGCGTGCCTTCTCCGACACGCTGTCTGGCGTGGTGGCCAACCTCGTGACGCTCACGCTGACGTTGGTGGTGATGCTGTCGATCTCCTGGCAGGTCACCCTGCTCTCGCTGGTGCTCGTGCCGCTGTTCATCGTTCCCGCCCGCCGGATCGGCCGCACCATGGCCCGGCTGTCGCGCGAGGCCGCCGCCCACAACGCGACCATGAACACCCAGATGACCGAACGGTTCTCGGCGCCCGGCGCGACGCTGGTCAAGCTGTTCGGCAATCCCGCGACCGAATCCCGCGAGTTCGCCGTGCGCGCGGGCCGCGTCCGCGACATCGGCGTGAAAACCGCGATGCTGCAGTCGGTCTTCATGAACTCGCTGACGTTCATGTCCGCCCTGGCGCTCGCACTGGTCTACGGGCTCGGCGGCGCCCTCGCGATCGGCGGCCACCTGCAGGCCGGCGCGATCGTGTCGCTGGCCCTGTTGCTGACCCGGCTCTACGCCCCGCTGACCGCGCTCGCCAATGCGCACGTCGAGATCGCCAGCGCGCTGGTGTCCTTCGAGCGGGTCTTCGAGGTGCTCGACCTCGAACCGCTCATCGCCGAGAAGCCGGACGCCGTCCCCGTTCCCGCCGGCCCGGTGGCGGTTGAGTTCGACGACGTGCGCTTCTCCTACCCCTCGGCGGACAAGGTGTCGCTGGCCTCGCTGGAGGAGGTCGCCGAACTCGACATCCGCGGCGGCGAGGAAGTGTTGCACGGCATCTCGTTCACCGCGCAACCCGGGCAGATGGTGGCGCTGGTGGGCTCGTCGGGCGCGGGCAAGTCGACGATCGCGTCGCTGCTCGCCCGCCTCTACGACGTCGACTCCGGTGCGGTGACGCTCAACGGAGCAGATGTGCGCGACGTGTCGTTCGCGTCGCTCAAGGAGACGGTCGGCGTGGTCACCCAGGACGGCCACCTGTTCCACGAGTCCATCCGGGCCAACCTCACGCTGGCGGCGCCCGACGCCACCGACGACGAACTGTGGGAGGCTCTCGACCGCGCCCGGCTGGCAGACGTGGTCGCCGAGATGCCCGACGGCCTCGACACCGTCGTTGGCGAGCGCGGCTACCGCCTGTCCGGCGGGCAGCGCCAGCGGCTGACGATCGCGCGCCTGCTGCTGGGCCGATCGCGGGTCGTCGTGCTCGACGAGGCCACCGCCTCGCTGGACTCCGAATCGGAGGCCGCCGTTCGGCAGGCGCTCACCGAGGCGCTCGCCGGCCGGACGTCGATCGTGATCGCGCACCGGCTGTCCACCGTCCGCGCCGCCGACCTCATCCTGGTCGTCGAGGACGGCCGCATCGTCGAACGCGGCACGCATTTCGAACTTCTCGCCAACCGGGGCCGGTACGCCGAGTTGTACGAAACTCAGTTCGGAGCCCAGGAGACGGCGGCGGCATGATCCAAATTCCCGCGAAACGGTATTCCAGCAGGCCTCCACCCGACTTTTCCCTGCGGGAATACAGTTTCGGCACGCGAAGCTATCCGGTTGCCCCGCATGGGAAGATGGTCTAAGTGGTCGCCCCCGAAATCCAGGCCCTGCGCTCCGCGCCGGCCATCGCCCCGCCACCGCAACGCCGACGCGCAAGCGCGGACCTGTGGCGGATGCTGCCGTACCTGATGCCGTACCGGGCGCGGTGGATCGCGATGGTCACCGTCGCCATCGCCAGCCTCGCGGCCACGGTGTCGATCCCGTTGATGACCAAGGCCGTCATCGACGGTCCGGTGCGCCACCAGGATCAGCAGGGTCTGTGGCTGCTCGGCACCGCCGCGATGGGTATCGGCCTCACGGAGGCGGTGTTGTGGTCCATCCGCCGCTGGCTCGCGGCGCGCGCCACCATGGGCGTCGAGGCCGACATCCGCAAAGACCTCTACGCCCGGCTCCAGGTGCTGCCGATGAGCTTCCACGGGCGGTGGCAGTCCGGGCAGCTGCTGTCGCGAATCATGAACGACCTGAGCACGATACGTCGCTTCATGTCGTTCGGCATGCTGTTCCTGTTGCTCAACGGCCTGCAGATCACCGTCGTCACGGCGATCCTGCTGACGATGTATTGGCCGCTGGGCGTGGTCGTGGTGGTGTCGATCGTGCCGATCACGCTGACCGTGCTGCACTTCCAACAGGAATACACCCGGCTGTCGCGGCTGGCCCAGGACCAGGCGGGCCACGTCGCCACCCACGTCGAAGAGTCCGCCTTGGGGCTGCGGGTGGTGAAATCGTTCGGCCGGGAGGACTACGTCTACGACCGGTTCGACGAACAGCTCACCAATCTCTATGAGACACAAGTCGATCGCGTGTCCGTGTCGGCGAAATTCTGGACGCTGCTCGAGGTCATCCCGAACCTGACGCTGATCGTCGTCCTCGGCTTCGGCGCGTACGCCGCAGGCGAGGGCCACGTCACCATGGGCACGCTGGTCGCGTTCATCACCATGATGTTGTCGCTCGTCTGGCCGATCGCCTCGCTCGGCTTCCTCCTGTCGATGACGCAGGAGTCGTTCACCGCGGCCAACCGGATCGCCGAGATCTTCGATGCGCCCATCGACATCGCCGACGGTCCGATCGACCAGACCCCGCGGGGCGGACGCCTCGAACTCGTCGATGTCGGCTTCCGATTTCCGGACTCGGAGGATCGCGCCCTGCGCGACGTCACCGTCACCGTCGAACCGGGGGAGACGCTCGCGCTCGTCGGCTCGACCGGTTCGGGCAAGTCCGTACTGGCCGCGCTGATCTCGCGCCTGTACGACGTCACCGAGGGCTCCATCCGCATCGACGGCCGCGACATCCGCGAATTCACCCTGCCCGCCCTGCGGGAAGCGGTCGCCACCGCCTTCGAGGACCCGACGCTGTTCTCGATGTCGGTCGCCGAAAACCTCAGGCTCGGAAGGCCGGACGCGTCCGACGACGATCTCGCCGAGGCGATCGACGTCGCGGCCGCGGACTTCGTCTACGACCTGCCGTTCGGCCTCGACACCCGCATCGGCGAGCAGGGGATGAGCTTGTCCGGCGGTCAACGCCAACGGCTCTCGCTGGCGCGCGCGATCCTGGCGGCGCCCAAGATCCTCGTGCTCGACGACACGCTCTCGGCGCTCGACGTGCACACCGAAGCGGTCGTCGAGGAGGCGCTGCGGCGGGTTCTGCACTCGGTCACGGGAATCGTTGTCGCGCATCGCGCTTCGACGGTGCTGCTGGCCGACAAGGTCGCCCTGTTGGAGAACGGCACCATCACCCACGTCGGCACACACGCCGATCTGCTCGCGGAGGTGCCGCGGTACCGCTACCTGCTGGCCGCCGACGACGAACTCGACGACGGCGCCGAGCGCGCATGCGCCTGGGAGGACGATCGGGACCGCAGCCGCCTCGACCACGCCGTCGAGGAACAGGGCGCCCTGCACCGCGACCCCGCACAGCGGCGCTACGCCACCTCGGAGGCCGAGCGCCGATGACCGCCACCGACACCCCGGACACCGCGACCGCCGAGTGGCGCGGCAAGTTCGAAGAGCATCAGGATGACTCGCCGATCGACGAGAGCATCGACCGGCGCCGGGAAGCGCGTTTCCTGCTCGGCGACCTGCTCCGCCCGTACCGCGTCACCGTCGCGCTGCTGGCTCTCGTCGTCGTGGTGGAGAACGCCGCCCGCCTGTCGGTGCCGATTCTCGTCAAGCGCGGCATCGACCAGGGCATCCCACCGATCATCGAGGGCGGCCCGGCCCATGCGCTGCTGACGATCGTCGGCGTCCTCGCCGTCGTCGTGGCGGTGCAGGCCACCAGCCGGATGTTCTTCCTCCGCCGTTCCGGGCGCATCGGCCAGAAGGTGCTTCTGGAGTTGCGCCGCAGGGTGTTTCGGCATTTCCAGCGCCTGGACATCGCGTTCCACGAGCGCTACACCTCTGGTCGGGTGGTGAGCCGGTCCACCAACGATGTCGAAGCCATCCAGGACATGCTCGAGACCGGCTTCGACAGCCTGGTGACCGCGGTGCTCACGTTGTTCGGCACCGCCGTCCTGCTCGTGGTGCTCGACTGGCGGCTCGGGTTGATGTGTCTGGGCGCCTTCCCGGTGTTGATCGGACTGGTGTGGTGGTTCCGCAACGAGTCCGCGAAAACGTATCGCCGCGTGCGCGAGAGCGCGGCCCTGGTGATCGTGCAGTTCGTCGAGACGATGACGGGTATCAAGGCCGTGCAGGCCTATCGCCGGGAACCGCGCAACCAGCAGATCTTCGAAGACATTGCGGACCGCTACAAGGCCGACAACGAGCGCACATTCCAACTGCTCGCGATCTTCATGCCCGGTGTCAAGCTCGTCGGCAACCTCACCACCGGTGTGGTGTTGCTTTACGGCGGCTACCGAGTCCTCAACGGCGAGATGACGATCGGTACGCTGACAGCCTTCCTGCTGTACCTGCGGATGTTCTTCGAGCCGATGCAGGAGATCTCGCAGTTCTTCAACACGTTCCAGTCGGCGGCGTCGGCGCTCGAGAAGCTGGCTGGTGTCCTCGCCCAGCGACCGGGCCTCAAGGACCCGTCACACCCCGTCGAACTCACTGACGTGCGCGGTGAGATCGCCTTCCGCGACGTGGGTTTCCACTACGTCCCCGACCGTCCGGTGCTGCCGGGCCTGACGCTCGAGGTGCCCGCCGGTCAGACCGTCGCGCTGGTCGGCACCACCGGCGCGGGTAAGACCACGATCGCCAAACTGATCGCGCGGTTCTACGATCCGACCTCCGGATCGGTGACGCTGGACGGCATTGACCTGCGCGATCTTTCGCAGAGCGAACTGCGTCGCCATGTCGTGATGGTCACCCAGGAGAACTTCATGTTCGACGGGACCGTCGCCGACAACATCCGGTTCGGCCGGCCCGACGCCACCGACGCCGAGGTCGTCGCCGCGGCCGAAGCCGTTGGCGCCGACCGCTTCATCGATGCGCTGCCCGACGGGTACGACACCGATGTCGCCAAACGTGGCGGCCGACTGTCGGCCGGGCAGCGGCAACTCGTCGCGTTCGCGCGGGCGTTCCTCGCCGACCCGGCGGTGCTGATCCTCGACGAGGCGACGTCGTCGCTGGACATCCCCAGTGAGCGCATGGTGCAGCGTGCGCTCGAGACCGTCCTCGCCGACCGGACCGCGCTCGTCATCGCGCACCGGCTCTCGACCGTCCAGGTCGCCGACCGGGTGCTGGTGCTCGAACACGGCCGCATCGTCGAGGACGGCTCACCGGAGGACCTGATCACCCGCGCCGGCGGGCACTACGCCGCGCTGCACCGCGCGTGGGTGGAATCACTGGCCTGAATCATGCTCTGCACCACCCGCTTTCGAGATCTATTGCACTCACGCAGGCGCACTCGCATTTCCCTGCCGGAGCCCGCCCGAGCTTCTCCTGACTCAGTAGATGAAACCGGTCAGCTCGAACTCGGTCAGGGTCTTCGCGATCAGCTCATAGAGAGCAGGCTTCGTCTCTACCACACCGGGTTGATAGGCGTTCACCGTGAAGTAGATCTTTGAGCCGCCTGCGACGCGCCACGATTGCATGTTCATCTGCCCGCCCGTCGACTCGAGCCACTGGCGTGTTAAGCCTTGCGCCGTGGCCCGAGTCAGAACGATCTCGCCGTCGGTGCCGTCGGTGCCGTCGGGGTGGTACACGCTCGGGTCGAACTCGTCGAGGTTCGAACAAAGTGACGGGGCATCGGGGTCGGTAAGCCCCGCATCGACCATCCGTTTCAACGCGAGTTTCGGCATGAACGGGACCAGTGCCCGCAACTGCAGTGACTCGTCGGGCGTTTCCCGCAACGTGGTGAGTGCCCGCTTGATGGCGGCCCTCAGGTCACCCAGGTCTGTGGTGACGCGTGTCGGGTCGATGGTGACGCTCGCGATCGACATCGCATTGGCACGCGTATCACCTTCGGTGCGTTCGTTCATGGGGAGTTGCAGGGTGACGAGGCCGTCACCGGGACGGCTGCGCCCCATGCGCTCGGCAAGTTTCGCAGCGAGGGCGACGACCAACGTCTTACCTGTGGCACCGAGAGCCTTCGCACGGCCATCCCATGACTCGAGATCGATCTGGATCGAGACGGCCGGCACGACGATCGCGTCATCACCGTCGGTCGCGCGGAGTGGGACGGGTGGTGGTGAGGGCTTCGATCGGGCGACGTCCTGCCGTGCGCGGCGGGCCAGTCTTACCGCCGCTACTGCCGCCCGGCCGATGTCAGGCGACTCTCGCAGGATTTCTCGGGCATCCTGAACTGCCGCACGGCGTCGAGTACGGAAATCCGGCGGTGGAAAGCCGAGATCGGCAGAATTACCCAGCACCGCATCGGAGACGACCTGGTGAAGCCCGATGCCGTCGACCACGTAGTGGGAAAGCACCAGGCTGACCGCCGTCGAGCCGTCCGCAAGGGGGAGGACGCCGAGATGCCAGCCGGGCCCGCGCTCCGCATCGATAGGAAGCTGTGAACGTTCATCAGCCCAGTCGCTGAGTTCGGTGCCAGGACGCGCGCCATCGGCGACTTCTATGTCCGGCGCATCCGGCGTGGAGACCCAACGATGACGCGCGAACGGCAACGGCGAACGCTCGATGCGCCGCCCCAGCAACCCGCGACCGAGATTGTGGTTGAACCGCCTCAGCCCGTCGAGGTCGACAATGTGCGAATAGAGCCAAACGACTTGGATCACCAGGTTGAGGCTGGCGGCGCGATGCCCCGCGAACAAAGCGTGGTCCACCAACGCGAGTCGATTGTCCAGCCGCTCATCCATATCGATCAGTCCTGCCAGAGCTAGCCCGATACCCTTCCCGCAGCTAAGCCCGTAGACGTAGTTGACTTGGCCCCGTGATTGCGAACGCAACGTTATCCTGTTGCCGTGATCATCGGTCTCAATTCCGTCAAAACGACTGCGACGCACGCGGCGCCGATCACAAAGTTCCGCCCGTGACTTCGCCGCGACAGTCCGGGGGTGCTGCGGCTCGCCCGGTTGCTCTGTTCGTTCTGGGCGTGCCTCGCTCCGGAACCTCGGCGCTCACGCGCATGCTCTCACTTTGCGGTGCCACGCTGCCGGCGGGACTAGTAGGCGCGAACTCGGCCAACCCCCTCGGCTATTGGGAACCGCGCGCGACTCACCGTCTCAACTTCGCTATCCTGCGCCGCCACGGAAGTGAATGGTTCGACCCGACATTGCGATTGCAGGAGGACGGTGCGTTCAGCGCCGATGAGAAGGCATTCAGCGTCGGCGAAATCAGCGCTTTTTTCGCCAGCTGCCGACCGCGCCGCTGGTTGTCATCAAGGACTTGCATATAACGGCGCTGTCCGACATGTGGTTCGAGGCGGCCCGTCTGTCGGGATTCGACGTCGCAGCGGTCATTACGGTGCGTCACCCCCAAGAGGTTGCCGCGTCACTTGCTGCGTTCAATGGGGCCTCGCCGGAGCTCGCGACGGCTTTATGGCTGAAATCGAATTTGCTCGCCGAGCGAAATTCGCGCGCCCTGCCACGGGTCTTCGTTGAGTACACCAGCCTGCTCGACAATTGGCGCAGGGAGGCAAAACGGATTTCTGCGGCGTTGTCGATCGACCTCAAGGTTCGCGATGAGTCCGAGATCGATGAGTTTCTAAAACCGGATTTGCATCGCCAGCGGCAAACCGGTCCGGTGACAACCTCATTCGTCACAGGCTGGGTGTCCACGGTCTACGACGAGCTATGCGCGGCCGGGCGAGACGAGTCTTGGGATCAGTCTGCGCTGGACCGCATCTTCGAGGAGTACCGGGAGAACGAATACGGATTTCGGGCGGCGTTGAATGATTTCCACCGTCTTCATAAGTTCAATTGGCTTGTCCGGCCGTCCGTTGTCAGTCTCATATACGACGCCCTCGCGATAGCTCACCGGCGCCGCGGGCCCTGGGCGTAAACCGCCACTGTGAAGGGCGCTTTAGCTCCGGCTCAGAAGATACCGATGCCCTTTGCCACAGTGAAAACCCCCACCAGCGTGAAGATCGCCACCAGCACGTGCCGACGGTGAACAAGCATCCAATCGTATAGCGGTTGCAGTATCGCTTGAGTTTTGGCCGGCGCGACCACATAGCTCAGGAGAGCGATCTCCACAACCGAGAACACCGCGATCACGAACACGATGACGGCAAGGATCTGCGTGCCGATCCCGGCCGCCGAGGACACGATGGTGGCACCTACAAAAAGCACCAGGAAGGGTGGGGGCAACCCGAGGAGACCGAACACGAAGGCGACCCATAAAGATCCGTCATCCCAGGCATTTTCGAGGCGGCCGAGTAACCGTCGGATTGCCGATCCGTCCTTATCCGCCGCAGCGCTCAAAGCTCCGAGCGGTGACGTGGCGGCCGGCGTGCTGCCGCTGCCGCTCGGCGTCGGCGCGTACGCACGTCGGCGCGCGAAAGAACGTGCAGTGATAACCGCTGCGATCACGAGCATCAGCATCCCCATGCCGAGTTGAATGTGCCGGGCACTGGCGTTAGCCGATGTGGCGGGCACGGTCATCTCTTGCGAAAAGGAAGCAAACGCCGGTATCAGGTGCAGCAGCATCAGCGGAATTAGAAGGCAGGAAAGGTACACGATCATGCCGCCTACCCAGTAAGCTGCCAGGTTTTGCACCGGCCGTGGCCGGGAGATCATCAGAAGGATGACCGCGAGAAGTACGGGATTGATCGCGACCAGAAACGCCAGTCCCAGCAGCGATCCCCACACAGGGGGGAACGCTACCTCGTCAACGGCCCGATTCAGACGAAGGGTGCTCTGGCGATCAGACGCCGGGTCCTAGTTGACTGATGCGCAAGATTGTCTCGACCGTGACCGCGCCACCGCCGATCGCTGCAGCGATCGCCAGTGTCACCCAGTCCGCTAGTTTTGGCCGCGCCGGGTTGGTGGAGAATTGCCCGGTACCGCCGCGGGCGGCGATCGCGTCGCCCATTTCGTCGGCGCGTCGCAGAGTCATGGCGAGGGCCGCAACGATTAGGTCAGAAGCGTCGCGTGCCTGCTGTCGACGGCGGACACGACGGTTGGGCTGCATCCGTTTGGACCGCAACCGATGGGCCGCATAAAGAGTCTGAAACTCTTCGATCAGCATCGGGAAAGAGCGCAGTCCGAGCGCCAACGCCACCGCCCATTCTCGCACCGGAAACCGCAAGAAAGTCAATGGCCGAGCCAAAGTCGTTATTGCAGGAACGATCTCGGCGACATTGGTGGTCCAGGACACCATCGCCGCAAGGCCCACGAGCCCGAACGCCAGCAGGGCTGCTCGCAAACCGTACAACGCACCACCGAGTTCGATGTGGACTCCAGCCACCGAAATCACCGGACTACCGCCAGCCAACGTCGCAAACACAAAGGCCAATGTGATGAGAATCCACAGGCGACGCGGCCGGGACGGCAGTGCGCCACGCGGAATGCGAGCGATCCGGGCCGCGACCAGTACCAGGACCCACACCGCGCCGATCATCACCCAACCGGGAAAGAACCACAGCAGAATCGAAAACCAGATGACAACAAGTAGTTTCGTGCCTGCCCACAGCTTGTGGATCGGCGAGCGTCCGGGCACCGGGACCAGTAGTAGACCCCGGCGAGGTGCGCGCTTGGTCGGGCGAGGTGGCCGTTTGGTCGGGCCGCGGGCAGAGGACGTCGGGGTCAACGGCCACTCCTCGCCGCGACGACCGCTTCCAGTGCGCCGTTGTGCAGATGAAGGGTCCGCGAGCAAATGTCGTCTAGCCCGACGGAGTCATGCGAAACGGCCACCACCGTTAAACCCTGCTTCCGGCGCAAGCTGGCGAGCAACTGGAGCAGGCCTCGTCGTCCCTTAGTGTCCAGGCCCGCCAGCGGCTCGTCGAGAATCAATGCGCGGGGCGACCGTGCCAGCAGACCGGCAAGCACAACACGGCGCATTTGACCGCCGCTGAGCTTGTCGACGTGCTGTCTCGCACACGCGGCCTCCAATCCGACTGCCTCCAAGGCTGCCGCCACGCGGTCTTCGTCGTGGCACGAAAACCCTGCTGCGGACGCCACTTCTGAGCCGACGAAGCTGCGCATGAGCTGCAGCCGGGCTGCCTGGAACGACAATGACACCGCGCCAACATGCTCATGAGCAGGCTCGCCATCGATCAGGCATGCGCCGGTGGTGGGAATAGTCAATCCAGCCATGATCCACGCTAGTGTCGATTTACCCGAGCCGTTCCCACCGTGGATCAAGAGCCCGTCTCCTTGCTCCACCACGAAGTTGATGTCGCGTAGGACTGTCTTGGCCCACGGTGTGCCACCGCCGTATTCGTGCCCGACACCTACGAGTTCCAGTACCGGCACGTTTGAACAATTGTCGAACGTAGTGGTTGGCATTGCCGCCATCACGGTCTCAACCTCGTTGGCATCATCCCGTGAATCGCTGAGGTTGATCGTCCGGTCGGCGAACGCGGCCGCGTCGGCCTCGTGCGTGATGTGCACAAGGGCAGCCCGGTGTCGCTTGGTGAGATCGGACAGCACCTGTAAGAGGGCGTCGCGACCCGGTGGGTCAACCATGGCGGTGACCTCGTCGGCAATCAGGAGCGCCGGTTCCCTAGCCAGAGCCGCCGCCAACGCGAGGCGCTGCAATTCCCCGCCGGACAAGCTGCCCGTCTCCCGTTCGGCGAAACCCTCGAGGCCGACCTCCCGTAGTAAGCGGTCGGCGTCGACATCGGTACCCGGCGGTAGTCCCCAGACCACATCGTCGACGACCCTTGTGCCCAAGACCTGGCTTTTCGCGTGTTGGAAGACAATCGCGGTCCCGCCCATCTGGCCGAGACCTACTCCGCCGGGCCGGTCCACCAACCCCGACGTCGGTTCTCGGCCGGCCAAAATCCGCATCAACGTGGTCTTGCCGGATCCGTTCGCGCCGGTGACGGCGACGTGCTCGCCGGCGTTCACGTCCAGGCTGACGTCGAAGATCGCGTCACTGGCGGCGCCCGGATATCGGAACCGCACTCGGTCCAGCCGCACAGGAACCGGCGCGATCGGAGCGTCCTCGGATGCACCGCCCTCGCCGGGGTCCGCAGTGTCCAGTTCGTACACGGGGGGGATGATCTCGCGTAGCCGGTTCAAAACCCCGGACAGCACCGACCAGGCGACCAGACACGCGATTGCAGACCCGAGGACGAGATAGCCGAAGAGCAGCGCCGGCCAGTGGTGCAGGCCCTCGGCGAGATAACGCTGCATTGCCGCGCCGAGTGCCTGCAGGTGCACCCAGGTCAGGAACGCAGCGATGCCGTCCACGGTCGCGGTTACCACCACGAACATCAAGCGCCGCAGTTCAGTCGATACTGCGAACACGCCGACCCAAAAGGCGGCGTTGATCATTCCGACGAGTAGAGACAGCGCAAGGAGCGTCGCTGTGCCCCGGCCATTGCGCTTTACGAACCCCGCCAATCCGCCGACACTGGCGCAGTTCAAGACGGCGAAAAAGCCACCCAGCCCGGTGATTAGGAAGGTGATCACTCCACCAACAACCGTTGCGGCGACCACCGCACGAAGGCGGAAACGGTAGGCCAGCAGGCCGGGCAGCAAGATGCCGAGAACGCCCAACCACTTGGCAAACGGGATTACCACGGCGATGATCACGATGACCGCGGAGAGTGCCCCTATGACCGCGGCATGCGCCAACTCGTGGGGCCGAAGCGGTCCACCCAGATGGCTCTGAAGACGATCGCGGGCGGTCACTTTGGCGATTGTGCCAGCACAACGACCCGAGTAGATACAAATCCTATCTTGGGCCGGTTCTCGCGTGATCTTCTAAGGCAATGCGGAGGCAAGACGCGCGTTCGTCAAGCAATCCGACCCGGAACCCGGAGGCTGAGGCTTTATGACTGTCACCTTGACCGGAGCGACAGGATTCGTCGGAAGGCAGGTTCTGAGCAATCTCCTCGAACGGGAGTGCTCGGTTCGGGTGCTCGTGCGCGACCCGTCACGTCTTCAGGACGTCTCGTGTCACGGGGGAGTAGAGCTCGCGCGCACACACGACTTGTTCGCAGAAGCGCCTGACCGATTGGAAAGACTGCTCGACGGGACAACAACTCTGGTACATGCGGCGTGGCACGGCGGGCCAGGTCATTTCACGTCGCCACTGAACCTCAACTGCCTCACGGGCACCATCAACCTGGCCAACGCATTCGCGGCAGTCGGAGGATTGCGCTTCGTTGGTGTCGGAACCTTCGCCGAGTACGACCCTTCCGCGGAACTCATGACGATCGATACGGCGTTGGCGCCGAACACCCTCTATGGCGCATGCAAGGCGTCAGCCTTTCACGTGGTCCGATGTCTTCTTGATGCTCAGGACGTGAGCTTCGCCTGGTGTCGGATCTTCAACGTGTATTCGAAAGACTCTGATGGCGAAGGCGCAAATGAGCGGGGGCTGGTTTCGTACATCCGCGGACAATTGCGGGCAGGAGAAACAGCGCTCCTCACTCGCGGCGATCAGGAACGCGATTACCTCGATGTGAGGAGCGCCGCTGAGCGGATCGTCGATGTCGCGCTGGGAGAGCAGCAGGGCGCAGTGAACATCTGCTCCGGTGAACCGGTGACAGTTCGACAACTCGCCGAACGTATCGCCGACGAGTACGGACGGCGTGATCTATTGCGTTTCGGAGTGAGGCCTGAGAACATTTTCGACCCACCGCGGGCCATCGGTGTGCGGAATGACGTGCGATGAGCGGGTTTCGCCCCCTGGTCGCGACGGTCTGTGAGGAGCCCCATAGTGACGCCGAACGGACCGATCCGATCTGATTGGATTCGGGTGTGACTGAGTTCGAAGACGAAGTAGTGGGCCGGATCGATGCCATGTCACGCAATGACCGGCTAAAGGCGCAGGCGGCTGAATTCATGCAGACCTCGGCGCTATCTCAATACTCGTACAACTTCTTCTGGATGTCTCGGCCGATCATCCAGTATCCGCAGGACGTCTTCGCCATGCAGGAGTTGATCTGGAGCGTCCGTCCGGACCTGATCATCGAGACAGGCATTGCCCATGGTGGGTCGATCGTTTTCAGCGCGTCCATGCTTGCGCTGCTGGACATCGCTGACGCGATCCACTCCGGCGCCACGCTCGATCCGGCTGAATCCAAGCGCAAGGTGTTGGGCATCGATATCGACATCCGGGCGCACAACCGTGCGGCAATCGACGCCCACCCCATGGCATCCCGCATACAAATGATCGAAGGCTCGAGCATCGCGCCCGATGTGGTTGCGCAGGTTCACGAGATCGCCGCCGGCTACCAGCGCGTCCTGGTATGTCTGGACAGCAATCACACCCATGCTCACGTGCTGGCCGAGTTGGAGGCCTATGCGCCGCTGACCTCGGTGGGCAGCTACTGCGTGGTCTTCGATACCTGGGTTGAGGACTTGTCAGCCAACACGTTCTCGAACCGTCCCTGGGGTCCCGGTGACAACCCCAAGACCGCTGTGCGGGAATACCTCAAGAATCATCCAGAGTTCGAGATTCATAAGGACATTCAGCACAAGCTGGCGATCACGGTGGCGCCAGATGGGTATCTGAAGCGGATTGCCTGAGATGCCTCGAATACATTCTACGAGAATCCGTTTCGCAGAAAGTGCAGTCGGGGGACCGCCGTCATCAAACGTGTGCCGTTGTGGGCTAGATCAGCCAACTGGGTCCTCAGCTCGTGAGAGATGTTCCATGGCAGAATTATCAAATCGTTGGGCGGATTCTCTCGCAGTGTCTCAGGCGAGTGGATGGGAATGTGACTCCCTGGCATGAACTTTCCCTGCTTGGACTTCGCTGCGTCACAGACGTACGGCAGCAAGTCGGGTCTGACACCTGCGTAATTCAACAAGGTGTTGCCTTTCGCCGCGGCTCCGTAGGCCGCCACGCACCCGCCAGTACGCTTTTCATCGATGAGGAAAGACAAGAGGTCGTCCTTCACCCGATCGGCGCGCCTCTGAAAGTCTGAGTATGTCTCAGGTCGGGTCAAGCCAAACCGGTCCTCACGGCTCAGCAGCAAACCGACGGAGTCCGCGGTGGGAAGCGGTGCCGCGACATGGCAACCGTAGACGCGCAGGCTTCCGCCATGGGTTGGCAACTCTTCGACGTCCCACACACGTAAGCCCGCAGCGGCGAAGATCTGAACCACCGTGGTGAGCGATAGGTAAGAGAAATGCTCATGATAGATGGTGTCGAACTGGGTTCTTTCTATCAACGGCATCAGGTGCGGAAACTCCAGCGTGACAACGCCTTCCGGCTTCAACGCGGCGGCCAGCCCACGGGTGAAGTCATTGATGTCCGGGACGTGGGCGTAGACATTGTTGCCTACGATGAGATCCGCTCGCCGTCCTTCACCCGCCAGGTCACGTCCTAGCGCCTCACCGAAGAACTCTCGCAACACTGTCAAACCCAGCGCCTCGGCGGCTGCCGCCGTACTTGCCGTCGGCTCGATACCCAGGCAGGGGATCTGCGCTGCCATGAAGTTCTTCAGCAGATAACCGTCATTGGATGCAACTTCGATAACGAAGCTACTGGGTCCCAGTTGCAGCTGTTCGATGATCATGCGCGCATAGCCGGCTGCGTGATCAAGCCAGCTGCTCGAAGTGCTGGAGAAGTAGGCATAGTCGGCGCCGAACAGCTCCTCGGCACGAGGGTGATCTTCCGTCTGCACAAGCCAACACTGGTGACAAACGTTGACGCGCAACGGGTAATACACCTCTGGGAAGTGCAAGTCCTCGGCATTGAGGTAGGCGTTTGCGGGAGGCGCGAAGCCGAGATCCATGAAGCGGTGTTCCACAGGCGCCCCGCAGTGTCGACACTTCATAACGTGATCGCGGTGAGATCGGCGCTGAGCAGCGGATGGACCAGGTCACGCGGTGACAGATCCTGTGGTGGCAACGGCCAGGCGATGGCGAGTCGTGGGTCATCGTGACGAAGGCCGCCCTCGGATGGCGGGTGGTAGAACGCTGTATGCAAGTACAGCAACTCGCTCTCGGGTTCCAAGGCTTGAAAGCCGTGGGCGAATCCCTCGGGTATCACCAGCATTTTCGCGATATCGTCCGTCAGTTCTTCAGCGTGCCACTGTAGGAACGTGGGAGAGCATGAACGCAGATCCACGGCGACGTCCCAGACTCTCCCGCGCAGGCACCGGACCATCTTCATTTCCGCGTGCGGTGGTCTTTGGAAGTGCAACCCTCGCACGGCGCCCGCGCGGCTCGTTTTGGAGTGGTTGATCTGAGCGATCTGACGATCGCCCAGCAGTGGCCGAAGTTCCTCTGCGCAGAACAGGCGGAGGAAACCGCCACGGTGATCCTCGTGCCGCACCGACTGGACTACCTTCAGATCGGCCAGTGGGGTGTCGAGGATATTCATGCTCGTGCCCAATCCAGGTCTGCGTTTGCTGCATCGGAGACATACGCTGCCAAGTCTTCAACGCTCGACACGCCATCGTTTTCCAACCATCGGTGATACCAGTCGGCGGTGTGGCGGATCGATTCCTCGATGTTCCACACGGGACGCCACCCCAGGTGCTTCCTCGCCTTGGCGCTGTCGAGTCGCAGCAAGTCCGCCTCGTGTGGTTGAGGATCGGATGACACTCGCCAGCGAAGCTGCGGCCACCTGTGCGCAAGGTCTCCCAGCACCTGCTCAACCGTACGGGTTCCATCTCCGTCAGGGCCGAAGTTCCAAGCGTCGGCGCAATCGGCGTCGCCGGCTAGGAGCCGCTGCCCAAGAAGCAGATAGCCGCTGAGGCAATCCAGCACGTGTTGCCAGGGGCGCGTGGCGTGTGGAGCGCGCACAACCAGTGGTTCGTCGGCGACGACCGAACGCACGACATCGGGAATGAGACGGTCCTCCGACCAGTCTCCGCCACCGATCACATTGCCGCCCCGGGCGGTCGCGACCAGCGGCGCTAAAGGGCGCTGCGACAGCGCGGTTCGGTAGCTCGCGGCTACCAACTCTGCACCGGTCTTCGAGGCGCTGTAGGGATCGTGGCCCCCAAGCCGGTCTCGTTCTCGGTAGGCCCAGGGCCATTCGCGATTCTCATAGCACTTGTCGGTCGTGACCACTACGACGGCACGCACATCTGGCGTCGACCGTGCCGACTCGAGCACGTGCACCGTACCCATCACGTTGGTGGCCCACGTGGTCACTGGCTCTCGGTAGGAACGACGGACCAGCGGCTGGGCGGCCAAGTGGAAGACAATCTCCGGCCGTTCCGCGGCGAATACCCGATGTACGGCTGCTTCGTCACGAATATCGACGCGATGGTCCTGTATGGACAGCTTCAACAGATCCCAATGGTTGGGGTCGGACGACGGGTCGAGGGCCAGCCCGGTGACCTGGGAGCCGAGGGTTTGCAGCCAGAGGCACAACCAACTGCCCTTGAAACCCGTGTGGCCGGTCACAAGGACCCGGCGCCCGCGATATGCAGTTCCGAAACCGTTCAACGCCAGCATTTCCAGGGTGCTTTGCCGCTACTCCACAGATCTTCGAGCAAATTTTTGTCCCTGAGCGTGTCCATCGGTTGCCAAAAACCAGAATGCACGAACGCCATCACCTCGCCATCGGCGGCGAGACGTGCCAGAGGCGCTCCTTCCCAGGAGGTTTGGTCGCCTTCGATGTAGTCCAGTACCGCGGGCGACAGGACGAAGAATCCGCCATTGATGAGACCCCCATCGCCTCGTGGCTTCTCGACAAAGCGCGCTACCCGATCACCCACGCACTCGACGGCCCCGTAGCGCCCCGGCGGAAGCACCGCCGTGACCGTGGCATGACGCTTGTGCTGACGGTGGAAATCGATGCTCGCGCCGATGTTCACATCGCTGAGCCCGTCACCGTAGGTAAAGCAGAAAGCCTCGTCATCCTGGATATAGGTAGCCACGCGTTTGAGTCGCCCGCCAGTCAACGTGTCGTCACCCGTATCGACCAGCGTCACCCGCCAGGGTTCCGCGTGGTGCCGATGCACTTCCATCTTGTTGACTGACATATCGAAAGTCACGTCGGACATGTGCAGGAAATAGTTCGCGAAATACTCTTTGATGATATAACCCTTATAGCCACAGCAAACGACGAAGTCATTAATGCCATGGTATGAGTAGAGTTTCATGATATGCCACAGGATCGGCCTCCCGCCGATCTCAACCATCGGTTTGGGACGGATGGCGGTTTCTTCACTGAGACGGGTGCCCATTCCGCCGGCCAAAATCACAGCCTTCATCGGGCGTGGCTATTTTTGGAATTGCGCGAATTAATCCGATCCTTGGACCGATCCGTCAGTCCTGCCGTGTACCCGGAGCCGCCTTCTACGATCACAGTCATGTGCCCGAATATATTCGCCGGAATGTTGTTGGAGTACTTTTCGGTGAGGTGGCGAATCAGCAGGAAAGACCCCAGTCGCTCCGAGAGGAAACCAACCGCCCTCACCTGAAAGGAATTGTAACGTTCCACGCGACTGCCGTATCGATTCAGGAATTCCCTGCCGAGAACTTCGAGACTCGACAACGCTGGGATCAACCACGACTTCGGATAGACGCCGAGTTCGATCCCGCCAGGGATGAAGTGCTTTGCGCCTAGGAATTCTGACGCTGACGGTTTGTCCAATATGCCCACCTCGACCGCCAGCGACGTGTAGTCAAGTATATCCTGTCGGCGATGAACCGCTTTGTAGTGGCCGAATATCGACTTCTTGACGTGTAGAGGCTGCGCTACTAGAAATCCGTTTTCAGCACTGGGGACAAATGTTGACAGCTCAGCTGCTTTTTGAAAAGTCTCGAGGTCCAGCTCCCGCAGAGTCGGATATTTATGGGACTCCGTACCTTCCGGAGATGGCAGTATTCTCTTTCTGTAATTCGATATTTCAATGAACTCGGCGTCGGCGACGGACCGCTGGACTGCGACCGGTACTACGTACGTTCCTGCGGCGCCGTACGCAACCGGTCGCGCATCGTGCCAGAACCGATCGAGGTGCCTCACGTGAAACTCAGATTCTGGTTGGAAGTCCCCTAGTGAGATGCAGTGGTCGTACCACGTTTCCGGCAGCAAAGGCTTCTCATGGCTGATGCAGTACCTGTCGATCATGAGTCTGCGTCAGGCCCTGAGTATGGGCTCGCTGGAATACCGCTGGCGCCGGTCCTGATGTTGCGAACGGGAAAACCTTGCCGTTCTCGGTCGGCGACCATACGCGAGTTGGAGGCTGCCACTAGGCGATACCTTTCCGCGTCTACGGGTTCGTGAGCCACGCAGTATACCAAGGGCAGATTCCGGAACCTTTTTGGACAGCGCCCGCTACGGCCACGTCACCCCGCGCGTCGCCCTCCGAGAATCGCCGAATCACGGACTTATTGCTTAGGGCTAGCCGCAGATCGGCAGTGCAACATAGTGCTCTGTCTGCGTCGCGCACTACCAAGGCTGTGGACGAATGACGGTGAACGACGCAAGCCCCAACTGCGGACTACAGGGGTGACGAGCACTCAAGCAGATCTCGGGTGGCACGCCGCGCAACGAGAAGGTGACCAACGCGGAAGTCGACTAAATCGGTTGCGAGTTGGTAATGGCCACGAACGGCGTCGAGCAGTGCGGTAACGGCATCCGTGAACGAGAAGCTGTTGTACAACGTCCAGAAGTCACAGTAAACGTCCCCCAGAATGTAGACACCACCCTCGCTCATCGCGTTCCCGAACAGGGATCGAAAGGAAGACACCATACGAGAGCTAGATTGACTCCCCGCGTCGATAATGAGGTCGAACGGGCCGAATTCTGCAGCAAGGTCCCCGAAGAGAGAACAATTTTGATCACCGCCAAAGCGGACGTGAACGCTTCCTGAATCCGCGATCTTCACCAACTTGGAATCGAAGTCAATCATGACGATGTGAGAGTCGGGGTGAAGGTATCCCTGCCACATCTCCAGCGAGTCTCCATAGAAGCTGCCAATCTCCAACATCCGAATCGGCCTAGTTCGAATCGTCGCACACTCATGGATAAGCGAGTAGTGCGGCAATTTGTGGACCCTTGGTGTGCGGTCGACTACGTCGGCCGCCTCACCGTGCAGCTCGGTGTCCAAAATTGACCAGGTGGTCTCTGAGGCGACATCCCGCCCCACTGCCTTCAGCATTCTGCGTATGCCTCCGCCGCGGTTGCGCCGGGCGATGGGCGAATACTTCAAAATGACTTTCACGGTAGGAGCCTGTCATCCGCAGTGTTCAGATGCCGTTGGTTCGGCATGGCGCAGCACGCGTAATGGAGTCTAAGACGGGCCGGCGCTGCTGGTCGCGGATGGATCGAAGAGCTCAGAACGAATGACGCAGGCGATCTCGTCCCATCGCGGTGCCTTAAGGCGTAATGGTTCAGCGGATTCATAGCTTGGGCTTGCAGCGAATCTCGCATCACCCGGAAGTACTGTGCGAGCATGGACAACGTTCTCGATCCGCTCGACCAGTTCACATTCGATGCCGAGCGGGCGACAGGCGTTTCGTCGATCCCACATCCCTTCTGGGTGTACGACCGCCCCGTCGATATAGAGGGATTACGCAAGTTCCATCACCATCTTCGGCAGGGGTTGTTGTTCCGCCGTATCGAGCCGTCACCGCTGCCGTTCGGACGTCATCGCTGGGTATCGATTGAGGATTCTTCCGACATCGAGATCATCGCTACGCCTCGCCCGCGTGCGGGACTCGACGCATGGCTCGACGAGCAGGCCACGAGGCGGGTGGATCCGGAGCATGGACCGGGATGGCATCTTTCGGTACTGCCCTTCACCGACGGTGGCGCCGCGGTGAGTTTGGTCATCTCGCATTGCCTCACTGACGGTATCGGGCTGTTCACGGCGATTGCGGATGCGACGGAAGGCCGTGCCGCTCCTATCAGCTGGCCGGCTGCCGGATCGCGCGGGCGCTGGAAGGCTCTGCGCGAAGACGGCCGACAAGCCATGCACGATGTACCCGCCCTCGGCCGCGGCGCTGTCGCCGCAGTGCGGCTGGCCCGACGCGCCCGCCGCCGCGATGGTGACGGAGTTGCGTCGTCCACCAAGCCACTCCGGCTGCCCACCGGAGCCGACGAACCACTCACGCCCTCGGTGGCAGCGGTGTTCGTCAATGCGGACGAGTGGGCCGCCCGCGCGCAAGCACTGGGTGGGACAAACAGCGTGCTGCTTGCGGGATTGGCCGCCCAGCTAGCTCAGCGGATGGGCCGAACCAACGCGGACGGCTCAGTTTCGACGAAGATTCTGGTCAATGAGCGTGTCGCGAACGATACGCGCGCCAACGCGATCAGCAGTCTCACGGTCACTGTGAACTCCGCTTCCGCGACGACCGACCTGCGCGAGATCCGGCGCGCCATCAAGAAGGCGCATGTCGAGCACCAGGAGACGCGCGACGACGAGCGGGCGGTGATGTCCTTCGTTCCTCTGTTGGGCTTGTTGCCCAAGCGGCTGGTCAGGCTGGTCGACAACACCGTCGTTTCATCTAGCTTGGGTGCGGTCGAACCGGCCGTCGTCCGGCCAGACGGCCGCGACGCCGACCTCTTCGGCGCGAGGGTTTCTTATCCGACCGTGAGCAAAGCAGTGATGGAAAGTATGGGCGGGTTGCTGTATGTGTTGTCGACAACCGCGCTGGGGCAGGTCTCTGTCGCAGTCAGCGCCTATCAGCCGGGCCGCCCCAACTCGAATGAAGCTTTGCGACAGGACCTTTCAAGCGCTCTGAAAGACTTCTTGCTAACAGGCAGGAATATCGGAGCAAAGCCAGACGAATAGCGGCGGCGATTCAAAATAGCCGATCGTCCTCAACCACCGTGAAGTATCGTCGACCACTTGGCGAGATACCGCACGTAGTGAAAGGCCAAGACCCGCTATGAAGTTCGTGCTGGCGTGCTATGGGACGCGCGGTGACGTCGAGCCCGGCGCCGCCATCGGTCGTGAGCTGTTGCGTAGAGGGCACGAAGTGCACATGGCAGTAGCGCCTGACCTCGTTGATTTCGCCGAATCTGTTGGGCTCCCGGCGGTCGCTTATGGACCGGGCGCGCGGGAGTGGCAGGACCTGCACCGTGACGTCTTGGCGCATATGTTCCGCAATCCTTGGAAGGTACGGAAGCTGTCCCGATTGGTCCGCCGAGATCGAGCGCTCTTCGACCAGTGCTGGGAAGACGCCCGCACGACGTTGATGTCGCTGGCAGACGGCGCAGACCTGCTGCTCACTGTGGTCATCGCCGAACAGGTCGCCGCCAACGTCGCTGAGTACTACGACATTCCGTTGGCTACCCTGCATACCTTCCCGATGCGGGCAAACGGCCAGGTTATTCCGGTCCTGCCAACGCCGCTGGCGCGCCTGGCAATGACGGTGTCCGAGTGGCTGGGCTGGCCCACGGTGAAAGACCTCGAAGACGCACAGCGTCGCGAACTAGGTCTACCCAAGGTGATAGGGCCCGCATCGCGACGGATCGCCGAGCGCGGATCGCTGGAAATCCAGGCTTACGACGAGGCTTGTTTCCCCGGATTGGCTGCCGAATGGGCCAAATTCGATGGCCAGCGCCCCTTTGTGGGCGCGTTGGCTACGGAGTTGGCGACGCACGCCGACGAGGACGTCGCCTCGTGGATTGTCTCGGGAGCACCGCCGATTTTATTCGGCTTTGGCAGCACCCTGGTCAAGTCTCCCGCAGATACGGTTGAGATGATCAGCGCAGCATGCGCGGAATTGGGCGAGCGGGCGCTGATTTGCGCGGGCGGAACCGACTTTCGCCACGTATCACATCCAGATCATGTCAAGATCGTTGGCGCGGTCTCGTACGCTGCCATTTTTCCCGCTTGCCGCGCCGTGGTGCACCACGGCGGCGCGGGGACCACCGCCGTCGGGCTCCGTAGTGGAGTCCCGACCCTGGTCCTTTCGACATGGGGCGATCAAACGGTCTGGGGCACTCGGATCAAGAAACTTAAAGTGGGTACCGCCCGGCGCTTTTCGGCCACTACACGCAAGACGCTCGTCGCGGACCTGCGCACCATCCTCGCGCCCGAATGTATCGCCCGAGCCCGCGAACTCGCGACTCGGATGAGCAAGCCCTCCGAAAGCGTCACGGCCACCGCCGATCTGATGGAGGGCTTCGCGCGCATGCGCCGTGTCAACTGATCGGCGGTGGCTATCAGTTAGACTGCGCCGCTAATGCGGGGCGGAGCTGAGAGGCGGGACCGCGGTGAAGATTGCGTTGGCATCCTATGGAAGTCGTGGCGATGTCGAGCCCTGCGTCGCGATCGGTCGAGAATTGCAGCGCCGGGGCCACGACGTGCGCGTCGCCGCCCCGCCCGATCTGGTCGGCTTCGTCGAGTCGGTGGGGCTGACGGCGGTCCCGTACGGACCGGATGTGCAGTCCATACTGGGAGCCCACCGCGAATTTTGGACGTATTTCTTCCGCAACTTCTGGAAGGTCCGGCGCCTGATCCGGATGCGACGCGAAATCGCGAATCCTGTTCTCCAGCGCTGGGACGAAGTCGTGGGCACGCTGGCAGCACTGGGGGATTGGGCCGACGTGCTGGTCACCGGCGTCAACTTCGAGCTACCGGCTGCCAATGTCGCCGAGCGCTATGGCATCCCGCTGGCCACGGTGCATCTCTTCCCGATTCGGGCCAACGGCCACTTCCTGTCGCTCCTGCCGGCATCGGT
The DNA here is from genome assembly GCF_001050015.1 of Mycolicibacterium malmesburyense. The sequence goes on from NZ_CVTB01000253.1 coordinate 54,130, forward strand.
GAGCCGCTCAACGATGAAGGTGTATGAGTGGCTGGGATGGCGCGCGGCCAAGAAACTGGACGACACGCAGCGACGCGAACTGGGACTACCGAAGTCCGCCGGCCCCTTGCCGCAAAGAATCGGCGAACACGGGTGGCTCGAGTTACAAGCCTACGACGAAGCTTGCTTCCCGGGGCTGGCCGCCGAATGGGCTGACTACGACGGACAGCGGCCCTTTGTCGGCGCGTTGGTGATTGACCAGCCGACTGACGCCGACGAGCAGGTGGCATCGTGGATTTCGGGTGGATCACCGCCCATTTTCTTCGGCTTCGGCAGCCTGCCGGTGAAGTCGCCGGTCGACACGCTCGAGATGATCAGCTCGGCCTGCGCGCAGTTGGGTGAGCGGGCGCTGGTGTGCGCCGCCGGGTCTGACTTCACCGGAGTATCCCCGCCCGGACACGTCATGGTGGTGGACGCGATGAACTACGCAGCGGCGTTCCCGGCCTGCCGCGCCTTGGTGCACCACGGTGGAACCGGGACAACGGCGACGGGCCTGCGTGCAGGAGTACCGACGTTGATTCTGTCCACGGACGTCGATCAGACGCTCTGGGGATCCAGAGTGAAGCGAATGAAGGTAGGCACCGCCCGACGCCTATCGCGCACTACGCGCGATTCGCTGGCCACGGATCTGACCAGTATTCTGGCCCCGGAGTACTCCACCCGGGCCCGCAAGATCTGCGCACAGATGACAAAGCCCGCAGAGAGCGCAGCGGCCGCCGCCGATCTTGTCGAGAAGCTCGCCTCCCCCGATCCTCGATGACCGTCTACACCTCGTATCGCGGTCGATAGCTGTCCGCGTAGAGAAAGCCACGCGAGACGCTCATATCGTTGCAGGTCGGGCGGTGGAAATCCGCTGGGCGAAACCTCGCGCCGTATTGCGGAAACGACGTACATCTAAATATGTCAGGCGCCGTCAGAAATGTTCTCCGTAATTGACTTGCGCGAAAGTGTGTACAAGCGAGTGGGGACTGGCTAACGTTGCTCAACATATGTCCGCTTACCAGGGTGGCGCGCGTCGGGCCCCAATTGGCGCCCGAGACGGTCGCAATTTTTTCTGTCGTGACTAGCGACGATGAGGAGCAAGACAGCGTGGGATCGACCTTCGCCGATGCAGACTGCAAAAGGTATCGGAGTGACGAACGGGCCCGGACCGATCTACGACCGAGATCTTTGCGCGAAAGGTCGGCGCCTCGCCTAGCTGACAAGTGAATCGCGTGCTTGGGGACAGTTGGATGGACTTGAACAACCGGGCACTCCCACTGACGCGCGCCCAGCTGCATATTTGGCTCGCGGAGCAAACAGGTCGGTTCGGCGCTAAGTGGCAGCTGAGCGCGCTTGTGCGGATTGCGGGTCCGCTCGACACTGACTTGTTCGAGTCGGCGCTGGTACAGGCGGTGCGGGAGGCGGAACCGCTGAGGGTCTCGATCTTCCAGGCCGGAGACCAGGTATTCCAGAAGGTCATCGATGATCCGGCTGTCGAGCTCGTCCGTCATGAACTGCTGCACTCGCCAGATCCTGCTGAGGACGCGAGCAGGCTTGCCGCGTCGCTTCAACGTACCCCGATGCCGTTCAGCGGCCCATTGTTCAAATTTGCGTTGCTGCGCACAAAAATCGATGAATATTATTTTGTAGCGTGCTGCCACCACATAGTCGTTGATGGGGTAGGTCTCGGTCTTTTCTGCCATCGAATTGCGGAGATTTATAATTCGTTTGTCTCCGGCCAGCCTATATCTCCCGCTTTCTTCGGTTCGTTACGTGACTTGATCGAGTGCGAGTCGGCATACGAAGCATCAGCCGATTTCCAAAATGATCACGCCTATTGGGTTGACAATATCCCGCAAGAAAGCGATCTGCGCGACCGATTGGCATCGGCTCCAAGCGATGAGCGCGATTCCGATGACTGTTCTGAGCCGGTTGAATTAGATCCGGTTACCGTCACCAGGATTCAGGAATTGGCTCAGGTATTGGGACTGCGCCGCTCGTCGGTGATCACGGCCGCATGCGCGCTGCTAGTACGCGAGTACGACGTCGAGGGCGATGTCGTGCTCGATTTCCCGGTGAGCAGGCGCGTACGTCCAGAGGTCCAGCTGGTTCCGGGGATGATCTCCGGCGTCGTCCCGTTGGTCTTCAAGGCGTCCCCACAATCCTCTGTTGCTTCCTTTTGTAAGCATGTCGACGCGAAATTGCGGGGCGCGCTCGAGCATCAACGTTTTCCAGTGCAAGCTCTTGAAGACACTGCGCGATACCGGACACCGCACCGAGTGGTGGTCAACTTCATTCCACCCGCATATCAGGCCGATCTCGCCGGTTCTCCGGCGACCGCGACTCTCACTAATTCGGGCCTGGTAGATCAATTCGGCCTGCTCTTCACCAGGCTCGACGGCCGGCTATTTCTCAGCACCGCGGGCGCTGGGCAAGTATTTGCGAACCAAACTGTTCATGACTTAGTCAAGCGATTAGAGCGGATATTGGGGGAGATGTCCGCCGACCCCGAGCGGTGGTTGTCATCCCTGGATCTGCTGGAACCCGCTGAGCACGCCAGACTGGATGAGTGGGGTCACCAGACGGCATTGACCGCCCGGTCGACCGCACCGGTCTCGATTCCCGAGTTGTTCGCCGCCCAGGTAGCCAACACCCCGGAGGCGGTGGCGCTCAGCTTCGGTGCTTGTTCGTACACCTATCGCGAGCTAGACGATTCCGCAAATCGGTTGGCGCACCTGCTGGCTGCGCAGGGCGCCGGCCCGGGTCAGTGTGTGGCCTTGCTGTTCTCCCGGTCGGACGAGGCGATCGTGGCCATGCTCGCGGTCCTGAAGACTGGGGCTGCGTACGTGCCGATCGACCCAGCACTGCCGGCGGCGCGGATCGAGTTGATGGTTACCGATGCCGCGCCGGTGGCCGCAGTGACCACCCGCCGGTTCGCCGATCTCCTGGGTGAATCCGGTCTGCTGGTCATCAATGTCGCTGACATCGATGACGCCGCTGTCGATGCCGCACACGGAACGGCATTGCCGGTACCGGCCGCTGACGACATCGCTTACTACATCTACACCTCAGGCACCACCGGCGTGCCCAAGGGAGTCGCGGTCACTCACGCCAATGTGGCGCAGTTGTTCGACCCACCGGACGCCAGTCTGGCTTTCGGTCCGGGGACGGTGTGGTCGCAGTGGCACTCCTTGTCGTTCGACGTCTCGGTGTGGGAAATCTTCGGCGCGCTGTTGCACGGCGGCCGATTGGTGGTCGTGCCCGAGGAGGTGGTCGGGTCACCGGATGACCTGCACGCGCTGCTGGTCGCGGAAGAGGTTGACGTTTTGAGTCAGACACCTTCTGCGGTGGGAATGCTTTCGCCGCAGGGGTTGGAATCGGCTGCGCTGGTGGTTGCCGGGGAGGCATGTCCAGCCGAAGTGGTGGACCGCTGGGCAACACCCGGGCGGGTGCTAATCAACGCCTACGGTCCGACCGAGACGACGATATATGCCGCGATGAGCGCGCCGTTGAGCGCGGGATCGGCCGCACCGATAGGTTCGCCGGTGCCGGGAGCGGCGTTGTTCGTGCTTGATGGGTGGTTGCGGCCGGTGCCTGCGGGCTCGGTCGGCGAACTGTATGTGGCCGGCCGCGGCGTGGCATGCGGGTACGTGGGTCGCGGCGGTTTGACGGCATCGCGGTTTGTGGCCTGCCCATTCGGGGAGGCCGGCAGCCGGATGTATCGCACCGGGGACTTGGTGTGTTGGGGTGCCGACGGGCAGTTGCAGTACCTCGGGCGCGCAGACGAGCAGGTCAAGATCCGCGGGTACCGAATCGAATTGGGTGAAGTACAGGCGGCCCTTGCGGCGCAGGACGGGGTGGAGCAGGCGGTAGTGCTCGCTCGCGAGGACCATCCTGGCGACAAGCGCCTGGTGGGCTACGTGACGGGAGCCGTCGACCCATCCGCGGTGCGAAGCGCGCTGTCCGAGCGGCTCCCGGCATATATGGTGCCGACGGCGGTGGTCGCGTTGGATGCACTGCCGTTGACGGTCAACGGCAAACTCGATCGACGGGCGCTGCCGGCGCCGGAATACCACGGCGTTGATCGTTACCGCGCCCCAGCGAACCACATCGAAGAAGTGTTGGCCGGCATCTACGCTCGCGTGCTCGGTGTCGAGCGTGTCGGCGTGGACGATTCGTTCTTTGATTTCGGCGGGGACTCGCTTTTGGCCATGCGGGCGGTGGCCGCGATCAACACCAACCTGGACGCCGAACTTTCAGTGCGCGCGGTGTTCGAGACACCGACGGTCGCCGAGTTGGCCTCACGAATCGGTCGCGACGAGGGTGGGCTCGAGCCAGTGCTATCCGGTGACGCGCCTTCGGTGGTGCCGTTGTCGTTTGCGCAGAGTCGGTTGTGGTTTATCGATCAG
>NZ_CVTB01000254.1 GCF_001050015.1 Mycolicibacterium malmesburyense
CCCGCCACGTCGACGGCACCGCCCGGATGGCCCTCGACGAGGAGGGCAACATCCTCGCCGTCGACATCGACTTCGCCTACGACGTCGGCGCCTACCCCACGCCGTACCCGGTGCTGACCACCGCAGCGGTGGGCATGTTCTTCCCCGGCCCGTACCGGGTGCCGAAGGCGAGCTTCAACTACAAGACGGTGTTCTCCAACACCGCCGGGCTGGCCGCCTACCGCGGACCCTGGCAGTACGAAACGCTCGCCCGCGAAGTGCTTTTCGACATCGCCGCACGCAAGATCGGCATGGATCCGGTAGAGCTGCGCCGCCGAAACATCCTGCGCGGCGACGAGATGCCGTACTTCAACCCCAACGGCATGCCCTACGACCATGTCGCCCCGGCCGATACCTTCGAGCAGGCCGTGAAGATCCTCGACCACGAGGGCTTCCGCAAGGAACAGGCCGAGGCGCTGGCCGACGGTCGCCACATCGGGCTCGGGTTCTCGGCGTACATCGAGCCGACGGGCGCCGCGACGGGTCACCTCGCATCCGAGGGTGCGACCATCCGGATGGAGCCGACCGGAAAGATCAACGTCTACGTCAACGGCGGCTCGACCGGGAACAGCATCGAGACCACGGTCGTTCAGCTGACCGCCGACGCGCTGGGCGCCGACATCGCCGACGTGGCGACGATCCAGGGCGACACCGCGGTCACGCCGTACGGCGCGGGCACGCAGGGCAGCCGCAGCGGCCCGATGACCGCCGGTGCGGTGGCCGAGGCCGGCGCGATGCTGCGCAAGCAGATCATCGCGATGGCGGCCCCGCGCCTGGAGGTCGAGGAGTCCGAGGTCGAGTTGGCCGGTTCGCGGGCGGTGGTGCGCGAAAACCCGGACAAGAGCGTGACTTTCGCCGATCTGGCGTATCGCGCGTACTACGAGCCTGCGCAGCTGCCGCCGGGTGTGTCGGCCTCCCTGGAGGCCACCGCGCGGTTCACCTCGCAGGCACCGATCCACTGGGCGAACGCCACGCACGCCTGCACGTGTGAGGTCGACATCGAGACCGGGCGGGTCACGCTGACGCGCTACATCGTCAGCGAGGACGTCGGCCCGATGATCAACCCCAACGTCGTCGAGGGTCAGATCGCCGGTGGCACGGTGCAGGGCATCGGCGGTGCGCTGCTGGAGGACATGGCCTACGACGACGACGGCAACCCGCTGTCGAGCACCTTCGTCGACTACCTGCTGCCGACGGCCACCGAGGTGCCCGCGATCGAGTACGGCCACGTCGAGATCCCCGGGCCCGGTGTCGGCGGATACAAGGGTGTCGGCGAGGGCGGCGCCATCGGTGCGACACCCGCCGTCATCAACGCCATCAACGACGCGCTGGCACCGCTCGGTGTCACCCTGACCCGCCTGCCCGCCAGCCCGGCCGCGATCATCGAGGCGATCGAGAACGCCCAGAAGTGAGGAATCAACAAGTGGACCAAAAATGGAGTTGAACAACGAGTTTCGGGTCGCGGTGCCTGCCGACAAGACCTGGGAGGTGCTGACCGACGTCGAACGGGTCGCCCCGTGCCTGCCCGGAGCCACGCTGTTGTCGGTGGACGGCGACGACTTCACCGGTGCGGTGAAGGTCAAGGTCGGCCCGATCACGGTGTCGTACAAGGGCGTTGCCTCGTTCCAGGAGAAGGACGCCGCCGCGCAGCGGGTGGTGCTCAAGGCCGAGGGTAAGGAGACGCGCGGCAACGGCAACGCCGCGGCCATCGTCACCGCCCAGCTCAAGGACGAAGGCGCCTCGGGAACCGTCGTGTACATCAACACCGATCTGACGATCTCGGGCAAGGCCGCCCAGTTCGGTCGCGGGGTTCTCGCCGACGTGGCATCCAACCTGATCGGCCAATTCGCCAAGTCGCTGGAGGCCAGCGTGCTCGGCGACGGCGCCGCCGACGGAACCGCCGCAGCGACAACCGCCCCGACGGCGGAGGCGGCAGCGGCGGCGGCCCAGGCCGATGCCGGCGACTCCATCGACATGCTGAAAGTCGTCGCGCTGCCGATGGCCAAGCGCGCCGCACCGGTCGCCGCCGCCATCGCCGGCGGCGTGGCGGTCGGCTTCCTGATCGGCCGACGTCGCAGGAAGGCGCCCGCCGCGGTGCTGGCCGACGACTTGCAGGCCGCGTTGGCGCGGCTGCTCAGCTCGTCGACCGAACGGCTGCGGTCGTGAAGGCCGCCCCCTTCACCTACCACCGCCCCGATTCGGTCAAAGAGGCGGTCGACATGCTCGCCGAGTTCGGCGAGGACGCGAAAATCCTTGCGGGCGGCCAGAGTCTGGTGCCCATGCTCGCGATGCGGCTGACGCACTTCGACAACCTCATCGACATCTCGAGGATCGACGAGCTTCGCAGCATCGACCTGGTGGACGGCGCGATACGCGTCGCGGCGGGCACCCCGCACGCGTTCGTCGGGATGGATGACGAGGTGGCGGAGTCGGTTCCGTTGCTGACGCTGGCGACCCCGCACATCGGGCACTTCCAGATCCGGACCAGGGGCACGCTCGGCGGCGCCATCGCGCACGCCGACCCCGCGGCGGAGTACGCGGCGGTGGCACTGGCGCTCGACGCGCAGATGGACGTGGTCTCCTCGACCGGTTCGCGTCAGATCGCGGCGAAAGACTTCTTCACCGGGCTTTGGGAGACCTCGCTGGAGCCCGGCGAGATGTTGACCGCGGTGCACTTCCCGGTCCGGGGTGGGCGGTCCGGTTTCGCCTTGGAGGAGTTCGCCCGCAGGCACGGCGACTTCGCGATCGCGGGTGCGGCGGTGGCGGTCGAACTCGACGACGATGATCGCGTGGCTCGTTGCGGCATAGGCCTGTTGGGCCTGGGCTCGACACCGCTGCGCGGCGGCGCCGCCGAAGAGGCCGTCACCGGACGACCGGTCTCCGAAATCAGCGCGGAGGAGGTCGGCAAGCTCGCGCTGGCCGGCCTCGAGGACATCCCGTCCGACCTGCAGGGGTCGGCCACCTACCGGGCCAAGATCGGCGCGACGATGGTCGCCCGCGCCTGGTCCTCAGCCACCACGGAGGCAATCGATGCATGAGATGCCGGTCGAGATGACGGTCAACGGGCGCACGTTCACCGCGACCGTGGAACCGCGCATCACGCTCGCGGACTTCCTGCGGGAGAAGTGCGGCCTGACCGGAACACACCTCGGTTGTGAGCACGGCGCCTGCGGCGCCTGCACGGTGCTGCTCAACGGGGACGCGGTGCGCGCATGCCTGATCTTCGCCGTTCAGGCCGAGGGTCAGGAGGTCACCACGGTCGAGGGCATCGGCGGCGCCGACGGTGAACTGTCACCCGTACAGGCCGCGCTGCGCGAGTGCCACGGCCTGCAATGTGGTTTCTGCACACCCGGCTTCGTCACCTCGATCACCGCTCTGCTGCGTGACAATCCCGAGCCGACCGACGAGGAGATCCGCGAGGGGCTGTCGGGCAACTTCTGTCGGTGCACCGGCTACCAGGGGATCGTCAACGCCGTGCATCGCGCCGCGGAGATGACCTGAGCCCTGCCCCGGGACAGCACCGTCGCCGACTGGGAGTCCGGCGCCGAGCCGCCGCGCCGGCTCGGATACGATCGGCGCCTTCTGGCGAAATCCGAGGAGCACCATGCTGATCGCCGTCACGGGAGGCACCGGCTATGTCGGCGGCCACTGCGTGCGCGCCCTGCTCGTCGCCGGCCACCGCGTGCGGCTGCTCGTCGCGCCGGATGCCGAGGGCGCGCCGGTCCTCGGCAGGCTCGCCGAGATCGGCCAGGTCGAGACGATCAGCGGGGACATCCGCCAGAGCGCCACGGTGGATGCGCTTCTCGACGGCTGCGACGCGGTGCTGCACGGCGCCGGCGTGGTCGGCACGGACAAGCGCCGCAGCGCGCTCATGTGGGAGGTGAACGCCTACGCCACCGAGGCGGTGCTGACGCGCGCGGTGGCCGGCGGGCTGGACCCCGTCGTGTCGGTGAGCAGCTACAGCGCGCTGTTCCCCCCGCCCAACGGCGTGATCGGCCCCGACACGCCGACCGCTCCCGGGCGCAGTCCGTACGCACAGACCAAGGCCTACGCCGACCGGGTGGCCAGGGGACTGCAGGAGCAGGGCGCTCCGGTGGTCATCACCTACCCGTCGAGCGTGGTGGGGCCGGCGTTCCACACCGCGGCAGGCGTCACCGAGCGCGGATGGGCGCCGCTGGTGCGATGGGGCGTCGCGCCGCGATTGCGCGGTGGCATGCAGATGATCGACGTCCGCGATGTCGCCGACGTCCACGCGGCGCTGTTCACCCCCGGCCGGGGACCACACCGTTACGTGTGCGGCGGTGAGCTGATCGCGTTCGACGACATGATCTCGGCCCTGGAGCGGGGCACGAACCGTCGATTCAGGCGACTCCCGATCAGCCAGGGCATGTTCCGCGGTCTCAGCCTCGTCGGCGAAGCGCTGTCCGGCGTCGTCGACCTCGGTGACGGACTGACGTACGAGGCCGCGTTGCTGCTGACCGCGGCCACTCCCACCGACGACTCGGCCACCATCGAGGACCTCGGCGTCACGTGGCGATCGCCGGTGGATGCGATCATCGCCTCGTTCGAACCGCGGCAGTCGGTCCCGTAACCACCGTCCGCGGGGTATACCTCTCGTCATGCTGGGTCCGTCGCCGCTGTGGTTGGTGCTCGACCTGCTCGGTACTTTCGCGTTCGCGCTCAACGGCGCACTGACCGCGGTGCGCGCCGAACGCCTCGACATCTTCGGCGTCATCGCGCTCGGCATGTTCACCGGCCTGGGCGGCGGCACGATCCGCGACGTGCTGATCGACTCGCTGCCACCGGCCACGTTCGTCGACTGGCGGTATCTGGCCGTCGCCGCGTCCGGAGGCCTGATCGCGTTCATCCTGACCCGTCGCCTCGACCGGATCGCCGCCGCCATCACGATTCTCGACGCCGTGGGATTGAGCGTGTTCGCCGTATTGGGCGCATACAAGGCGCTCGACCTGGGATTCGGCATCGTGCAGGCGGTGATCGTCGGCACCATCACCGCCGTCGGCGGCGGCACCATCCGCGACGTGCTGATCGGCCGCATCCCGACGGTGCTGCGCAGCGAGTTGTACGCGATACCCGCGCTGATCGGCGCGACCTGTGTGGGCGTCGCGGACGCGTTCGGCTACCACGGCACGCTGGGCGCGGTGGTCGGGGCGCTGGTCTGTTTGACCATCCGTCTTGTCGGGGTTCGCTTCGACCTCCACGCCCCGCGCGTGGCGGACGGGCCGGACTGATCCGCGTCAGGCGCGCGAGCGCTGTGCGCGGAACGCCCTGTGGTAGCGCTCGGCGGCGCTTTCCCGCAGTTCGCTGGTGAGGTCGCGATAGTCCCCGATCAGATATCCCACGACACCCAGGGCCGTGGCCGCCACGCCGGGAAGCCAGGCCGCCCACGCGGTGGGATCGTTCGAGAAACCGGCGGCCGTCGGCCCCAGGAACAGGGCGAAGCCGACCGCGGCGAGCATGCAGTGGTCACGGGTCGGATCGACCGCCGTCCACGACCACAGCGCGACGACGGTCAGGAGACACCCAATCCGACCGTGCTCGCCACCGCGGCCGCCGAACCCCGCACCACCAAGGATCCGAGCAGCACGGTGCCCAGTCCGATGACCAGCGGGTTCGGGGGACACCATCCATGCTGCTGCCGGCCGGGGTGCAAAGCGTTGCCCCTGACGACAACCGTCGAGTCGGGCGTTGTTCGCGCGCAACAATGCACGCGGAGTCGGGATTTGAGCCGGATCGGCGGAAAGTCAGCTGCGGTCGGGCTCCGTGCGCGGTCCGAAGCCGGACTGCGACTCGCCCGCGGTCGCGTGTTTGCCGATGTGGGCCTCGGCGCGCATGCGGTCCACCATGTGCGGGTAGTGCAACTCGAATGCCGGCCGCTCCGAACGGATCCGGGGCAGCTCGGTGAAATTGTGCCGCGGCGGCGGGCAGGACGTGGCCCACTCCAGCGAGTTGCCGTAGCCCCACGGATCGTCGACGGTCACCGGTTCGCCGTAGCGCCAGCTCTTGAACACATTCCAGGTGAACGGGATCACCGAGACACCCAGGATGAACGCGCCGATCGACGACACCACGTTGAGTGTGGTGAACCCGTCCTCGGGCAGATAGTCGGCGTAGCGGCGCGGCATTCCTTCATTGCCGAGCCAGTGCTGCACCAGGAACGTCATGTGGAACCCGATGAACGTCAGCCAGAAGTGCAGCTTGCCCAGCCGCTCGTCGAGCAGGCGGCCCGTCATCTTCGGGAACCAGAAGTAGATCCCCGCGTAGGTGGCGAACACGATCGTGCCGAACAACACGTAGTGGAAATGGGCGACCACGAAATACGTGTCGTGAACATGAAAGTCCAACGGCGGACTGGCCAGGATCACGCCGGTCAGACCCCCGAGCAAGAAGGTCACCAAGAAGCCCACCGAGAACAGCAGAGGTGTCTCGAATGTCAACTGGCCCTTCCACATCGTGCCGATCCAGTTGAAGAACTTGATGCCGGTGGGCACCGCGATCAGATACGTCGTGAAGGCGAAGAACGGCAGCAGCACCGCGCCCGTGGCGAACATGTGGTGCGCCCAGACAACCATCGACAGCGCCGCGATCGCGAGCGTGGCGTAAACCAAAGTGGTGTAACCGAAGATCGGCTTGCGGCTGAAAACCGGGAAGATCTCGGTGACGATGCCGAAGAACGGCAACGCGATGATGTACACCTCGGGGTGACCGAAATACCAGAACAGATGCTGCCACAGCAGCACACCGCCGTTGGCCGGGTCGTAGATGTGTGCGCCGAGAAGTCGGTCGGCGGCCAGCGCGAACAGGGCGGCGGTCAGGATCGGGAACACCAACAGCACGAGGATCGACGTCACCAGGATGTTCCAGGTGAAGATCGGCATCCGGAACATCGTCATGCCGGGGGCGCGCATGCAGACCACGGTGGTGACCATGTTGACGGCGCCGAGGATGGTCCCGAGGCCGGCGACGCCGAGGCCGAGGATCCACAGATCACCACCGGCGCCGGGCGAGTGGATGGCGGTGCTGAGCGGGGCGTAACCCGTCCAGCCGAAGTCCGCCGCGCCACCCGGGGTGATGAAACCCGATAAAGCGATCAGCCCGCCGAACAAGAACAACCAGTAGCTCAAGGCGTTGAGCCGCGGGAACGCCACATCCGGAGCGCCGATCTGCAGCGGCAGCACGAGGTTGGCGAACCCGAAAACGACCGGGGTCGCGTAGAACAGCAGCATCACCGTGCCGTGCATGGTGAACAGCTGGTTGTACTGCTCGTTGGACAGGAACTGCAGACCGGTCGAGGTCAGTTCGGCCCGGATGAACAGCGCCATCAACCCGCCGATGAAGAAGAAGACGAAGCACGTGACGACGTACATGATCCCGATCAACTTGTGATCGGTGGTCGTGACGAGCTTGTAGACCAGGCTGCCCTTGGGTCCGAGTCGCGCCGGGAACGGGCGGCGTGCCTCCAGCTTGGATACCGAGGTCACTTCGGCGGTCACTTCAGAACCCTCCCTTCGGCGAGGGGTCGTCGTGGCCTCAATAGTAGGCAGCCCGCGAGCGGGCCGAAAGCCATTGCGCAAAGCCGCGCGGACGCGGCCGGCCGGATCAGCCGGCCGCGTTCACCGGCGCTTCGTCGCCGCTGTGCATGCCGTACGGCACCGCGGTCAGCATGGTCACCGAGAGGTCACCGCCACTGGGAAGCTTGAAGGTGCGCTGCTCGCCCGGTTTGGCGCCGAGGATGGCCGCCCCCAGCGGCGACTCTGTGGAGTAGACCTCCATGTCGCCGTGCTCGGCGCTGCGCACGCCGAACAGGAACGTCTCGATCTCCCCGGTGTCGTCATAGCGAACGGTGATGACCATGCCCGGCTCGGCCACACCGTCGTCTGGCGGGTCTTCCCCGACGACTGCGTTGATGAGCATCTCGTGAATCTGCTGGATCCGGGACTGCCGCGCTCGCTTGATGGCGGTCGCGTTCTCGTCGGCCTCCTCGTCGGGCACGGCGTTGGCGCAGAGTTCACGCAGCGTGGCGAGCTCCTGTTGCAGGCGCTCGTAGGCGGCCCGCGAGATCCAAATCCGTTGTGCACTCGTCATTTCGGTCCTTCCGTAGAGTCAGGCCGGGAGTCGGCCGGCCGCCGAATCGATTGCGGCTCCGTAGGGTTTGGCTGCCAGTAGCGTTACTCGCAGTTCCTTACCGGTGGGGGCCGAGTACGTACGCCGGTCCCCCGGTTGGGCGCCGAGGATGGCGACGCCCAGCGGCGATGACGGCGAGTAGACCTCGATTTCGGCGGGTTCGGTACCGCGAATGCCGAGCAGGAACGTCTCGGTGTCCCCGGTGTCGTCATAGCGGACGGTCACGACCATGCCCGGCTCGGCGACACCGTCGTCGGGCGGGTCCTCGCCGACGACGGCGTTCGCGAGCATGTGTTCGATGCGGCGGATCTGAGCCGACCGCACGCGCTCGGCCGCCACGCGGTTGGCGTCGTAATCCACGGCGTCGTCGGGCACCTCGAGCCGGGGTTTGGCCCGCAGGGCCGCCAGTTCGGCCTGTAGACGGATATAGGCACGTCGCGTCATCCAGACGCGGTCGGTGCTCGTCATGTGGGGTCCTTTCTCGAGGGGGGTTGCCGTCAGGGGCGGGCCGCGGGCTGGGAAAGCGCCGCCCCTGACGACTGGCAGGCCCGCGAGGGGCCGAGGTCGAAAGAGTGGTCGACTAGGCGATCGCCCGGCGGAGCGGATCGAAGGGCCGCAACGCCTCTGGCTGCTTGCCGGTGCTGATCTGTTCGGCGAGGAGCCGACCCGTCACGGGGCCGTGCGCCAGGCCCCACATGCCGTGGCCGCCCGCGACGTAGACGTTGCGCGACATCTCACCGACGAGGGGCCGGCCGTCCGGCGTGATCGGCCGGGGCCCGACCCAGATATCGCTGCGCTCGGCCCACCGGACGCCGTCGAGCAGCTCGCCGGCCGAGGCCACGATGGCACCCACCCGGTCGGGGATCACCGGTTCGTGGGGATCGCGGAACTCCATCGTGCCCGCGACGCGCAGCGCACCGCGGTAGGGCGTGCACGCCACCCGGACGTCCGGCAGGTAGATCGGCCCGGGGACGGGGCGGTCCACGGGGACGGTGAAGGAATAGCCGCGGCCGGACTCCACCGGGACGCGCAGCCGGTGACCCGCCAGCCGCGACATCCACGCGCCAGTGGCGATCACGGCGGTGTCCGCCGTCAGGTGCTTGCCGCTGTAGGGCTGGACCACCACACGGTTGCCCGTGCTGAACACGCCGCGGATGTCATGCGTCAGGATTTTCGCCCCGCGCTCCTCGATCGCGCGGCCGAGCGCCTGCACGAAGCGGCCCGGATCGACGAACCGCTGGTTGTTGATGTTGATGCCGGCCGTGATCGCCGGCGATGCCAGCGGCACCTGCTCGCGCAGCGCCTCGCCGGACAGCCCCGTGACGAACAGGTCCTGGCCGGCCCGCTGCAGGACACGCAGTTCGCGCATCATCCGCTCGGCTTCCTCGGTGCTGCGGAACAACGCGGTGATCGGAGCGTCCGTGACCGGGGCATCGACCCCGTTGGCGATGAGGACGTCGAAGGCCTCGATGCACTCCTCGTTCAGGGGCACATTGGCCTCCACCGCCTGATTCCATGCCGACATGCGGCAGTTCGCGGCGAACTGGGCCAAGAACATCCACAGCGCGCCGTCGACGCTCCACGGGACGTGCACCGGGGAACCGCGGTCGCGCAGCGAGCGCAACCCGTAGCGCAGCGTCTTCGGAGAGTTCAACGGGATCGTCAGCGCCGGTGCCACCCATCCCGCGTTGCCCCAGGATGCGCCGGCGGCCACGCCGCTTCGATCGACGACGGTGACGTCGATACCGCGCTCCTGCAAAAACCACGCTGTGGACAGGCCGACGATGCCGGCGCCGACCACGATCGCAGACCGCGGCCCGCCGTCCATCCGCTCGCCGCCCACCATCGGGAACACCTCCATTGCCGAGTCCAAGTTCGTTGACTCCATGGTGGGAGGGGTGGCGACATTCCGGGTTGCCGCCGCGGGACAATCCGTCGCGGCGCCGTTGTGGCGATCCGACAATGACCCGTCAGCAGCGGGTGCGGGGATCGCCTGGGTCAGCGGGGATCGATCGCGGCGAGTTCGATCATCATCGCGAGACGCTTGCGGCCGTCGTCGAGCGGCAGTTCGGTGATCTCACCCATCTTGCGCAGGCGGTAGCGCACGGTGTTCTCGTGCACGCCCAGCCGGTGACCCGCATCGGCGGGATCAGCGAGGGCCTCCAGATACGCCCTCAGGGTCGAAACGTAATCCGTGTCGTGGTCCTCGTCGTGACGACGCAACTCGGCGACGGGCCCCCGGTCAGGGGTCCGGCCGGAGCGCGCGGCGGTCCGGAGGCGCTGCAGAAGGATCTCGTCCCACGACTCGTCGTAGGCGGGCGGCGCGGCATCCGGCGGCCCGACCTCGTGCAGGGCCAGGCACTCGTCGGCTTCCTGCCGCGCGGCCGGCAGGTCGGTGGCGACGGCCGCCTTGCTGATGCCGGCCGCCACCGTGACCCGATCGGGCAGCGCCGCCCGTAGACCTTCGACCCACTTGCGGGCGGCCGCGACCGATTCGCCGGGAAGCAGGGTGTAGATCGTGTTGCCCGCCAGCGCGCTTCGGCCGGGGCGCGACCACCCGAAGCCGGCGGTCGCCCGCTCGAAGGCCAACAACAGCGCCGCATCCCGTTCGGCGCCGATCGCGGCCTGCACGGCGATGACGCGCAGCGGCCCCTGCGACAGCCCGAGCCTGCTGGCCGAGGCCGTGGCGTCGGCGCTGCCGTCGAGCAATCGCAGCACCAGATCGGATTCGACCTGACGCTCGAGGTCGGCACTGGCGCGGGAACGCAGAAGGTGCAGCGCCACGGTCCTCGCGCCGTTGGCGAATGCCGTGCGCTGGGGTTCCACCAACGGTTTCGGCGTCGATACCCACACCGACCCCATGAGTTCACGCCCGGACCGCACGGCCACCACAGAGCGACCCGACACGCCGTGGTCGGGGTCCGGCTCGACGAACATCGGCTCGTCCGAAGATGCGAGATGTTTCGGCACGCCTTGCGACGCGAAGAACTCCCGCAACCACTCGGGCGCTTGGCGGTTCATGATGGTCGCCACGCGGGCCGGATCGGCGTTCTCCTGCATCGTCGAATATGCGAGCACCCGCGACAACGGGTCCTCGATCGTCACCGCGCCGCCGACCGACCCGGCCAGGCTGTCGGCGAGCGCGAACAAATCCGTTGGGCCACGGCCGGATTCGGTCTCCCGGCCTTCCAACACGATGCCGTAGACGATCGCGGCGAGTTCGCTCCAGGGCACGGCCGGATCGACGACCATCACCGCGACGCCCTCGACCATCCCCGCGAACATGGTCTCGTCGTCACCGTCGCGCAGGAGCACGACCACCGCGCGCGCCGAAACCGCCCACCGCAGCGCCTCGTTGACCGTCCGTGCGCCGATGGCCAGTAACACGTCGCCGGTGACGGTGCGCCCGTCGGTGACCTCGTGCATCACCACGCTGCCCAACTCGGTGGAGCGCGGGACCGGGCAGAAGCGCAGCCGCACGCCGTAACTCCCGAGCACGTTGACCAGCCGGTCCAAGGTGACCACGGGCCGACGTTACCGCGCGCTCGAGAGGGCGTGGGCGCTAGTTGGAGACGACTCCGCGCAGACCGTCCGCACCGAACAGCGGCTCGAGCATCGACGAGTAGTCGGGACCGCGACGCACCAGCTGCCCGCCGTCGACGTTGATGACCTGGCCGGTGATGAAGCTCGCGGCATCGCTGAGCAGGAAGAGCGACGCGTTGGCGATGTCCTCGACCTCACCGGGCCGCGGCAGTGGTGTGCACGCCGCGTAGTCGCCACTAAGCTCCGGCGATTCGAGTACCGGTGCGACGAGCTCGGTGCGGATCAGGCCGGGACGGATGCAGTTCACGCGCACCCAGGAGGGGCCGAGCTCGTCGGCGGCGAGCTGCATCATGTGGTCGATGCCGGCCTTGGACACGCCGTAAGCCCCGAACCAACGGTGGGTGTTGCTCGCTGCGATCGACGAGATGCCGATGAAGGATCCGCCGCCACCACGCACCAACTCGCGCGCTGAATGCTTGAGCACGTACATGGTTCCGTTGATGTTGAGATCGACGGTGCGCCGCCACAGCTCGGAATCGATCTGCGTGATCGGCCCGATCGTCTCGCTACCGCCCGCGCAGTGCACGACGCCGTAGAGCCTGCCCGTCCATGCCGTGGCGGCCTCCACGACGCGGGCCACCTCGTCCTCGTTGGTCACGTCGGCGGGCTCGTAGAGCACCGAGCCCGGACCACCCTGCGCCTTGATCTCGTCGGCGGCGCTCGACAGCTTGTCGGCGTTGCGCCCGACGAGCATCGCATTGCCGCCGGCCGCCACCACCACGGCCGCCACACCCTTGCCGATGCCGCTGCCGCCGCCCGTGACCAATACCGTGCGACCTGTCAAGGACAACTCCACCGCAGACCCCTTCGCCGTAACTAGAACGAGTTCCAGTTATACGTCACGGTTCGTCGCGGCGGGCAGGCTTCGGCGCGCCGAGCGTGCGCCAGTCGGGCACGTTCGGCGGAAGCCCGACCGGGTAGCGGTTCTCGTTGTGCGCGGCCCAATGCGCATGCCCGAGCTCGTGTATGTGGAACGCGTGACGCAACGCCTCGGTGAAGCCCATCGCGTCCGATGCGGCGTTAACCGAGTCCTTGATGAGCAGCGCCGCCATCGTCGGGCGCTCGGCGATGCGGCGGGCGAACTCGAGCGTCTTGTCCTCGAGTTCGTCTCGCGCGAAGATCTTCGACACCATACCGAGCCGGTACGCCTCCTCGGCGTCGATCGAATCACCGGTCAGCAGAAGTTCTTTCGCCTTGCGGGCGCCGAATTCCCATGGGTGGGCGTAATACTCCACACCCGGCATCCCCATCCTGACGCCCACCACGTCGCTGAACTTCGCGTCATCGGCCGCGACGATCAGATCGCAGGCCCAGATGAGCATGAGGCCGGCCGAGATCGCGTTGCCCTGCACCTGCGCGACGGTGATCTTGCGCAGGTCTCGCCACCGGCGGGTGTTCTCGAAGAAGAAGTGCCACTCCTGCAGGTACGTGCGCTCGGCGATCGCCGGGACGGTGGCGCCGTGCGATTGGAACGTCGGATGCTGCGCCGGGCCCGGTTTGCGCTCCAGCATCGCCTCCTCCGACCCCAGATCGTGTCCGGCCGAGAAGTTCTTACCGCGCGCGGCCAGGATCACCACCCGCACCCGGTCGTCGGCCTCGGCGCGCCCGAATGCCTCGTCCAACTGCACCAACAGCGTGCGGGACTGTGCGTTCTGCGCATCCGGGCGGTTCAGCCAGATACGCGCGATCTGGCCGTCGTCGAGGGTCTCGTAGGTCACCTGTTGCGCCGCACCGCCTCCGGTGTCGGCACTCGTCAGATCAGGGCTCGCCATCACGGATCACCTCGCTTGCGTTCGTTCGACCACCTGCACACTACGGTGCCCGGCGTCGCCTCCACTCAGGGGTGCCACAGCAAGTCGACGGCCCACTCACAGCGATGATTCGAGCCGACGATGACGGGATCGTAATCGGTTGGCTGTCACGGCGATTGGCGTGCATCACATCGGCGCGCCGCACGGTCGTACAGCTAACTCACACGGACCGTCGGGACGGTCATCTATCGACGGAATCCCCTGCGGCGGCCGACAATCAGGCCGGCGCATCGATTCGGCCGAGAAGCGCAAGACCTCGTTGCCGTCGCATGCCTCCGTCGACTCGAGTCCGCAACGGCGGCGCCGCCGTCGGCGCAAAGGTGCGCGGATAGTCAATTCGGCTCCTAGAATCGCGGAATGGCGATTGATTCGGCCCCACTCCGGCGGCTCGTGCTCACCGGCGCTTTCCTTGCCGCGGCAGCGGCCGGCCCCATGGTCTCGGCGCATCTGATGTCAGCACCCGGCGCTGCATTGGCGCAGGGCTGTCAGGGAGGCGAGGAGCAAGACCAATTCACCATGACGTGCGTGCCGTTCATGGTCCCGAATTCACCGCCTCCGTTCCAGGTCACCGCGGCGAACCCGGATGTTCCGGAGATCCAGGGCATCCCCTGCATCGGGCACAACGCCGGTGCCTGCCTGGGGTTGGCCGAGGACCAAGCCGCGGCCGGGCCGCCCGCACAGCCTCGCTCCACGATCAGCTCCAGCCCATAGTCAGAGCAGGTAGGGATTTACGAAGCTGTGCAGAAATCTGGCGGCTTCCATAGAATTCTTGCCGACGGCACGGTTGATCACTACAGAAAGCGTGACGATGGCGAGCTTGAAGTCTCTACGACGGCTGATCCTTGCCGGTGGCTTTGCGGTTGCGATCGCCGCGGCGCCGGTGGTCACCGTCTTCGCAACACCGACGGCCCCGGTTGCTCCGCAGGCGCAGGGCTGCTCCGGCGGAGAGGAACCGGATCAGTTCACCGGTAATTGCGTGCCCCACACGGTGCCGAACGCCGGCTCGGTGTTCACCACGCAGCCCGGCAACCCCGACGTTCCCGAGGTCATGGGCATCCCCTGCATCGGCCACAACCAGGGTGGCTGCATCGGCCTCGCCGAGGAGGCCCAGGCGCAGACGGTCACGCAGCCCCCGGCGCCGGTCTTCAGCCACAGCCCCTAGTCAGAGGGGTTAGCCGACCGGCGAGGTCGCCCTTTCGCATACAGTTGTCGTATGCCTGCGAAATCTGATCCCGCCGAGCTCGGCGACGTCGAACCGCTCGCCGACAGCACCGCCCGCCAGGCGCGGCGCGTCGTCGCCGCGTACGCGAAAGACGCCGACGAATGCCGGGTGTTCCTCTCGATGCTCGGTATTGGGCCCTCGAAACTCGAGGCGTAAGTGAGTTCAGGGGACGGTCCGCGGGCCGGCTCCGGCAACGCCGATTTCGTCGTGGTGGCCAACCGGCTGCCGATCGACATGGAGCGGCTGCCTGACGGCAGCACCACCTGGAAGAGAAGCCCGGGCGGCCTGGTCACGGCACTGGAACCCTTGTTGCGCCGCCGGCGCGGCGCGTGGATCGGCTGGCCCGGTGTGCCGGATGCCGACGATGAGCCCATCGCGCAGGACGACATGACCCTGTGCCCGGTCAAGCTGTCGGCCGACGACGTGGCGAAGTATTACGAAGGCTTCTCGAACGCGACACTGTGGCCCCTGTACCACGACGTGATCGTCAAGCCGATCTATCACCGCGAGTGGTGGGACACCTACGTCGAGGTGAACCGGCGCTTCGCGGAGACCACCGCCGCACACGCCGCACAGGGCGCCACGATCTGGGTCCAGGATTACCAGCTGCAACTGGTCCCCAAGATGCTGCGGATGCTGCGGCCCGATCTGACCATCGGGTTCTTCCTGCACATCCCGTTTCCGCCGGTCGAATTGTTCATGCAGATGCCGTGGCGCACCGAGATCATCGAAGGTCTGCTCGGCGCGGATCTCGTCGGCTTCCACCTTCCCGGCGGTGCGCAGAACTTCCTCATCTTGTCCCGAAGGCTGGTGGGCGCCAACACCTCTCGTGCAACCATCGGAGTACGTTCGCGGTTCGGTGAGGTCAGCGTCGGCTTCCGCACGGTCAAGGTCGGCGCCTTCCCCATCTCGATCGACTCGACGGCTCTCGATCAGCAGGCGAAGTCGCGGTCGATTCGCCAGCGCGCCAGGGAGATTCGGCATGAGTTGGGCAATCCCCGCAAGATCCTGTTGGGGGTGGACCGCCTCGACTACACGAAGGGCATCGACGTCCGGCTCAAAGCATTGGCCGAACTGCTCGCCGAGGGGCGGGCCAGCCGCGAGGACACGGTGCTCGTGCAGCTTGCGACGCCCAGCCGGGAACGGGTCGAGAGTTATATCGAGATGCGCGAGGACATCGAGCGTCAGGTCGGCCACATCAACGGCGAATACGGTGAGGTCGGCCATCCCATCGTGCATTACCTGCATCGCCCGGTGCCGCGCGAGGAGCTGATCGCGTTCTTCGTGGCGGCCGACGTGATGCTGGTGACCCCGGTGCGCGACGGCATGAACCTCGTCGCCAAGGAGTACGTGGCGTGCCGCAGCGATCTGGGCGGCGCACTGGTGCTCAGCGAGTTCACCGGCGCCGCATCCGAACTGCGTCAGGCCTACCTCGCCAACCCCCACGACCTCGACGGCGTCAAGGATGCCATCGAGGCGGCGCTGAGCCAGTCACCGGAAGAGGGCAGGCGACGGATGCGCGCCCTGCGCAGGCAGGTGCTGGCACACGACGTCGACCGCTGGGCGCGCGCGTTCCTCGACGCACTGGCCTCGACGCGGCCGACGAACCAGGATCCCGCGTCGGCTAGATCGGAGTGATGTACTGGATCAGCCACTTGCCGTCGACCTTCTGATAGTCGACCCGCAGGCGGCTCCCGTCGTAGATGGGTTTCTTGGACTTGTCGGTGACGGTCCGGTTCAAATACACCATCACCGAAGCCGATTCGCGTTCGGCGGTGAGCACGCCGACCCCGACGACATGGGCTTGGCTGACCAGTTGACGTTCCCGCGCCTGCGGGATGATGTCCTTGTCGGCGCGGTCGCGGAACTCCTGCCGGTAGGTCGGGGTGAGCATCGGATAGACCTCGTTGAGCGTGCGCTCGACGGTCTGGTAGTCGTAGCCGAACACCTTCGGGATCTGTTGTTCGGCCAGCGGCGCCAACTCGCTGCGCGCGGACTGCTCGCCGCGCTGCTCCACGCGGTTCCAGTAGAGCCACCCCCCGATAGCCGCCGACGCCACGAACGCGACGGCCACCAGGATCGATACCGCGCCGACGAGCCTGGGGGTCCACTTGGAGGTGTGCGGTGCGCGCATCAGTTGCCGCCGTCGGGGTACTTCAGGTCGTACGCCGTCATGTGACCGTTGTCGTCCTCGTGGATGATCACGCGCAGTCGATACGGTTGGGACGGTTGGTTGTTGCCGTCGAGATCGGTCACGGTCACCCGGGCCGACACCAGGACCGCGGCGTTGTTGGCGACCTCGTCGATCTTCTCCAGGGCCGCCCCGTTGATCACGGTCTCGGCGCTGGCGTTGGTGTCGCGGAACAGCAATTTGAGGTTCTCGGTGTTGTTGCCCTCGGTCATCATCGCGCGCAGCGGTCCGCTCGTGCTGTTGACGAACCGGTCGACGCTCTCGTCGATGGTGTCCTGTTCGTAGCTGAACATGTTGACCACCAATTGCGACGCCGTGTCGACGAAACGTTGCTCGCGGGCCTGCGCGGCCTCGACGTCCCGCTGCTGGACGACCATCAGCGCGCCCAGTCCCACGAGCACCGCCGTGGCCACGACGGCGGCGGTCAGGAAGACGGTCGCGACGAGCTTCCGGTTCGGTTGTCTGCGCGGCGGCGGACCCGTGGGCTTGGCCAGCCGGACGGTGAGGGGTTTGGGCGTTTCGACGCGGAGTGCCGTCGCCGTCGACTCCCCCTTGGCCGGGCCGGCCGCCCGCGATGCCCGCCGACGGCGCGCGGGCCTCGACTCGGTGTCGGTGGAGGCCGCTCCGCCGGTCGTCCCCTGCGCGGTGCGCGTGGACCCATCGAACGTGCTCACCGAAGCCGAACCTTTCACCGTCTATGCCTGTCTTGGAGCCAACATCAAGTCGACCCAGTTTTCCGCAGGCGCCAGTTTGTCAGTCGCGGCCGCGATGACGCCAGTTCCGCCCTCGGGGTCGACGAACTGACCGTTCTGGTCGTACGTGGTGAAGCGCGGGCCCGACGGGCTCGACGCCATCGGCGGCGCCTCCGCGGGCAGCGGCGGACCACCCGCCGGCGGCGGCGCGGGAGCGCCCGGCGCGGGGGGCGGCGGGACCGCACCCGGCGGCGGAGGCGGCGGCGTCCGACCGTACGGCGGCGCCACCTGGTCCGGCGGGCTGAAGAACGGCCACGCGGGCGGCAGGGTCGGCTGGACCTCGTTCGGCGGCACCGGCAGGGGGAACGGCGCGTGCGGCGCCGGGCCCGGACCCGGCGGGACACCGGGCGGCAACTGGACCGCCGGCGGGCCCGGGTCCGGATCCACCTGCGGGGGGATGTAGGGGAACTTGTTGGGCGGCAGGATGTTCCGGCCGTCCTCTGGCGTGTCGTCCTCCATCACATCCATCGGCGTGCCGAGCGGCACCGGCGGTCCACGCCACGGGTTGTTGCCGATGGGCACGTATCCGCGCGGATCGCGGCACAGCTGAATGGTCGGCGCGCGCTTGCCGGGGAACTCCTGGCAGGGGTAGTTGCGCGCGCCACGGACCACCGCGGGATCGTTTTGCGGCGTCTTGCAGTACAGGTCCTTGGGCAGTTCGCGCAGGGTCTCGTCGGCGGGGCTGCGCATCTCGCTCGCCGGAACGAAGCCGGTCAGGCACGGCGGCGGATCCTGCAGATCGATCTTGAAGTCCAGCTTGCCGCCCTCGTCGGCGGGCAGACCACCACCGACCGTCAGCAGGGCCGCCATCAACGCCGGGAACACCACCAGCGAGTGTTCGAGCGACTTGCGGTAGATCACGCCGATGCGACCGAAGTTCGCGAGGTTGGCCGCCAGCACCGGGAACGACGGGCGGATGCCGCTGAAGAGCTCGTTGGCCTCCGCCGTCGCGCCCGGCACCGTCTGCAATGTCGTGCGGAACTGCGGATCGGCGTTGTTCAGCTCGGTGGTGAGGCGGGCGAGTCCGTCGGCCAGTGACCGGATGTCGTCGCCGCTGCGAATCTGCGCGTCGAGGAACGGGCCCGCCTGGTCGATGAGCTGGTTCACCTGCCCGTAGTTGGCGTTGGCCTCGTCGACGAGCAACCGTGCCGACTGGATCATTCGTGCCAGTTCGGGCCCGGAGCCGTTGAACGCCTTGAACGTCTCCCGCAGGAGGTCCTGGATGCGGCTGTCGCCGACGCTCGTGACGAGCGCTTCGGCCTCCTGCAGCAGCCCCGCGATGTCCTGTCCGATCGCGGTGCGATCCACCCCGATGTTCGAGCCGTCGCGCAGCTTGGCGCTCGACGCCTTCTCGGGCGGAACCAGGTCGATGTACTGCTCACCGACCGCGGAGACGCTCTTGACCGTCGCGGTCACGTTGTCCGGCACGGGTGTGCCGCTGTTGAGGCGCATCTTGGCGACGACGCCGTCATCGGACAGGCCGACCGACTCGACCCGGCCGATCGTCACCCCCCGGTAGGTGACGTTCGCGTTCTCGTACAGCCCGCCGGCGGCGACGAAATTCGCGGTCGCCCGGTAGGTGCCGATGCCGACGGCGGCCGGCAGCTGCAGATAGAAGATCGAGATCGCGCCCACCGTCAACACGGTGACGATCGCGAAGATCGAGAGCTGGAAACGCGTCAGGCGCGACAGCATCTAGGGCCCCTCCCCGTGCTGCGTCGCCGTGCCCGGCGGGATCTCGAACGGGTCGGCGGCCTGACCGGACAGGTTCGCCAGCGAGCCCGTCATGAAGTCCGGCGGGGTGATCACCTCGTGCATCCGCTTCATGTTCGGGTCGAACCCCCACGACGTGGTGAACACCGACTCCCCGGTGCGGCGCAGGGTCAGGTCGAACGTGGTGTACACGTTCAGGTAGTCACCGCGGACTGCGTTGCGCAGGTATTTGTAGTGGAACGGGAAGGTCGGCAACAGCTCGAGATCCTTGATGAGGAAGTCGGCATTGTCGTTGAACGCCTTGACCACCGGGTAGAGGTCCTTGAAGTCCGCCGCGAAGTCGTCCTTGGTCTGTTCGAGCACGCGCGACGCCACGGTGGCGAAACTGCGCAGCGCGGTGAACGCCTCGACGATGTTGGCGCGATTGTCGTTGAGCACCTTCAACGCCTCGGGCAGTCGGTCCAGTGTGCGGCCCAGGCTGTCCCTGCTGTTGGCGAGGATCCCGGCGAACCTGTCGAGGCCCTCCATCGCGGCGATGATGTCGTTGGTCTGGCGGTCCAGCGAGCTGGTCAGCTCGGCGAGCCGCGGGATCAGGTCGACGAAGGAGCCCTGCCGTCCCGCGATCGCGTTGTACGTCTCGTCCGTGATGTCCTGCAGCGCACCGAGATTGCCCTTGTTGACCACGACGCCGAGCGACGACAGGACCTCTTCGGTGGTCGGGTAGCGACCGGTCCGGTCGAGCGGGATGTGCGAACCGTTCTTGAGCTTCCCGACGCCGGGACCGTCGACGGGTGAGGACAACTCGATGTGTTGCGAACCGAGCAGCGAGGTCTGCGCCACCTTCGCGGACGCGTTCTCGGGCAGGTTGACGTTCCCGTCCAGCGACAGCTGCACCGCGGCGTAGAACGTTCCGTCGGACCGTTGCACCGCCTCGATACCCGAGACGCTTCCGACCGTGACGTCGTCGACCATCACCGGCGAGTTCTGCGGCAGCGTCGCCACATCCGGCAGTTCCACCGTGATCTTGTAGGAACCGGCGCCGTGTCCGGCGGTCCCCGGCATGTTCAACGAGTTGAGACCGCCGAACGAGCAGCCGGCGAGCAGCACGGCCAGCGACGGGATCGCCACCATCTTGCGGATCACGGGGCACCTCCACCCGGCAGTGGGGCGGGCATCGGTACGGGAGCGCCGGATTCGGCGGGCTCGGGCGGGCTTTGCGCCGAACCGTCGGACTCAGCGGCCGGGGCCTGCGCGAGGGGTCCGCCGGCATGCGGGGCGCCCGGCGCCGTGTCGGGCGCCGGCGGCACCAACAGCGAACTGAGGTCCATGTCCGCCGACACGGGCGGCGGAGTCACCCCGGGCGCGGGCTGCCACTGCAGATACGGAACCGGCGTCTCGGCCTTCGCCTCCGTCTCGGGGGTGTCGTAGATGATCTGGCCCTTGTAGGCGGTGATGCTGTTGATCGGGTGGAACAGCAGCGGCGGGAAGTTCATCGCGATGCGCTTGAACACCGGGCCCATGCGCTGGCGGCAGATCTCGGTCCGCTTGAAGTTGTCGGGCGTGGGGGCGGCCTCGAACGCGCCACCGCAGATGAACTGCACCGGGTTGGCGAAGTTCGGCAGCGTCAGCAGGCCGCCCACCGTGCCCTGGGCCGGGTTGTAGATGTTGTAGAAGTTCGACAGGCCGTTGGGCGTGATGTGCAGGATCTGCTCGATGTCCTCGCTGCGCTCGGTCAGGATGCTGGTGAAGTCGGTGAGCTTGGTGACCTGATCGATCAGCGCGCTGTTGCTCTCGTTGAGGAAGCCCCTGACGTCGGCCAACGCCTGGTTGAGGGTGCCCAGGGTGCTGTCCAGGCCCGCCGAGCTGTCCGCGAGGACCTGGGACACCGACGCGACGTGGTTGGAGAACTGCACGATCTGCTCGTTGCTGTTCGACAGCGCGTCGATCAGCACCTGCAGGTTGCGAATCGTGCCGAACAGGTCGGTGCGTGAGTCGCCGAGCCGGCCCGCGGTCTGCGAGAGTTCCCGCAGCGCCTTGCGGAACGTGTCGCCGTTGCCGTCGAAGGTGTCGGCGGCCTGGTTCACGACGGTCGACAGCGGGCCCTGCATCGAACCGGGTTTGGGCCCCAGTTGTGCGCTCAGTTGGGTGAGCTGTTCTTTGACCTCGTCCCACTCGACCGGAACCGCGGTGCGGTCCAGCCCGATCTCGGCGCCATCGGCCATCGCCGTACCGCCGGTGTAGGCCGGCGTCAGCTGAATGAACCGGGCGGACACCAGGTTCGGGGCGATCACGAGCGCCTTGGCGTCGGCGGGCACCCGGATGCCGTGATCCAGCGTCATGGTGACCTTGACGTCCTCGGCCCGCGGTTCGATCGAGTCGACCCTGCCGACGGGGACTCCGACGATGCGGACCTCGTCGCCCGGGTAGAGCCCGACCGCCGAGGTGAAGTAGGCCGTCAGCTTGTTGCCGACCCGTGTCGGCCACACCAGGTACACCCCGATGGCGAGCGTGATCACCAGCAGGGCGGCCAGCGCCGGCCGCAGCCAGCGGTTGCGGGTCCGGGTCGAAGTCGCTTGCGTCATGGTGACTTCGGCCTGATGATGAGGCGCTCGGAGATGTATCCGCGCAGCATGTCGGCGAGGCTGTCGGGCAGTTTGCCGGGCTGGAAGTAGAAGTCGAGGAGCACTTCGGCGATCGGTGCCGGCGGCAGGCCGTACAGGTTGATCTGGAAGCCCGGTCCCGAACCGACGACCTCGCCGAGCGCGGTGGCGTAGGGCGGCAGTCGCTTGAGCGCCTCGCTGATGTGTTCGCGGCGCTCGAGGAGGTTGTCCAACACCAGGTTCAGCTTCTCCAGGGCGGGCTTGAACTCGCGGCGGTTGTCAGCGACGAAACCGGAAAGCTGTTGAGAGACATCGTCGATGCCGTCGATCAGGTTGCTCAGCGCCTGGCGCCGTTCGTCGAGGGCGGCGAAGAGTTGGTTGCCGTCGAGGATCAGCTGATTCACCTGGCCCGCGCGCTGCGCCAGCGTGTCCGAGACGCGCTTGGCGTGGCCGAGCAGCTGCGCCAGCGCCTCGTCGCGTTTGTTCAGGCTGCGCGACAGGTTCGCCACCCCGTCCAGTGCGCCGCGCAGTTGCGGGGTGGCGTCGCGCAGCGAGTCGGTGATCGTCTGCAGCGCCTGCTCGAACCGCGGCTTGTCGAGTTCGCTGGCGTTCTGCCCGAGGTCCTGCAGTGCGGTGTTCAGGGTGTAGGGAGTCGTGGTGCGCCCCAACGGAATGACGGTCGACTCACCGCTGCCCTGCGGGGTCACCGCGAGCGACTTCTCACCGAGGACCGTGTCGGTCTTGATCGCGACCATCGTCTGGTCGCCCACGCGGATGTCGC
Organism: Mycolicibacterium malmesburyense; assembly: GCF_001050015.1. The sequence goes on from NZ_CVTB01000254.1 coordinate 22,855, forward strand.
GGTCGACCGTGAACAACACCTTGGCGGCGTCTCCGGCCAACTCGACACCGGTGACCTTGCCGACCTTGATGCCCGAGACGTTGACGTCGTTGCCCGGGATGATGCCGCCCGCGTCGGTGAAGTACGCCTCGTAGGGCTTGCCCTGCGGGAAGAACGGCAGCGAGCTGTAGCCGAACGACACCAGCACCAGGCACGCCACCAGGAAGATGCCGAAGATCCCGGTGCGCAACGGGTTCGAATCATCGGGCCTACTCGACATTCGGCGCACACCTCCCCTTCGACGGATCGGGCGGACCACCCAGCGGGATCAGGATGTCACTGCCCGCCGGACCGTTGATCTTCAGACGCGTCGAACAGTAGAAGATGTTGAAGAACGAACCGTATGCGCCAAGGGCGTTGAGCCGCAGATAGTTCTCGGCCAGCGGCTCGATCACCTTGTTCACGTCGGCCTTGCGTTCGTCGAGTCGCTGCGCGAGGGGCCGCACGTTCTCGATGACCCCCTGCACCGGACGGCGGGACTTCTGCAGCATGTCGGTCAGGTCGTTCTCCGCCGACGCGAGCGGCTCGATGGCGCCGGCGATCGGATCGCGCCCCTGCGCCAGGCCCGTGATGAGCTGCTGCAGTTGGTCGACCGCGGCGTCGAACTGCGCGCCCTTCTCGTCGACGGTGCCCAGCACGGTGTTCAGGTGGGTGATGACGTCGCCGATGAGCTGATCTCTGGCGGCGAGGTTCTGGGTGAACGCGCTGGTGGTCGACAGCAGGTTGGCCAACGCGCCGCCCTGCCCCTGCAGCAGCTCGATGACCGCGTTGCTGACCTCGTTGATCTTCTGGCCGTCGAGGCCCTTCAGGACCGGCCGCAGCCCACCGAGCAGTGCGTCGAGGTCGAGCGCGGGCTGCGTGTTCTTCTTGGGGATGGTGCTGCCCGGCGGCAGCTTGCGAAGCTCGCCCGGCCCCGAGGTGATCTCGAGATACCGGTCGCCCACCAGGTTCTCGTAACGCACCACGGCACGCGTCGAGGTGTAGAGCTGATAGCGCTTGTCGACGTCGAAGGCGACGTCGACCGTGTTGTCGGGGTTGAGCTTCACGTCGCCGACGGTTCCGACCGGAACACCGGCGATCCGCACGTCCTGACCGGCCTTCAGCCGCGAGGCGTCGGTGAAGGTGGCGTGATAACCCTTCTCGGCGGTGAACCGGAACTCACCGAAGACCACCACCAGCATCGCGGCCACCAGCAGCATGACCACGGTGAAGATGCTGACGTTCAGCAGTGTCTTGTCGCCCCGCACTAGAAGTCATCCCTCTCCGCGAACGCCCCGTTGAACAGCCACTGCAACGTCGACGGCGCGTCGAACTGCAGCTCGGTGTTCGGCTGATACGGGACGTAGGCGTTGTCGGTGACCAGGAACGGCGTGCGGTACCAGGATCCGCCGAACTGCTTGCTCGGAACGTTCGGCAGGCCACGGCAATTCGGTCCGCCGGAGGCATTCACGATGGGCAGGCTCTCGGGATACGTGTAGCCGGGCGAACCGGGAAGGAAGTTCGACGCCACGAACAGACCGGGTCGGATACCGCCGATCACGGGGGCGAAGCGGTCGACCGCCAGGGCTGTGCCCTCGAGCATGCAGCCGAACACCGGTGAATACTCACCGGCCACCTTCAACGGTGCGCGCAGCCGTTGGATCGCGGCGATGTAGTCGTCCGCGGCGGGTTCGAGCGTGGCGGTGCCGTTGTTGGCCAGGCCGATGGCGGCCAACAGGGTCGCGTTGAGGTTGTCCTTCTCGTCGACGATGGTGTCGCTGATCGCCGGAGCGTTGTCGAAGACGCGCGCCAGATCCGGGCCGGCGTCGCCGTAGATGTTGGCCACCACTGCGGTCTTGCGCAGATCTTCCTGCAAGGTCGGTAGCTTCGGATTCAATTGCTGCAGATAGTAATTCAAGCCCGCGAGCAGGGCACCGAGATCGTCGCCGTTACCGCGCAGGCCCTCGCCCAACGCGCTGAGCGTGGCGTTGAGGTTGATCGGGTCGACCTTGTTGAGCACGTCGGTCAACGTCTGGAACAGCGTGTTGACCTCCAGCTGCACATCCTTGGCGGCGACCGTCGCACCGGCCTTGAGCGGCTGTCCCGACGGCTGCGCCGGCGGCAGGAACTCGACGGACTTGGCGCCGAAAACCGTTGTGCTCCCGATACGCACACCGGCGTTGGAGGGGATGTAGCGCATCTCGCCGCGGTTGATGGCCAGCGTCAGTTTGGCTTCGTTGCCTGCGTAGTCGATCGACTCGACCTTGCCGATCTGCACCCCGCGGTACTTGACCTTGGCGTCGCGCTCCATCACCAACCCGGCGCGCGGAGCGGTCACGCTGACGGTGTCCACCGGCGTGAACGCCGCCGTGTACGCCAGATAGGTGAACACCGTCGCCGCGAGCAGGATCGCCGTGAGGATCGCCGCGGCGATCCTCACATGACTGCGCTTGGCTTCGGTGTCTGCCATCGTCTACCCGGAGAGGTTGAAGTTGCCGGACGCGCCGTAGACGGCGAGCGAGATGAACAGGGTGATGGTGACGACGACGATCAGCGAGGTCCGCACGGCCTGACCGACCGCGATGCCGACACCGACGGGGCCGCCCGAGGCGTTGTAGCCGTAATAGGTGTGCACGAGCATCACCGCGATCGCCATGACGATCGCCTGCAGGAACGACCACAGCAAATCGGTCGGCACCAGGAAGGTGTTGAAGTAGTGGTCGTACAGGCCCGACGACTGTTTGTTGATGAACACCGTCGTGAACCGGGCGGCGAAGAACGCGGCGAGCACCGACAGCGAGTACAGCGGGATGATCGCGACCATCCCGGCCATCAGGCGCGTGGACACCAGATAGGACACCGAGTGCACGGCCATCGACTCGACGGCGTCGATCTCCTCGGACACCCGCATGGCCCCCAGTTGCGCGGTCGTGCCCGCCCCGATCGTGGCCGCCAGCGCGATGCCCGCGATCACCGGGGCGACGATGCGCACGTTGAGGAAGGCCGAGAGGAACCCGGTCAGCGCCTCGATGCCGATGTTGCCGAGCGACGAGTAACCCTGGACGGCGATGACGCCGCCGGAGGCCAGCGTCAGGAACGCCGCGACACCGACGGTGCCGCCGATCATCACCAGCGCGCCGGTGCCCATCGTCATCTCGGCGATGTTGCGGACGGTCTCCTTGCGGTACCGACGGACGGCGTTCGGCAGGTACCGAATCGTCTCGCCGTAGAAGAGCGCCTGCTCACCGACGGTGTCGACGATCTTCGGCATCCCGCTGAAGAAGCGCCGGAAACGGAGCGTGACGTCGTAGCTCATCGGGTGCCTCGACTCATCGCTCCAGCACCCTCACGCCGATCGCGGTCATCACCACGTTGATCACGAACAGGCAGATGAACGCGTAGACGACGGTCTCGTTGACCGCGATGCCGACGCCCTTCGGGCCGCCCTTGACCGTCAGGCCCCGATAGCAGCCCACCAGGCCGGCCACCACCCCGAACAACAGGGCCTTGATCTCGGCCATGACCAGCTCGCCCAGGCCGGTCAGCACCGTCAGGCCGTTGATGAACGCGCCGGGATTGACACCCTGCAGGAAGACCGAGAACACGTAACCGCCCGACAGCCCGATCAGGCACACGAGGCCGTTGAGCAGCAACGCGACGAACGTCGAGGCGAGCACGCGCGGCACCACGAGCCGCTGGATCGGGTCGATGCCCAGCACGCGCATCGCGTCGATCTCCTCGCGGATGGTGCGCGCGCCGAGGTCCGCACAGATCGCGGTCGCGCCGGCGCCCGCCACCACCAGCACGGTCACCACCGGCCCGAGCTGAGTGATCGTGCCGAAGGCGGTGCCGGCGCCGGACAGGTCGGCGGCGCCGATCTCACGGAGAAGGATGTTCAGCGTGAACGCGACCAAGACCGTGAACGGAATGGCCACCAGCAGCGTCGGCACGAGCGAAACGCGCGCGATCATCCAGGTCTGGTCGAGGAACTCCCGAAACTGAAACGGCCGCCGAAACGTCTTCGCGAACGTGTCGAACGACATCTCGACGAACCCGCCCACGGCCCGAGCCGGAGCCGCGAGCTGTTCGATCAACCTATGCTCCGTTCTCGGGGGACGGGACGTTCGGCGCTTCGTGGTCGTGGCGAAGAGGTGAAATACGTTGTCACGGCGGACTTCCCACCCCTTGGCTAAGCGTTGCTCTCGGTGAGCCGGATCATACTAACTAGAACACGTTCGCAGTGTCAAAGCTCCGAAAATGGAGTCCGGATTGTGATTTTCGTGCTGGTCAAGGCAAGTGTGACCCAGCTCATTCTAGAACGTGTTCTAGTTACCTCAAGCGGTGACGAACGAGACCGTCAGTCTTGCTGGCCCATCAGCGCGGTGGCCGAGAAACACTTCTGTGGGTCACGCCCAGCAAAGTATTCGACAAGCGTCTCGGACAGCCTCGAGGGGTCCCAGGCGTCGGCTTCGGCGCTGAATTGTGCCTCCACAGTCGGCGCCGCCACCAGGGTCACCGTCGGACCGTAGACGATGAAGAGCTGACCGTTGACCCCCTGGGCCGCGGGTGAGGCCAGGAAGCGGACCAGGTTCACGACGTGTTCGGGTGACAGCGGGTCGATCTGGCCCTCGGCCAGGTCCGGCGCTTCGCCGAAGACGTCGGCCGTCATCGCGGTGCGGGCGCGGGGGGCGATGGCGTTGGCCCGCACGCCGTAGCGTTCCAGCGCCCTGGCCATGGACAGGGTCAACGCGGTGATGCCGGCCTTGGCGGCGCCGTAGTTGGCCTGCCCGACCGGTCCGACGAGACCGGCTTCCGACGAGGTGTTGATGACCCGGCCGTAGACCTGGCCGTCGTTTTCCTTGGCCTTGGCCCGCCAGTACGTGGCCGCGTTGCGGGTGAGCAGGAAGTGTCCGCGCAGGTGCACGGCGATCACCGCATCCCAGTCCTCGTCGGACATGTTGAACAGCATGCGGTCGCGGGTGATGCCGGCGTTGTTCACGACGATGCCCAGGCCGCCGAGTCCGTCGGCGGTCTCGACCAGTTCGTCGGCGGTCGAGCGTGCGCTGATGTCGCCGGCGACGGCCACACCCTTGGCGCCCGCCGCGCTGATCTCGTCGAGCACGTCGGACTTGTCGAGTGCGGCGGCGATGTCGTTCACGACGACGGTGGCCCCGGCCTGGGCAAGGCCGATGGCCTCCGCGCGCCCCAGCCCTGCCGCCGCGCCGGTCACCACCGCTACGCGGCCGGACAGGTCGTTGGGGTCTGTAGTCATGCCGCTCCTCGTATGCCCGTGTGCATCGTCAAATTATGAATACCTCTAGTCTCGGCGAAGCAGTGCCGCCCTCGGGCACTCGGCGATGGACTGCTCGGCCAGTTCCTCCTGGTCGGCGGGTACCGGGTCGAGTTTGACCACCGCATAGTCGTCGTCGTCGAGATCGAACAGGTCGGGCGCGATTCCCACGCAAACGGCGTTGCCCTCGCACCGGTCCCGGTCCACTTCCACCCTCATCACAACCTCCTCGCGGTCAAAGCTGCTCCGAGCCCAGTGTGGCACCGGCCTGGACCCCAAGACTAGAACGTGTTACAACCGGGAGGGAATCGGGGCTGGCTCCCGGTATGCCACTTCGTGCCTCTAGAGAAGTTAGGACAAGGCGATGCGGATCGGCTACACCCCAGAGCAGGAAGAGCTGCGCCGCGAGCTGCGCTCCTACTTCACCAAGTTGATGACGCCCGAGCGCGCCGAGGCGCTGGCATCCAACGACGGCGAGATGGGGCGCGGCAACGTCTACCGCGAAACCGTCGCGCAGATGGGCAAGGACGGCTGGCTGACCCTGTCGTGGCCCAAGGAGTTCGGCGGCCAGGAACGCCCGCCCATCGACGGGCTGATCTTCAACGACGAGGCCGCGATCGCGAACGTGCCGGTGCCGTTCCTGACCATTAACAGCGTCGCGCCGACGATCATGCACTTCGGCAGCGACGAGCAGAAGAAGTTCTTCCTGCCGAAGATCGCCGCGGGCGATCTGCACTTTTCGATCGGCTACTCCGAACCCGGCGCGGGCACCGACCTGGCATCCCTGCGCACCACGGCGGTCCGCGACGGTGACGATTACGTGATCAACGGCCAGAAGATGTGGACCAGCCTGATCGCCTACGCCGACTACGTGTGGCTGGCGGCGCGCACCAATCCGGAGGCCAAGAAGCACCGCGGGATCTCGATGCTGATCGTGCCCACCACCGCGGAGGGATTCTCCTGGACGCCGGTGCACACGATGGCGGGCGTCGACACCAGCGCCACCTACTACCAGGACGTGCGGGTGCCGGTCACCAACCTGGTCGGCGAGGAGAACGCCGGCTGGAAGCTGGTGACCAACCAGCTCAACCACGAGCGCGTCGCACTGGTGTCGGCTCAGCCGATCTTCTTGGCTCTCAACGGCGTTCGCGAGTGGGCCCAGAACACCAAGGACGTGCACGGCAACCGGTTGATCGACTCCGAGTGGGTGCAGCTCAACCTGGCCCGGGTGCACGCCAAGGCCGAGGTCCTCAAGCTGATCAACTGGGAACTGGCCTCGGCCGACGACGCCGCACCTTCACCCGCGGATGCGTCGGCGGCCAAGGTGTACGGCACCGAACTCGCCACCGAGGCCTACCGCCTCCTGATGGAGGTGCTCGGAACCGCGGCGACGCTGCGTCCCGGTACGCCCGGCGCGCTCCTGCGCGGACGGATCGAACGCATGCACCGCAGCTGCCTGATCCTCACGTTCGGCGGCGGCACCAACGAAATTCAGCGCGACATCATCGGGATGGTCGCGCTGGGCCTGCCCCGAGTGAACCGATAGGACCGACCATGGATTTCAAGACAACCGAAGCGTCCGAAGACCTCGGCGGGCTGGTGCGCACGATCGTCGACTCGGTCGTCACCCCGGAGCGCCAGCGCGAGCTCGACGGGCTGGAGCAGAGGTTCGACCGCGCCCTGTGGGACAAGCTGATCGAGGCCGACGTGCTTTCGGCCGCCTCCCCGGATGCGGTGGGCGGAGGCGGCTTCGGAGTACTGGAGCAGGTCGCCGTGCTCGCCGCGCTCGGTCGGCAGCTGTCCGCGGTGCCGTATCTGGAGTCGGTGTTGCTCGGCGCCGGAGCGCTGGCCGAGTTCGGACCCGAAGCGCTGCAACGGGAGTGGGCGGTGCCCGCGATCAAGGGCGAAAAAATCCTGACCGTCGCGCTCGACGGCGAAATGGGTCAGGGCCCGGTGCGGGCTCAATCCTCGGAGGGCGGTTACCGGCTCACCGGATCCCGCACCCAGGTGCCCTACGGGCCCGTCGCCGACGCGTTCCTGATCCCCGCCGAAACGGACTCGGGTCCCAAGGTTTTCCTGGTCACCGCGACGGATCCCGGCGTCACGACCGAGCCGCTGGACACCACCGGTCACGGCAGCGTCGGGCATGTGGAGCTGCAGGGCACTCAGGTCGACGCCGGCCGGGTCCTCGGCGAGGGCTCGGGCGATGTCGTCGCATGGCTGTCCACCCGGGTAGCACTGGGCCGCAGCGCTTTCCAGCTCGGCGTGCTCGAACGTGCGCTCGAACTCACCGCGGAGTATGCGCGTGAACGCGAGCAGTTCGACCGGCCGATCGGCAGTTTCCAGGCCGTGTCGTCGCGACTGGCCGACGGCTACATCGACGTCAAGGCGCTTCGGCTGACGCTGACCCAGGCGGCGTGGCGGCTCTCGGAGGGTCTTCCCGCGGACGTCGACGTCAACACCGCGGCGTTCTGGGCCGCCGACGCCGGTCACCGCGTCGCACACACCACGGTGCACGTGCACGGCGGCGTCGGGATCGACATCGACCACCCCGTGCACCGCTATTTCCTGGCGGCCAAGCAGACCGAGTTCGCGGTCGGCGGCGCGACGGGGCAACTGCTGCGCATCGGCCGGGAGTTGGCCGATACCCCCGCCTGAGGTGAACAGGCTGCCGACGGTCGCCGACCTGCTGAAGCCGTTGGTCGATGTCGACGACCGCGGGGTGCTGTTCGAGGAGACGTTCACCACCTGGCGTGATCACCTGCGGTACGCGGCGGCGGTGGGCGCCGCGTTGCGGGCCCGCCTGGACCCCGGCCGGCCACCACACGTCGGGGTGCTGCTGCAGAACACGCCGTTCTTCTCGGCTGTACTGGTGGCCGCGGGGTTGACGGGCATCGTGCCGGTCGGCCTCAACCCGGTCCGGCGAGGTGCGGCGCTGCAGCGCGACATCACACATGCCGATTGCCAACTGGTGCTTGCCGATTCGGGCGCGCGCGATGTGGTCGACGGGATCGACCATATCGACGTGGACTCGCCGCAGTGGGCGGTCGAGGTGGCGGAGTTCGCCGATGAGCCGGTGGTGGTGCGTGAGGCCGACCCCGCCGACCTGTTCATGCTCATCTACACGTCGGGCACCAGCGGGGATCCGAAGGCCGTCAAGTGCAGCCACGGCAAGGTGGCGGTGGCCGGCGTGACCATGACGCAACGCTTCGACCTCGGCCCCGACGATGTCTGCTACGTGTCGATGCCGCTGTTTCACTCCAACGCGGTGCTGGTCGGATGGGCGGTGGCGCTGGCGTCACAGAGTTCGCTTGCGTTGCGCCGCAAGTTCTCCGCCTCGCAGTTCCTGCCCGATGTCCGTCGCTTCGGCGCGACGTATGCGAACTACGTGGGCAAGCCGCTGTCGTATGTCCTTGCCACGCCGGAGCTTGCGGACGACGCGGACAACCCGCTGCGGGCGGTCTACGGCAACGAGGGCGCGCCGGCCGACGTCGAGCGGTTCGCGAAGCGGTTCGGCACCGTGGTGATGGACGGGTTCGGCTCCACCGAGGGCGGGATCGCGATCGCCCGTACACCGGACACTCCCCCGGGCTCGCTTGGCCCGCTGCCGCCCGGCACCGAGATCGTCGACGTCGACACCGGCGAACCGTGTCCGCCCGGTGTGACCGGTGAGCTCGTGAACACCTCCGACGCAGGGCGTTTCGAGGGCTACTACAACGACCCGGAGGCCGACGCCGAACGGATGCGCGGCGGCATGTACCACAGCGGGGACCTGGCCTACCGCGACGAGAACGGTTACGCCTACTTCGCGGGCAGGCTCGGCGACTGGATGCGGGTGGACGGCGAGAATCTCGGCTCGGCGCCGATCGAACGCGTGCTGTCGCGGCATCCGGACGTGGTCGAGGTTGCGGTGTACGGAATACCGGCGCCGGATGTCGGCGACCAGGTGATGGCCGCGCTGACGCTCGCCGAAGGGTCGGCCTTCGACGCCGACGCTTTCCGCGAATTCCTCTCCGCGCAGACCGATCTCGGCCCCAAGCAGTGGCCGTCGTACGTGCGTATCAGCACGGCGCTACCGCGCACCGAGACGTTCAAGGTGATCAAGCGGCAGTTGGCGGCCGATGGAACCGACTGCGCGGACCCCGTGTATCCGATCCCTCGCTAGTCGCCGCGGATGTTGTCGAGGCGGCGCGTGGCCTCGTCGAAGCCCTCCACCAACTCGGCGATGATGTCGGCGACGGGACGGATCTCGTTCATGCGGCCGACGATCTGGCCCACCGGCATCGCCACGGTGTCGGGGTTGTCCGATTCGTTCATGCGCTGATGCGCCTCGCTGACGAGGATGTTCTGCAGCGGCATCGGCAACGGCTCGGGTGCGTCGGGGGCGTCCCACGCGTCCGTCCACTTCGTCTTGAGCAGCCGAGCGGGCTTGCCGGTGTAGATGCGGCGACGCACGGTGTCGGCCGACGTCGCCCGCAGCAGCCCCTCCTGGATCGTCGAGATACCGCCGGGTTTGCGGTGTCCGAGGTCGTATTCGGCCGACGTCAGGAACGCCGAACCCATCCACACTCCGGACGCGCCGAGCGCCAGCGCCGCGGCCACCTGCCTACCCGTGCCGATGCCGCCTGCGGCCAGCACCGGGGCCTTACCGCCAAGCGCGTCAACGATTTCCGGCCACAGCACCATCGAGCCGATCTCACCGGTGTGGCCACCAGCCTCGTGCCCCTGCGCCACGACGATGTCGACGCCGTTGTCGACGTGCCGCTGAGCGTGTTTGGCGCTGCCCGCGAGGGCCGCGACCGGAACTCCCGCGGCATGCGCCTGATCGATGACGTCCTTCGGCGGGGATCCGAGCGCGTTGGCGATCAACTTGATCGGATGCTTGAGCGCGACCTCGACGTGCGAGCGCGCCACCGAGTGCAGCCACCCGAGCACACCCTCGTTGCGCGTCCCGTCGTCCGGCAGCGGCGGAACACCAAGGTCGGCAAGGGTTTTGTCGATGAAGTCGCGGTGGCTCTGCGGGATGAGCTTGTTGATGTCGACCGCGGTGCCCTCCTGGGGCACCTTGGCGGGCATCACCACGTCGACGCCGTACGGCTTGCCGTCGGTGTTCTCGTCCATCCAGCACAGCACGTCTTCGAGATCGTCGGCGGAGTTGAACCGCACGCAGCCCAGCACGCCGAGACCGCCGGCCTTGCTGACCGCCGCGGCGACCTTCTCCGACGGCGTGAAGACGAAGATCGGGTACTCGATGCCGAACCGATCGCAGAGTTCGGTGCGCATCTTCGTCACGACGCCGACCCCACGTGGTTGGCGTGCACCTCGTCGGCGGGGCGCTCCTCGGTGACGTCCTTGGCCCACCGGTAGTCCGGCTTGCCCGCCGGCGTGCGGTGGATGTCATCGACCCACCAGATCTTGCGCGGCACCTTGTATCCCGCGATCTCCCTGCGCACGAACGTGTCGAGTTCGGCCAGCGTCGGGTTGGTGTCGGGGCGACGGTGCACGACCGCCGCGACGCACTGTCCGTACCGCTCGTCGGGCACACCGACCACGAGCGCGTCGAACACGTCGGGATGACCCTTGAGGGCGGCCTCGACCTCTTCGGGGTAGATCTTCTCGCCGCCGCTGTTGATCGACTGCGAGCCGCGACCGAGCATCGTGACCGTCCCGTCGGCCTCGACCTCCGCGTAGTCGCCGGGGATGGCGTACCGAATCCCGTTGAACGTCTTGAACGTCTCGGCGGTCTTCTTCGGGTCCTTGTAGTAGCCGACCGGGATGTTGCCCTTCTTCGCGATCAACCCGCGCACACCCGATCCGGGCTTGACCTCGTTGCCGTTCTCGTCGAGGACGACGGTGCGGTGGTCGATCGTGACCCGCGGGCCGCCGGTGTGCGACTGGCCCTTGGCGACGATGCTGGTGCCACCGAAACCGGTCTCCGAGGACCCGATCGAGTCGGTGATCACCCGGTTGGGCAGCAGTTCGAGGAACTTCTCCTTGATGCTCGTCGAGAACAGCGCCGCCGTGCTGGCGAGCAGGAACAGCGAGGACAGGTCTGGCTCGTGACCGGCGTCGTGCAGCTTGGTCAGCGCGTCGAGCAGCGGACGCGCCATCGCGTCGCCGGTGAAGAACAGCAGGTTCACCTTGTGCTTCTCGATGGTCTGCCAGACCTCGTCGGCGTCGAATTCCGGTGCCAGCACGGTGGTTTGGCCGGAGAACAGCGACATCCAGGTCGCCGACTGGGTGGCGCCGTGGATCATCGGCGGGATCGGGTAGCGGATCATCGGCGGGTTCTCCGCGGCGGCCTTGGCCAGGTCATGCTCGTCCTTGACGAACTCGCCGGTGGCAAAGTCGGTGCCGCCGAACAACACCCGGTAGATGTCCTCGTGACGCCACATGACGCCCTTGGGGAATCCGGTGGTGCCGCCGGTGTAGAGCAGGTAGATGTCGTCCTCGCTGCGCGGACCGAAATCGCGTTCGGCTGAACCCTGTTCGAGCGCCGAGTAGAACTCGACGCCGCCGTAGCGCTCGAAGTCGTCGTCGCTGCCGTCCTCGACCACCAGGACGGTCTTCACGGCGGGGGTCTCGGGAAGCACGTTCGCGACGCGGTCGGCGTAGCGGCGCTCGTGCACCAGCGCGACCATGTCGGAGTTCTCGAACAGATACTTCAGCTCGCCCTCGACGTAGCGGAAGTTCACGTTGACCAGGATGGCGCCGGCTTTGACGATGCCCAGCATCGCGACGACGATCTCGTTGCGATTGCGGCAGTAGAGGCCGACCTTGTCGTCCTTCTTGACACCCTGGCCGAGGAGGTAGTGGGCGAGCCGGTTGGCGTGCTCCTCCAGTTGGGCGTACGTCAGCTGGTCGTCGCCGCAGATGAGGGCGACACGGTCTGGCACAGCGTCGATGGCGTGCTCGGCTAGATCAGCGATGTTCAGGGCCACGGAACCTAAACTAGAACGTGTTACATTTCCAGACAAGTCTGTGGCATCGACGCTGGAAGGCGAACCCCTGTGAGTGATCCCCAGAAGGGCCCCGACGCCCTCATTGAGCAGCGCGGACACACCCTGATCCTGACGCTGAACCGGCCGGAGGCGCGCAACGCGCTCTCGACCGAGATGCTCTCGATCATGGTCGAGGCCTGGGACCGCGTGGACAACGATCCCGAGATCCGCACCTGCATCCTCACCGGCGCCGGCGGTTACTTCTGTGCGGGCATGGACCTCAAGGCCGCGACGGCCAAGCCCCCGGGCGACTCGTTCAAGGACGGCAGCTACGACCCGTCGCGCATCGACGCGCTGCTGAAGGGCCGCCGGCTGACGAAGCCGCTGATCGCCGCCGTCGAGGGCCCCGCGATCGCCGGCGGCACCGAGATCCTGCAGGGCACCGACATCCGCATCGCGGGCGAGAGCGCCAAGTTCGGCATCTCCGAGGCCAAGTGGAGCCTGTACCCGATGGGCGGGTCGGCGGTGCGTCTGGTGCGCCAGATTCCGTACACCATCGCGTGCGATCTACTGCTGACCGGACGCCACATCACCGCCGCCGAGGCCAAGGAGTACGGGCTGATCGGCTACGTCGTTCCCGACGGCACCGCGCTGGACAAGGCGCTGGAGATCGCCGAGGTGATCAACAACAACGGTCCGCTGGCCGTGCAGGCGATCCTGAAGACCATCCGCGAGACCGAGGGCATGCACGAGAACGAGGCGTTCAAGCCCGACACCGCCAACGGCATTCCGGTGTTCCTCAGCGACGACGCCAAGGAAGGCCCGCGGGCGTTCAAGGAAAAGCGAGCCCCGAACTTCCAGATGAGGTAGTCGGGCTTCGGCGATCGGGCGGGATGCATAGGGTAGACCGCGATGGCGCCAGACTCAGCACGCGACTCCAGTGGCTTCCCTTGGCACGCCACTGGAGTCGCCGATGTCGAGAAGTCTCTGACCACCTCACCGCACGGCCTGTCGACCGACGAAACGGTCGCGCGACTGAGTCGCTACGGTCCCAACGTCATTCAGGACCAGCCACCACCGCGCGCGATCGTGGTGTTCCTGCGTCAGTTCGCCAACACATTCATTCTCATCCTCGTCGTCGCCGCCGTGGTGACCCTGGCGCTGGGTGAGTTGCTCGACACCGCCTTGATCGCGGTCGCATTGCTCCTCAACGCGGTGATCGGCTTCATCGAGGAGCGGCGCGCCGCCGACGCCGTACAGGCACTGATGAAGCTCGTGGTGCCGCACTGCCGGGTGGTACGCGACGGCCAGGAATGGGATATCGACAGCCGCGACCTCGTCCCCGGTGACGTGGTGCTGCTGGAGTCGGGCAGCCGCGTGCCTGCCGACCTGCGGATCAGCGCGGCGAACGGGCTGACCGTCGACGAGTCGCTGCTGACCGGTGAATCGCTGCCGGTCACCAAGACCACCGCACCGGCCGGCCGCAGCGCCGTCGCCGCCGATCGGCACTCGATGGCGTTCACGGGCACCATCGTCGCGAGCGGCCGGGGCCGCGGCTACGTCGTCGCCACTGGAGACGACACCGAACTGGGGGCGATCGCCGGAAGTATCCGCACCGAAGAGGCCGGGGAGCTGCCTCTGCAGGCCCGGATGACGAAATTCGCCCAAATTGTCGGCGTCTCGGTGTTGGTGGCGTCGGTCGTCGCGTTCGTTTCCGGTGTGCTGATCGGCGAGTCGGCCAGTCAGATGTTCCGCGTCGCCGTCGCGATGGCGGTGTCGGCGGTGCCCGAGGGCCTCCCGATCGCAATGACCGTCACCTTCGCCATCGGGGTGACCCGCATGGCCCGCAGAAACGCGGTGCTGCGCCGGCTGCCCGCACTGGAGACACTGGGCAGTACGACAGTGGTGGGATCGGACAAGACCGGCACCCTCACCGAGAACCGCATGACGGTGCAGGCGGTGTGGGCGGGCGGACACAGCTACGCCGTACCCGCGGAACTGCACGGCGCCGGAGCCGCGGCGGAACTGGTGTTGACAGCCGGCGTGCTCACCAACGAGGCGGACCTGGTCAAGACCTCGGAGGGATACGCCTCCACCGGTGATCCCACGGAGGTCGCACTGCTCATGGCCGCGGACGGTATCGGGATCGACCCCGGTGAACTGCGGGAGCGCTACCGGCTGGTGGCCGAGATCCCGTTCGAGTCGCACCGCCGGTACTCGGCGACGATCCGTGAGTACGACGGCGGGCACGCGGTGTTCGTGAAAGGGGCCCCCGAGCGGATCATCTCGATGTGTACCACGATGAACACCGATCACGGACCGGTCCCGCTCGACGCAGACACCGCGCATGTGGTGGTCCGGGAGCTCGCGGCGCGTGGTCTGCGGGTGCTCGGGATGGCCTACCGCAAGCTGAGCACCGAGGCCACGCGCGCCTTGACCGGAGACGGCGACAGCCCGCCGGGTGATTACTCGGATCCGGAGGACCTGGTGCTCTTGGGCTTTCAGGCGATGATGGACCCACCACGTGAAGGTGTGCGCGAGGCGATCGAGGAGTGCAAGACCGCTGGAGTGCGGGTCGTGATGATCACCGGAGACCACTCGATCACCGCGCGGTCCATCGCGCAGTCGCTCGGCATCCTCGACGGACCCGACGGGCGAGTGCTGACGGGCGCGGAAATGCGGCACCTCGACGATGATGCGCTGCGGGCGGCGGTCGACGAGGTTTCGGTCTACGCGCGGGTGTCTCCCAACGACAAGCTTCGTATCGTTCGGGCCCTGCAGGACCGCGACCACGTCGTCGCGGTCACCGGCGATGGCGTCAACGACGCGCCGGCGTTGCGTGCGGCCGCTATCGGGGTGTCGATGGGCCGGTCGGGTACCGACGTGGCAAGGGAAGCCTCCGACATGGTGCTCTCGGACGACAATTTCGTCAGCATCGTGAGCGCTGTCGAAGAGGGCCGCATCGCGTTCGCGAACATCCGCAAGGTCGCGTTCTTCCTCATCTCGACGGCGGCAGCCGAAACCGCGGCCATCCTCGTGTCGGTATGGCTCGGTTGGCCGATGCTGCTGATCCCAGCCCAGATCCTGTGGCTCAACCTTGTCACCAACGGTGTCCAGGACCTCGCGCTGGCGTTCGAGCCGGGCAGCCGCGACGTGCTCAAGCGTCCACCCCGGCCGCGGCGGGAAGGGATCCTGTCGGCGATGATGTGGGAGCGCACCGCGCTGGTCGGTCTCGTGATGGCCGCCGGAGCGCTGTACATGTTCCACTGGCAGCTCGGCCGCGACGACTCGCTGATCGCGGCGCAGAGCGTCGCGTTGACAACGTTGGTGATCTACAACGTGTTTCAGGCCGGCAACGCCCGCGCAGAGAACCGGTCCCTGTTCAGCATCAGCCCATGGGGGAACCCGTTCTTGTTCTGGGCCACGCTCGGCGCTATCTGCCTACACGTGTCCGCGCTCTACCTGCCGCCCACCCAGTTCGTGCTCGGCGTCGAGCCGATCAGCGGGGAGGCCTGGATCAGGGCCATCGCGGTCGCCGTGTCGGTCCTGGTCGTCGTCGAGGCGCACAAGTGGGTTCGTCGCCGGTGGCCGGTCGGCGCGAGCCACGCGCACTGGGATTAGGACACGGGCTTCGACGGCGTGAACGCCACCGGCATCCGTTCCAATCCGGACACGAAATTGGCAGGACGCAGAGGCAATTCGTCGTCGGTCGCCAGCCGAAGATCCGGGAGTCGCTGTAGCAGTTTGGTCTGCATGATCGACAGTTCGAGCCGCGCGAGCTGGTTGCCCAGACAGAAGTGTGTGCCGAAGCCGAACGCCAGGTGGTTGTTCGGATAGCGCTCGATGTCGAAGGACTCGGGGCGCTCGAACACCGCCTCGTCGAAGTTGGCCGACTCGAACAGCAGGATCATCTTCTCGCCCTCCGCCAGCGCGGTCCCGTGGAACTCGGTGTCGGCGGTGATCGTGCGCGCCATGTTCTTCACCGGCGCGGTCCAGCGCAGCATCTCCTCGATCGCGTTGGGCAGCAACGACAGATCGTTCGCGAGCCGCCGATGCTGGTCGGGATGCAGCAGCAGCTGGCGCGTGCCGCCGGACAGCGTGTGCCGGGTGGTCTCGTCGCCGCCGATCAACAGCAGCAGCACCTCGGTGACGATCTGATGGTCCTCGAGCTTGCTGCCCTCGACCTCGGCGTGCACCAGCACACTGACCAGATCGTCGGTCGGCTCCTCCTTGCGGGCCGCGATCATGCCCATCATGTACTCGCTGTAGGCCGCGAAAGCGTCCATCGTGACCTGGAACTGTTCGGGATCTGCGGTGCTGCTCAGGAAGCTGACCAGGTCGTCGGACCACTTGAGGAACATCTCGCGTTCTTCGGGACGGACCCCGAGCATGTCGCCGATGACGGCCATCGGCAGCGGCGCCGCGATGTCCCAGACGAAGTCGCATTCGCCGCGCTCGCACACGTTGTCGATCAGCGTGTCGCACAGGTTCTCGATCGACCCCTCGAGGTCCTTGACCCGCTTACG
Source organism: Mycolicibacterium malmesburyense (assembly GCF_001050015.1). Next base: position 39,630 of record NZ_CVTB01000254.1, read on the forward strand.
CGTGAAGCCGGCGTTGACGAGCTTGCGCCGCAGCAGATGCTGCGGATCGTCCATCTCGATCATCATCTCAACGCCCGGTTGGTCGGGTCGGATGCCGCCGGCGTTGGAGAACAACTCGGGATTGCGCTCGGCCTCGATCACCGCGGCATAGGTTGCGGCGGCGGCCAGTCCGTTGCGGTCGCGGAAGACCGGTTCATTCTCGCGCATCCACTTGTAGACCGCCCTGGAGTCGCCGGCGTAGAAGGCGCCGTCGGTCAGGTCCACATCGGGTTTGGTCTGCGGTGCTGTGACTGTCACGATCGAAGCTCCTCTGCATCCGCGAACGACATCTCCACGTTCCCAGCCGAACTGGAGAACAACGCGCGTTTGGGAAAGCCTAGCGACGCCAGTTCTTTCGCGTAGGGGTGTTCGCCGAGCCGGACCCGGGCGCCGCCGAGCCGGTAGCGCACGTCGCTCAGCTTCATCTCGCCAACGGTCCGGCGCACCACGCCGTCGCGACACGAATAGGTCGGATGCGCCTGCGGCTTGGAGGTGAGCGCGGCCGGAACCGGAAGGCCGGGTTGGAAATCCATGCCGACCGCAAACTGGCCGTCGATGGTGACGTCGAACGAGTAGGTGTGCCCGTCACGAATCGTGAACTCCGACATCACCTTCGGATAACCCCAGATCTTGGTGCCCGCCTCGAGCGTGAACGCCTGGTCGACGGGTAGGTGATGGATGAAGGCGCCCGCCGACTGCAGGGCCCGCGGCCCGGAGGCGTCCGACCCTGGCGGATTCACCATCACGTTGGTGCCGTACTCGTAGTACTGGCCGAGGTCGCCGTCCTCGTAGCGCATCAACATCAACACCACGACCGCGCGTCCCGGCAGGAATCGGCAGACCTTCAGACCGCTGTAGTCGATCATGCGCTGAGCGGCGTCGGCGTTGACCGAGAACATCGCCATGTGCTGATGCGCCTTGCGGATCTTCACCGGCATGGTGAGCACCGTGTCCGCGATGGTGTGCTGGGTCATCGCGCCAATCTAGAACGCCGGGTAGACAACAATCAAGGAAGTGTCTACCCGGGCCGGGTGAGCGCTCTCCGTCGCGCTACACCAGCGCCGCGAGATCCCGGATCTGCTCGACCGAGCGGGCGCCGACGACCATCATCGTCACGCCGGCGGCCTCCCACGCCTTGATCTGCTCCTGCACGAAGCCGAGGTCGCCGACGATGGCCGAGTCGTCGACCAACTCGTCGGGGATGATCTTGGCCGCCTCGTCCTTGCGGTCGGAGCGGAACAACCGCGTCACGTCGTCGACCACTTCCGCATAACCCATGCGGCGGTAGACGTCGGCGTGGAAGTTGGTGTCCTCGGCGCCCATCCCGCCGATGTAGAGCGCCAGGTGCGGCTTCATCAGTTCCATCATCTCGGCGCGGTCGTCGGTGACGACCACCTGCGCCGTCGCGCAGATCTCGAACGTCTCCCGGGTGCGACGGGCGCCGGGCCGGGCGAATCCCTCGTCGAGCCACTCGTTGTACATGTCGGCGATGCGCGGCGAGTAGAAGATCGGCAGCCATCCGTCGCAGATCTCCGCGGCCAGCGCGACGTTCTTCGGTCCTTCCGCACCGAGCATGACCGGGATGTCGGCGCGCAGCGGATGGGTGATCGGCTTGAGGTTCTTGCCCAGGCCCGTGGTGCCCTCACCGGTCAACGGCAGCGGGTAGTGCGGTCCGTCGCTGCGCACGGGCGCCTCGCGGGCCCACACCTGGCGCAGGATGTCGACGTATTCGCGGGTGCGGGCCAGCGGCTTCGGGAACCGCTGGCCGTACCAGCCCTCGACGACCTGCGGCCCGGACACCCCGAGTCCGAGGATGTGCCTGCCGCCGGACAGGTGGTCGAGCGTCAGCGCCGCCATCGCACACGCGGTCGGGGTGCGCGCCGACAGCTGGATCACCGACGTGCCCAGCCGCATGCGCTTGGTCTCGCGGCCCCACCAGGCCAGCGGTGTGTAGGCGTCCGAGCCCCACGCTTCGGCGGTGAACACCGTGTCGAAGCCGGCCTCCTCGGCGGCGGCGACCAGTTCGACGTGATTCTCCGGCGGTTGCGCGCCCCAATATCCCAACTGCAGTCCGAGCTTCATTCGCAGACCTCATAACGGTGTCTTGAAACCATTCTTAGAACCTGTTCTACTCGATGCCGTGACCACCAGCCAAAGCAGCCCGGTGCAGATCGATCCGCATGAGCCCCCGCTCTCAGCGCCGCTGAGGCTCTCATTCGACTACACCCGTTCAGTCGGACCACTCCTGTCCCAGTTCTTCACCGCCCTGCGCGAGCGACGCATCGTCGGAGTGCGCGGTTCGGACGGGCGGGTGCACGTACCGCCGGCCGAGTTCGATCCCGTGACCTACGAGCGATTGACGGAAATCGTACCGGTGGCCCCGGTCGGCACCGTGGTCTCGTGGACCTGGCAGCCGGCCCCGCTGGAGGGTCAGCCGCTGGACCGGCCGTTCGCGTGGGCGCTGATCAAACTCGACGGCGCCGACACCCCGTTGCTGCACGCGGTCGACGCGGGCTCCCCGGACAAGATCAGCATCGGCGCGCGGGTGCACGCGCACTGGGTCGACGAGCCGGTCGGAGCCATCACCGACATCGCCCACTTCGTCCTCGGCGAGGAGGCCGAGCCCGAAGGGCAGCCCGACGACCGGGATCCGGTCACCATTCAGGTCGCGCCGTCGTCGATCGAGATCCAGCACACCGCGTCGCTGCCGGAGAGCACATTCCTGCGGGCACTCGAGGAGGGCAAGCTGCTCGGCGCGCGGACCAAGCGCGGACGCGACGGCAAGCCCGGCAAGGTGTACTTCCCGCCGAAGGAGGCCGACCCCGCCACGGGCCTCGAACTCGACGAGTTCATCGAGCTGCCGGACAAGGGCACCGTCACCACGTTCGCGGTGATCAACATCCCGTTCGCCGGGCAGCGCATCAAACCGCCCTACGTCGCGGCCTATGTGCTGCTCGACGGTGCCGACATTCCGTTCCTGCACCTGGTGACCGAGATCGAGGCGTCCGAGGTGCGGATGGGTATGCGCGTCGAGGCCGTCTGGAAGCCCCGCGAGGAGTGGGGTCTGGGCATCGACAACATCGACCACTTCCGGCCGACGGGTGAGCCCGACGCCGATTACGACTCCTACAAGCACCACCTGTAAAGGGCTGGACGTGACCGAATCAAGAGATGTAGCAGTCGTCGGGTTCGCGCACGCACCGCACGTGCGCCGCACCGACGGAACCACCAACGGCGTCGAGATGCTGATGCCGTGCTTCCACCAGCTCTACGACGAGCTCGGTCTTCAGCAGACCGACATCGGGTTCTGGTGTTCGGGGTCCTCGGATTACCTTGCGGGCCGGGCGTTCTCGTTCATCTCCGCGATCGACTCGATCGGCGCGGTACCACCGATCAACGAGTCGCACGTCGAGATGGACGCGGCGTGGGCGCTCTACGAGGCCTACATCAAGATCCTCACCGGCGAGGTGGACACCGCGCTGGTGTACGGCTTCGGAAAGTCCAGCGCCGGTGTGCTGCGCCGGGTGCTGGCGATGCAGACCGACCCCTACGGCGTCGCCCCGCTGTGGCCGGACGCGGTCTCGATCGCAGGCCTGCAGGCCCGGTTCGGACTCGACGGAGGCAAGTGGACCGCCGAGCAGATGGCCCAGGTGGCGCTGGACGCGATGACGGCAGCCGGCCGCACCGACAGCGAGAGGCCGGCGAAGTCGATCGATGAGCTGCTCGAGCGGCCGTACTTCGCGGATCCGTTGCGCCGCCATGACATCGCGCCGATCACCGACGGCGCGTCGGCGATCGTGCTCGCAGCCGGCGACCGGGCGCGTGAGCTCCGCGAGAACCCCGCGTGGATCACCGGCATCGAACATCGCATCGAGACACCGATCCTGGGCGCTCGCGATCTGACGGCGTCGCCGTCGACGGCGGCGTCCGCGCAAGCGGCGACGGGCGGTGACGCCGGGTCGATCGAAGTGGCCGAACTCCATGCCCCGTTCAGCCACCAGCAATTGATCCTCACCGAGGCGATCGGGTTGGGCGACAAGACGAAGGTGAACCCCTCGGGCGGGGCGTTGTCCGCCAACCCGATGTTCTCCGCGGGGCTCGAGCGCATCGGCTTCGCCGCCCGACACGTCTTCGACGGCTCGGCGCAGCGGGTGCTGGCCCACGCGACGAGCGGGCCCGCGCTGCAACAGAATCTGGTGGCCGTTCTGGAAGGACGCGACTGATGTCTAAGAATTTGGCTGCGGTACTGGGCACCGGGCAGACGAAGTACGTCGCCAAGCGCCAGGACGTCTCGATGAACGGCCTGGTGCGTGAGGCCATCGACAAGGCGCTGGCCGACGCGGGAGCGACCATGGACGACATCGACGCCGTGGTGGTCGGCAAGGCGCCCGACTTCTTCGAGGGCGTGATGATGCCCGAACTGTTCATGGCCGACGCCGTGGGCGCGACGAACAAGCCGTTGATCCGGGTGCACACCGCCGGTTCGGTCGGCGGTTCGACGGCGATCGTGGCCGCCAGCCTGGTGCAGTCCGGTAAGTACCGGCGCGTGCTGGCGATGGCGTGGGAGAAGCAATCGGAGTCGAACGCCATGTGGGCCTTGAGCATTCCGGTGCCGTTCACCAAGCCCGTCGGCGCGGGGGCCGGCGGCTACTTCGCCCCGCACGTGCGCGCCTACATCCGCCGCTCCGGGGCGCCCAACCACATCGGCGCGATGGTCGCGGTCAAGGACCGGCTCAACGGCGCCAAGAACCCGCTGGCGCATCTGCATCAGCCCGACATCACGCTGGAGAAGGTGATGTCCTCGCAGATGCTGTGGGACCCCATCCGATTCGACGAGACGTGCCCGTCGTCCGACGGCGCCTGCGCGCTGGTGATCGGCAACGAGGAGATCGCCGATCAGCGCCTCGCCGACGGCAATCCGGTCGCCTGGATCCACGCGACCGCGCTGCGCACCGAACCGCTGGCATACGCGGGTCGCGATCAGGTCAACCCGCAAGCCGGCCGCGACGCCGCGGCGGCGTTGTGGAAGGCCGCCGGGATCAAGAGCCCGATCGACGAGATCGACGTCGCCGAGGTCTACGTGCCGTTCTCCTGGTTCGAGCCGATGTGGCTGGAGAACCTCGGTTTCGCCCCTGAAGGAGAGGGCTGGAAGCTCACCGAAGCGGGTGAGACGGCGATCGGCGGACGCATCCCGCTCAACGCGTCCGGCGGTGTGCTGTCGTCGAATCCGATCGGCGCATCCGGCATGATCCGCTTCGCCGAAGCGGCGATCCAGGTGATGGGCAAGGCCGGCGACCATCAGGTCGAAGGTGCCCGCAAGGCGCTCGGCCACGCGTACGGCGGCGGATCGCAGTACTACTCGATGTGGGTGGTCTCCAGCGACAAGCCGGCAGCCTAGCCATGACCCGCATGCAGTACACCTGCGCAGTGCCGATGTGTCAGATCGACCAGCTGACCGAGATCGCGAAGACGGCCGAGGAGGTCGGCTTCACCTCGATAGCGTTGCCGGACTCCATCTTCTACATGGAGAAGCAGTCCGCGGACTACCCCTACACGCCGGACGGTTCGCGGATGTGGGATGAGAACACGCCCTGGGTCGATCCGCTGATCGCGGCGGGCGCGATGGGGGCGGTGACGTCGAAACTGCGCTTCTACACCAACGTGATGAAGTTGGGTTCACGCAACCCGCTGCTGCTCGCACGCCAGGTCGGTTCGGTGGCCAACCTGACCAGCAACCGGTTCGGGTTCGGCGTGGGAATCGGATGGGCGCCCGAGGAATTCGAGTGGTGCGGCCAACCGTATGCCCGGCGCGGCAAGCGCGTCGACGAGATGATCGAGGTGATCAAGCTCGTGCTGGCCGGCGGTATGGTCGAATTCCACGGCGAATTCTACGATTTCGACAAGCTGCAGATGAGCCCGGCGCCCACCGCACCGGTCCCGTTCTACGTCGGCGGTCACACCGATGTCGCGCTCAAGCGGGCGGCACGTGTCGGCGACGGCTGGACCAGCGCGATGATGACGGGCGAGCAGTTGGCCGAGACGATCGCCAAGCTGAAGGCGCTGCTCGCCGAATACGGCCGCGCCGACGACCCGTTCGAGTTCCAGGCGGTCTGCATCGACAAGTTCGGCGTCGACGGGCATCGCGAACTCGCCGACGCCGGTGTCACCGACAACATCGTGATGCCGTGGGTGTTCGAGGGTCTCGGATTCGACGCACCGCTACAAGCGAAGCTCGACTCGATGAAGCGTTTCGCCGACACCTACATCCACTCGGGCTGGCAGGACTGATCCCCGATGGCCGTCACCAATCCCGACGCACCGGTTCATCTGGCGGGCAAGCGATCCCGTGAGGCGGCGATCGCCCACGACAAACAGGCGTGGCTGGACAACTTCGCCGACGACGCGATCGTCGAGGATCCGATCGGGCCCTCGCACTTCGACCCGGAGGGCAGGGGCCACCGGGGCAAGGAGGCGATCGCGAAGTTCTACGACATGGCGATCGCGCCCAGCGAGTTGCAGTTCAACTTCGTCGAGACCTTCCAGTGTGGCAACGAGGAGGCCAACGTCGGCTCGATCGTGATCCGGTCCGCGGGATACGAGGTGACGGCCGAGGGCGTGTTCACCTATCGCGTCGACGACGAGGGCAAGATCGTCGCGCTGCGTGCGTATTGGGAGTTGGACCGCGCGACCGCCAGCGCCCGAAAGATCTAGCGGCCCAACCGTTCAGCGGCCGACGTCGCAAGACCCAAGGTGAACCGCTTCGCGCGCCTGGCCGCGTCGGTGAGGACGCGCCGAGGTGTCGCCGCCGCGCGAAGGTCGACCGTGTCACCCACCCGCACGGATCCCGCGGTGTCCACCCAGCAGTAGCTGCCCAGGCAGCGTTGCGCACGCGTGGCGACGGCCTTGGTGATCCGGCGGTCGACCTCGAGACCCGGTTGCGGGCGGCTGGGGACCACACAGCGAATCGTCGGCATCGTCACCTCGAGCACCGCCCCGCCCACGGTGAGATGGCCGCCGGTCCACTGCGTCTCGGGTAGGCCGTCGACCAGTTCATCGAGCGCGAGAAGAACATTCGGTCGAAACCGACGCACGTCGAGCGGATCACCGTTCACCTCCGCACCGACCGTCGCTAGGCTCGTCGTGGTCATCACGTGGACGGGCGCGAGGTCGACGAACATGCCCGGCGGTGTCGAGAAGCGGGCGAACATCGCGAGGTCGGCGATCCGGAACATCGAGACATCGGGCAACCTCTCGCCGTCGCCGACCCCGAAGTCGGTGCGCAACGACGCGATCGACGCGTTGTCGCGTTCGTGCTTGCTCAACCGGTGCAGGCTGGTGTCCTCGGCAGGCGGCAGCGCGGTCAGGCGCATGTCGCGTCCCGCCAATTCCGATAGCTTCGCGTGCACCGCGTCGTCGCTGCTCGACAGCTCGCTCCCGTCCGGGAAGGTGATAGCGACCTCGGGCGCGTTTCCGGGCCCGGCATCCGGCGGCAGCGGATCGACGTAGCGCGCGGTGGCGTTGAGCAGCGCCGGGACCCGCCGCGCCGACGCGGTCACATCGCGCTCCAGATCGCGCACCGCCCACAGTCGGTCGCCGGTCACGCCGCGGGGCCCGATGTCCACGCCCTCGACACGTTCACCACCCAGCGACTTCACCGGATAGCGCCACAACTCCGCGACTCGGCCGATCGTCATGGCGCCACGCTACCGCCGCCCGGATCGGTCACAGCGCCGCGTCCAGCGCCGACGGCGAATTCAGTACCTTCGAGGACGAGCTCAAGGAAAAGACACGGAGTCCGAATTCCATGGTTGAACACCAACATAAGGGGCGGAAGTCGCTGTCCGCCGTCGCGGTCGCGGCAGTCATCTGCGCCGCCACGGCCGGCTGTGAGGGCGCGTCCGGCCCGAACCCGAATGCCGGCCTGACAAGCCCCGCCACGTCGACATCCACCTCGTCGACGCAGGCCGCTCCCGCGACGACCAGCGGCGATCCGGATGCGCCCGCGGGCTACAGCCGCCTGCTGCTCCAGGCCTCCGATCTCAGCGACGACGAGGACACCTTCACCGTTCAATCGACGAATCCGGCCCCCGGAGGCCTGCCAGGGGCGAGCGCGCTGTTCGTCAACCAGGGCGACACCCGCGCCATCTCCAACACGATCGTGGTCTACCCGGACGCCGAAACCGCCACCAAGACGCTGCGCGAGGCCACCCCCAGGCTCGACCAGGTGGTCGCCGACGCGACGCCGCGCCCGGCTCCGGTCGGCACCGACGGCACGATCGCCGTCGGCGAATCGGTCGACCACAGCAAGGCGGTCACCCTGCTGCTGTTCACGCAGGGTCCGGCGCTGGTACGCCTGGAATTCCAGAGCGCGCTCGGCGACGCCACCACCGACGAATTCGTGACCACCGTCGGCAAGATGCAGGACGTCGCCCTCCGCGTCGGCCTGCCGGAACCGGAGTAATCACTCCTCGACGCGCTGCAGACTCGCCGAGTAGCGGCGCGCCAACTCCTGGTACGCACCGGGATTGGTGTTGACCCACATCTCCGCGCCGGTCCCCGCGATCGGACCGCGCACCTTCGCAGGCGCGCCCGTGACCAAGACCTCGTCGGGGATCTTCGTGCCGCCGATGACGAGCGAGTGCGCCGCGATCAGGGTGCGTGCGCCGATGACCGCACCGTCGAGGACCGTGCAGTGATTGGCCAGCACCGCCTCCGCGCCGATGTGCGCGCCGTGCACGACACACGCATGCGCGACCGTCGCGCCGGGCCCGACGTCCACCGGGATGCCCGGCGGGGCGTGCAGGACGCAACAGTCCTGCACATTGGCGCCCTCGCGGACCACGATCGGGGCGAAGTCGGCCCGCAACACGGCGTTGAACCACACCGACGCACCCGCCTCGACGTGCACGTCACCGACCAGCGTGGCCGTCGGCGCGATGAACGCGTCCGGATCGATCGTCGGCGAGCGCCCCTCGAAGGAGTACAACGGCATCGTTTGGTTATACCCCTAGTTGGGCCGAGATGAGCGCTTCGCGACAAGGGGATTACCTGCATGGATTGCGTGTCGAGGCGACAAAACTGTAACGTGTTCTAGTTAGAGACACAGAACCGGGAGGCCCACCGTGACTACCGACAGCGCGGGAATTCGTGAGATCGACACCGGCGCCCTGCCCGACCGGTACGCCCGGGGATGGCACTGCCTCGGCCCGGTGACGAACTTCTTGGACGGCAAGCCGCACGGCGTCGAGATCTTCGGCACCATGCTCGTCGTTTTCGCCGACTCACACGGCGACGTGAAGGTCCTCGACGGCTACTGCCGCCACATGGGCGGAAACCTCGCCCAGGGCACGATCAAGGGCGACGAGGTGGCCTGCCCGTTCCACGATTGGCGCTGGGGCGGCGACGGCAAGTGCAAGCTGGTGCCCTACGCCAAGCGCACGCCACGGCTGGCCCGCACCCGCGCCTGGGAGACCGACGTCCGCGGCGGGCTGCTGTTCGTCTGGCACGACCACGAAGGCAATCCGCCACAGCCCGAGGTCCGGATCCCGGACATCCCGGAGTTCGAGAGCGACGAGTGGACCGACTGGAAGTGGAACTCGATCCTGATCGAGAACGCCAACTGCCGGGAGATCATCGACAACGTCACCGACATGGCGCACTTCTTCTACATCCACTACGGCCTGCCGACGTACTTCAAGAACGTCTTCGAGGGCCACATCGCCTCGCAGTACCTACACAACGTCGGCCGACCCGATATCAGCGACATGGGCACCACCTATGGTGAGGCGCACCTCGACTCGGAGGCGTCGTATTTCGGCCCGTCGTTCATGATCAACTGGTTGCACAACAACTACGGCGGCTACAAGGCCGAGTCGATCCTGATCAACTGCCACTATCCGGTCACGCAGAACTCGTTCATGCTGCAGTGGGGGGTCATCGTCGAGAAGCCCAAGGGCCTCGACGAGAAGATGACCGAGAAGCTGGCCAACACCTTCACCGAGGGGGTCAGCAAGGGCTTTCTCCAGGACGTAGAGATCTGGAAGCACAAGACCCGCATCGACAATCCGCTGCTCGTCGAGGAAGACGGCGCGGTCTACCAGATGCGCCGGTGGTATCAGCAGTTCTACGTCGACGTTGCCGACATCACTCCGGACATGACCGACCGCTTCGAGATCGAGGTCGACACCACGGCGGCCAACGAGAAGTGGAACGTGGAGGTCGAGGAGAACCTCAGGCGTCAGTCCGAACAGAAAGACGAAGCGGAAGAGAAGGCTCAACAAACCCAGTCATGAGCCCGCGCGACGAAGCTCCCGATGTCGACCGGCTGGCCCGGGCGATGTTGCTGCTGCACGGCGCCCATGACGACGACGATCACGGCCATGGCGGCGGGGCCACCCCCGGAACCACCTTCAAGGCACCGACTTTCGGAGCCGAGCGCGCAGCCGCGTTGCGTGAAGCCACGCAACGGGATCGCGAGCGCTATCTGCGGTCCGGCCTGGTATCGGTCGACTGCCGGTTCTGCCACGTCTCGGTGGACGTCAAGAAGCTGGGGCCGTCCCACACGTCGGTGCAGTGGAACACCCAGGCCTCTCAACGCTGCGCGTACTTCGCCGAGATCCGCGAATCCGGCGGCGATCCGGCCCGCGAGAAGGCCTGTCCCCGGTTGGCCGACAGCATCAAACACGCTGTGGCCGAAGGGTGCCTGGAGGAGAAGTCCTCGGCCCCCTCCCCCGGCGACGGGTAGATGGCTCGTCGCCCGGTCTTTCCCGGCCAGAAGCCGTAAAGTCGCCCGAGATGCGTCGATTTCGGGTCACTTTGTGTCTGCTCACGATGAGCGCTGCGGCCTGCACGCAGGTGGTGGACGACGCGCAGCCCGCCGCCGAACCGCCGGTCGCGCCGATCACCGCCGGACAGATCGGCGACCTGTTGAGCCCGGAGGTCTCCAAGGGTGACGGCAACTTGTTCGTATCGGTCGAACCGGGCGACTGCGCGGGAGTGGTGCGCGAGGTGGAACCGCCGTTCATCGTCGATCACGATCCCGCGGCGTACGACGGCGGGCACTGGATGACGGTCAACGGCGGCCTCGACGTGTACGTCGAGGAGATGATCGGCGTCTACCGCGCCGACTTCGACGCCAATCGTGCCCTCGCACAGGCCAAGACGACGATCGACTCCTGTCGAGAGACACCGTTGCGGGTGACCAGCATGGCCGGACGCGAGTACGTCTTTCAACTCCTGCCGCCGGCCGAATCCGGCTCACGGGAGATGGTGCTGTGGTCGTTCAAGGGCGACGACTGGGCATGTGACAGCGCGTTGGTCGCGGCCCACAACGCCGCCATCGAGATCTCGACGTGCGGGCCCGCCAACGGGTATGACGTGCGGTCACTGGCCGAGGACGCGCTCGAGCGGATCGAGAAATTGGCGAACACCGCCGCCTGACGGCGGTTCAGAGCCCCTTGAAGCGCTCCTTGACCTCGTCGTCGGTCAGGCCGTAATCGGCCAGCGAGTACGTGTGTTTGGGCGCGCGCGGCCCCTTCTTGCTCTCTTCATGTGTCGCGGTCATCGCGTCGCGCGCGGCATCGGTGAACTCGATTCCGAACGCACGGTAGATATCGGCCACCGCGCCGACCGGATCCTTGATCAGCGCGAAGTAGTCGAGGTCGTAGAACTGTGCCGGATCGTGTTTGGCCCGTTCGGAGTTGAAGAGTTCGAGTCCGCGCGACCAGGTTTCCAACGAGTCGCGGCCGATCGTCTCTCCGACGAATGTGTTCGACCAGCCCTCGGTGGTGTGCTGGGCCAGCGAGCACATCGACGCCATGATGGTCTCCGGCGGCCGGTGGCACTGAATCACCAACGCGTCCGGATACGTCCTGAACAGGGCGTCGAGCGCGAACAGGTGGCTGGGGTTCTTGAGAACCCACCGTTTCTCGGGTTCGTTGAGTCCGATCAGCTGAAGGTTTCTGCGGTGCCGTTGATACGGCTTCGTCCAGTCCTGTTTGGCCAACCACTGCGAGTACGTCGGAATGTGGGCCAGCGTCTCGTAGGACACCGAGTGCAAGGACTGGCGGAGCAGCTGCCAGCACTCCTCGACCTCGTCGGCGGTCATGTAGTGCAGCCCGGTGTACTCCGGGTTCTCCGCGTGCGCCTTGCTGAACTGGGCGTCGAGTTGGGCGAAAACCGGGTTGTCGGACCAGGTTTCGCGAGGCGGCCGCGGTTGCGGGAACTCGGCGAGCCACAGCTCGAGGCCTTGGTGCCGGGGGTCGGCGGCCAGCAGTCGGTGGATGGCGGTGGTGCCGGTGCGGGGCAGACCCGTCACGAAGATCGGCTTGGAGATCGCGACGTCGGCGTGCTGCGGGTACTGCTTCCACGCGGCCTCGGATACCAACCGGGCGACCAGCGCGTTGCGCACGAAGAACCGCTGCATCTTGCTGCCGAACTCGGTGAGATCCGCGTCGCGGCGGTAGGACTCGAGCAGCACGCCGAGCGCCTCACGGTAGTTGTCATCGTCGCTGCCGAAGTCGTCGAGGCCGCAGGCCTTGGTGGCCGACGCATGCAGATCTTCGACGGTGCCGACATCGGTACGCGGGCTCACGCCTTGTACTCCCCACAGTTGACATCCAGCGACTGGCCGGTGATCCCGCTCGACAGGTCGCTGGCCATGAACAGGATCGCCGAGGCGACCTCGTCCTCGGTGGGCAGCCGTTTGAGGTCGGATGCGGCGGCGGTGGCCTTGTAGATCTCGTCGACGGTGGTGCCGTACTTGCCGGCCTGGTGGTTGAAGTAGCTTTCCAGCGTGCCGCCCCAGATATAGCCCGGCAGAATGGAATTGACCCGGATACCCTGCTCGCCCAGTTCGGTGGCCAACGACTGTGACATCGCCAGCAGCGCCGACTTCGCCATCTTGTAGGCGCCGTACTTGGCCTGCGAATGGCGCACCACCATGGAGTTCACGTTGACGACCGAGCCGTTGGCCTCCGCCAGGGCCGGGGTGAACCCCTGGATCAGGCGCAGCGCACCGAACACGGTCAGCTCGATCGCGTCACGCATGTGCTCGAAGGCGGTGTTGGCCAACGGCTTCATCGACGGCACCCGAAACGCGTTGTTGATCAAGACATCGACCTTGCCGTACGCCTTCAGCGTCTCGTCGACGAGGTTGTTCACCTGACCCTCGTCGGTGATGTCGGTGCCGACCGACAGGGCGCGCCTGCCCAGATCGGTGATCTGCTTGGCGACGTCTTCGAGTCGTTCGACGGTGCGGGCGGCCAGCACCAGATCGGCGCCCTCCTGGGCGCATCGGCGTGCGAGCGTCGTGCCCAACGCCGGTCCGACGCCGCTGATGACGACGACCTTGTCCTGGAGAAGACCGGGCATCAGCCCACCATCCTGTTCTGAATCTGTTGCTGCCGCATGGCGATCCTCGCGCGCCAGTCGTCTTCGGAGATCTTGTTGCTGTCGTAGTACGGCAGCGTGTCGGCGACCTTGTCGACGTCGACGATCTCGACGGTCGGTCCGTCGGCCTCGGTGAGTGCCCGCGACAGTCGCTGCCACCGGAACTGCAGATAACCCTTGCTATGACCGAGGGTCTCGCACCAGTTCGTGACGCCGGGATTGGCGTCCGAGACCACGATGCGGATCTTGTCGTCCGGATCTGCCTGTGCCTGAGTGCCGTTCAGAGACGTCTGGTGGTTGATGTAGTCCAGCGAGATGTACCACAGGCTGCCCAGCTGGAAGCCGAGATACGGTGCATCGCTGACCGGCAACGTGATGATCATGGCCTGGTCCGGCGCCAGGTCGAAGTGACCGACCGACGAGTACTGCGTGGCGAGGCCACCCGGGGTGAGCCGGGGCGCGACCATCGTGTTGACCGGCAGGGTGTTGTAGAACCACTGCGGGAACTGCAGCCACGTCTTGACCCGCTGAACCAGTTGCTTGCCGGCCACCGCGTATCGCTTCTCGATCAGCTCCTTGGTCAGCGGCGGAGGTGCGGTGCCCGCGGTGTCGGTGCGCGCGATGCTGATGTGGCCGCGCTGCGCCGACCAGTCGTTGTACACCTCGCGCACCACCAACTGCGACGGACTGGTCGGGGTGAACCGCCATTCGTAGGTACCGTCCTCGGCGATATCGAGTTCGCGGTCGTCGAACGCGGCCTGGCTCGGCGGGACGTTGTCGTCGGTGTACTCACCGCCAAGCAATTGGAACGCCAGATCGGTCGTGGTGCCGCGCTTACCCGTGACGACGTATTCGTGGCCCGCCTGTACCCGGGTTCCGAAGTAGAGCGCGTCGGGGTTGTCGAGTCCCATCTTGGTGAACGGCCCCGTACCGGACTGCATGAACGGATGGTCGCGGTCGTAGTCGAACGCCAGGTGCGTGCAGGCGGCGACGCATCCGGCCAGGTATTGCAGGCCCTCGAGCATGTCGGCCTCGGATTCGATGAAATGCGCGGTGGACACCAGGTGCTCGGCTTCGGCGATCGCGTCGATCAGCGGCTGTGAGTACACACTGCGAAACTAGAACGCGTTCTACCGCTAGTCAATATACGGACCGTTGTGGTTCAAATATGGAACACGACGTACCCTTTCGACCGTGAGCTCTCCCGAGTCCTCCGGCCGCGCGTCGCCGCCGACCGAGCGCGTCGTGAGCGTCCTCGACTTCCTGGCCGAGAACCCCGGCCAGCGGTACGGGGTGTCGGAGCTCGCACGCCGCCTCGGACTGAGCAAGCCCACGTGTCTCGGCATCGTCACCACGCTCTCGGACGCGGGCTATCTGGTTCGCGACCCGACCGACAAGACGTACCGGTTGGGTCCCTCATTGATCACGCTCGGTCATCGGGCCCAGGAATCGCTGCGGGTGAGCCCTGCCGCCCGCGAGGAGTTGCGGAGGTTGTCGTCGCGGTTCGGTGTCACCGCGGCGCTGTCGGCCGTGGTCGACGACCGGATCACCCTGCTGGACATCGTGTCTCCGCCAGGCGCGCGGCCGGGGGTCGAGGTCGGGCAGAGCTATCCCTTCGCGCCCCCGGTCGGGCTCATGTTCGTGCTGTGGGACGACGAGGCGGAGCGCACCTGGTTGGCGAAGGAGCCGACGCTCCCGTTGCGCACCGACACCGAACGGCTGAACCGCGTGATCGCCGAGTGTCGCGCGGACGGTTACCTGGTCGAGCGGCTGACCCCCGGCGGCCGGCGGCTGTATGCGTTGATGGCAGGGATGTCGACACAGTTACCCGACGAGTTGCGCGCGCTGCTCGGCGAGTTGGTGTCCGACATCGGCGAGCGGGTTTACCTGCGCGGCGAGAACGGCGCCGGCCGCAAACGCCATGACATCAGCGTGATCTCGGCGCCGGTGTACGACCACTATCAAAGACAGATCATGGTGGCGTCGATGCACGTCGGAACGGCGCTGACCGACAACGAGATTTCGGAGAGAGCGCGCGCATTGGTCGCGACCGCGGACACGGTGACCGAACAGCTGGGCGGGGTCAAGCCGGAACGTCCTTTGCAACCGAAACTCGCGCCTAAACGTATACGCTGACCTGGTGAAAGCCGGGGGAGAGGCGCGGTGACCGGACAGCCGGTTTTCGGCGTGCTCGGCCCACTCACGGTCGGCGTCGACGGTGAGGCGCCACTCGAGTTGGGTGGCCGCAAACAGCGCGAACTTCTGGGACTGTTGTTGCTCTCCCCGAACCGGGTGTTGCCCACAAGCCAAATCGCCGATGCGCTCTGGCACGGAAATCCACCTCCGAGCGCGGACGTCACGCTGCGCGCCCATGTGTCACGGCTTCGGTCGCGACTGAGTTGCGTCGGTGCACAGGACACGCTTCAAAACCGCCAGGCCGGCTACGGCATGTTCGTGCAATTGGACCGGCTCGACGCCACCCGGTTCGAACGGCTGCTCTCGGCGGGCCAGGAGGCGTTGGTAAACGGCGACCCGATGCGGGCAGCCGAATTGCTCAACCAGGCGCTACGCCTGTGGCGTGGAGGCGTGCTCGAGGACCTTGATGAACCCGGCTTCGCCACCGCTGAAACAGCTCGCCTTGACGAACTTCGGTTGAACGCAACGGAACTCCGCATCAATGCCGATCTCATGCTCGGCAGGCACCACGGCGTCATCACCGAACTCGAACGGTTGACGGCTGCCCATCCGTATCGGGAACCGTTTCACTGCATGCTCATGCTCGCGCTGTACCGTTCGGGCAGGCAGGCCGATGCCCTCGCGGTCGGTACATCGGTGCGCAAGCGCCTCGCCGACGAACTCGGCGTCGACCCCGGACCTGCGCTGCGAGACTTGGAAACCGCGATACTGCGCCACGATCCGTCGCTGCTGTCCCCCGCACCCGAGTCCGCGCCGCGCACGGACGCAACACCGCCCGCCGCGGTGACCAAGTACCGTCCGTCGACCCCGACACGCAAATTGGTGGACAGGCCGCGGCTGATCGACGAAATGCGCGCCGACGGTCCGCGCCGGCTGGTCGTCATCCACGGTCCTGCCGGGTTCGGCAAGACCACACTGGCCGCGCAATGGCGCGAAGCGCTCGTTGAGGAGGGCGTCGCGGTCGCCTGGTTGGCCGTCGACGACGACGACAACAACCCGGTGTGGTTTCTGGCCCACCTGATCGAAGCCGTGCGCAGCGTGCGCCCAACGCTGGAACCCGAACTCCGCCAGGCGCTCGAGGAACGCGGCGCCGCAGCGACGCGCTTCGTGCTGACGACGTTGATCAACCACATCGAATCCCAACCCAGTCGGACCTGTGTCGTCATCGACGACTGGCACCGCATCACCGACCCGGCGACGACCGAAGCGATGGCGTACCTGCTCGACCACGGCGGACCCCAACTTCAGGTGGTGGTGACTACGCGTAGCCGCTCGGGACTGCCGCTGGGCCGGCTGCGGGTACGCGCCGATCTCCTCGAGATCGACTCGGCTGCTTTACGTTTCGATAGATCCGAGTCACACACGTTCCTCGTCGAACTCGGAGGCCTGACGTTGACGAGCACGGATGTGGCGAGGCTCGAGCGAACCACCGAAGGCTGGGTCGCCGCGCTACAACTGGCGTCTCTTTCGTTGCGTAACTGTGACGACCCCGCCGCGTTGATCGAACGCATGTCGGGGCGCCACCACACCGTCGGCGAGTACCTGGCCGAGAATGTGCTCGACTCACTCGACGCGGACATGCTCGACTTCTTGATGGCCACCTCGATTGTCGAGCGAATTTGCGGCGATCTGGCGTCCGCGTTGGCGGGTGTGGGCAACGGGCAGGCGATGCTCGACGAAGCCGAGAAGCGCGACCTGTTTCTGCGTCGGGTCGACGATGATCGGGAATGGTTCTGCTACCACCAGCTGTTCGCAGACTTTCTGCGGCGACGTCTGGAATGTGATCACCCGCAGCGGATCCCGCGCCTGCATGCGGCCGCTTCACGGTGGTTCGCCGACCACAGCATGATTCGCGAGGCGATCGGCCACGCGGTGGCGGCCGGAGACGAGGATCGTGCAATCGAATTGATCGAGCGTCACGGGATCGATCTGGAACAGCAAGCGCAACTGTCGACGTTGCAGGCGCTTGTCGCCACGCTGCCGCCACGCATCGTCACGCTCAGCCCGCGGCTGCAACTGTTCCTGGCCCGCGCGCACAGCTTGCTGCAACAACCCGAACAGGCGCGTATCGCGCTGGATGCGTTCGAAGCTGCGCTCGAAGCTCGAGCCCTGCCGTCATCGGAAGTTCGTCAGATGCGTGTCGAGGCCGACGTTTTCCGCGCCTTGGTACAAGTCTGGGCAGACCGCAGCGACGGGGCCGACGAACTGCTGTCGGAGTGCCTCACCCACCCGGAATCCCTGCTGCCCTTCGTCGTCGCCACCGCAGCGAACGTCGCGTCGTTTCTCGACATCTGCCGGTTCGATTTCGTCGCGGCCCGCCGATGGCAGAACTGGGCGATGGATTACCACCGGCGGAGCGGTAATTCGTTCGTCCTGATCTACGGCCAATGTCTGGCTGCGATGGCGGCTTCTCAGCAGCTCGACATGCTCGAGGCGGAAAGCCGGCTCCAAGACGCGGTGCGGATCGCCAGACAGTCGCAAGCTCCGTACTCACATGCCGCGCGGGTCGCCTACGCGCTGCTGGCCGAATTCCTCTACGAACGTGGGGAGTTGCGCGACGCCGATCAACTGCTGGAGGACAGCGGCCGGTTCGGCACGGGCGGCGGTCCGCCGGTGGAGTTCATGATCGCCCGATGCTGCGCCGGGGCGCGGATCAAGGTCGCGCTCGACCAGCACGATGCGGCGCGGAAACTGCTGAATGAAGGATCGGAAGTGGCTGCGACCGTCGGTCTTTCACGGCTGGGCACCGCCGTAGAGGTGGAGCGGATCCGGCTGAACCTCCCTCCCGAACACCCCGTCCACATCGGACCGGCCCCCGACAACGGACTCAGCACTGAGATCACCGCTCAGCTGCGCGACGAAGCCGAGATACTGCGGCTGCTCGACACCGATTCCGGGCGGGCCTGTGAACGCGCCGCGTCCTGGGTGAAGAGGCTCGAGCCGC
>NZ_CVTB01000255.1 GCF_001050015.1 Mycolicibacterium malmesburyense
GGCGGGTCTGGTACCCCGCCGAGCGCACGCCCGGTCTCAGCAGCAGGCGGCTTCGGATTCTTCGGACGTTGCTCCGCAGCAGACGGGGGCCGTCGTCTGGGCGTCGTCATCGAGGTGCTGTGGACTGGTGCCGAACGTGTCGGAGTCGGCGAGAACCGTGTAGATCTCCCACTTCTCGCCTGCGGGGCCGGTGACCCACACCTTGTCCTGGGTGGCGAAACAGCACGTGGTTCCCAGTTCCTCGTCCGTGAACAAGCCTTCGCCGGTCAGTCGGGCGATCTCGGCATGCACCGTGTCGCTGGACTCGACCTCGACACCGAGATGGTTGATGGTGCCGCCCCTGCCCGGGTTCTCGAGCAGCACGAGCTTCAGGGGTGGCTGCGCTACGGCGAAGTTGGCGTAGCCGTCCTTGATTTTGGCGGGTGGAGTGTTGAACAACTTGGAATAGAACGTGACTGCCTCGTCGAGGTCATCGACGTTCAGTGCGAGTTGTATGCGCGACATGGGGGCCACCTTTCCTAGGTCTTCGGCATATATCGAAGTTCTGACGAACCTCAGCATCGTCACCTTTTCGATATATGTCAAGATCTTGTGGCAAGATGTTTTCATGCCGAAGGCGTTACCAGTGATCGACATGTCGGCGCCGGTGTGCTGCGCGCCCGTGGCGGCAGGACCGATGAGCGATGACGATGCCCTGCACGTGGCGCTGCGGCTCAAGGCTCTCGCCGACCCCGTGCGGGTGAAGATCATGTCGTACCTGTTCAGTTCCGGCTCGGGCGAGGAGAACAGCGGTGACCTCGCCGGCGTGCTCGGGCTGACGGAGTCGACCGTCAGCCACCACCTCAACCAGCTACGGAAGGCCGGCCTCGTCGAGTCCGAGCGCCGGGGTATGAACGTCTACCACCGGGCGCACCGCGAAGCCGTCGTCGCGTTGTGCGGCGTGCTCGATCCCGACTGCTGCACGTAGGCAAAGCGGTTGCGGCCGAGGCAGTTACGGTGCGGAGTCACCGGCACCAGGTGAGGTGGTCATCGTGGTCGAATCCCACGCAGCTCGCCGCTCGCGCCTTGGAGAACACGAGGTACGGCGGGTCGCCCGAGCCCGTGAAGTAGTAGTAATTGCGGTCGTCCTGCCCGTAGACCCACCAGTCGCCGGAACCGTCGTTCATCTGGATCGGCGTGAAACGCCACGGTGACGACTCCGCAGGGATCACGTAGGCCGGCTCCGTCATGGTGAACCAGGTGTTCGAAGCGATCGGGGTGGCGGTGAAGACGATGATGCCCGTGACGACGGCCAGCGGCAGCAGGATGCGCGTAGCAAGCACGCGGACACGACGGCGCGTCATGTCGGGAATTTACCTCGGTGCCCCCACCAGGGCTCGAACCTGGGACCTGCGGATTAAAAGTCCGTAGCTCTACCAACTGAGCTATAGGGGCGCGATGCACAGGATACTGGGTGTCGTTAGGTGACCTCGTTTGAGGATTCGGGTGCTGGTGCCCTAAGCTACTGAAGCTCCCAACGTCGTAACGTTGCGAGTACCCCGGAGAGATTCGGCTGGGCCCCCTTCGTCTAGCGGCCTAGGACGCCGCCCTTTCAAGGCGGTAGCGCGGGTTCGAATCCCGTAGGGGGTACACGCAGCGACCCGTACGATGGGACGCAAGCAAGGCCCTGTGGCGCAGTTGGTTAGCGCGCCGCCCTGTCACGGCGGAGGTCGCGGGTTCGAGTCCCGTCAGGGTCGCCATTGCGGCGAGGCATCTGGGTTACGCCCGAGCGGTGCCTTCCGGGCCAGGTAGCTCAGTTGGTACGAGCGTCCGCCTGAAAAGCGGAAGGTCGCCGGTTCGATCCCGGCCCTGGCCACCAAAATCCTGTCGACTCTCTCCGCGCCGCGGCAAGACGCGGGCCGCCCGGTTCGTCGGGACAGCTTCGTGCGCGCCCGCGGTCCGCCCCGCGAGCGGCGGTGGAATGTCCACGGCCGCCTGCGTTTATACGGACAAGTCGTGTACCTCCGAAGAATCCCACGAGGTCAACGCCGGCCCGACGCCGAGAATCGGCGCGAAATCCATCGCGTCGCGCCCGCGGCTGTGCGCGCGACTGCGGCCGGAGAATCCGCCCTTGTCTTTCGCGGTACTTGCGCGTACCGTACATCGGTACCTCGCTGTACCAGGAAGGCGGCGCATGGCCGAAGTGACGACCGATCCGGTGCGGCTCCCGCCCGGGCCCCGGCTGCCGAAGGCGGCGGTCGGGCTGGCGTTCCTCACGGCCCGGCACCGCGCCCTGGCGGCTATCGGCCGCAGGTACGGCGGCGCGTTCAGCGTCGAACTGCCCGTCTTCGGTGACGCGATGGTGATCAGCGATCGCACGCTGATCCGGGAGCTGTTCACCACCAGCAGCGACCTGGTGGCCAGGGCGTCGAATCTCGGCACCGTGCTCGGGCCCGGTTCGACCTTCAGCCTCGACGGCACCGCGCACCGCGAACGCCGCAAGCTCCTCGTGCCTCCCTTCCACGGCAAGCGGATGATCGGCTACGAGGCGATCGTCGAAGACGAGGTGATGCGCGAGGTCGCCTCATGGCCGGAGGGCCGTGAGTTCGAGACGCTGCCGCCGATGATGCGCATCACCCTGAACGCGATCCTGCGCACCGTGTTCGGCGCCGAGGGCGGCGCGCTCGACGAACTGCGCGAACTGCTGCCGCCGATGGTGCCGCTGGCCTCGCGGATGGCGGTGCTGCCCAAGGCCTTGCGACGCGATCTCGGGCCGTGGAGCCCGTGGGGCCGGGTGCAGCGGTCGCGCCGACGCTATGACGACGTCATCGGCACGCTCATCGCAGAGGCGCGCGCTGACGCCGCCCTCGAAGAGCGCACCGACATCCTGGCCATGCTGTTGCAGGCCCGCTACGAAGACGGTTCGCCGATCGCCGACGCCCATATCGCCGACGAACTGCTCACCCTGTTGGCGGCCGGGCACGAGACGACGGCGACGACGCTGGGGTGGGCGGTCGAACGGCTGCGCAGGCATCCACGGCTGCTGTCACGGCTGACCGCCGAGGTCGACGCCGGTGGCAGCGAGTTGACGCAGGCCACGGTGTGGGAGGTGCAGCGCACACGTCCGGTCGTCGAGGCGACGATTCGGGTCACCCGTGAGCGACTTCGGTTGGGGGATTGGGTCGTTCCGCAGGGGCACACGATCATCGCCAGCATCGGGATGGCGCACCGGTCCCCGCGGAACTTCGCCGACCCCGACGTGTTCGACCCGGACCGCTTTCTCGGAACGACTCCGGACACCTACGCCTGGATCCCCTATGGCGGCGGTATCCGTCGCTGCATCGGAGCGGCGTTCGCCAACATGGAGATGAACGTGACACTGCGAACCCTGCTGCGAGAGTTCGAATTCGGCACCACCTCCGCGGCGGGGGAGGGCCGGCACTCACGTGGGGTGGCCACCGCGCCGGCTCGAGGTGGGCGGGCTGTGGTGTTCCGGCGGTCCTCTCCGTCCCGGGTCGGCGCCGCGGGCGATTCCCGACGAGTGTCGGCATGAGCGTCCCGTCAATACGATCGTGAAGGAGTCAGATTGAGCACGCAGCGCAGGATCATCAGCGGTCGCACCGCAGTCATCACCGGAGCGGCATCCGGGATCGGACGCGCACTGGCGCAGCGGCTTTCGTCGTACGGCTGTCCGGTGGCCATCGCCGACGTCAACGAACAAGGGCTCAAGGAGACCGAGGCGTCGCTGCGGGGTCCGGCGCTGCTGCGGGTCCTCGACGTGAGCGACGCCGAGTCGCAACGTGACTTCGCCGCCGAGGTGCGCGCGTGGGCGCCCCAGCCGATCGGCGCAGTCTTCAACAACGCCGGTGTCGCGCTGGGCTCGACCGTGCTCGACGCCGTCGTCGAGGACGACGACTGGCTGTGGAACATCAACTTCCACGGGGTGGTGAACGGCACCCGGGCATTCCTGCCGATCCTGGTCGAACAGGACGGGGGCGTGATCGTCAATACCTCCAGCGTCTTCGGACTGGTCGGTATGCCCGGTCAAAGCGCCTACTGCTCAGCGAAGTTCGCGGTCCGCGGGTTCACCGACTCGTTGCGTCAGGAGTTGCGTGGGACCGGCGTGTCGGCCGTCAACGTGCACCCCGGCGGGGTGAACACCAACATCGTGCGCAACGGCCGGTTCCGCGAAGAGCCGGGCGGGCCGACCAAGGAGCAGGTGGTCAGGGAGTTCGCCGCGATGACGCGAACCCAACCCGACAAGGCGGCAGAGATCATCCACCGCGGGGTGGAGGCGGGCAAGGCGCGCATCCTCGTCGGGCCGGACGCCTACATGTTCGACGCCCTCGCGCGGATCGCGCCGACCCGCTACTTCGACGTGCTCGAGCGGGTGGAGACGTTCCTGCGCAAACGCGCGGCGAAGTAGCTACGCGGTCTCCTGCGCGTGCCGCAGCAAGCCCGGATCGTGTGAGCACAGCAGCAGCAGGTCGGGATCGCCGCGGCGGTACAGCTCGGTGAGGCGGGCATGGTTGTCGCGCACCTGTTTCCGGTCGAAGGCGGCGACCTTCTCGAACGCCGCGAGCGCCGGTGCAATCCGCGGCGGGCCGCCGATGGTGTCGGGGTGGTAGAAGGCGTCCCCGCAGTGCAACAGCCAGCGGTGGCCCGCGTCGACCGCGACGCACGCATGTCCGCGGGTGTGGCCGGGCAGCGATATGAGCACGATCCCCGGTGAGACCTCGGTCAGCTCCTTGGCCGCGGCGAACCCGCGCCACTTGTCGCCGTCGGGGGTGTGCTCGACGATCTTCGGGCCGTGCTCCCACTGGGCCGACCGGAACCGGAACCGCTCGCCCCGTGTCGGCGGGTGCATCGCACCGAGAACTTCGGCTGCGGTGCAGTGAATTTCGGCCTCGGGGAAATCGGACAACCCGCCGATGTGGTCGAGGTCGAAATGCGTCACCACGATGTGGCGGACGTCTTCGCGCCGAAACCCCAACCGCTCCACCTGCCGGATCGCGGTCTCGTCACGGTCGAAGAACGGGCGAAAGAAGCGGCGGGTGGGGCCGGTCCGGCGCGCCGGATCGTCGCAGTCGGCCGTCCCGTAACCGCTGTCGACGAGCACCAGGCCGTTGTCGGTTTCGATGAGCAGCACATGACAGACCAGAACGGGCACGCCGTATGGATGCATCGATCCGCAGTTGAGGTGGTGCACCTTCATGAAGCGGCCCCCGTGAGCAACTCCGTGCGGCCGATCTGCGACACGAGGCTCGCAGAGTCGAAGTAGATCCGCTCGTTGACGATGCGGTCATCCTCGAAGAAGAACACCGCGGCCACCGGCACCCGGAACGCCTTGCCCGTCGGAGGCAACCCGTAGAACTCGCCGAGATTGGTTCCCAGCAGGTCGAATTCGACGATCACGGAGTCGTCGGCGACGTGGAACCGCACGTTGTCGTGGCGCTGATCGGGAAACGCGGTGCGGGTGCTCTTGTAGTAATCCATCACCTCGTCGTCGCCGTCGAAGACCTGGCCGGTGGCCATGATCTCGTAGTGCGGTCGTCCCCCGGATTCGTTCTTGAACGTCGCCAGGGTCTTGTCGAACTCCTTGGTGACCTCGGTGTCCATGTGCACACGGATCACGTCGAGTCGGCGTTCGCGCAGCGCGTCGGTGATCATGCAACGCACTGTACGGCGGCGGGCGTTATCAGGCCGGCGACTTGATCTCCGCGGCGGTCTGCTGATGCCGGTGCTGCCGCTCGATCGTCGCCAGGTAGAACGCCCAGGCGAAAGCCGAACTCGCGAACAGGATGAAGCCCAGATACAACCAGGCGTGTTTGACGCCGCGCCTGCGCCCGTCGACGAGCAACCATGCGGGGAACAACAGCAGGCTCATGATCGTGTAATCCTGGCTCGCCGAACTGGCCGCCGGGTTGTCGTAGCCCAAGGCGATGAACTCCGACCAACTGCCGGGGCCCCAGACGAAGTTGTGCAGCCCGCCCGCCGGCGCGTACTCGGCGACGAACTGGTTGTTGAAGTAGTAGCCGAGGATGACCGATGCCACGCCAGCGACGTAGTAGAACAACTCGAGCTTGGTGACTCTCTGGCCCGAGGAGTAACGCGCGAAGATTGCGGGATTCGCCTTGACGATCACGGCCAGCGTGGCGAACCCGAGGACAAGGTGAATGATCAACGAAACCATGTCCGGAGTTTCTCATCACCGGGCCAAGTTTTGTCAATATTGACATAACTTGTTATCGGGTACTTTCTCCTCATGCCACGTCCGGCCCAGACCGCGCGCAGCGAGCGCACCCGCGAGGCGCTGCGGAAAGCGGCGGTCGTGCGGTTCCTCGCACAGGGCGTCGAGGACACGTCGGCCGAACAGATCGCGGCCGACGCCGGCGTCTCGCTGCGCACCTTCTACCGCCACTTCGCCTCCAAGCACGACCTGCTTTTCGCCGACTACGCCGGGCTGGACTGGTTCCGCTCGGCGCTGGCCGCCCGGGATCCGCAGGAGTCGATCATCGACGCGGTG
Source organism: Mycolicibacterium malmesburyense (assembly GCF_001050015.1). Next base: position 6,506 of record NZ_CVTB01000255.1, read on the forward strand.
CACAGCGCGATCATGGCCCGCCCGTACGACGACTGGGCCGTCGCGCAGACCGCGGCGCTGCGCGCGCAAGAGCTCGAACCCGGCCGGGTGGTGCGACACATGCGCCAGGTCGAGGCCGACTTCGCCGAGGCGATCGCGGACCACCTCGCCGCGCGACTTTCGCCGGATGCGCCCACCGACGAGCGGATGCGGATGACCGTCACCGCGCGGTGCATCGCGGCCGCCGTCTTCGGGGCGATGGAGGTGTGGATGCTCGGTGACGAGCGCTCGCTTCCCGAACTGTCGCGGCTCACCGGAGAGGCGCTCAAGGCGTTGGCCGACGGCATCGACGGCTGAGTTTTGTCATTATTGACAAAACTTTGGCAGCGTGTCAGCCTCAGCCAATGAGCGACTTCGACGCCATCGTGATCGGTGCCGGGCACAACGGGTTGACCGCCGCGACGCTGTTGCAGAAGGCCGGTCTGCGCACGCTGTGCCTGGACGCGAAGCTCTATGCCGGAGGCATGGCCTCCACCGTCGAGCTGTTCGACGGCTTCCACTTCGAGATCGCCGGCTCGGTGCAGATCCCGACGTCGGCGGTGGTCAGCAGGGAACTCGGGCTCGACACCCTGCCGACCGTCGACCTCGACGTGATGTCGGTGTCGCTGCGCGGAGTCGGCGACGAACCACTGGTCTACTACACCGATCCGGTGAAGCTGCTGACCCACATCAACGAGGTGCACGGCGCCGAGGCGGTCAACGGCATGGCCGGTCTGATGGCGTGGTGCCAGGCGCCGACGCGGGCGCTGGGTCGGTTCGACGCGGGTCAGCCGCCGAAGACGCTCGACGAGATGTATGACTGCGCGACAAACGAATTCGAGCGTTCCACGATCACCGACCTGCTGTTCGGCTCGGTCACCGACGTGCTCGACCGCTACCTGCCGGACAAGGAGAAGAACGGCGCGCTGCGAGGCATGTTGTCGTTGTTGGCCTGCAACACCACCTACCGGGGACCGGCGACCCCGGGCACCGCCGCCGCCCTCGCGTACGGGTTCGCCGTCCCCGACGAGAACGCGCTGCTGGTCAAGAAACTTCGCGGCGGCATCGGAGCGCTCACGCGGCATCTGGGCGAAACCTTGCGCGCGAGGGGCGGGGAACTGCGCTTGCGCAGCAAGGTCGTCGAGGTGACGGTCGCCGACGGCCGGGTCAGCGGAGTCCGGCTCGAGGACGGCACGACGCTGTCCGCGCCGATCGTCGTCTCCGGCATCGCACCCGACCTCACGGTCAACGGTCTCGTCGATCCGAACGCGGTGCCCGCGGAGGTGCGCGACCGCTTTTCGCGGATGGACCATCGGGGCAGCTATCTGCAGATGCATTTCGCGCTCGACGGCATCCCGGAGTTCGCGGCGCCCTACGAACTGCTCAACGACCCCGCGATGCAGTCCAACATCGGAATCTTCAGCACTCCCGAGGAACTCCAACGGCAATGGGAGGACGCGCGGCGCGGGATCGTGCCCGCGGACCCGTCGATCGCGCTGCAGATCCCGTCGGTGAACGACCCGGGCCTGGCGCCGCCCGGCAAGCATGCGGCGTCGGCGTTCTCGCTGTGGTTTCCGCCCGCGGACGCGAGGAGCGGAGTCACCGGAGCAGAGGGTGAGACCGGGTACGGCGAGATGAAGGCCGAGATGGGCAAACGGGTGATCGAGAAGATCACCCGGCTGGCCCCGAACTTCGAGAGCCTCATCCTGCGCCACACGACCTTCACCCCCAAGCACATGGGCACCATGTTCGGTGCGCCCGGTGGCGACTACTGCTACGGGCTGATCCACCCCGACCAGATCGGCCCGAACCGGCCGGGACCCAAAGGCTATGTCGACCAACCGATTCCGATCGACGGGCTCTATCTCGCCAGTGCCGGTTGCCACGGCGGACCCGGCATCACGTTCATCCCCGGTTACAACGCGGCCGAACAGGCGCTCGCCGACATGTCCTGAACGGTTTCCACGCCCGTCGCACCGGGAATGCGGCGGGCATGGGAATCACGGTGGCGGTGACCGGCCCGACGGGCGAGATCGGCAAGTCGGCGGTGCAGGCGCTCGAGGGCGTCGCCGAGGTCGACGAAATCATCGGAATGGCTCGCCGGCCCTTCGACCCGTCCGAGCACGGCTGGTCGAAGACGACGTACTCGCAGGGCGACATCCTCGATCGCGAGGCCGTCGACGCGCTGGTCGGGCGTGCCGACGTCGTGGTCCATCTCGCCTTCATCATCATGGGCTCGCGAGAGGAAAGCGCGCGCATCAACCTGGCGGGCACCCGAAACGTCTTCGAGGCGACGGTGGCCGCCGAGCGCCCGCGGCGATTGGTGTACACGTCGTCGGTCGCCGCCTACGGATATCACTCCGACAACCCGGTTCCGCTCACCGAGGACGTGCCGCCGAGGGGGTCGCCCGAGCACTATTACTCGGAGCAGAAGGCCGAGTGCGAGGCGGCGCTCGCCGACATCACGGGCGGCTCTTCGCTGGAGGTGTATGTGCTGCGGCCCTGCATCGTCGCGGGCCCGAAAGCGCCCGCACTGGCCGACAACATGCCGTGGACCCGGCTGCCCGGTCCGGTCAAGCGGCTATCCGACGCCGTTCCGCTGTTGAAGACACCGGTCCCGGATCCCGGAATCCCGTTGCAGCTCGTCCATCACGACGACGTGGCGACCGCGATCGCGCTGGCCGCCACCACCTCGGCGCCGCCGGGTGCGTACAACATTGCGGGCGATGGGCTGATCTCGCTTTCGGACGTGGCGCGTGAACTCGGCGCACGAGGCGTGCGGGTGCCCAAGGTCGCCGCGACGGCGGCCTCAGAAGTCATCGCCCGGTTGCCGTTCGTGCCGTCGGCGCTCGAGTGGTTGCACGTCGGCCGCACCTCGGTGGTCATGGACACGAGCAGGGCGAAGACTCAGCTCGGCTGGCGACCGAAATACACTGCCGCACAGACGCTGAGCGAGATGGCCGAGTCGCTGCGCTGAGTTACTGCGTGGGATCGCCGGTGTCGGCGGGGCCGCTGGGTGTCGCGCCGCCCTCATCCGACCAGTCCACGCCCTCCTCCTGGGTGTCGTCGGTGCCCCTGGCCGGGTCGCTCTGCACGTCATCGTCGGCGTTCGCGGGCCCCGCGTCGGTTTCGGCGGTGTCGGGGTTGTCCTTCTTGTCGTCGCTCACCGGCGCTGGGTACCCGCGGTTTTCGTGTTTCAGTCTCTGCGACCCCGCAACTGCGCCATCCAATCGACGGGCACCCTGCCGCGGGGACCGGGAGCGGTCTGGGCCTCGGGGCGGGACTCGGGCGCGGCGAGGGGTGGACCGTCGTAGTACTCATTGGTGGCGTAGTTCCAGAACCAGTCCTCGCCCGGCTCGAACGACCGGATGACGGGATGCCCGGTCTCGCGCCAGTGCGCCGACGCGTGGCGCGCCAACGAGTCGTCGCAGCAACCGATGTGACCGCATGCCGCGCACCGGCGCAGATGCACCCACCAGCCGCCCACCGCGTCACACTCGACGCATCCGGTCCCGCTCGGCGGAACCGACGAATCCACTTCGGCGTCCATGGGCGTCGAGCCTACGCTCGAATCACCTTGCGGCCTCGTCGATTTCTGCGAGTGGGACCCGGCTGGCGCGGCTCCGCCAAGTGCAGGTGTCGACGTGAAAGCCGGCCGGGCTAGCGGGCCATCGTCGAATTCGGCGCGCTCCAATCGGTGGAGACGAACCGGTGGCGGATCAGCCACGCGTCGCCGACCGGCGCGAAGACGTCGCGGTAACGGCCGTAGTGGTCGAGACCGATCTCGGTGAACACGGTGAAATAGCAGGACACCCGCGCCTCGTCCGGCGTCAACTCGGTGAACCGGATGTTCGTCACGTTGTGGCGCACGATGCGCTTGACCTTCGACTCGGCCGCGACCGCGCTCGGCGCAGCAACCGCGCCGCCGAGGTAGTCGACGATCGCTGCGCGGCCCCGCACGGGCTCGGTGCCCCGCACCTCGAGGACGCCGTCCTCGCAGAAAGCGGCGGCCAGTTCCGGAAGGCGCATCGCGTCGCCGGACCAGTTGTACTGCGCGAGAGTGTCCCTGATGCGTTCCCGAGCGCAAAGCTCCCAAAGCTCCATGCGGTCAACCGTAACGGGGCTAGTGTCGCGCCATGGCAACCAGCGATTCCCGTGAGGTCGTGATCGACGCGAGCCCGGCCGAGATTCTTGACGTCATCGCCGACGTCGAATCCGCACCGGACTGGTCCCCCCAACACCAGGGCGCCGAGGTGCTCGACAGGGACGCCGACGGGCGGCCCGGCCGGGTCCGCCTCAAGTTGAAGACCATGGGCATCACCGACGAGCAGGTCGTGCAGTACACCTGGGGCGACAACACGGCCGGCTGGACGTTGCTCGAGTCCAGCCAGCTCAAGACGCAGAGCGCGACCTACACCCTCACGCCCGACGGCGACAAGACGAAGGTCCGGTTCGAGATCACCGTCGATCCCGCCGTGCCCATCCCGGGTTTTGTGTTGAAGCGCGCCATGAAGGGCGGGCTGGAGGCCGCGACCGACGGGCTGCGCAAGCAGGTCCTCAAGCTCAAGCGGGGCTGACCGTTTCGGAGCGCACGGGGTTGGCTATCAATTTCCCATGGCTGTCACCGAAACCCGCGAGGTCGTCATCGAGGCGACACCCGAAGAGATCCTCGACGTCCTGACCGACCTCGAGTCGCTGACCGAGTGGTCCTCCGCGCACCAGAAGGTCGAGATCCTCGAACGCGATGACGAAGGGCGGCCCAGCAAGTCACGCCAGGTCGTCAAGATCGTCGGAGTCTCCGACGAACAGGTGCTCAACTACACCGTCCACGACGACGGTGTCAGTTGGACGCTCGAAAGCTCGAAACAGCAACGTGCACAACATGGTCGGTACACTCTCACTCCTGACGGCGACTCGACGAAGGTCCATTTCGAGCTCATGGTCGATCCGCTGGTGCCATTGCCCGGATTTCTGATCAAGAAGGGCGCCAAGGGTCTGATGGAGACGGCCACCGACGGGCTGCGCAAACGAGTGCGCCAGGTCAAAAGCCGCGGTTAGTCTGCGTCGCATGGCGACTGCGGGGCCCCTGGCCGGAGTGAAGGTCATCGAACTCGGCGGCATCGGGCCGGCGCCCCACGCCGGAATGGTGCTGGCCGATCTGGGCGCCGACGTGGTGCGCGTGCGCAGGCCCGGCGGCCTCGAGATGCCGCCGGAGAACGTCGATCTGCTGCACCGCGGCAAGCGCGTCGTCGACCTGGACATCAAGAAGGACCCCGCCGCGCTGCTCGACCTCGTCGCCAGGGCCGACGTGCTCATCGACGCGTTCCGGCCGGGCACCTGCGAACGGCTTGGCATCGGACCGGACGACTGCGCGGCGGTGAACCCGCGGCTGATCTTCGCCAGGATCACCGGCTGGGGTCAGGACGGCCCCCTGGCCCATACCGCGGGCCATGACATCAACTACCTGTCGCAGACAGGTGTGCTGTCGGCGATCGGCTACCGCGACCGACCGCCGGTCCTGCCGCTGAACCTGGTCGCGGACTTCGGTGGTGGGTCGATGTTCCTGCTGCTGGGCATCGTGGCCGCGCTGTACGAACGAGAACGCTCCGAGCAGGGGCAGGTGATCGACGCGGCAATGGTCGACGGCGTGTCCGTGCTGGCGCAAGACATGTGGACCGTGAAGTCGATGGGCAGGCTGCGCGACGAACGCGAGTCGTTCCTGCTCGACGGCAGCGCGCCCTTCTACCGCACCTACGAGACGGCCGACGGCAAGTACCTCGCCGTCGGCGCGATCGAACCGCAGTTCTACACGCAACTGTTGGCCGGGCTCGGGCTAAGCGCCGACGATCTTCCGCCCCAGATGGACAGGGAGGCGTTTCCGAAAATGCGGGAACTGTTCGCCGAGCGGTTTGCGAGCAAGACGCGCGACGAGTGGACGGAGATCTTCGCGGGCACCGACGCGTGCGTGACGCCGGTCCTGACGTGGAGCGAAGCAGCGGACAACGAGCACCTACGCGCGCGGTCAACGCTGGTGCACGCCAATGGCGTCGACCAGGCCGCACCGGCGCCGCGGTTCTCTCGAACACCGGCGGGCCCAGTCGCCGCACCGCCGCGAGCTGCGAGTTCGATAAGTGATGTTGATTGGTGACAGGAATTTGCTGGAAAAGCCTATGCGCTAGGCAGGCGAGTTAGCTACGATTTGCCGCATGGCTGTGCAGGCATCGAGGGAAGTGGTCTTCGAGGCGCCCAAAGAAGTGATCATGGATGCACTCGCCGACATCGACACCGTGCCCACCTGGTCGCCCGTGCACAAACACGCCGAGGTGCTCGACCGCCATCCCGACGGCCGCCCGCACCACGTCAAGGCGACGTTCAAGATCATGGGCGTCACAGACAAGGAACTCCTCGAGTACCACTGGGGTGATGACTGGGTGGTCTGGGACGCCAAGGCGACGATGCAGCAACGCGGCCAGCACGGGGAGTACAACCTCACTCCGATCGGCGAGGACCGCACCCGCGTCCGCTTCGACATCATCATCGACCTCGCGGCGCCGATCCCGGAGTTCCTGTTGCGTCGCGCCAAGAAGATGGTGCTCGACGTCGCGACCGAGAATCTGCGGCGCCGGGTCATGGCCGACGACAACGTTCCGAACCGGTCGAATTAGAAGGAGACGGCTTCAACCGCGCAGGACGTCCAGTCGGCGAATCGCCTCGTCGAGCGTGTCGTCGCGCTTACAGAAGGCGAAGCGCACCAGATGATTCCACGCACCGGCGTGCGCGGCACCCGGATCGCAGAACGCCGACATCGGGATCGCGGCCACCCCCGCGCGACGCGGTAGCTCGGCGCAGAACGCGGCGCTGTCTCTGAAGCCGAGCGGACGGGGATCGGCACACAGGAAGTACGTGCCGAAGCTGTCGTGCACCACGAAGCCGAGGTCGGCCAACGCGCCGCCGAGCCGGTCGCGCTTGCGTTGCAACGAATCTCGCAGCGCGGAGACCCACACCTGTTCGTTGTTGAGCGCGTGGGCCACCGCGGGCTGGAACGGTGCGCCGCCGACATACGACAGGTACTGCTTGGCCGCCCGCACGCCCGCGATCAGTTCGGCGGGACCGCACGCCCAGCCGATCTTCCAGCCGGTGACGTTGAACATCTTGGCCGCGCTCGAGATCGTGATCGTGCGGTCGGCCATGCCGGGATAGGACGCCAGCGGGATGTGACGGCGGCCGTCAAAGACGAGGTGTTCGTAGACCTCGTCGGTGATCACGAGAAGGTCGGCCTCGACGGCGAGCGCCGCCAGCGCCCGCAGCTCATCGTCGCCCGCCACCATGCCGGTGGGGTTGTGCGGCGAGTTCACGATCAGCGCCTTGGTTTTCGGTGTGATCGCCCGGCGCAAACCGTCGACGTCGATGCGGAATCCGCTGCCCTCCTGGAACATGGGCACGGCGCGGCGCTCGCAGCCTGCCATCGCGATCACGGGGGAGTAGGAGTCGTAGAAGGGCTCGATCAGCAGCACCTCCGAGCCGGGTTCGACCAGTCCGAGGATCGACGCCGCGATCGCTTCGGTGGCGCCGACGGTCACCAGCACCTCGGTGTCGGGGTCGTATGCGGTGCCGAATGTGCGTTCGCGCTGGGCGGCGATCGCTTCGCGCAACGGCGCGATACCCAGACCGGGCGGGTACTGATTGGCCCCGTCGGCGATCGCGTTCTCGGCGATCTTGAGCATCTCCGGCGGGCCGTCCTCGTCGGGGAAACCCTGGCCGAGGTTCACGGCGCCGATGCGGGCGGCCAGCGCCGACATCTCGGCGAAGATCGTCACCGCATACGGCCGCAACCGTCCGACTGTCACGGTTATCGAGCGTAGTGCTGCGCCGAACGTGGGTTACCGACACGCAATACGCGCGATTCGTGTGCGGGTAACCCGCGTTCGGCGACAGGGGCTCGAACGCGCAGCTCTGTCGTGCAGCTCCGTAGGCCGCGGCCGCCCAACCAACAGGTTGGTCTGGGCTGTTACGCTCGGGCGCATGTCTGAAGAAGCCTTCATCTACGAGGCGATCCGTACGCCTCGCGGCAAGAACAAGAACGGCGCGCTCAACGAGGTCAAGCCGGTCAACCTGGTCGTCGGCCTCATCGAGGAGATCCGCAGCCGCTATCCCGACCTCGACGAGACGCTGATCAGCGACGTCATCCTCGGGTGCGTGTCACCCGTCGGTGACCAGGGCGGCGACATCGCCCGCACCGCGGCGCTGGTGGCCAACCTGCCCGAGACCACCGGCGGGTTCCAGCTCAACCGGTTCTGCGCCTCGGGTCTCGAGGCCGTCAACATCGCCGCCCAGAAGGTGCGGTCCGGCTGGGACGACCTGGTGCTCGCGGGCGGCGTCGAATCGATGAGCCGCGTCCCGATGGGCTCCGACGGCGGCGCATGGGCCAGCGACCCGGAGACCAACTACCGCATCGGCTTCGTGCCGCAGGGCATCGGCGCCGACCTGATCGCGACGATCGAGGGCTTCTCCCGCGAGGACGTCGACCGCTACGCGGCCCGTTCACAGGAACTGGCGGCCGCGGCCTGGTCGGGCGGCTACTTCGCCAAGTCCGTGGTGCCGGTCAAGGACCAGAACGGACTGGTCATCCTCGACCACGACGAGCACATGCGTCCCGGTACAACGATAGAAAGCCTGGGCAAGCTCAAGACTGCGTTCGACGGTGTGGGCGCCATGGGCGGTTTCGACGATGTGGCGCTGCAGAAGTATCACTTCGTCGAGAAGATCAACCACGTCCACACCGGCGGCAACAGCTCGGGCATCGTCGACGGCGCCGCACTGGTGCTCGTCGGCAGTGAAAAGGCGGGCCAGTCGCAGGGGCTGACCCCCCGGGCGCGCATCGTGGCCACCGCCACCAGCGGCGCCGATCCGGTCATCATGCTCACCGGGCCCACGCCGGCCACCCGCAAGGTGCTGGACCGCGCCGGTCTGACGGTCGACGACATCGACCTGTTCGAGTTGAACGAGGCGTTCGCCTCGGTGGTGCTGAAGTTCCAGAAGGACCTGAACATCCCCGACGAGAAGCTCAACGTCAACGGTGGCGCCATCGCGATGGGCCACCCGCTGGGCGCCACCGGCGCCATGATCACCGGAACCATGGTCGACGAGCTCGAGCGTCGCAACGCACGGCGAGCGCTGATCACGCTGTGCATCGGCGGCGGCATGGGCGTGGCCACCATCATCGAACGAGTCTGAGCGCGGGTTAAGGAAAAGTAATGGCAGAGAACACCATTCAGTGGGACAAGGATGCCGACGGCATCGTCACCCTGACGCTGGACGACCCGACCGGTTCGGCCAACGTGATGAACGAGCACTACAAGGAGTCAATGCACAAGGTGGTGGAACGCCTTGTCGCGGAGAAGGATTCGATCACCGGCGTCGTCATCGCCAGCGCGAAGAAGACTTTCTTCGCCGGCGGTGACCTCAAGGGCATGATGAACGTCGGCCCCGACAATGCCGCCGAGGCATTCGAAGAGGTCGAGTCCATCAAGGCCGACCTGCGCAAGCTCGAGACGCTGGGCAAGCCCGTCGTCGCCGCGATCAATGGTGCCGCGCTCGGCGGCGGCCTGGAGATCGCGCTGGCCTGCCACCACCGGATCATCGCTGACGTGAAGGGCGCCGTCGTCGGCTTCCCCGAGGTGACGCTGGGGCTGTTGCCTGGCGGCGGCGGTGTCGCGCGCAGCGTGCGGATGTTCGGCATCCAGAAGGCGTTCATGGAGGTGCTGAGCCAAGGCACCCGCTTCAAGCCAGGCAAGGCCAAGGAGATCGGCCTGGTCGACGAGGTGCTGCCGACGGTCGAGGAGCTGGTGCCCGCCGCCAAGGCGTGGATCAAGGCCAATCCGGAGAGCCACACCCAGCCGTGGGATGTGAAGGGTTACAAGATGCCCGGCGGCACGCCGACGTCGCCGGCCCTCGCGAGCATCCTGCCGTCGTTCCCGGCGCTGCTGCGCAAGCAGCTCAAGGGTGCGCCGATGCCGGCGCCGCGGGCGATCCTCGACGCGGCCGTCGAGGGCGCGCAGGTCGACTTCGACACCGCGAGCCGCATCGAGAGCCGCTACTTCACCTCGCTGGTGACGGGGCAGACCGCCAAGAACATGATCCAGGCGTTCTTCCTCGACCTGCAGGCCATCAACGGCGGTGCGTCGCGACCCGACGGCATCGAACCCGTCAAGATCAACAAGATCGGCGTGCTGGGCGCGGGCATGATGGGCGCGGGCATCGCCTACGTTTCGGCCAAGGCCGGCTTCGACGTGGTGCTCAAGGACGTCAGCATCGAGGCCGCCCAGAAAGGCAAGGGCTACTCCGAGAAGCTGGAGGCCAAGGCGCTCGAGCGGGGCAAGACGACCCAGGAGCGCAGCGATGCGCTGTTGGCCCGCATCACGCCGACCGCCGATCCCGCCGATCTCAAGGGCGTGGACTTCGTCATCGAGGCGGTGTTCGAGGATCAGGACCTCAAGCACAAGGTGTTCCAGGAGATCGAGGACATCGTCGAGCCCAACGCGCTGCTGGGGTCGAACACCTCGACGCTGCCGATCACCGGTCTCGCGACCGGCGTGAAGCGCCAGGAGGACTTCATCGGCATCCACTTCTTCAGCCCCGTCGACAAGATGCCGCTGGTGGAGATCATCAAGGGCGAGAAGACCTCTGACGAGGCGCTGGCCCGGGTGTTCGACTACACGCTGGCCATCGGCAAGACGCCGATCGTGGTCAATGACAGCCGCGGCTTCTTCACCAGCCGCGTCATCGGCACGTTCGTCAACGAGGCGCTGGCGATGCTCGGCGAGGGCGTCGCGCCCGCGAGCATCGAGCAGGCCGGCTCGCAGGCCGGCTACCCGGCGCCGCCGCTGCAGCTGTCCGATGAGCTCAACCTCGAGCTGATGCACAAGATCGCCGTCGCCACCCGCAAGGGCGTCGAGAGCACGGGCGGCACGTACGAGCCGCATCCGGCCGAGGCGGTCGTCGAGAAGATGATCGAGATCGGCCGCCCGTCGCGGCTCAAGGGCGCCGGGTTCTACGAGTACGCCGACGGCAAGCGCGTCGGGCTGTGGCCCGGCCTGGCCGAGACGTTCAAGTCGGGTAGCGCTACGACGTCGCAAATCCCGCTGCAAGACATGATCGATCGCATGCTGTTCGCCGAGGCGCTGGAAACCCAGAAGTGCCTCGACGAGGGCGTGCTGACCTCGACCGCCGACGCGAACATCGGCTCGATCATGGGTATCGGCTTCCCGCCGTACACCGGTGGTTCGGCGCAGTTCATCGTCGGCTACCAGGGTCCGGGCGGCGTCGGCAAGGAGGCCTTCGTGGCCCGGGCCAAGGAGCTGGCCGCCAAGTACGGCGAACGGTTCAACCCGCCGTCGTCGCTGCTCTGACGCATAACACCAACGGGCCGAGCGCTCACTGTGGTACGGATCTCGCCGAGGATTCCGTACAACGGTGAGCGCTCGCCGCTTTGACGGGCCCGTGCGAGTGATTCGCTAGATTGGCGCCGTGCCGGAAAGCTTCACCGCCGAGTTCGCGGCCGGGCTGGCCCGCTACGGCGACCACCCCTGTATCGAGTTCGAGGGCCGGTGGTACAGCGGTGACGAGGTGACGGCGTACGGCCGCGCGATCGCTCAGGCGCTGCGGGACGCCGGTGTCGCCGACGACGCCCCCGTCGGCCTGGTGGTCCGCAACCGGCTGCCGCACGCCTCGGCGATCATCGGGTTCCTCGCCGCGGGGCGCACGGTGTCGATGATCTATTCGTTCCAGTCGCCGGAGTCCATCGGCCGCGACATCGAAACGCTCGCGCTGTCGGCGATCGTGGCCGACGCCGAAGACTGGACCGCGCCGGTCGTCGACGCCGCATGCCGGGCCGGCAGCGCGGGGGTATCGATATCAAGCCGGCAACCGATCGTCGCTGCGGTGCCGGGCCTGGAACGCCGGGATCCGCAACGCGCGCATGCGGCGCCCGAACCCGGTGTGGCACTGCAGATTCTGACCAGCGGCACGACCGGCCCACCGAAGCGGCAGTCGATCAGGACCGCGGTGCTCGAACGCACGGTTTTCAGCGTCACCAGCGGTGAGGCCGCGCCCGCCGACGCCCCGCCGGAACTCGCGTACTGGCAGTTCGGCGGAATCGGCGTGTGCCAACTGATCGCCGGCGTGTACAACGGCAGGCGGATCGCGATGCTCGAACGGTTCAGCGTCGCCGACTACGTGGACCTGGTGAAGCGTCACCGCATCACGCGTTCGGGTGTACAGCCCGCCGTCATCCGAATGCTGCTCGACGCCGACGTCGCCAAGGAGGATCTGGCGTCGCTGAACTTCTTGATCAGCGCCTCGGGGCCGTTGGATCCCGAGACCCGCGACGAGTTCGAGGCCAAATACGGCATTCCGATCGTCCTGGCCTACGGCGCAACCGAGTTCGCGGGCTCACTGTGTGCCTGGACGCCGGAGATGCAACGCGACTTCGGTTCGGCCAAACGCAACAGCGTCGGAAGGCCCCTGCCGGACGTCGAGCTGCGCATCATCGACCCCGACACCGGGAACGAGCTCGCGGTGGGCGAGCCCGGCCTGCTGGAGGCCAGGGTCGCGCCGATCGGCCCGGATTGGATCCGCACCACCGACATCGCGTCGATCGATGCCGACGGCTTCGTCACCCTGCACGGCAGGGCCGACGGTGCGATCAACCGCGGTGGGTTCAAGATTCTGCCGGAAATCGTTCGGCGCGTCCTGATCTCGCACCCAGCCGTGCGCGACGCGTGTGTGGTCGGCGTGCGCGACGCCCGTCTGGGCGAGGTCCCGGTCGCGGCCATCGAGGTTCCACCGGGGCTGCCGGTGCCCTCGGACGACGAACTCGCCGACCTCGTCCGCCGGTCGCTGCCGGTGTACAACGTGCCGGTGGCGTTCTCGGTCGTCGACGAACTGCCGCGCAACCCCGCGCTGAAGGTGAGCCTTCCCGCCGTCGCCGCGCTGTTCGAGCCGCGTTAGAGAGCCCCGAGGTCGGACGACAGCCAGTGTTGCGGCTTCATGAAGATCACCACGCTGGGGCCGTGCTCGCGGCGCGCGAACTCGAGGTAGCCATCGACCTTTTCGGGTGGGAGATAGCGCTTGGTGACCTCGACGAGGTGCTCGTCGGTGGCGGGTTCGATGCGGCTGACCGGACCGTCGACGGCCACATACCGGACCGTCGGCTCTAGGCGCTGAACCATCAGCGTGAACTCGCCCTGACTCTCGATGAGCCGGTGCTTTCGGGAGCCGTCGCCGGTGAGCACCCACGGCTCGCCGCCGGGTGAGTACTGGTACCAGACCGGGACGGTCAGCGGGCCGCGTTTGTCGCCTGCGCTGACCGACAGCGCGGCAACGAGGGGTTCGGCCAGAAACTGTTCGCGGTCGTCTTTGGAGAGGGCCATGGCGTCACGCTAACGCCGCCCTCCGTCAGATTTCGGGGATCGAGCGTCAGCAGCCGACCCGCGAGAAGAACGCCACAGCGACGAGGCCGATCACGAATGCCACCTGTGGCTGACCCATCGCCAGGGTGCTCGCGACGCCTGCGATCGCAGCGATCGCGATGACGGTGAGCAGAAGCAGGTAGAACCATCGAACGTGGTGATGAGCCTCGCCGCCGGCCCGCATATGGTGCGATTCGATTCCCGTCGCTGGGTCACGGACCACGTCCGCCTCCTTGTGGCTCACGTCACATGAAAACTGCGTTGTGAGCCACACCATACAACACCTGGCGGCGAACGCAATCGCCGACCGGAGGATGTCGCTGTTGCGGGCCGATAACGGCCCGACCACCGCTTTTGTGGTGGACACTGCGACGTGATCCGCAGTTAATTCGAAAGCTGAGCTAACAATGACGGACCTCTGCCAGCTGCCCGCGCATGAGCTGGTCGCTCTGATGGCGGGTGGAACGGTCTCGTGCCGAGAGGTGGTCCAGGCCCACCTCGCGCGCATCGACGCGGTGAATCCGGCGCTCAATGCGCTCGTGGTGGCCACCGATCCGCAACGGTGCCTGGAGGCCGCCGCCGAAGCCGATGACCGCGTCGCACGCGGGGCCCGGCTCGGTCGCGCCCACGGACTGCCGATCGCGGTCAAGGACGTCATGACGGTCGCCGGCCTCGAATGCTCCGGCGGCAGCCCGGCGCTGCGTGCCATCGCCTCCGATGACGCGACGGCGGTGGCGCGGCTCCGTGCCGAAGGGGCGATCGTCCTCGGTCTCACAAACGTTCCCGAGATGGGCCGCGGCGGCGAGTCGAGCAACCACCTCTACGGCCGCACCAACAACCCGTTCGACCTGTCGAGGACGCCGGGCGGAAGCAGCGGCGGCTCGGCGGCGGTGGTCTGCGCGGGCGGCGTGGCGCTGAGCGTCGGGTCGGATGGCGGTGGCAGCATTCGGCAGCCGTCGCACAACACCGGAATCGCGGGCCTCAAGCCGACCCACGGGCGGATCCCGCGTACTGGCAGCGTCTTCGGCGATGCCCTCGGCATCTTCGGGCCGTTCAACTGCTACGGCCCATTGGCGAGGTCCGTCGCCGATCTGCACCTGGGCCTGTCGATCATGGCCGGTCCGGATCTGCGCGATCCCTACGCGGCGCCCGCGCCGCTGGGCGAACCCGGTGACGTCGACCTGTCGGGCCTTCGGGTCGCCACCTTCCTCGACGACGGCATCTCGCCGCCCGCCGACGATGTCGCGGCCGTCGTCGGCGACGCGGTCCGGGTGTTGACGGACGCGGTCGGTCGCGTCGAGCACAACGCGCCACTGTGCCTCGGACGCACGATCGAGTTGCTATGGGAGTCGGTGTTTCTCGGCGGCGACCGTGGCGAGGGGTTCGAAGCCGACTTGGCGGCGATCGGGGCGACCGATCCCTCCGAGGAACTCGCCGAGTTCCTCAGGCAGGCACGGCTGGTCGACTTCTCGCTGTCCGAGGCGCGGCGGCGGCTGACCGAGATCGACGCCTACCGCATCGAGATGCTCGAGTTCATGGCCGACTACGACGTGATCGTCGGGCCCGCGATGCCGACCGCGGCCAAGCCGCACCACCACGGGCTCGTCGAGATTTCGGATTTCTCCCACCTGATGGCGCACAACCTCACCGGCTGGCCGGCCGTCGTCGTCCGCTGCGGAACGTCGACGGAGGGCCTGCCCGTCGGTGTGCAGATCGTGGCCCGGCCGTGGGAGGACGCGACCGCCCTCGCCGTGGCGGGTCTGCTGGAAACGGCGCTGGGAGGATGGCGCCCTCCGCCACCGGCCGCATAGAGTCGGGTCCCATGCGCTTCGGACTGTTCATCCCGCAGGGCTGGCGACTCGATCTGATCGACATTTCTCCCGCAGAGCAGTGGGCGGTGATGCGCGACCTCGCCGACTACGCCGACCGCAGCGACGCCTGGGACTCGCTGTGGGTCTACGACCACTTCCACACGGTTCCGGTGCCCACCGTGGAGGCCACCCACGAGGCGTGGACCCTGATGGCCGCGTACGCCGCGACGACGTCGCGCATCAAGCTCGGCCAGATGTGCACGGCGATGAGCTACCGCAATCCGGTGTATCTGGCCAAGGTTGCCGCCACCGCGGACATCGTCTCCGGCGGCCGCATCCAGATGGGTATCGGCGCCGGATGGTACGAACACGAATGGCGCGCTTACGGTTACGGCTTCCCGTCGGCCGGGGTGCGGCTGGCCCGCCTCGACGAAGGCGTGCAGATCATGCGCGACGCCTGGCGCGACGGTACGGTCACCTTCGACGGCAAGCATTATCAGGTTTCCGGGGCGATCGTCGAGCCGAAGCCGTTGCAGGACAACGGAATTCCGCTGTGGATTGCCGGTGGGGGCGAGAAGGTGACGTTGCGGATCGCGGCGAAGTACGCGCAGTACACTAATTTCACCTGTGAGCCAGGAGGGTTCACCCACAAGTCGCAGGTGCTGGCCGACCACTGCCGCGAGGTCGGCACCGACTACAACGCGATCGTGCGCTCGGCCAACTTCAATGCGGTGATCGGCGAATCGGAATCCGACGTCAAGGAGAGGGTGGCGCGGCTGCGGGCCCGGCAGGTCACCAAGGCCGACGAGTCGGCGGTCGACGCGATGCTCGGCACCGTCTCCGCGCCCGAATCGGCCAGCGGCACACCCGAGCAGGTGGTCGAGAAGCTGGAGAAGATGCGCCGACTCGGCTGCGAGTACGCCATCCTGTACTTCCCCGAGGCCGCGTACGACCGCTCGGGCATCGAACTGTTCGAGAAACAGGTCATCCCCGCCCTGAGCTAGGGCGCGGCGAAGTTCTCCCGACCGTTACCCATCGGGTCTTATTTCGGGGGCGGTCGGTGTTGTGGTGGTATCAGCCGAGAGGAGCGCCGCCATGACGGAGAACATCGCGGCCCTGGTGACCGGGGCCAACCGGGGGTTGGGGCGCAGGCCGGGGCCTACTCCGCGGCCAAGGCTGCGGCGTGGACGATGACCGATGCGCTGCGAACGGAGTTGGCGCCGCGAGGAATTCACGTCTCGGCGCTGCATGTGGGCTACATGGACACCGACATGGTGAGCGACATCCCGGCCGATCAGAAGATCGACCCGGCGGTGGTCGCCGCCCAGGCCGTCGCCGGACTGCTCAACGGCGATCCGGAGATCCTCGCCGACGACCTGTCCCGGTCGGTGAAGGCTGGCCTCTCGACCGCGAACACCTGATCACGGCGTCGGCGGAATCGGTCCTTCCGGCGGAATCGCTTGGCCGGGGGGCGGAGCGTCGTAGTACCCGGGCGGCGGCGGGCCGTCCAACGGGTAGTAGCCGGGCGGCAGCGGCGGACCGCCCTCCGCCGGCGGTGCGACCGGTGGGCCGTTGGACTCCGGGGCGGTCAGCGAGGTGTAGCCGGGCGGCAGTTGCGGTGCGGGGCCCGCGCCGGGCGGCGGCGGTGCCCCGACCGGGGCCTGACCGGGCGGCATCGCGGCGAACCCGTAAGGGTCCTGCGCCTGACGCCATGCGTCGCGGAGGAAGCCGAGCGGGCCCGGGCTCGAACCCTGGCCGTACTGCGGATTGGCGATCTCCGGCACAGGCGGGGGCCCGACCGGCGGAGGCGCGGGCGGCGGATCCGCCGCGTCGGCAGGAGCGACGTACGGCTGACCCGGAGACGGCGGCGCGCCGGGCGTCCCGGGCACGGGTGGGACCGCGGGATCAGCGCTCGCAAGCCCGGCCGACGTCAGCGCACCCAGGCTGAGGGCGACGCCGGCCAGCGTGGCGGCCCGCACGGACGTGGCGCGACGGCGTCTGGTCATGGGTAAGCAGGCTAGCTGCTACCCGTCACGGGCGCTCGGTTACGACGGTCGCGGTGGGGGCCGGCGCGACGTCACTAAGATTGGGTTTTCGCCACACCCCGATTCGACCAGCCCTCGATAGGAAGCCCGCGATGAACAAGACCTCGCTGACCGCGCTCGCCCGTGAGCAACTCGAGACGGCCCGCGCCGCCAGCAGTGGCCGCAGCGCGCACACAGTGTACGGCGGCCACGAGCACTCGCTGCGTCAGACGTTGATCGCGTTGACCGCAGGTAACTCCCTCGACGAGCACGAGACGAACGGGGAGGCCACGCTGCAGGTGCTGCAGGGACGGGTTCGGCTGACCCAGGACTCGACCAACTGGGACGGTTCGGCAGGCGACCACATCGTGGTGCCGAACGCCCGGCACGGCCTGCAGGCGCTCGAGGACTCCGCGGTGCTGCTGACGGTGTCGAACCCGGTGGGCCCGCACGTCTAGTTGGTCTAGATGGTCGGCCCCAGCAGGTCGTCGGCGTCCTTGATGACGTAGCCGTAGCCCTGCTCGGCCAGAAACCGCTGGCGGTGGGCGGCGTACTCGGCGTCGAGGCTGTCGCGGGAGACGACGGAGTAGAAGATCGCACCGCCGCCGTCGGCCTTGGGCCGAAGTAACCGGCCCAACCGCTGCGCCTCTTCCTGGCGCGATCCGAACGTCCCCGAAACCTGCACGGCCACACTGGCTTCCGGTAGGTCGATGGAGAAGTTGGCGACCTTCGACACCACCAGCGTCGAAATCTCTCCGCGACGGAACTGATCGAACAGCGATTCGCGTTCTGCGGTCTTGGTCGACCCCTGGATGACCGGCGCGTCGAGTTCCTGCCCGAGTTCCTCGAGCTGGTCGAGGTAGGCGCCGATCACCAGCGTCTGTTCGCCCTTGTGCTTGTCGAGGATCGACTTGACCACCGCGACCTTCGTGTGCGCCGTCGAACACAGCTTGTACCGCTCGTCGGGTTCGGCGGTGGCGTAGAGCATCCGCTCGTTGTCGGTCATCGTCACACGCACCTCGACGCACTCGGCGGGCGCGATCCAGCCCTGCGCCTCGATGTCCTTCCAGGGCGCGTCGTACCGCTTGGGCCCGATGAGTGAGAACACGTCGCCCTCGCGGCCGTCTTCACGAATCAGCGTGGCGGTCAAGCCGAGTCGACGCCGCGACTGCAAGTCGGCGGTCATCCGGAACACCGGCGCAGGCAGCAGGTGCACCTCGTCGTAGATGATCAGGCCCCAGTCGCGGCTGTCGAACAGCTCCAGGTGCCGGTACTCGCCCTTGGTGCGACGGGTGATCACCTGATAGGTGGCGATGGTCACCGGGCGGATCTCCTTGCGCTCGCCGGAGTATTCGCCGATCTCGTTCTCGGTGAGCGAAGTTCGGTTGATCAGCTCGCGCTTCCACTGCCTGCCCGCGACGGTGTTGGTCACCAGGATCAGCGTGGTGGCCGAGGCCTTTGCCATCGCGGCCGCGCCGACGAGCGTCTTACCCGCACCGCAGGGCAGCACGACGACGCCGGATCCGCCTTCCCAGAACGAGTCCGTGGCCATCTGTTGGTAGTCGCGGAGGTGCCACCCGTTCTGCGCCAGGTCGATCGGGTGCTTCTCGCCGTCGACGTAACCCGCGAGATCTTCTGCGGGCCAACCGATCTTGAGTAGCATCTGCTTGACGCGGCCGCGCTCGCTGCCGTGAACGACCACGGTGTCGTCGTCGATGCGCGCTCCGAGCATCGGTGCGATCTTCTTGTTGCGCAGCACCTCCTCGAGCACCGCGCGGTCCAGGCTCACCAGGGTCAGGCCGTGCGCCGGATGCTTCACCAGTTGCAGGCGGCCGTAGCGGGCCATGGTGTCGACGATGTCGACCAGCAGCGGCTGCGGCACCGCATAGCGGGAGAACGACACCAGCGCGTCGACGACCTGTTCGGCGTCGTGCCCCGCGGCGCGCGCGTTCCACAGCGCCAGCGGGGTGATCCGGTAGGTGTGTATGTGTTCGGGCGCACGCTCGAGTTCGGCGAACGGGGCGATCGCGGCGCGCGCGGCGCCTGCCTGTTCATGGTCGACCTCGAGCAGCACCGTCTTGTCGGACTGCACGATGAGGGGGCCGTCGGTCATTTTGTCCATTATCCAGAACCGCCCGACGCCCCCATCGGCGAGCGACCGTGTCTGTCCGCCGACACGCCGTGTGAACTGGGCATTGCGCGGTCGCTCGCTGCTTGCCAGGGGCCGCGCGCTACCGCTCGTCGGCCGAAACCACCGAGGTGATCCGGTGGATCGCGAAGTCGCGCACCCGACCCGACGCGGGGTCGTACGCGGTGAGCTGGCCGCCCCGCACGTTGATCGGTGCGACGACGCGCTGCGTGGCCACCCCGGCGGGGTCGACGTAGCCGATCACCACCGAGGCCTGGGTGTGGGCCGCCTCCTGCAACTGGCTGATCGCGACCGCCGGGTCCAACCGCAGGCCGCCGGTCGGGGCGGAGGCCACCTTGCGCAACACCGCGACGATCGCGCCGAGGGTCTGGCTGGTGGGGGTCGGCGCGGTCCGGTAGGTGCGCCGCCGTCCGGGCGGGGCGGGCACCCGCGCTCCGCGGGCCCGGATGTCGACGATGGTGCCGGTCGAGTCCTCGGCAGCAGGGGCGAAACCGGCCTGCCGCAGCGCGGCGAGCACGTCGGAGATCGGCGCTTGCGACACCGCGACCGTCGGTGCGAGCAGGCGCATCTCCAGCGGTTCGGTGGCCGGGGCGCCGACCGCCTGCGCGAGCAGCGCGGCGTCCTCGCACCGCACGAACGACGCCGCCATCCCGACGCGCAGCTGGCCGTGCCTGCGGGCCACATCGTCGATGAGATACGTCAAACCCTGTGGCACAGGGGTTTTCGAATGGCGCGCGAAGAAGGCGTGCAGTTCGCCTGCCGTCCGGCCGGTGTCGAGCGCCCGGCGGATCGACGCCTCGCTGATCCGGTACACCATCGCGGCGCCCGCCGACTCGACGCTCGCCACGGCGGCCAGTTGTTCGGCGAGGTCCCGCTGCAGCGGGCCGGGGACGACCACCGTTAGATCGGCCTGCAGCAGGAAATGGTCGATCGGGGCGGGCAACACCTTGTCCATCGCCTTGACCGCGTCGTCCGGCGCCGCGTCGGTGAGCAGCGTCCGAGCGGGGGTGGCGAGCGCGCCCCGGCCCACCAGGCCCAGCGCATGGGCCTCCGTCAACAGATCGCCGACGGGTCCCGGCTGCAACCGAACCCCCCAGCGCGGCCTGCGCCAGATCATCGCGCGCGACGCCTCCGGGGCATCCACACCCGCACCCGGCGGCAGGCCCGCGAGCACCTCGAGAAGGAGTCGCCGATCCAGCGGCGCGGCGGTGGAGAACAACGAATCCGACAGGGCGGCATAGGGTTTGCCGTCGGGCCCGCGATGGCCGATCAGGCTCGGCCTGCCGGGTAGTTCCAGCCAGGTGGTCGCCAGCAGGTGCCATTTGGCCGCGGTCGGGGATTCGACGAACCGGTCGGCGGCGACCGTGGGCGCCCAGTGCGGACCGTCTCCCGCTTCGGGTTCCGGCTCGGGCATGCCCGCCGAGATGAGGCCCGCGGCCGCGGTCACCTCGAGGATCAACCCGAGTCGGCGATCGTCGATGCCGGTGGCCTTGGTCAGCCGTTTGACGTCACGCACACCGAGCCCGCCGCTGCGTAACTCGGGAACCGGTGTGGCGCCGAGCGTTTCGAGTAGCACCTCGACCTCGCGGAGCAGATCGAGTGCTGCCCCCGCGGCGACCGCGTCGGCATCGGCCGCCGTCGTCGTCGACACCACCGGGTCCGGCTCGGTCAGTTGTACCGGGCCCGGCAGCTCGCCGCGCAGCACCTGCCCGACGAGCCGCGGAAGTATCACGGTCTCCGCGTCGACCTGGCGGAGCAGGCTGGCGGCCAGCAGGCGCTGCACCGGGCGGTCCGGCGGGGTGCCGGGCGCGGCGTCGCGGGTGCGGCCCATCGGCGACCCCTCGAGCAGTTTCTGCAGCAGTTCGGACTGCGCCTCGTCGAGCGACTCCAGCCGCGCGGCGATCTCGTCCGGAGTCGCCGCGGTGTCCTCGACGGTGGCCTGCCCCGGATACCACGGCAGGCCCGCGACGGCTTCTGCCGCCACCCGCACCGCCGCGACGCCCCACACCAGCGCGCGGTCACGGAGGTCGTCGACGGCCTCGGTGACGGCGGCCTCGGGCGCACGGTCACCGATCAGCTCCACGAGCTTGGTGACCGGGACGGCGGTGGTGTCGGCGTGCAGCACGAGCAATGCGTCGAGGACGGCCAGCCGCAGGAAGTCGAGGTCATCGGTGGCGGCCTTGACCGATTGGCGGGCCTGGGCACGGGCGGCCAGGGCGGCGATCGTGCCCGGGGGCGGTTGGGTCAGGTCGGGCCGCAACTCCAGCAGTCGGACGAGCCGCTCGTCGGGGAGATCGGCCAACCAGGCGCCGAGGGGAAGGCCCGGTGCGTTCTCGGTCATCGCTGACCAGCGTAAAGGAGTGTGGCGGTGTCGCCACCGGCCGAGCCATTTGCCACAATGTGGGCGTGGCAGACAAAAAAGGGAAGAAGCGGTACGTCGATCCGGGCTGGCCGGCGGTCGACGGAGACGACGACCACGCGGTGAGCGAGCTGGCCACCGACCGTACCGGCGCGTTGTCGCCCTTCGGCGAGATCACGTTCCCGCTGCCCGCGGACGAACTGCCGTACGTTCACGCGGTCACGGTCGTCAACAAGTAGGTGTCCGAGCGGCCACGCCTCTCACACGTCGACGAGACCGGCGCGGCGCACATGGTCGACGTCACGGCGAAGGACGTCACGAAGCGCACCGCCGTCGCCGCGGGCACCCTGCACACCACGGCCGACGTCGTCGCGTTGATCGCCTCGGGCGGGCTGCCCAAGGGCGACGCGCTGGCGACCGCCCGGGTCGCGGGCATCCTCGCCGCCAAGCGCACCAGCGACCTCATCCCGCTGTGTCACCAGTTGGCGCTGACCGGGGTCGACGTCGACTTCGAGATCGGCGCCGCAGGCGTGGACATCACCGCCACGGTGCGCAGCACCGACCGCACCGGCGTCGAGATGGAGGCGCTGACCGCGGTGAGCGTGGCCGCGCTGACCCTTTACGACATGATCAAGGCCGTCGACCCCGCCGCCCGTATCGACGACATCCGGGTGTTGCGCAAAGAGGGCGGCAAGACCGGAACGTGGACCCGCTGATGCGGTCGGGACGGGTCGTCATCGCGTCCACACGCGCCGCCGCCGGGGTGTACGAGGACCGCAGCGGGCCGATCGTCGTGGACTGGCTCACCGCCCGCGACATCGACACTCCCGCGCCCGTCGTCGTCCCGGACGGCGATGCCGTCGCCGAGGCGATCTCCGCCGCCGTCGCCGACGGTGTGGACGTGGTGATCACCTCGGGCGGCACCGGCATCTCGCCGACGGACCGCACCGCCGAGGCCACCGCAACACTGGTCGACTATCAGATCCCCGGTCTGGCCGACGCGATCCGCCGCGCCGGCGAGGACAAGGTGCCGACGTCGGTCCTGTCGCGCGGCGTATGCGGCGTCAAGGGCCGCACGTTGATCGTCAACCTGCCCGGATCGACCGGAGGGGTCAAGGACGGCCTGGGCGTACTCGACCGCGTCCTCGAGCACGCGCTCGATCAGCTCGCGGGAAAGGACCACGCGCGATGACGGCCATCGTGCTGCGCGCCGACCTGACCGAGCAGCCGATCGCTCCCGCCGACCACGAGGCCCTGGTCGCCAACGCCTCCGCCGGTGCGGTGGTGAGCTTCGCCGGCGTCGTACGCGACCACGACGGCGGGCGTTCGGTGGTCCGGCTGGAGTATTCGGGGCATCCCCAGGCACCGCAGACGCTCGCGGAGGTGGCCGCACAGATCGCGGCCGAGGCCGACGGCGTGCGGGCCATCGCGGTCAGCCATCGCATCGGGGTGCTGCAGATCGGGGACGCCGCGCTGGTCGCCGCCGTGGCGGCCGATCACCGCGCGGCGGCGTTTGCGACGTGCGCGCGGCTGGTCGACTTGGTCAAGGAGCGTCTACCGGTGTGGAAGCACCAGTTCTTCGCCGACGGCTCCGACGAATGGGTGAACTCCGCGTAGCGGAGGATCAGGCAGGCGGGAGCGGTGCACCCGGCTGCGCGGCCGGATCGACCGGCAGGTTCGGCGCCTGGCCACCCGGTGCGTCCGGCGTGGTGAGCGGACGCTGGGTCAGCGCCAGCAGCGCATCCTTGCCGGTGATGTCCTGCGTCTGGATCGCGTGCCAGATCTCCTTGAGGTAGGAGACATTCGGGCTGTCCGTACCGGCCTGGGCGCGGTCGACGGTGGTTCCCGCAGGCAGGTTCTCCGGGCTCGCGAGGTGCGGGACACCGGTGTCGACCGGGACCGCGGGATCGGCGGCCGGCGCCGGTGGGGCCGGCGGCATCTGCGGAGCGGGCTGCAGCGCCGCGTCGACCGGCAGGGACCAGAGTTCGGGCTGCTCACCCGGGACCGGCACATCCGGTACGACGTCCCAGTTCGCGACGGACTGCGCGTCGACCGGGGGCGCCTCGGGCACCGGGGCGGCCAACGGATCGAACGGTGCGGGCGGTGCCTCCGGAACGGGAGCGGCCAAGGCGTCGAATTGCTCGGGGGCCGGCGGCGCTTGGGGTGCCGGCGCGGGAGGTGCCTCAGGCAGCGGCGCAGCCAGTGCGTCGACCGGCGGGGCCTCGGGTACCGGGGCGGCCAGTGCGTCGACGGGCGGGGCCTCGGGTACCGGTGCGGCCAACGCGTCGAAGGCCGGTGCCTCGGGTGCGGGTGGCGCCTCTGGTGCCGGCGCGGGTGGCGCCTCCGGCGCGGGTGCGGCCAGCGCGTCGACCGGTGCGGGTGGCGGCGGCGGGGCGAACGGGTCGAACGGCGGAGGCGGCGGAGGCAGCAGGTTGTTCACCGCGTCGACCGCGTCGTCGACGACGTTGCGCGGCGTCGCGCCGGACAGGCCCTTGCCGCATGTCGGCCAGGCGCCCTTGCCCTGGCTGGCGAGCACGCGCTCGGCGACGGCGATCTGCTCTTCCTTGGAGGCCAGGTGCGCGGCGGGTGCGTACTCACCGCCGCCGTGGCCGGACCAGGTGCTCGGCGCGAATTGGAGCCCGCCCTGATAGCCGTTGCCGGTGTTGATCGCCCAGTTGCCGCCGGACTCACAACTGGCGACCCGATCCCATTCGCCGTCGGTGGCGGCATTGGCCTGGCCGGCCAGCGCGATGCTTCCGGTTCCGAGCACAGCGCCCGTGAAGGCGACTTTCGCAACGTTGACAGCCGATGAAGCCGGCTTGCGGTGCCGTCCACTCATAGGTGCGTCGGTCCTCTCTTCGGCGCCCGCGAGGTCAGCTGTCGGGTTCGGGCTGGAGAGGTATTGCCCGGCCGTGTCGCACAACGCGATTCGGCTTCACCCCAAGGAACCGTCGGTTCCTGGTCCGTCTTGACTCGGTGGACCGGTGGGTCCCCCGCCTCCATCCAAGTTGTTTGTCGGTATCCCGTGCACCAACGGATGGAGCTCGGCGCGGTTGGGCACGGCGGGCCGATCGGTTTGAGGTCGGTCGGCTTGGGTTTGAACCGTATCGGCTCGTTTTGGCCGCGTCATCTTTTACCGATTACGGCGTTTTCGGTCCCGGCAAATCTTAAAAATCCTCTAAATGCCCAGCAGTTTCGGACGTTTCCGCAGGACCATTGCGGGCTCCGCCGCGTCGTAGCCAGGTTGTGATCATTCCGTTATGTGACGGAAATCACCGTTATCCACCCGCGAATGGGGGAAGGACATCGATCGTTTGAGCGTCGCCCAGCGCGACGGACTCATCGCGCACAGCGACGCCGTCGCACAGAAAACTGCAGCGCTTCAACACTTTCGCGAGATTCTCGTCGCGCTCGCCGAGTTGTGCGACGAGTTCGGCGAGCGTCGTTCTCGGCCGAAGCCGAATCGTCTCCTCATCGTTACCGGCGGCGGCGCGTGCGGCCGCGAAATAGCGGACGGTCACCGTGACTGTGGTCGTTGTCGTCGTCATCGCTTCCTTGGAACTCATCCGCCGATCGCGCTCATCGGGCGGTCGGGTTGCACGAAATCGGGGTCGTTGATGCCGTGGCCCGCCGCTTTGGCCCACATCGCCGCGCGCCACGCGGTCTCGACGGCGTCGTCGTCGGCGCCGTCGCGCATCAGCAGGCGCAGGTCGGTCTCCTGCCGCGCGAACAGGCAGTTGCGGACCTGGCCGTCGGCGGTGAGCCGGGTGCGGTCGCAGGCAGAGCAGAAAGCGTGGGAGACCGAGGCGATGATCCCGACCTTGCCGATGCCGCCGTCGACCCGCCACAGCTCGGCCGGCGCCGAACCCCGCGGGGTGGTGTCGGGGGTGAGGTCGAAATGCCGGCGCAGCGCGGCCAGCACATCGTCGGCGCCGATCGCCTTGCCTCGTTGCCACTCGTGGCCGGCGTCCAGCGGCATCTGCTCGATGATGCGCAACTGGTAGCCGTGGTCGAGGCAGAACCGCAGCAGCGCGACCGCGTCGTCGAGCCCGGTTTCGGGGTCGAGGACCGCGTTGACCTTCACCGGGTCCAGCCCGGCGGCCTTCGCCGCCCGCAGGCCGGCCAGCACGTCGGGGAGCCGGTCCCTGCGGGTGATCGCGGCGAACCTCGCCGAGTCCACGGTGTCCAGTGACACGTTGATGCGGTCGAGTCCGGCGCGCTTGAGCCCGTCGGCGCGTTTGTCGAGGCCGATGCCGTTGGTGGTCAACGTGATCTCCGGGCGCGGCCGCAGCGCGGCCGTCGCGGCGATGACGTCCTCGAGGTGCCGGGCGACGAGGGGCTCGCCACCGGTGAAGCGAACGCTGCGAATGCCCAGCCTCTCCACCGCGATGCGCAGCAGGCGGGTGAGCTCCTCGGGGCGCAGCAGCCGCTCCGACGGCAGCCAATCCAGGCCCTCGGCGGGCATGCAGTAGGTGCAGCGCAGGTTGCAGCGGTCGGTCAACGACACCCGAAGATCGGTCGCGATGCGGCCGAACGTGTCGATCAGCGGCCCGTCGGCGGGGGCGGCCGACGGCGGTGTTGCGGCCGTGGGAAGACCGAGGTTGACGACGGTCATGCGGCGGCTCGCCAGGGGTCGGCGGCGGGATCGCCGAGGCTGTCGACCGGGACGATGTCCTTGCCCAGCGGCATCAGCGAGACCGGGATCAGCTTGAGGTTGGCCAGCGCGAGCGGGATCCCGACGATGGTGATCGCCATCGCCACCGCGGTGATGACGTGACCGATCGCCAGCCAGACGCCGAACAGGATGACCCAGATGACGTTGCCGATCAGCGCACCCGGTCGAGGGCCCGGCTTGTCGACGATCGTGCGGCCGAACGGCCAGAACGCGTAGGCCGCGATGCGCAGGGCGGCGAACCCGAACGGGATGGTGATGATCAGCACGAAGCAGATCAGCGCCGCCAGCAGGTAGCCCAGCGCCAGCCACAGGCCGCCGAAGAGCAACCAGATGATGTTGAGTATCAATCGCATGTAGCGCTTCTTCTCCTCCAGCGGTGCGTTTCAGCCTACCGATCCCGGAGTAGCGTGAGCACCGGCGGTGATTCCTATGGCTACCAGATCGGTCAGCAGCCCACGCAGTTTTGTCGGCGAGCGACAGGACCCTCTTCGGGCCCGCTATCGCGTCGAACCTGGACCGGCCCGGATCACCGATCGCGCCCGAGCGGTCGGCGGCGCCGAGCTCGACCCGTTTCACGGTCGTGTCGTGCCCGGCACCCGCGGTGGAGAATCCGTGCTGCGGATCGGGGCCCATGCCGCCGTCGGCGGATACCACGACGATCCGAACCCCGGCGACATCCTCTGCGCGGCGTTGGCCTGCTGCCTGGACTCCACCATCCGCATGATCGCGAACCGGTTGGGTGTCCGGCTCACCCGTCTGGAGGTCGACGTCACCGCGGATGTGGACGTGCGCGGCGCGCTGATGGTCGACAACCAGACCCCTGTTGGGTTCACCGCGATGCGATGCGATGTCGACCTCGCAACCGCCGACGGCACACCGGCTTCGCTCACCGACGGGCTGATCGCGGCGGCAGAACACTGCTGCATCGTGATGAACACACTGCGGACGGGTGTGCCGGTGACGACCACCGTGACCACCCAAAGGGAAAGCGGGTGCTGAGGGCGCCGGGGTCCGAGTAGGATCGAGCAGCACGCGTCCCGGCGCATTCGGGGCGCTTTCCTTTTGTAGGTACAAGACGAGCGGGTGAGACCAGTGCCGACCGGCAGGGTTAAGTGGTACGACGCCGAAAAGGGCTTCGGGTTTTTGTCGCAGGAGGACGGCGAGGACGTCTACGTCCGATCCTCGGCGCTGCCGTCCGGTGTCGAGACGCTTAAGCCAGGGCAGCGCGTCGAGTTCGGCATTGCCGCGGGCCGGCGCGGGCCGCAGGCGTTGACGTTGAAGGTGATCGATCCGCCGCCGAGCCTCACACGGACGCGTCGCGAAGCGGCCGCCGCCGAGCGCAAGCACTCGCCCGACGAACTGCACGGCATGATCGAGGACATGATCACGCTGCTCGAGAGCGCGGTGCAGCCGGAGCTGCGAAAGGGCCGCTATCCCGACCGCAAGGTCGCCCGCCGGGTGTCCGAGGTGGTGCGCGCGGTCGCTCGCGAGCTCGAGCACTAGAGGCTCGTTGCGCCGAAACTGAGCTTGTGCGCCACTTTTCGCCGGTTCTTGACGCATAACTTCAGATTCGGCGGCTAGACAAGCCAGCCGGCAGCGCGCAATGCGGCTCGCGTCCGCTCGACGATCGTGTGGGGTCGGTAGCGCACCATCTCCGCGCTGACGCGAATGATCCGCCAACCCAGCGCCTCCAGTCTGGCCTGGCGCTCGATGTCGGCGGCCCGGATCTTCGGGTCTTCCCAGTGTTGGGGTCCGTCGTATTCGACGCCGACCTTCCATTTCGGATAACCCATGTCAATTCGGCCCACGTGGTCGTAGTAGCGATCGAAGACGTCGATCTGAGTGTGTGTCGGCCGGATTCCGGCATCGGTCAACACCAGACGCGTCCGCGTCTCCTGCGGTGACTCCGCGCCGGGGTCGGCGAGGCCGAGGACCTCCCGCAGCTGGACCACGCCCCGCGAGCCGCGGTGACGGCCGAGCAGCACGTCGACCTCGACCAGCTTGAGCGGAGTGGCCTGAAGCAACGCGTCGAGGCGGATGACGGCCAGGGTCCGCCCATATCGGCGCCCGAGGTCGAACGCCGTCCGTGCCGCGGTTGTCACGGGCAGCCCGCGCACGGTGCAGATCTCGTCGGGCGCCAGCGCGTCGTTGTGCAGCAATATTCCTCTGGTCTTGTGCTGGCTGTGCTGGTTGAGTTCGGCCGGCAGTCGTGCGTCGATCCACTTC
Source organism: Mycolicibacterium malmesburyense (assembly GCF_001050015.1). The sequence continues at coordinate 35,237 of NZ_CVTB01000255.1, forward strand.
GCGCCGTGTATCGCCGCGGCCGAGAGACCGACGAGCGTTGCCCTGCGGCGCGAGAACAGCCACGCGGCGTGCGCCTTCTCTGCGGGAGTCAACACCTGCCCGAGCGGAACGTAAACATTCCGGTGAACGGCGTCGTAGCGCGTCGCCAGTTGATAGCGGTTCACCAGACCCGCTGCGAGAGCCTCGGTACCCACGAACGGCCAGTCCACAGTGATAGGACGGCGGGCTCACGCATCCGGTTCCGTCGCATGACGGTCGAAACTGAGGCTGTGCACGAAATTTCGGCCGCTGAACGCGCATAAGTTCAGATTCGACGGGGAAGAATCGGCCGCATGGCGTATGTGGCCGACAAATCCGACTCCGGCGGCGAGTTCAACCGCGACACCAAGTACATCGGCACTCGTATCACCGCCGATGGCCGCGACGGGTATCCCGTCGAACCCGGGCGGTACCGACTCGTCGTCGCGCGGGCCTGCCCGTGGGCCAATCGCACGATCATCGTTCGGCGGCTGCTGGGCCTCGAGGATGTGCTGTCGATCGGCTTCTGCGGGCCCACCCACGACGAGGACAGCTGGACGTTCGACCTCGATCCGGGCGGCGTCGACCCGGTCCTGAAGATCCCGCGCCTCAAGGACGCGTACCTCAAACGCTTCGCTGACTACGACAAGGGCATCACGGTCCCCGCGGTCGTCGACGTGCCGACCGGTGAGGTCGTCACCAACGACTTCCCCCAGATCACGCTCGACTTCTCCACCGAGTGGACGAAATACCACCGCGACGGCGCACCGGACCTCTACCCCGAGCGCCTGCGCGGCGAGATCGACGAGGTGGCCCAACGCATCTACACCGAGATCAACAACGGCGTGTACCGATGCGGCTTCGCCGGTTCCCAAAAGGCGTACGAAAGGGCCTACGACCGCTTGTTCACCGCGCTCGACTGGCTCGAGGACCGCCTGGCGAACCAGCGATACCTGGTGGGCGACACCATCACCGAGGCCGACGTGCGGCTGTTCACGACGCTGGCGCGCTTCGACCCCGTCTATCACGGGCACTTCAAGTGCAACCGCCAGAAGCTCGCCGAGCTACCCGCGCTGTGGGCGTACGCCCGCGACCTGTTCCAGACGCCGGGCTTCGGCGACACCATCGACTTCGTCCAGATCAAGCAGCACTACTACATCGTGCACACCGACATCAACCCGACGCAGGTCGTGCCGAAGGGGCCCGACCTGTCCAACTGGCTGACGCCACACGGCCGAGAAGCGCTGGGCGGCAGGCCGTTCGGCGACGGAACACCGCCGGGACCACCTCGCGACGGTGAGCGCGTCCCCGAGGGACACGGCGCGAACTAACGGTCAGACCACACCGTGCGCACCGACCACTCGGCGTGCGGGGCGGGCACCTCTTCGTCGTCGATGCGGACCAGCGTGGGCAGCCACACGACGAACCCGGTGAGCTTGCCGCGTCGCGGGTCGACGGTCGGGATCGTCACCGCCAGCCGCGTGTTGGGCCGGAACTCCTCGACCACATCGGAATCCTCGTACTGGCGCAACAACACCCACGGCGCCCGGCCGATCGCGGGCGGCACCGACAACTGCACCGCGTGCCGTTCATCGACCGGCATTTCGCCCTGATCCTCGAAGACCTCGCACTTGGTCGGGTTCATCACCTCGCAGTACCGATACGGTCCGATGCGAACCAGGTGACCGTTCGAATACGCGCTGATCTCAGGGTATTTCGACGCGTGGTCGTCGCCGCTGAGCCGCCAGACGAGCACGCCGGTGCCCACCGACGCGAGGACCACCACCGCGACGAGCGCGGCGATCATGCGCTTCACTCGTGCGCCACCGCCGCGGTGTCGGGACGTCGGCCCTCTTGTTCGGCCAGCACGGGCCGGTTGCCGCCGAAGCCGGGTATCAGCGAGTCGCCGCGGTAGCTCACCACGGTCTGCGCCAGGCCGAGAATCAGCACCGAAGTGATCGCCGTGAAGCCCACCCACAGTTCGGTGTAGACCAGCACACCGACCGCACCGCCCGCGACCCACGCCAACTGCAACACCGACTCCGAGCGTCCGAACGCCGATGCCCGCGACTCCTCGGGCAGGTCGTCTTGCAGCGATGCGTCCAGCGAGGCCTTGCCGATCGCGCTCGACCCGGAGGTGAGCAGCGTGGCGATCGCCGCCACCAGCAGGTTGCCGGTCAGCGCCGCGGCCAGTGCGACGAGCGTGACCACGACCGTGCAGCGCACCACCACCTTCGCCGGGTGGCCCAGCTTGAGTCGCGCGCTGGTGAAGTTGCCCGCGAAGTTGCCGATCGCGGCGGCCGCGCCGATCAGCCCGAGTATGCGCAGCTGCTCCCAGCCGCTGGCGTCGTGCGATTTGGCGACGAACGCCGGATACAGGAACAGGAAGCCCACCATCACCTTGATGGTGCAGTTGCCCCACAGCGCGGCGATCGTGTTGCGCCCCAACGGCTGACGCGCCGACTTCGCCGGGGCCGACAGCTCCGCGCCCCGGCGCAGTTCACCGGTGCGACCGTGATAACTCAGCGTCGCGGGCACCTCGCCCTCGGTGACCTCCACCCACTTCGGGATCCGCATCGACAGCGCGGCGCCGGCCACCGACACCGCGACGATCACGTAGAGCGCACCCGGCATCTCGAACAGTTTGAACAGATACTCCGCGCCGGCGGCCACCGCTCCGCCGACCATCGTCCCGCCGAGCAGACCGAACGTGGTCAGCCGCGAGTTCACCCGCACCAGGTCGATGGTCGGTGGCAGCACCCGCGGCGTCACCGCGCTGCGTAGGACGCTGAAAGACTTGGACAACACCATCATTCCCAGCGCGCACGGGTAGAGCACCCACGACGGGAAGCTGCCCGTGGCGCCGTCGTAGTTGGCGATCAACACCACCGCCAGCGCCGTGCGCAGCCCGAACGACGTGGCCAGCGCGACGCGGCGACCGTGCTGCAGCCGGTCGAGCGCGGGTCCGATCAGCGGGGCGATGACGGCGAACGGCGCGATGGTGATCAACAGGTACAGCGCGACCTTGCCCTTGCTCTCGCCGGAGGCCGCCGCGAAGAACAGGGTGTTGGCCAACGCCACCGCCATGGCGGCGTCGACGGCGAAGTTCGCGACCACCGGCCACGTCAGCGCGGTCAGGCCGGACTTGTCGGCGCCGTCGGCGGTCGCGGCACGGTGCACCAGGCCGTACATCTTCGAGCCCATTTCGCGGCTGCGCTGCGCGGCCGCCCGTGTGACGGTGACGGTGACCTTCTCGCCCGCCGCACCGCCCGGCCTGCTGTACGGCGGGGGCGTGGCGCCGAACTCGCGCGTGGGCTCGTCGAGCGGCGGCAGCCAGCGGTTGGCGCTCGGCGTCGGCCCACCGCGCCGGGGGCGACGGTAGCTCGGGTCGCTCGGATAGTTCGCCATCCCCGGATGTTCGTCATGAAACCGGTCGTCGGCCGGCGGGCGCGGCGGGTAGTACCGAGGGTCGCGCCGACCCGCATAGTCTCGGGGGTCACGACGCGGTCCGGTCACGAAGTCGATTCTCCACCATCGAAGCGGTGGCGGGCGTGCAGCCAACCGGTGTGGCTGACTGTTGGCCGGTCAGGCAGTATTGGGGGCGATGAACAGCGTGACCGAATCCGCCGAGCGGCCGGATCTGGAGGAGGTGCTCCTCGGCGCCGTCGACGACGCCCGCACGGCGATCGTCGAGTTCAGCGGCGAGGACGCCGTCGGTGAATACCTGGGTGCCAGCTTCGAGGACCCCACCGCGGCCACGCACCGCTTCCTCGCCGACCTGCCGGGCTACCGCGGGTGGCAGTGGGCCGTCGTCGTCGCGGCATGGCCGGGCGCCGACCACGCCACCATCAGCGAGGTGGTGCTGGTGCCGGGACCCACGGCGTTGCTGGCGCCGAAGTGGGTGCCGTGGGAAGAGCGTGTCCGACCCGGCGACCTCGGGCCCGGTGACCTGCTCGCGCCCGCTGCGGACGACCCGCGACTGGTTCCGGGGTATATGGCGACCGGTGATCCGCAGATCGACGACGTCGCGCTCGAGGTCGGTCTGGGCCGTCGCCAGGTGCTCAGCCAGTGGGGCCGCATCGATGCCGCGCAACGCTGGCACGACGGCGACCACGGCCCGAATTCGGCGATGGCGCGCTCGACGCGGCGGGTGTGCCGTGACTGCGGCTTCTACCTTCCGCTGTCCGGAGCGCTCGGCACGATGTTCGGCGTCTGCGGCAACGAGTTCTCCGCCGACGGTCACGTCGTCGACGCCGAATACGGTTGCGGCGCACACTCGGACACGCCGCAGCCCGCGGGAAGCGGATCGCCGCTGTACGACCCGTACGACGACGGCGTGCTCGACCTGACCGAGCCGGCCGACTAGTTCTCGGCCGCGGCCTTGATCCGCGCGAGCGACTCGTTCATGCCCTCGACCAGTTCGCGCTCGAAACTGGGCACCCCGCCCATGAACGCGTTGACCGTCATATTCGAAACCGCCTTCACGCCGTTCTCCGCGTGACGGGTCTCGATCAGCCGGGTTCCGGTCTGTGTGGGTTCGAGCTCATAGCTCCACACCGTGCCGTTCTCGTTGACCCGAAACGCCAACTTCTTCTCCGGGATCAGCTCGGTGATCTGGCTCGTCGTGGGCCAGAACAAGAACTTGCGTCGATTGAGGTTGACCGTCTTCGCCCCCGGCCGCAGCGGGCCGAACGTCTTCATGAGCCGACACTGCGGGCTCCATCGCGGCATGTTCTTGAGATCGGAGATCAGTTCCCAGACCTTCGATACCGGGGCATTGATCGTCGTCTCGGCCTGCAACAGCGGCGATGCCATTGCGTCCTCCTGTCTCGTCGTCTCGTGCTAGGTGAGTCCGCTTTGCGCCCCGCGCGATCCGCGACGCACGGCGCGACGTTGCCACAACCAGATGCCGGTGCCAAGGGCGCCGACGCCCAACCCGGCCATCGTGTAGGGCCGCCATTCGTGTAGACCGGTCACCGTGAACGCCAGGATCGCAGCGACGACCCATCCGGCCGCGATCGCGACGATGACCGGCAGCGGCTTGAGCAGGCCGCCGGGCAGGGGAGGCGGTTGTGGGGTCATCGCTATGAAAGGTAGCCCACCGCACGGCGGTGCCGGCCGGGCGTGACGATGACCCACAGCGTGATCGACGTCGCCGATCCGTCCGATCCGCGGCTCGACGACTTCCGCGACCTCAACAGCGTCGACCGCCGACCCGACCTGCCCACCGGTAAGGGGCTGGTGATCGCCGAGGGCGTGCTCGTGGTGCAGCGGATGCTGGCGTCGCGGTTCGTCCCGCGCGCGATGATGGGCACCGACCGCCGCCTGCAGGAGCTCGCGGCCGACCTCGTCGACGTCTCGGCCCCGTACTACCGGGTGTCCGCCGACGTGATGGCCGACGTGGTGGGCTTTCACCTCAACCGCGGTGTGCTGGCGTCGGCGTCGCGGCCGCGGGAGCTGACGGTCGCCGAGGTGCTCGACGGTGCGCGCACGGTCGCGGTCCTGGAGGGCGTGAACGACCACGAGAATCTCGGTTCGATCTTCCGCAACGCGGCCGGCCTCGGCGTAGACGCGGTGGTCTTCGGCACCGGCTGCGCCGATCCCTTGTACCGGCGTGCGGTCCGGGTGTCGATGGGGCACGCGCTGCTCGTCCCGTATGCGTGGGCACCGTCATGGCCGGCGGATCTGGAGCTGTTGCGCGACAACGACTTTCGGCTGCTGGCGATGACGCCCGCACCGGCCGCGCGCACCCTGGCCGACGCGCTGTCGAGCGTCGCCGACGACAAGGTGGCGATCCTGGTCGGCGCGGAGGGGCCGGGTCTGACCGAGCGGACGATGCGCGCGGCGGACCTGCGGGTGCGGATCCCGATGTCGCGGGGGACCGACTCGCTCAACGTCGCGACCGCTGCCGCGCTGGCGTTCTACGAGCGGGTTAGATTGGGCACCGGCCAGGCGGAGCGGAGCGATTCGGAGTGACTGAGATGACCGACGACTCGACGCCGTGGGCGATGGGGTTGACGGTGGCGGGCTTCGTCGCGGCGGTGATCGCGGCCGCCATCGTGGTGCTCAGCCTCGGGTTGCTGCGATTGCACCCGCTGTTGGCGATCGGACTCAACCTGGTCGCGGTCGGCGGACTGGCGCCGACGGTGTGGGGGTGGCGCAATCGGCCGGTGTGGCGGTGGTTCGTGCTGGGCGCCGGCGTCGGTGTGGCCGCGGCGTGGTTGGTCGTGCTCGCGGTCGCGTTGAGCAGCTGACCTGACCTGGCGGAGGATCAGCGCTGGCCGCTGGAACGGACGCCCAACAGCACGTCCTCCCACGCCGGAACGGCGGGCTTGGCCTTACCCCGGCGGGCCTTGGCCTGCTTCGGTGCGACGGGCTCGGGAGCCTCTTCGGGCTGCGGCTCGGGGGCGGTGGCCTGCACCGGCGGGTCGATCGGAAGCGTCGGCTCATCGACCTCGGCCTCGACCTGCGGCGCGGGCAGCGCGGCGACCGGACGCAGCGGGCGCGTGAAGGTCGGGTCGATCAGCTCGGACGCCGCGTCGTCGAACGCCGTCACCGTCCCACCGTGCGCGCCTGGGACGAACCGGAAGTGCGCGACGTTGTCCGACATCCCGGCCTTCCACGCCAGCTGCACGGTCCAGCGGCCGTCCTCGTTGCGCCAGGCGTCCCACGCCGGCGCGTCCGGGTCGAGCCCGCGCGCGATGAGCGCCGTCGTGACCGTCTCCAGCAGCGTCAGCACCGAGGGACCGTCGGGCAGCACCGGGTGCGCGGCCGTTGCCAGTTCGGCGGCCCGTGCACGCTCGAGCAACACCGGATGCGCGAACCGCTCGACGCGCGACACGTCGACCCCCGACGCCTCCGCGACCTGCTCGACAGACGCACCCGCTCGGATGCGGGACTGAATCTCCTTGGGGCGCAGCACGTTTTGAACCTCGGTCTCGTCTCGTGACTGGCTCGAACCCACCTGGTCGCCGCGCACGGCGGCGCGCAAACGATCGTCGCGCAGCAGCGTGAACTTCTCGCCGGAGCCGTCGGCCTCGCAGATGATTCGTTTGCCGTCCACATCGAGTCCGACGACTTTGAGTTCCCGCATGGCGACCTCCTCCGGGCTAGCGCAAAGCCCGATCAACCGGACACTACTGCGTTATCCGCTCGTTACCTGGTACGACACGCCAGCTAAAGCCGCTCCCCGCCTGTCAGTCGCGGCTAAAGCCGCTCCACCACCCAGTCGATGCATGCCGTCAGCGCACTGACATCGTCGGGGTCGACGGCCGGGAACATGCCCACCCGAAGCTGGTTGCGGCCGAGCTTGCGATAGGGCTCGGTGTCGACGATGCCGTTGGCCCGCAGCGTCTTGGCCACCGCCGCGGCATCTATGTCGTCGTTGAAGTCCACGGTGCCGACGACCTGCGAGCGCAACGCCGGGTCGGCGACGAACGGCGTCGCGAACCCGGCCGCGTCCGCCCATCCGTACAACCGCTGCGACGAGTCCGCCGTCCGCTTGACCGCCCAGTCCAGGCCGCCGTTGCCGAGCAACCAGTCGAGCTGCTCGGCGAACAGGATCAGCGTGCCGATCGCCGGGGTGTTGTACGTCTGGTTCTTGAGGCTGTTCTCGATCGCGATCGGCAGCGACAGGAACTCGGGCACCCAGCGGCCCGCGCCCGCGATCGCCTCGACGCGGGCGAGCGCGGCCGGCGACATGATCGCGACCCACAGCCCGCCGTCGCCGGCGAAGTTCTTCTGCGGCGCGAAGTAGTAGACGTCGGAGTCCGCGATGTCGACCGGCAACCCGCCCGCCGCGGAGGTCGCGTCGATCGCGATCAACGCATCCCCGGAGCCGGCCGGGCGCTGCACGGGCACCGCGACGCCCGTCGACGTCTCGTTGTGCGCCCAGCCGATCAGGTCGACCGACGGATCCGACGTCGGCTCGGGTGCGCCGCCCGGATCGGCCTTGACGACGACGGGATCGCCGACGAACGGATTCTTGGCCACGGCCGTAGCGAATTTCGCGCTGAACTCGCCGTAGGTCAGGTGCAGCGACCGCTTGTCGATCAGGCCGAACGTTGCCGCATCCCAGAACGCGGTGGTGCCGCCATTGCCGAGGATCACCTCGTACCCGTCGGGCAGCGTGAACAGCTGACGCAGGCCGTCGCGCACGCGGCCGACCAGGTTCTTCACCGGCGCCTGACGATGCGAGGTCCCGAACAGGTCACCCGCCGCGGCGAGCGCCGACAGCTGTTCCGGCCGGACCTTCGAGGGTCCGCAGCCGAAGCGGCCGTCGCGCGGTTTGAGGTCGGCGGGGATCGTCAGGGCCGATGAGCCGCTCGGGCGAAGAGCATCTGGCTGAGACATGCGATCAACAGTAATGACCGGCGCAGTACTGCCGTCGCCCGGATGGGCGGCAGAGATATGTCACAAAAGTGGGTAAACGACCTCTATAGAGACCTCGCTGTGTCCATACTGTGACCTGTCGGGGACTGAAGCTCGAGCCCAGGGGGGCACGTGAACAGTCGCAGAAGAAGCTCGGTCCTGCTTTCCATGTGCACGGTGGCGTTCGCGGTCTGCGCATCGATGGTCGCGGTGCCGGCGCACGCCGATGGCGCCGACGACGGTGCGCTGCTCAACGAGATCAACGCCGCCCGCGCCGCCAACGGATGCGGTCCGGTCGCAGCGAATCCACAGCTGAGCGCGGCCGCGGCCCGGCAGGCCAACGACATGCTGGCCAACAACGTTCGCAGCCACACCGGTTCGGACGGGTCATCCGTCGGCCAGCGCATCACCGCCGCCGGCTACACGCAATTCTCCACCGCCGGCGAGATCATCTTCTGGAGCACCGGGGTGGCGGCCGTTCCCGCAGAAGCCGTGAACTGGTGGATGAACAGCCCCGGCCACCGCGCGATCATCACCGACTGCGGGATGAGCGAGGTCGGCGTCTCGGTCGTGCGCAACGGTGCCCGGGCCGCCGCCGTGGGTGAGTTCGGCAGCAGGTAACGCCCGCACCTCCCCGCGTTCCAGCGCGCCCGTCCAGTGTGACCGCGATCACATACTGTCGTCATCGACCCCGTGTGACACATCGCGCTCGGGGGTATGTTCAGTAGGCGATACCTCCGGTACCGTTGTTGGACATCAGAGGCGTGAATGTAAACCTCACAGGGGAGGTCTGAAAATGGCGCGAACCCGGCTGGTCAGGCGATGGCGTCGCAACATGGAGGTCAGCGACGACGCCGAGTACGTCGACACGCTCACCACGCTGTCCGAGGGTTCGGTGCGGCGGAATTTCAACCCGTACACCGACATCGACTGGGACTCCCCGGAGTTCGCGGTCACCGAGGACGATCCGCGCTGGGTGCTGCCGGCGACCGATCCGCTCGGCGGGCATCCCTGGTATCAGGCGCAGCCGCTCGAGCGGCAGATCGAGATCGGGATGTGGCGTCAGGCCAACGTCGCCAAGGTCGGGCTGCAGTTCGAGATCATCCTCATCCGCGGCCTGACGAACTACGCGTTCTGGGTGCCCAACGGCTCACCCGAATACCGGTACTGCCTGCACGAGTCGGTCGAAGAGTGCAACCACACCATGATGTTCCAGGAGATGGTCAACCGCATCGGCGCCGACGTGCCGGGCATGCCGCGCATGCTGCGGTGGCTGTCGCCGTTCATCCCGCTGGTCGCCGGGCCGCTGCCGATCCCGTTCTTCTTCGGCGTGCTCGCCGGCGAGGAGCCAATCGACCACACGCAGAAGAACGTGCTGCGCGAGGGCAAGGATCTGCACCCGATCATGGAACGGGTGATGGCCATTCACGTGGCCGAGGAGGCCCGGCACATCTCGTTCGCGCACGAATACCTACGCAAGCGGTTGCCGCGGCTCAACCGTCGTCAACGGTTCTGGCTGTCGCTGAACGTGCCGATCATCATGCGCGTGCTGTGCCAGGCGATCATCGTGCCGCCCAAGGCGTTCTGGCGGGAGTTCGACATTCCCCGCTCCGTGCGCAAGGAGCTGTTCTTCCGTGCGCCGAAGTCGCGGCAGTTCCTGCGTGACATGTTCGGCGATGTCCGGATGCTCTGTCACGACACCGGGCTGATGAACCCGTTCGCGAAACTCGTGTGGCGGCTCTGCAGGATCGACGGTCCGCCCAGCCGCTACCGCAGCGAGCCGGCCCGCCAGCACGTGGTTGCCGCGGCGTAAGGGGAGCGCGCCTGTGCCCCATGTGATCACCCAGTCGTGTTGCAGCGACGGGTCGTGTGTCTACGCGTGTCCGGTGAACTGCATCCACCCCACACCGGATGAGCCCGGCTTCGCGACCGCCGAGATGCTCTACATCGATCCGGTGGCGTGTGTCGATTGCGGTGCGTGCGTGTCGGCATGTCCGGTCGGGGCGATCTCGCACGATTCGAAGTTGACGCCCGCGCAGCTTCCGTTCGTCGAGTTGAACGCCGCGTTTTATCCCGAGCCCGACGGAAAGCTTCCGCCGACGTCGAAGCTGGCGCCGGTCATCGAGGCGCCGGTGGTCTACCCACGCTCAGGCGGACCGCTCACCGTGGCGATCGTCGGATCGGGACCGGCGGCGATGTACGCCGCCGATGAGCTGCTCACCCAGAAAGGCGTGCGCGTCAACGTATTCGAGCGGCTGCCCACGCCGTACGGATTGGTGCGCGCCGGCGTGGCACCTGACCATCAGAGCACCAAACGTGTGACCAGACTGTTCGACAGGATCGCAGCCCAACCGGGATTCACCTTCTACCTCAACGTCGAGGTGGGCACCGACGTGACCCACGACGAGCTGCTCGAACACCACCACGCCGTGCTCTACGCGGTCGGAGCGCCCAACGACCGCCGGCTCGACATCGCGGGAATGGACCTGCAGGGCACGGGCACCGCCACCGAGTTCGTGGCGTGGTACAACGGCCACCCTGAATACGACTCACTGCCAGTCGATTTGAGTCATGAGCGGGTCGTCATCGTCGGCAACGGCAACGTCGCCCTCGATGTCGCGCGGATACTGACCACCCCGCCGGATGTCCTTGCGGGCACCGACATCTCGGATCACGCGCTCGCCGTACTCCGCGACTCGAAGGTGACCGAGGTCGTAATCGCGGCCCGGCGCGGTCCCGCGGATTCGGCGTTCACGCTGCCCGAGCTGATCGGATTGACCTCGACATGCGAGGTGGTGCTCTCGCCAGAGGATCACGAGTTGGTCGACCGCGACCTGGCCATGACCGAGGATCGCCTGACCCGCAACAAGTTGGAGGTGTTGAGCAAGCTCGGCGACACGTCCGCACCGGTGACGCGGCCGCGGATCCGCCTGGCCTATCGGCTGACGCCGCAGCGCGTCATCGGCGACGTCCGCGCCGAGGCGATGGAGTTCACCGTCACCGGCGCCGACGAGGTTCGGCGGGTCGACACGGGGCTGGTGTTGACCTCGATCGGGTACCGCGGCAAGCCGATTCGCGGGCTCCCCTTCGAGGAGTCGGCGGCGATCGTTCCCAACGACGGCGGTCGCGTCGTCGACCCGCGGTCAGGCGCTCCCGTTCCCGGTAGCTACGTCGCGGGATGGATCAAGCGTGGACCGACGGGGTTCATCGGCACCAACAAGTCGTGCGCCGCGCAGACCGTGCACAACCTGGTCGCCGACTACAACGACGGCAGGTTGCGCGACCCGCTGGACAAGCCGGGCGCCCTCGACCGGCTCGTGCGCAGCAGGCGACCCGACATGGTCGACTCCGCCGGCTGGAAGGCGATCGACGCCGCCGAGGTCGCGCGCGGCGGCGACGAACGTCCGCGCGTGAAGTTCACCGCGGTCGCCGACATGCTGAACGCCGCCGCGGACACGGGCGCGCCCCGGTTCGGCTGGCGCCTACTCGCCGGCCTGCGCCGGTAGCACCGTCATTGGTGCTGCTGCACCGCCTTCTCGATCTCCTCGGGGCTGACCTCGCGCACCGGCTGGCCCATCGACCACATGTGCCCGAAGGGGTCGCGCAGTTCGCCGTAGCGGTCGCCCCAGAACATGTCGTCGAGCGGCATCACGATCGTCGCGCCGGCGTCGATCGCCTTCTGGAACTTGGCGTCGACATCGGTGACCGTCAGATGGATGGTCACCGGCGAACCGCCGAGCACTTCCGGCGTCACCGACTTGCCGTCGTTCATCTCCGGGAAGTCGTCGTTGAGCATCACCAGCGCCCCGTTGATCCGCAGCGCGGCGTGGAACAGCCGCTTGCCGTCCGGTCCGGGCACCCGGCCCAGCTCCTCGGCGTCGAACGCCTTGACGTAGAAGTCGATGGCCGCGGCGCCGTCACTGACCGTGAGCATGGGGGACACCTCGGGCTTCACGTCGATGGCCATGGAAAAGCTCCTTCCGATTGGGTTGGGCCCGCTGACGGGCTACCGGTACCGACCGGCGCAGAGCGCCGGATTCATCGGTACCCGCGCCATGCAACCACCGCCCACCGACAAGCCTTGACGGGTTGATCGCAAGCACGGGATGAAGGGGATCAACCCGTTAGTGCCCTCCGACAGGATCAGACGATCGAGAAGGACGGCGGAAGCCCGTCGCGGCCCGTCAGCGCCACGAGGACCCTCTCACCTTCCTGTTCGGCGGCGATGCGTGCCGCCAGCACCAGCGCCTCCTCCAGCACTGGAGGTGGAAGCGTCAACGAAACCCCAAGGGCGCGGGCGATATCGAGGCTGTGGACGGCGAGCTCGAACGTCCGCGTCGGCAAATAGGTCCGCAGTCGGATGCCCAGCCCGCCGATCACCCGGATCAGCGGATCGCCCACCGCCTCCAGCCGCGCCAGCGCTCGTGCGACAAGGTCGGCGACGGCGGCCGCCGGGTCGTCACCCAGGTCGCGCCCGGCCTGCCTGCCGCGCTCGGCTACGTCGGCGGGATCCATGCCCAGCGCCGTCGGATTCACCCGCGCGTAGTACTCGTGCGGCGTGGCGATGTCGGCGCGATCGGCGGCGGTGTCGAGGTAGGTCAGCACCGTGGTCAGCGAGCGCGACGTGTGCCCGACGAGCGAGCGCACATCCCAGTCGCCCAGCCCCGGCTTCGACCAGGCGTCAGCGGGGATTCTGCCGACGAGGTCCGCGAAACCGTGCGCCGCCGCGGCGAACGTCGTGGTCACGACCGGGCGATCTGGTCCCAGCCCTCGACCGACTCGGGGCTGCGCGGCGCCGGTCCGACGTAGATCGCCGACGGACGCACCAGCTTGCCGAGCCGCTTCTGCTCGAGGATGTGCGCACACCACCCGGCGGTGCGGCCACAGGTGAACATCGCGGGCATCATCTTGGTCGGCACCTGCGCGAAGTCCAGGATCACCGCTGCCCAGAACTCGACGTTGGTCTCGATGGCGCGGTCAGGCCGCCGCTCGCGCAACTCCGTCAGCGCGGCCTGCTCGAGCGCGGCGGCGACCTCGTAGCGCGGGGCCTCGAGCCGCTTGGCCGTCGCGCGCAGCACCCGGGCCCGCGGGTCCTCGGCGCGGTAGACCCGGTGTCCGAAGCCCATCAGCTTCTCCTTGCGGTCGAGGATGCCCTTGACGACGTTGCGGGCGTCGCCGGTGTTCTCGGCCTCCTCGATCATCGGGATCACCCGCGCCGGGGCGCCGCCGTGCAGCGGTCCGCTCATGGCGCCGATGGCCCCGGACAGGGCGGCCGCGACGTCGGCGCCGGTCGACGCGATCACGCGGGCGGTGAACGTCGAGGCGTTCATGCCGTGCTCGGCGGCGCTCACCCAGTAGGCGTCGATGGCCTCGACGTGCCGGGGATCGGGATCGCCCTGCCAGCGGGTCATGAATCGCTCTGTCACCGTTGAACATTCGTCGATGGTGCGCTGCGGGACCGCGGGTTGATAGATGCCGCGCGCCGACTGCGCGACGTAGGACAGCGCCATCACCGACGCCCGGGCGAGGTGTTCGCGAGCGGTGGCGTCGTCGATGTCGAGCAACGGGGGATAGCCCCAGATCGGCGCCAGCATCGCCAGCCCGGCCTGGACGTCGACGCGGACATCGCCGCTGTGGATGGGCAGCGGGAACGGTTCGGCCGGCGGCAGACCGTCGCCGAATTTGCCGTCGACCAGCAGCGCCCACACGTCGCCGAAGGTCACCCGCTGGTTGACCAGGTCCTCGATGTCGACGCCGCGGTAGCGCAGCGCGCCGCCGTCCTTGTCGGGTTCGGCGATCTCGGAGGTGAAGGCGACGACGCCTTCGAGGCCGGGTACGAAATCTTCAGGCACCGCAGTCATGGCCAGATTCTCGCACCCCCGGTGGGGCGCTCATCTGGCGGTTGCTGACACGGCGGCGGGCGATGTGGGCGTAGCGTTGTCGCGTGGCGGAGGTCGACGACCAACACTTGGCGAGGATGCGCGTGGAATACGGTTCTGCGGAAAAGGACGGCAGTCCCGATCTGGACGTCGAATGGCTGGCCGACGGCTGGGTTGCGTTGCTGCGCAAGTGGTTAGCCGATGCCGAGCGGGCCGGCGTCGCCGAACCCAACGCGATGGTCGTCGGGACCGTCGACGGCCGAGGCCGGCCCGTCACCCGGTCGGTGCTGTGCAAGAGCATCGACGAGGCGGGTATCACGTTCTACACCAACTACGACTCCGAGAAGGGCGAGCAGTTGGCGGCGACGCCGTACGCGTCGGCCACGTTCCCCTGGTACCTGATCGGGCGCCAGGTGCACGTCCGCGGTCCGGTGACGAAAGTGTCCGCGGAGGAAACGGCCGCGTACTGGTCGAAGCGCCCGAGGGGCTCGCAGCTCGGCGCGTGGGCGTCGTACCAGTCGAAGCCGGTCGCCTCCCGCGCGGCGCTACTCGAGCAACTGGCCGAGGTGACACAGCGGTTCGAAGGCCACGACACCGTGCCGGTGCCGCCGAACTGGGGCGGCTACCGGATCGCCCCTGAGGTCGTCGAGTTCTGGCAGGGCCGGGAGGACCGGGTGCACAACAGGATTCGGATTCAGGACGGTCGGATCGAGCGACTGCAGCCTTAGAGCCGGGTGTTCGCTGCGGCGAGGCAACGACCCGAAATGCGGACGTTGATCATGTTATTGGCCTTTTCGAATTCTTAGCTCCTTCATAGATTCGGCGGTTAGGATCGCCTTCGTGCCTGACGGTAGGGGGGCGCAGACTCTCGGGCTGCGTGAGCGCAAGAAACAGCGCACGCGTGCGACACTCATCGACGCCGCCGTGGAACTGTGCAAGAGCCAGGGTTTCGACAACACCACGGTGGACCAGATCGCCGCGGTGGCCGACGTCTCACCGCGTACGTTCAGTCGGTACTTCCCGACCAAGGACTCCATCGCGCTGGCCCTGGTCGACGAAATCGTCGGTGAAGTCGCCCTCGAACTGGCCCGCCAACCCGCCGGGCTGAATCACCTTGAGGCCATCCTGCGCGCCTACGTCGCGATGGGGCAGGCGGCCAAGCACGCGGGACCCGACGATCTGCGAGCCGACCGGGTGTTGTGCATCGCCCGGATCGTCCTGTCGTCGCCGACGCTGCGACAGGTCACCGTCGAATTCCGGGGCAACGCGCTTGAAAGGGCACTCGCCAGACGCATGGGGGTCGACCTGGCCGACCGCAGGGTCAGGCTCGCATCGGCGACGTGGAGTGCGGTGATCATGACGGCGCTAGCCGACGTCGTGCAGGTCAACAGCGACTGGTCGACGGTGTCGGTGGACGACTTGATCGACCGTTTGGAGACGGTCTTCGCGGAGTTCACCGGACTGTTGGGTAATCTGCGTCAGCCCGTCTGAGCAAGTGACGCCCCCGCTGGGGCGTGGCCGCCGGAATGGGACTACCTTTTGTAGGAGCAATGTTCGAATACTCCCAGCAGCGACGAAGGGAACCTCGTGGCCGATAACGCGAAGAGTGGGGAAGAGCACGCCACCCTCTCTTACCCCGGTGGCACGCTCGACCTTGACATCGTTCCCGCCACCGAAGGCGCCGATGGCATCGCGCTGGGTTCGCTGCTCGCCAAGTCCGGCTACACCACCTTCGACGAGGGCTTCGTCAACACCGCGTCCACCAAGAGTGCGATCACCTATATCGACGGCGACGCCGGCATCCTGCGCTACCGCGGCTACCCGATCGAGCAGCTCGCGGAGAAGTCGAACTTCATCGAGGTGAGCTACCTGCTCATCTACGGCGAGCTGCCCAACAAGGAGCAGCTGGCCGAGTTCACCACCCGCATCCAGCGGCACACGCTGTTACACGAGGACCTCAAGCGGTTCTTCGACGGCTTCCCGGCCAACGCGCACCCGATGCCGGTGCTGTCGAGCGCGGTCAACGCGCTGTCGACGTACTACGAGGATTCGCTGGATCCGTTCGACGACAACCAGGTCGAGTTGTCGACCATCCGGCTGCTGGCCAAGCTGCCGACCATCGCGGCGTACGCCTACAAGAAGTCGGCGGGTCAGCCGTTCCTGTACCCGGACAACTCGCTGACGCTGGTCGAGAACTTCCTGCGCATGACGTTCGGATTCCCGGCCGAGCCCTACGAGGTGGATCCGGAGATCGTCCGCGCGCTGGACATGCTGTTCATCCTGCACGCCGACCACGAGCAGAACTGCTCGACGTCGACGGTACGGCTGGTTGGCTCGTCGCAGGCCAACCTGTTCACGTCGATCTCCGGTGGCATCAACGCGCTGTGGGGCCCGCTGCACGGCGGCGCCAACCAGGCGGTGCTGGAGATGCTGGAGAAGATCCGCCAGGCCGACTTCGACGTCCACGAGTTCATCAAGAAGGTGAAGAACCGCGAGGACGGCGTGAAGCTGATGGGCTTCGGCCACCGGGTCTACAAGAACTACGACCCGCGCGCCCGCATCGTCAAGGAGCAGGCCGACAAGATCCTCGGCAAGCTCGGCGGCGACGACGAAATGCTGGACATCGCACGGACACTCGAGGAAGCCGCGCTCACCGACGACTTCTTCATCGAGCGCAAGCTCTACCCGAACGTCGACTTCTACACCGGCGTGATCTACCGGGCGATGGGCTTCCCGACGCGCATGTTCACCGTGCTGTTCGCGCTCGGCCGGCTGCCCGGCTGGATCGCGCACTGGCGGGAGATGCACGACGAGGGCAGCGGCAAGATCGGCCGTCCGCGCCAGATCTACACCGGCTACACCGAGCGCGACTACAAGGACGTCAGCAGCCGCTAGGTCCTGGCGTCTCCCGCGCCGAACGTGGGTTACCCGCACGTTCTGGGCGCCCGGAGCGTGACGTAACCCCAACATTCGACGTCGCGCATCTCACTCTCGCGCACTCTTGCCGGGCGAACAGTTGTAGTTTCACAATTGTTGGGTGAATGAAACCGTCGTCCGGTCAATGAGCGCTCGGCGCAAGGCCATCATCTTGGTGACCTGCTGTCTGAGCCTGTTGATCGTGTCGATGGACGCGACCATCGTCAACGTCGCGATACCCAACATCCGCGCCGATCTCGACGCCACCGGGTCTCAGCTGCAGTGGGTGATCGACATCTACACGTTGGTGTTGGCCTCGCTGCTGCTGTTGTCGGGGGCGACCGCGGATCGGTTCGGCCGCCGCGGCACGTTCCAGATCGGGCTGACGGTGTTCGCGGTGGCGTCGCTGCTGTGCAGCCTGGCGCCGAACATCGAAACGCTGATCGCGGCGCGCTTTCTACAAGCGATCGGCGGATCGATGATGAACCCCGTCGCGATGTCGATCATCACCCAGGTGTTCACCGGGCGGGTGGAACGAGCGCGAGCCATCGGCATATGGGGTGGCGTGGTCGGAATCTCGATGGCCGCGGGGCCGATAGTCGGCGGTGTGCTCATCGAGTGGATCAATTGGCGCGCGGTGTTCTGGATCAATCTGCCGATCTGCGCGCTGGCGATCCTGCTGACCGTCATTTTCGTTCCGCAGTCCAAGTCGGCGACGATGCGCGACGTCGACCCGGTCGGGCAGTTACTGGGCATGGCGTTCCTGTTCGGCCTCGTCTTCGTGCTCATCGAGGGCCCGGTCATGGGGTGGACAGACGTTCGTACGGTCGCCGTGGCGGTCGGCGCGGTCGCCGCCTTCGTTGGCTTCCTGGCATATGAGGCGCGTCGACGTGATCCGTTCATCGATCTGCGGTTCTTTCGGAGCATTCCGTTCGCGTCGGCGACGATGATCGCGGTGTGCGCGTTCGCGTCATGGGGTGCGTTCCTATTCATGATGTCGTTGTACCTACAGGACGAGCGTGGCTTCTCGGCGTTCCACACGGGATTGATCTATCTTCCGATAGCGGTTGGGGCGCTAATCTTTTCGCCGTTGTCGGGCCGGATGGTCGGACGGTTCGGCGCGAGGCCGTCGCTGCTGATCGCGGGCACACTGACCACCGCGGCGACGGTGATGTTGGCTCAGCTGTCGGCGACGACGCCTGTCTGGGAGCTGCTGGTGATCTTCGCGGTGTTCGGCATCGGGTTCTCGATGGTCAACGCGCCAGTGACGAACGCTGCGGTCAGCGGCATGCCGACCGACCGGGCGGGCGCGGCGTCGGCGATAGCCTCGACCAGTAGGCAGGTGGGGGTGAGTATCGGTGTGGCACTGTGTGGTTCGGTCGCCGGGGGTGCGCTGGTAGCGATGGGTCCGGACTTTGCTACGGCCACCCGTCCGCTGTGGCTGATCTGCGCGGCATTAGGCGTAGCGATCATCGTGCTGGGCTGGTACTCGACGTCCGACAGGGCGCTGCGGTCAGCGGATCGACTGGAACCGTTGGTGGCGGCCGATGTCCGGTAAGCGGGTGGCCGACGAGGCGTGGCGGGTGATGGCGGCGTTCGTCATCGAGAACCACGACAGCTGGAAGCGGGCCGTCGTCGAAGAGTCCGGGTTGCCGTTCAGCAGGGTGCGCATCTTGCTACGGCTGAGCCGACGGGCGATGACGGTCAAGGAGTTAGCGCATGCGGCGACGATCGACGCGCCGGCGGCGACCGTCGCGGTCAACGACCTGGAGGGGCGCGGGTTGGTGGTGCGTCAGGTGGATCCGGAGAACCGCCGGTGCAAGCGAGTGTCGCTCACGGATGCGGGGCGCGCCATGGTCGCCAGGATCGACGCGGTCGAGGATCCGGCTCCGGAGCCTATGGCTGCGCTGGACGACAGCGAGCTGGAGGCATTGCGCGCCATTCTTGCCAAGTTTTTGCCGAAATAGCGTTCCTGGTCGCGGATCGTGCGATTTCGCAACCCCTGCCTCTCGCTCGGCGCACGATTACACGGTGGGGGTTGCCTGCCACGTGTGCGGCGCCGGGCTGCGGGACGGAGCCCGTTTCTGTGACGCCTGCGGGTCCCCGGTCGCCGCAGCGGACTCTCGCGCCGAGTACAAGCAAGTGACCGTGCTGTTTGCCGACGTGGTCGGGTCCATGGACGTCGCGGCCAGGCTCGGACCGGAGCGGTTGCGCGAGATCATGACGGAGTTGTTCGCCCGGTCGTCAGCGGTCGTCCAGCGATACGGGGGCACAGTCGACAAGTTCACCGGCGACGGGATCATGGCCGAGTTCGGCGCACCAATTGCGCTCGAGGATCACGCGCTGCTCGCCTGCCGGGCGGCGCTGGATATCCAAGAGGATGCCCGGCGCCTGGCAGTCAGCATCGAGGATCGCGACCACATCGACCTCCAGCTACGCATCGGCCTGAACTCCGGAGTGGTGATCACCGGCGAGATCGGTTCGGGCCCATTTTCGTACACGGCAGTCGGTGAGCAAGTCGGCATGGCCCAACGAATGGAGTCGGTCGCGCCACCCGGCGGTGTGATGGTGAGCGAGTCGACAGCACGACTGGTGGAGAACAGTGCCGCGCTCGATGCCCCAGAGCTGTTGCACATCAAGGGAATGCAGGCGCCGGTGCGGGCGCAGCGGCTACTCGGACTGGCCGCTGATCGGCGAACAGAGCGGATGCGGACCACGTTCGTCGGCCGCGAGTGGGAGATGAACGCGCTCACCGGACTTCTCGACCGCGCCGTGCGGGGCAACGGTGGTGTCGTAGGGCTGGTCGGTCCGCCCGGCATCGGCAAGAGCAGGCTGGTCCGGGAATTGACATCGCGCGCAGCGGACGCCGGTGTCGAAGTGGCCACCACTCTCTGCGAGTCACATACCGCCGACGTTCCGTTCCACGCGGCAGCGAACCTGCTGCGGTCGGCGACGGACGCGAGTGGCCTCGACGCCGAGGCGGCGCGAGAACAAGTGCGTGCGGCGTTCCCCGACGCCGATGAAGAGGATCTCCTGCTCGTCGAAGACCTTCTGGGAGTCGGTGATCCGGCGGCGGCGCTGCCCCAGATCGATGCCGATGCACGCCAGCGCCGTATCGCGGCGATGATCAACGCCGCCGCGCTCGCGAGCACCACCCCTTCGATGTACGTCATCGAGGATGCGCACTGGATTGATAGGACCAGTGAATCGATGCTCGCCGACTTTCTGGCCGTGATACCCCGGACACGTTCTCTCGTGCTCGTCACCTACCGGCCGGAATACGATGGTCCACTGGCTCATTCGCCTAGGTCGCAAACTATCGCGCTTGAGCCGCTGGACTATTCACAGATGTCACGGCTCAGCAGGGAACTGCTCGGGAAGGACGGCTCGGTGACAGAGCTCGCCGACCTGGTTGCCAAACGCGCCGAGGGCAATCCGTTTTTCGCCGAAGAGATCGTCCGCGACCTGACCGAGCGGGAAGTGCTGGTCGGCTCCCGAGGGTGCTACCTGTGCGTCGAGCCGACGGGCGAGGTGAACGTGCCTCAAAGCCTGCAGGCCGTGATCGCGGCGCGCATCGACCGCCTCGATCCGGCAGCCAAGCGGACCTTGAACGGTGCCGCGGTGATCGGCATCCAATTCAGCCCGGAGATGCTGAAGGTGTTGGAGATTGAACCGGCGCTCGACGACCTGGTGAAGGCGGAGTTGATCGATCAGACTGGCTTCGGTCCAACCCCCCGGTACACATTTCGGCACGCCCTAATCCGGGCCGTCGCTTACGAGTCACAGTTGAGGTCCGACCGTACACGTTTGCATAGACGGCTAGCCGCGGCGTTGGATCAGAGCGACCAGAACTCCGCGCTGATCGCCGAGCACCTCGAGTCGGCCGGCGAGTTGGCAGCCGCCTACCAGTGGCACATGCGTGCGGGCGCCTGGGCGAACAACCGGGACAATGCCGCAGCCCAGCTCAGCTGGGAGCGGGCGCGTCGGGTGGCCGACGCTCTCCCCCCGGATCATCCGGACCGTTTAGCTATGCGGATAGCGCCGCGCAGCCTGCTGTGCAGCAGCGCATTCCGTCGCTTTCACCCGGACTTGTCGGAGCGATTCGACGAGCTCCGTGACTTGTGCATGGAGGCAGGTGACAAGGCTTCGTTAGCCATGGGAATGGCGGGGCTGACGATGGAGCACGTGCTCCTCGGACGGATATTCGAAGCCTCTCGGCAAGCATCCGAAATGATGGAGCTTGTCGAGTCCCTTGGGAATACGACCTTGACAATCGAGTTGACCGTGCCGGCGTGTGTCGCCAAGCTCCAGGCGGCTGAGGCCACGGATGTGTTGCGGTGGACGGAGATTGCGATTGAAGTCGCCGATGACTCTTCCGCGATGGGAAGCTTGATCCTCGGTTCGCCGGTGGCCCTGGCGTTCACTTTTCGAGGTTTTGCCCGGTACCTGCTTGGCCGTGCGGGATGGCGCAGAGACCTGGAGGCCGCAGTGGCTATGGCCCGTGAATCTGACGCGGCTTCGCTGGCGGTGGCCACCGCCTACAGGTCCATCCCGGTTGGTCGGCACGTGGGGTTACCCGACGAGACTCTGCTGAGCGAGATCACGGAGGCATACGAGCGAGCAGAGCGGTGCAGTGAGGACTTGCCATTGGTGCTGTCGCGCATGGCACTCGGCATAGCGTTGACCTACGGAAATGTGGGGGAGGAGCCACGGGGACTCGCGATGCTCACCGAGCTCTGCGAGACGTGCCGAAAGGAGCGCTACGCGCTGAACATCGTGACCGCCTTGGAGGTGATCGTTGTTCTTAGCGCCGCCGACCACGATCGCGATGGCGCGATAGAGCGAATACGGGTTGCCGTGGACGAGCTGTTCGAATCCGGCAACTTCGTGAATTGCGAAGTCACCACGGAGGCGTTTGTCGAGCTTCTATTGCAGCGCGGGTCGGAAGGAGATCTGGCGGAGGCCGAAGCTGCGATCGAGAGACTCGCCGGTATCCACCCCGGTGCGGAGTGGGCAACACGTGACCTGGTGGTGATGCGACTCCGTGCGCTGCAGGCCAGAGCCCTTGGAGACGACCTGACCTACCGCGAACTGAAGGACCGTTACCGCACCATCGCCGAAGAGTGCGGGTTCGACGGGTACGTCGCCATCGCTGCGGAGATGCCCTAGCCCTCCAGCACCGCCATCGCGGCATTGTGTCCGCCGATACCGGAAACGCCGCCACCGCGACGTGATCCCGAGCCGCACAACAGGATTCGATCATGAGCAGTCGCCACACCCCAACGCTGCGCGGGGGTGTCTAGTGGCTCGTGGTCCTCAGCGAA
>NZ_CVTB01000256.1 GCF_001050015.1 Mycolicibacterium malmesburyense
CCAATGATACTGCCCCACACGGGCGGAAAAGTAGGACACCGCCGAACACAAATTAGGATTACCCCCCACGATTGCGTGGGGGGTAATTCTATTTCGCGACAATCAATTACGTATTATCGCGAGACTCGTCCATCGGGTAGAAAGGCATACGTGGCTGACGACAGAAGGGGCGGCAACGTCGGGCGCCGCCCGCCGCGTTCGGCACCCCGCAGCTCCGGCCCGAACCGGGCCCGCAGGGCGCAACCCCGGTCCGACGGCGAGGCCCGGCAGTCCTCGGGGCCGCCGGTACCCGAGGGCATCGAACCCAGACAACTCGCGCCCGATGTGCGCGGCGAGCTCACGACGCTCGACCGCTCGACCGCCGACTTCGTCGCGCGCCACCTGGTGGCCGCCGGCCAACTCATCGACGACGATCCGCAGGCGGCACTCGAGCATGCCCGTGCCGCCCGCGCCCGCGCCGCCCGCATCCCCGCGGTGCGCGAAGCCGTCGGAATCGCCGCCTATCACTGCGGCGACTGGGCGCAGGCGCTCGCCGAACTCCGCGCGGCCCGGCGGATGGGCAGCCGATCGTCCCTGCTGGCCCTGATCGCCGACTGTGAACGCGGCGTCGGGCGGCCGGAACGCGCGATCGAGCTCGCCCGCAGTCCCGAGGCCGCCCAACTCACCGGCGACGACGCCGACGAGTTGCGGATCGTCGTCGCCGGCGCCCGTTCCGATCTCGGACAGCATGAGCAGGCCCTGGCGACACTCTCGGCGCCTCAACTTGATCCGACCCGCAAGGGACACACCGCGACGCGCCTGTTCTACGTGTACGCCGAAACGCTTCTCGCCCTGGGCCGCAACGAGGATGCGCTGCAATGGTTCATCCATGCCGCGGCCGCCGATCTCGAGGGTGTGACCGACGCCGAAGAGCGGATCACGGAGCTCTCCTGAGGTGACGACTCTCGCGCACGAGCACGACTGCCTCCTGCTGGACCTCGACGGCACCGTGTTCCGCGGACACGAGGCCACAGTGGGCGCCGTCGAGACGCTGGCGGCGATTCAGGCGCGGACGTTCTACGTCACCAACAACGCCTCGCGTGAGCCCACCGACGTCGCCAACCATCTTCAGGCCCTGGGCTTCAGCGCCGCAGCCGAAGACGTCGTCACCAGCGCTCAGAGTGCCGCACGACTCCTCGCGGCCCAATTACCCTCTGGTGCAAACGTTCTCGTCGTCGGAACCGATGCACTCGCCGCCGAGGTCGGCCGGGTCGGCCTCGAGCCCGTGCGGCAATGGGCGGAGCAACCGGTCGCCGTCGTACAGGGGCACTCACCGCAAACCGGCTGGCCCGACCTGGCCGAAGCCGCCCTGGCCATCAGGTCCGGCGCGTTGTGGGTGGCGGCCAACGTCGACCGGACCCTGCCGTCGGAAAGAGGACTGCTGCCCGGTAACGGCTCCATGGTGGCGGCGCTGCGCGCCGCGACCGACCGCGAGCCGCAGGTGGCGGGCAAGCCGCAGCCGACCCTGCTCACCGATGCGTTGGCCCGCGGCACTTTTGAGAACCCACTGGTGGTCGGCGACCGCCTCGACACCGACATCGCCGGCGCCAACGCCGCGGGCCTGCCCAGCCTGCTCGTGCTCACCGGGGTCAGCACCGCCGCCGACCTCATCCGGGCGGGGACATCCGAGCGGTCGACCTACCTGGCGGCCGATCTACGCTCGCTCATCGCGCCGGCCGACGCGCTGCGCATCGGCCCCCATCCCGCCTGGCGCGTCGACGCCGCTTCGCCGGAGGTGACGGTGCACTGCACCGGCGAGGAGCCCGGCGACCCCTTGTCGATCGTGCGGGCCACCGCCCACGCGGTGTGGAGCGCGGCCATCGACGGCCGGTCGGTGAGGGTCACGGCCAGTGACGACACCGCACACCGGGCCTTGCAACGGTGGTCCCTGCTTCCCCAGCCCAATCAGCTAGCGTGAACCCCGACATGAGTACCGATCCCGAACAGATCCGCGCCCGGATCGCGGAGTTGTTGGCAGACCTGCCCGACCCCGCGCAGGAAGGTGTCGACCTGACCGACGCCGACGTCGAGCTGCTCGCGGCCCGGCTCGAAGAAGCGCACGACGTGCTCGTGCAGGCGCTCGAGTCGGTCGAGAAGGGCTGAGCGCCGTGGCACGGCGCGCGCGAGTGGACGCCGAGTTGGTGCGACGGGGGTTGGCCCGATCCCGCCAGCAGGCCGCCGAGCTCATCGGAGCGGGACGGGTGAGCATCGACGGGATGCCGGCCGCCAAACCCGCCACCGCCGTCGCGGTCACGGCGAACCTCACGGTCGAGGGCACCGACGAGCGCACCTGGGTATCGCGCGGCGCCCACAAACTGATCGGCGCGCTGGACGCCTTCGGTCTGTCCGTGGACGCCAAGCGGTGCCTGGACGCCGGCGCGTCGACGGGCGGCTTCACCGAGGTGCTGCTCGACCGCGGCGCCCACCAGGTCATCGCCGCTGACGTCGGGTACGGCCAGCTGGCCTGGTCGCTGCGCAACGACCCGCGGGTCACCGTGATGGAACGCACCAATGTCCGTGAGCTGACGGCCGACGCGATCGGCGGTCCCATCGACGTGGTCGTGGCCGACCTGTCGTTCATCTCGCTGTCCACAGTGTTGCCGGCGCTGACATCGTGCGCATCACCGGACGCCGATATCGTTCCGATGGTGAAACCGCAATTCGAGGTCGGCAAGGACCGCGTCGGCGCCGGAGGCGTGGTCACCGATCCGGCGTTGCGCGCCGGCGCGGTGCTGTCGGTGGTCCGACGTGCCGCCGAACTGCACTGGCATCCGGCGGCGGTGACGGCGAGCCCGCTGCCCGGCCCCTCCGGCAACGTCGAGTACTTCCTGCACCTGCGCAGGGACTCGGGGCTTCGGAACGAGCTACTCGAGGACGCCGTTCGAACCGCCGTCGCGGAGGGCCCGCAGTGAACACCGACCGCGCGATCCTGATGGTGGCGCACACCGGCCGCGACGAGGTCACCGAGGTCGCCCGGCGTGTCCAGAAAACGCTCGGCGACAACGGAATAGGGCTCAAGATCCTGTCCGCCGAAGCCGTCGACCGCGGAGCCCTCCACCTGCCGCCCGACGATATGCGCGCCCTCGGCGTCGAGATCGAGGTGGTGGACGCGCACGAGCGCGCCGCCGAGGGATGCGAACTCGTCCTGGTCCTCGGCGGCGACGGCACCTTCCTGCGTGCTGCCGAACTCGCCCGCAACGTCGAAATCCCGGTGCTGGGAGTCAATCTCGGTCGCATCGGGTTCCTCGCCGAGGCCGAGGCCGACAACATCGACACCGTGCTCGACCGGGTCGTCAAGCGCGACTACCGCGTCGAGGAGCGGATGACCCTCGACGTCGTGGTGCGGGTGGGCGGCGAGATCATCGAAAGGGGATGGGCGCTCAACGAAGCCAGCCTGGAGAAGGGGCCCCGCCTCGGAGTGCTGGGGGCCGTCCTCGAGGTCGACGGGCGTCCGGTGTCGTCGTTCGGTTGCGACGGCGTGTTGGTGGCGACGCCGACAGGCTCGACGGCGTGGGCGTTCTCCGCCGGCGGTCCGATCGTGTGGCCCGAGTTGGAGGCGATTCTGGTGGTGCCGAACAACGCTCACGCGCTGTTCGCCCGTCCGATGGTCACCAGTCCCGAGGCGGCCATCGCGATCGAGGTCGAGGCGAGCGGCCACGACGCGTTGGTGTTCTGCGATGGGCGCCGCGAAATGGTGGTACCCGCGGGGGGCCGTTTGGAGGTCACCCGGTGCGGAACCCCGGTGAAGTGGGTGCGCCTCGACAGCGCACCGTTCACCGACCGCCTCGTGCGCAAGTTCCGGTTGCCCGTCACGGGGTGGCGCGGTCAGTAGTGCTCTCCGAAATCCGTATCGAGTCACTCGGGGCGATCAGCACCGCGACCGCCGAGTTCGATCGCGGCTTCACGGTGCTGACCGGCGAGACCGGCACGGGCAAGACGATGGTGGTCACCGGTCTGCACCTGCTCGGCGGCGCACGCGCCGACGCCACCCGGGTGCGATCCGGAGCCAACCGTGCGGTGGTCGAAGGACGTTTCACCACAACCGAACTCGGCAACGGCGTGGCGTCGCTGGTGGATGAGCTCCTCGAGAGCTCGGGCGCCGAACGCGACGACGACGGCAGCGTCATCGCCGCCCGCTCGGTCAGCCGCGACGGCCCGTCGCGGGCCTACCTCGGGGGACGCAGCGTCCCGGCCAAGTCGCTGAGCGGCTTCACCGCCGAACTGCTCACGCTGCACGGGCAGAACGATCAGCTGCGGTTGATGCGCCCCGACGAACAACGCGGCGCGCTGGACCGGTTCGCCGACGTCGAGACGCCGCTCAAGCGGTACCGCCGCGTGCGGGAGGAATGGCTGGCGGCCCGACGGGATCTCCTGGACCGCACACAGCGCGCCCGCGAGCTCGCGCTGGAAGCCGATCGGCTCAAGTTCGGGCTCGACGAGATCGACGCTGTCGCACCGCAACCCGGTGAAGACACTGCGCTCGTCGACGACATCCGACGGCTCTCCGAGCTCGACGCGTTGCGCGAGGCGGCCCAGGTCGCGCGGGCGGCACTGGCCGGTCCCGACGACCCAACGCCCGACGCGATGTCGGCGAGCCACGGTGTCGCACAGGCCAAGTCGGCGTTGGAGTCGACCGGTGACACCGCACTGGTCGCGCTGGCCCAGCAGCTCAACGAGGCCGTCGCGGTGATCACCAACGTCAGCAGCGAACTCGGCACCTACCTGACCGGTCTGCCGACCGACACCAGCGCCTTGGAGACCAAGCTGTCGCGGCAGGCCGAACTGCGTTCGCTCACTCGCAAATACGCCGCCGACATCGACGGTGTGCTCGAGTGGGCGATCCAGTCCCGGGACCGGCTCGCACAGCTGGACGTATCGGAGGAGGCGCTCGCCGGGCTCCAACGCCGGGTCGACGAACTCGAGGCCAAGACCGTCGCCGCGGCCGCCGACCTGACCAAGGCCCGCACCAAGGCCGCCAAGGGGCTGGCCAAGGCGGTGACCGCCGAACTGTCCGGTCTGGCGATGACCGGCGCCGTATTCACGGTGTCAGTCGGCCCGCTGCCTGCCCGCGCCGACGACTCCGCGCCGGTCGTGTTGCCGTCGGGGGAGACCGTGCACGCCGGCCGCGACGGTGTCGACAACGTCGAGTTCGGGTTCGCCGCGCACGGCACCGCCGTGCTGCCGTTGCACAAGAGCGCATCCGGCGGTGAGCTGTCCCGCGTCATGCTGGCGCTCGAGGTCGTGCTGTCGGCGTCGGCCGAGGGAACGACGATGGTGTTCGACGAGGTCGACGCCGGGGTCGGGGGGCGTGCCGCCGTCCAGATCGGCCGCCGGCTGGGGCGGCTGGCCCGCACCCACCAGGTCATCGTCGTCACCCACCTACCCCAGGTCGCGGCGTACGCCGACGTGCACCTCGTCGTCGGAGGCGACGGGAACAAGAAATCGAGCGGTGTTCGACGCCTCGACGACGACGAGCGGGTGGCCGAACTGGCCCGCATGCTGGCGGGGCTTGGCGAATCGGACAGCGGCCGCGCGCACGCACGCGAGCTGTTGGAGGCGGCGCAGAAAGAGCGCGTCGAAGACTAGCTGCCCAGCACCGTGTCGATCAGCGCCGCGAGGAACTCCGGGGAGGCCGGTTCTGCGGTCGCCAGGCGGCGGTAGAACAGCGCGCCCGACAGCGCCGCCGCTGCGGCCTCGGGGTCGATGCGCGCCGGAAACTGCCCGTCGCCGACACCGCCGGCGATCGTCGCCGTGAGGCGCTGCCGTCGCTGCGCCGAATACGTGTGAAAGAAGCGGCGGATCTCCGGTTCGGTCTCCGCGGCGTGCACCAGGGCGGGGATAGCGGCCGAGACCGCGGAATCGCTCAGCGCGCGGGCGAGGTGCTCGAGCAGGAGCCCGACCTGCTCGCGCGCGGTGCCCGTGGGCGCCTCGCGGCCCGGGTCCGGCTGGACGTTCAGGGTCTCGAGCGCATCGGCGATCAGCGCCGGCTTGTCCGGCCAGTGTCGATACAGCGTGCTGCGGCCCACGCGCGCGCGTGCGGCGACCGCCTCCATCCGAAAGCCCGCGTAGCCGGCGTCGGCGAATTCCGCCAGGGCCGCGCGAAGGATCTGCCGACGAGAGTGCTCGGCACGCGGATCGGGCTGACTTCTTTGGGACACATCTGTAGCATAACTATCGGGAGGTGCAATTATGCTAGGCACCAGTGTTCGCTACATCGTGGACGACGTCGACGCCGCCGTCCGGTTCTACACCGATCAGCTGCGCTTCGACGTGGCCATGCGCCCGGGACCCGGTTTCGCCATGCTTCGCCGCGACGGGCTGCGGCTGTTGTTGAACTCGCCCGGCGGCGGAGGCGGGGCGGGGCGATCGCTCAGCGACGGCAGCCGTCCCGCTCCCGGCGGATGGAACCGAATCCAGTTGGAAGTCAACGACCTTGAGGACACCGTCTCCCGGCTCACCGAAGCCGGCGTCCCCCTGCGCGGCGACGTCATCACCGGCCGCGGCGGTCGTCAGGCGTTGGTCTGCGATCCGTCCGGAAACCTCGTGGAGTTGTTCGAACCGTTCCGCTGACGTGTTACGTGTGTGACAAAAGGGACAGATGATACGGCGCGCCTCCGACAGATAACCCGCTGATCTCGACAAAATCGGCGCATGAAGATGTCAGCGCTGCTATCTCGCAATGCCAGCTCACGCCCGGGCATCACCGGCACGGCCCGAGTCGATCGCGACATCGATCGACTCCTGCGGCGCATCACTCCCGGCGACATCGTCGTCATCGACGCCCTTGACCTGGATCGCATCACCGCGGATGCGTTGGTCGAGTCCGGGGTCACCGCCGTCGTCAACGCCTCGCCCTCCATCTCCGGGCGGTATCCGAACCTGGGGCCCGAGGTCCTAGTCGCCAACGGGATCACCCTGATCGACGACACCGGCGACGACGTCTTCAAGAAGGTCAAGGACGGCGCGCGCGTGCGGCTGCACGAGGGCGGCGTCTACAGCGGCGAGCGCCGCCTCGTGCAGGGTGTCGAACGCGGCGACCACGAGATCCACGAGTTGATGCACGAGGCCAAGAGCGGGCTCGTCGCCCACCTCGAGGCGTTCGCGGGCAACACCATCGAGTTCATCCGCAGCGAGAGCCCGCTGTTGATCGACGGAATCGGCATCCCCGACATCGACGTCGACCTCAACCGGCGCCACGTGCTGATCGTCGCCGAAGACGTCGACGCCGCCGTCGACCTCAAGTTACTCAAACCCTTCATCAAGGAGTACCAACCGGTGCTGGTCGGCGTCGGCACCGGCGCCGACGTGCTGCGCAAGGCGGGCTACCGGCCGCAGCTCATCGTCGGCGACCCCGACAAGATGAGCGCCGAGGTGCTGCGGAGCGGTGCGCAGGTGGTGCTTCCCGCCGACGCCGACGGGCACGCCGCCGGCCTGGAGCGAATCCAGGACCTCGGGGTCGGGGCGATGACGTTTCCCGCGGCGGGATCGGCGGCGGACCTTGCGCTGCTGCTGTGCGACCACCACGGCGCCTCGCTGATCGTCACCGCCGGCCACACCGCCAGCATCGAGGAGTTCTTCGACCGGGCCCGTCAGCAGAGCAACCCGTCGACGTTCCTGACCCGGCTCAAGGTCGGTGAGAAGCTCGTCGACGCGAAAGCCGTTGCCACGCTGTACCGCAGCCGGGTGTCCGGGGGCGCGATCGCGCTGCTGGTACTCGCGGTGCTCGTCGCGGTGATCGTCGCGCTGTGGGTGGCGCGCGTCGATGCCGCGCTGCTGGACTGGATCGTGGACTACTGGAACCGCTTCTCGCTGTGGGTCCAGGGCTGGGTCACCTAGGAGCGTCCGATGATATCCCTACGCACACATGCGATCTCGCTCGCGGCGGTGTTCCTCGCGCTCGCCATCGGCGTCGCCCTCGGATCGGGGTTGCTGTCCAACACCGTGCTCTCGGGCCTGCGCGACGACAAGCACGAGTTGCAGGACCGCATCAACACCCTGACCGACGAGCGGAACGCGCTGAACCAAAAGCTCGGTGCGGCAGGGGAGTTCGACGCTCAGATGTCGCCGCGTATCCTGCGCGACACGCTCGTCGACAAGTCGGTGGTGCTGTTCCGCACACCCGACGCCGCCGACGACGACGTCGACGCGGTGACACGGCTCGTCGGCCAGGCCGGCGGCACGATCAGCGGCACGGTGGGACTGACGCCGCAGTTCGTCGAGGCCAACGCGGCCGAGAAGCTGCTGTCGGTGGTCAACTCGCCGATCGTGCCCGCGGGCAAACAGCTGAGCACCACCTCGGTGGACCAGGGCTCGCAGGCCGGTGATCTGTTGGGCATCGCGCTGTTGATCGACCGCGATCCCAAGGTGCAGACCGTCGACGACACCCAGCGCGACACGGTGCTCGCGACTTTGCGGGACACCGGTTTCATCACCTACGGGGACCGGGTGGGCGCGGCGAACACCGCGCTGATCGTGACGGGCGGGCCGCTCGGCGACGACGCCGGCAACCGGGGCGCCACGGTCGCCAGGTTCGCCGGCGGGCTGGCCCCGCACGGTTCCGGCACGGTGCTGGTGGGCCGCGACGGTTCGGCTTCGGGCACCGCGGCCATCGCCGTGACCCGTTCGGACCCCGCCCTGAGCGCCGCGGTGAGCACGGTCGACGACGTGGACACCGAGGCCGGGCGGATCACCTCGGTGTTGGCGCTGGGAGATCTGGTCAACGGCGGCCGGCCCGGTCAGTACGGCATCGGACAGGGGTCGACGTCGGTCACCGTCCCGCAGTGACGCTCGGCGCGTCAGCGACGGCTTGTCGGGGTCGGTGTTAGGGTGGGGTTCCGTGGGTCGGCAGGCCCCAAACCAGGAATCAGCCTGGAGACGTAAGCCCTGCCCGTCGTCACGGAGGTGCCTTCAGTGAAACCCTTACGCAAGCACCCCCAGACGGCTCCCAAGCACCTCTTCGTGACCGGTGGCGTCGTCTCGTCGCTTGGCAAGGGCCTCACCGCATCGAGCCTCGGGCAGCTCCTGACCGCCCGCGGCCTGCAGGTCACGATGCAGAAGCTCGACCCCTACCTCAACGTCGATCCCGGCACCATGAACCCGTTCCAGCACGGTGAGGTGTTCGTCACCGAGGACGGCGCCGAAACCGACCTCGACGTCGGCCACTACGAACGATTCCTGGACCGCAACCTGTCCGGATCGGCGAACGTGACCACGGGACAGGTGTATTCGACGGTGATCGCCAAGGAACGCCGTGGAGAGTACCTCGGTGACACCGTTCAGGTGATCCCGCACATCACCGACGAGATCAAGGCCCGCATCCTCGAGATGGCCGCGCCCGACGTCGACGGCCGTCGGCCCGATGTGGTGATCACCGAGATCGGCGGCACGGTCGGCGACATCGAATCGCTGCCGTTCCTGGAGGCCGCGCGCCAGGTGCGCCACGAGGTGGGCCGGGAGAACTGCTTCTTTCTGCACTGCTCGCTGGTGCCCTTCATGGCGCCGTCGGGTGAATTGAAAACCAAGCCGACGCAGCACTCGGTGGCGGCGCTGCGCAGCATCGGTATCACCCCGGACGCGCTGATCCTGCGCTGCGACCGCGATGTGCCCGAACCGCTGAAGAACAAGATCGCGTTGATGTGCGACGTCGACATCGACGGTGTCATCTCCACCCCGGACGCCCCGTCGATCTACGACATCCCCAAGGTGCTGCACCGCGAGGAACTCGACGCGTATGTGGTGCGCAGGCTGAACCTGCCGTTCCGTGACGTCGACTGGACGCAGTGGAACGACCTGCTGCAGCGGGTGCACGAGCCGCACGAGACCGTGCGAATCGCGTTGGTGGGCAAGTACATCGATTTGTCGGACGCCTACCTCTCGGTGGCCGAGGCGCTGCGGGCGGGCGGGTTCGCCCACCGGGCGAAGGTCGAGATGCGTTGGGTCGCTTCCGATGACTGCGAGATCGACGGCGACGCGGCCGCGGCGCTGGCCGACGTGCACGGTGTGCTGATCCCCGGTGGCTTCGGCATCCGCGGTATCGAGGGCAAGATCGGCGCGATCCGGTACGCCCGCAAGCGGGGCCTTCCCGTTCTGGGGCTGTGCCTGGGACTGCAGTGCATCGTCATCGAGGCGGCCCGCTCGGTCGGCATCGCCGAGGCCAACTCCGCGGAGTTCGACCCGACCACCCCGCATCCGGTGATCTCGACGATGGCCGATCAGCGCGACGCCGTCGCCGGCGAGGCCGACCTCGGCGGCACGATGCGGCTGGGCGCGTATCCGGCTGTGTTGGAAGCGGGTTCGATCGTGGCGGAGGCTTACGCGTCGACCGAGGTGTCGGAGCGGCACCGTCACCGCTACGAGGTCAACAACCAGTACCGGGACCGCATCGCCGAGAGCGGTCTGCGGTTCTCCGGGACCTCCCCGGACGGCCATCTCGTCGAGTTCGTCGAGTACCCGCGCGAGGTGCACCGGTTCGTGGTCGGCACGCAGGCGCACCCCGAACTCAAGAGCAGGCCCACCCGGCCGCACCCGTTGTTCGTCGCGTTCGTGGGGGCGGCGCTCGAATACAAGGCCGAAGAGCGCCTCCCCGGTATGGACATTCCCGAGCAGCGGTCCAACGGCGTCGAACATGACGACGAGGTAGGAGCCCTGCTGCAAGAGCCCGCGACCCGTGGCTGACCACGACTTCGAGACGGTCTCCTCCGAAACCCTCTACGTCGGGAAGATATTCGCGCTGCGCGCCGACGAGGTCCGCATGCCCGGCGGCCACACCGCCCGCCGCGAGGTCGTCGAGCACTACGGCGCCGTCGCGGTGCTGGCGATGGACGACGACCGCAACATCGCGATGGTCTACCAGTACCGCCACCCGCTGGGGCGTCGCCTCTGGGAGCTACCCGCGGGCCTGCTCGACCTCGGCGGCGAGCCGCCGCACATCACGGCAGCGCGCGAACTCAAGGAAGAGGCGGGACTGTCGGCCACCGACTGGCGCGTGCTGGTCGACCTCGACTCCGCGCCGGGCTTCAGCGACGAGAGCGTGCGGGTCTACCTGGCCACCGGGCTCACCGACGTCGGACGCCCCGAGGCCCGCGACGAGGAAGCCGACCTGACGATGCGGTGGTACCCGCTCGACGAGGCCGCGCGCATGGTGTTCGCCGGCGAGATCGTCAATGCCATTGCGGTGAGCGGGATTCTGGCCGCTCACACCGTCACAGACCTCGACGGTCTCAGGAGCGTCGACGCGCCGTGGACCGATCGCCCGACGTCCTTCGGTCGCCGTCAGGGGCATCCGTGACCACGTCGTCTCCTCTTCGCGCAAGCGGCTCATCGAGCTTCACCTCCGCGCTCGAAGGCCAGGTTCAGGGCTACCTCGACCACCTGACCATCGAACGCGGTGCGGCGGCCAACACGCTGAGTTCCTACCGCCGCGACCTGCGTCGCTACACCGAACACCTGACCGCGCGCGGCATCGACGACCTGAGCAAGGTCAGCGAAACCGACGTCAGCGAGTTCCTGGTCGCGTTGCGCCGCGGGAACGCCGAGGCCGGCGCTGCTCCGCTGTCGGCGGTTTCGGCGGCGCGAGCGCTGATCGCCGTGCGGGGACTGCACCGGTTCGCGGCCGCCGAGGGGCTGACCGAGCTGGACGTGGCCTCGGAGGTCAAACCGCCGACGCCGAGCAGGCGGCTGCCCAAGAGCCTGTCCCTCGACGAGGTGCTGGCCCTGCTCGAGGCCGCGGGCGGCGACAGCGACGCCGACAGCCCCCTCACGCTGCGCAACCGCGCGCTGCTCGAACTGCTGTATTCGACCGGAGCCCGGATATCGGAGGCGGTGGGCCTCGACATCGACGACGTCGACACCCACGCACGCTCGGTGCTGCTGCGCGGCAAGGGCGGCAAGCACCGGCTGGTGCCGATCGGTCGACCCGCGGTGACCGCGCTGGACGCTTATTTCGTGCGCGGACGTCCCGACCTTGCGCGCCGCGGCCGGGGCACGCCCGCGATCTTCCTGAACGCGCGCGGCGGGCGGCTGTCGCGGCAGAGCGCGTGGCAGGTGCTGCAGGACGCCGCCGAGCGGGCGGGCATCACCGCCGCGGTGTCGCCGCACGTGCTGCGGCACTCGTTCGCCACGCATCTGCTCGACGGTGGCGCCGACGTGCGCGTCGTGCAGGAGCTGCTGGGCCACGCCTCGGTGACGACCACGCAGATCTACACGATGGTGACCGTCAACGCGCTGCGCGAGGTGTGGGCCGGCGCCCATCCGCGGGCGCGCTGAGGGTCTGCTCGCCGGAGGACGTCAGCCCAGGTATCGGGACTCGAGCACCAGATCGGCCAGCAGCGACTGGTACTCGGCGTGGGTCTTGTGCTCGACGGTGTCGAACAGCTTGCCCTGTTGCCGGCGCATGAACTCGCGGTACTTCGGCGCCCCCGGCACCTTCACGTTGTCGGCGACGACGACGGATCCGGGGTGTAGCCACCCGCGGTCGAGGATGCTCTGCAGGTCGGTCAGGTAGGCGTTCTTGTCGTGGTCGAGGAACATCAGGTCGAGGGTGCCCGGGCCGAACCCGTGCTGGTCGGCGAGGGTGTCGAGGGTGCGGCCGTCGCCGATGGTGCCGACGACACAGGTGACGCGGTCGGCCACCCCGGCGTGCTCCCAGATCCGGCGGGCGATCTCAGCGTTGGCCTCGGCGAGCTCCACCGAGAACACCCGCGCCGACGGCGCCGAGCGGGCCAGGCGCAGCGCACCGTAGCCGCAATAGGTACCGAGTTCGAGCACCAGGCCCGGGCTCGCATTGCGCACCGCGGCGTCGAGGATCGCGCCCTTCTCGTCACCGACGTTGATCAGGAAGGACTTCTCGTAGGCGAACCGGTCGATCGTGGCGATGACGTCGTCGATATCGCCCGCCCGCGCGTTGGCCAGCACGTAGTCGCGTGCCGCCGCCTCGCGGCCGTCGCCGATCTGGCCGGTGGTGGAGATGTTGCGTGCCCCGACCGCCATCCGCAGGAATGACCACCTCAGCACCGGAATCCGTTGCTTCAAGCTCATGGCGCCAGCCTAGGACGCGACACGGCGCATTCGGCTCGCAAGTTGCCCGCGGGTCTGGCTGACCTGCGCCGTTCCTGCCGTTAAACTTGCCCGGATGTCCGCCATGTCCGTGAACTGCCTGACCAGCGACGGTCTGGTATGAGCGACGACGCAGGGGGCGGCGCAACGCCGGAACCTCTTGGCCTGACCGGCCGTCCACCGCGGCATATCCCCGAACCGCAGCCGAAGACGTCGCACGGTCCGGCCAAGGTCATCGCGATGTGCAACCAGAAGGGCGGCGTCGGCAAGACCACCTCGACGATCAACCTCGGGGCCAGCCTCGCCGAGTACGGCCGCCGCGTGCTGCTGGTCGACCTCGACCCGCAGGGCGCGCTTTCGGCGGGACTGGGGGTGCCGCACTACGAACTCGAGCACACTGTCCACAACCTGCTGGTCGAATCGCGGGTGTCGATCGACGACGTGCTGATCAAGACGCGGGTCAAGAATCTCGACCTGGTGCCCAGCAACATCGACCTGTCGGCCGCGGAGATCCAGCTGGTCAACGAGGTCGGCCGCGAGCAGGCGTTGGCGCGCGCGCTCTATCCGGTTCTGGACCGCTACGACTACGTCCTGATCGACTGCCAGCCCTCGCTCGGGCTGCTCACCGTGAACGGTTTGGCCTGCAGCGACGGCGTGATCATCCCGACCGAGTGCGAGTTCTTCTCGCTGCGCGGCCTGGCTCTGCTGACCGACACCGTCGAGAAGGTGCACGACCGGCTCAACCCCAAGCTGTCGATCAGCGGCATCCTGATCACCCGCTACGACCCGCGCACCGTAAACTCTCGAGAAGTCATGGCCCGTGTAGTGGAGCGCTTCGGCGACCTCGTGTTCGACACCGTCATAACCCGTACGGTGCGGTTTCCCGAGACCAGCGTCGCCGGCGAACCGATCACCACGTGGGCGCCGAAATCCGGTGGGGCGCAATCATATCGATCGCTGGCTCGCGAGGTCATCCACCGGTTCGGCGCGTGAATGACCCGGTGACGGGGACCGAAGCCGCGGCGACGCCGGAATCGGAGGAGTCTTCGCAGTCGGGTTTCCAGGTCCGGCTGAGCAATTTCGAGGGTCCGTTCGACCTGCTTCTGCAGCTGATCTTCGCCCATCGACTCGACGTCACCGAGGTGGCGCTGCACCAGGTCACCGACGACTTCATCGCCTACACCAAGGCCATCGGTTCCCAGCTCGAACTCGAGGAGACCACCGCCTTCCTGGTGATCGCCGCGACGCTGCTCGACCTCAAGGCGGCCCGACTGCTGCCTTCGGGCGAAGTGCACGACGAAGAGGACCTCGCCCTGCTCGAGGTGCGCGACCTGCTGTTCGCCCGCCTGCTGCAGTACCGCGCGTTCAAGCACGTCGCCGAGATGTTCGCCGAACTGGAGGCCGCCGCGCTGCGCAGCTATCCGCGCGCCGTCGCGCTCGAGGAGCGGTACTCACAGTTGCTGCCCGAAGTGATGATCGGCGTCGACGCCCAGGCGTTCGCCCAGATCGCCGCGGCGGCGTTCACGCCGCGGCCGGTGCCGACGGTGAGCACCGAGCATCTGCACCACGTGGCGGTGTCGGTGCCCGAGCAGATCGGTAACCTGATGGCGTTGCTGGAGAGCCGCGGCATCGGCCATTGGGCGTCCTTCCGGGATCTCGTCGCCGACTGCGAGGCGCCGATCGAGATCGTCGGGCGGTTCCTGGCGCTGCTCGAGCTGTACCGCGCCAGGGCGGTAGCATTCGAACAACCTGAACCGCTTGGTGTGCTGCAGATTTCGTGGACCGGTGAGCGGCCGACGCACCAACACATGGCGGTGGAAGAAGATCAGTATGGATAGCGAAGACCACGACAACCTCGGCGAGGTCGCGACGGACCTCGACGACGGGGACGTCGCGGCCGACGCCGGTCTCGGCATCGACGTCGCCGAACCGCCCGAGATGGAGGACGGCGAGCTCGGCGCGGTGCTCGAGGCTCTGCTGCTGGTGGTCGACACCCCGGCGACCGTCGAGCAACTCGCGACGGCGATAGAGCAGCCGTCCTACCGGGTCGCGGCCAAGCTGCAGTCGATGGGCCAGGAGTACACCGCGCGCGACAGCGGTATCGACCTGCGCGAGGCGGGCGGCGGCTGGCGGATGTACACGCGGTCGCGCTACGCCCCCTACGTGGAGCGGTTGCTGCTCGACGGTGCCCGCTCCAAGCTGACCCGCGCGGCGCTGGAGACGCTGGCCGTGGTGGCGTACCGGCAGCCGGTGACCAGGGCCCGGGTGAGCGCCGTGCGCGGTGTCAACGTCGACGCGGTCATGCGCACGCTGGTGGCCCGCGGCCTGATCACCGAGGCCGGCACCGATCCCGACTCGGGCGCGGTGACATTCGCCACCACGGAGCTGTTCCTCGAACGGTTGGGGCTGACCTCGCTGGCCGATCTGCCCGACATCGCGCCGCTGTTGCCCGACGTCGACGTGATCGACGACCTCAGCGAAACCCTGGACGAGGACCCGCGTTTCATCAAGCTCAGCGGGGGTCCGGCACCCGAGCAGCCGCTGTCGTTCGACGTGGACACCGATGCGAATGGCTGATTCCGAAGGCGTGCGACTGC
Organism: Mycolicibacterium malmesburyense; assembly: GCF_001050015.1. Next base: position 15,690 of record NZ_CVTB01000256.1, read on the forward strand.
AGAAGGTGTTGTCGCAGGCGGGAATTGCGTCGCGCCGGGTGGCCGAGAAGATGATCATGGACGGCCGCGTGGAGGTCGACGACCGCGTCGTCACCGAGTTGGGCACCCGCGTCGACCCCAAGGTCTCGGTGATCCGAGTGGACGGTGCGCGGGTGACGCTCGACGACACCCTGGTGCATTTGGCGATCAACAAACCCAAGGGCATGCACTCGACGATGTCCGACGATCGGGGCCGCCCGTGCATCGGCGATCTCGTCGAGCACCGAGTCCGCGGAAACAAGAAGCTGTTTCACGTCGGCCGGCTCGACGCCGACACCGAGGGGCTGATGCTGCTGACCAACGACGGCGAGCTGGCGCACCGGCTGATGCATCCGTCGTTCGAAGTGCCCAAGACCTACCTGGCCACCGTGATGGGGACGGTGCCGCGGGGGTTGGGCCGCGAGCTGCGCAACGGCATCGAGCTCGACGACGGGCCGGCGAGCGTCGACGATTTCGCCGTCGTGGACAAGGTCGCCGGCAAGAGTCTGGTGCGGATAACGTTGCACGAGGGCCGCAAACGGATCGTGCGCCGCATGCTCGCGGCGGTCGGGTTCCCCGTGCAGGAGCTGGTGCGGACCGACATCGGGGCGGTCGCGCTCGGCGAGCAGCGTCCGGGCAGCATCCGGGTGTTGACACAGAAGGAGCTCGGCGAGTTGTACAAGGCGGTCGGCCTGTGACGTCACTGGTCATCGCCGTCGACGGTCCCGCGGGTACTGGGAAGTCAACGGTGTCACGGGGTTTGGCGCGCGAGCTGAACGCGCGGTACTTGGATACCGGTGCGATGTACCGGATCGTCACGCTGGCGGTGCTGCGCGCGGGTGTCGATATCGCCGATGACGACGCAGTCGCCGTGACGGCCGCGGCCACTGAGCTCGCGGTGGGCTACGACCCCGATGAAGACCGCTCTTACCTTGACGGAGAAGACGTTTCGACCGAGATCCGCGGCGACGCGGTGACCAAGGCGGTGTCGGCGGTCTCGGCGGTTCCCGCGGTGCGCACCCGGCTGGTCGACATCCAGCGCGAGTTGGCGTCCGGCGAGGGCAGCGTCGTCGTGGAGGGTCGTGACATCGGCACGGTGGTGCTTCCCGACGCCGACGTGAAGATTTTTCTGACCGCGTCGTCCGAAGAGCGTGCGCGACGCCGTAACGACCAGAACAAGGCGGCCGGGCTGGCCGACGACTACGAGGCGGTGCTGGCCGACGTCAAGCGACGCGACCATCTCGACTCCACTCGGGTGGTGTCGCCGTTGCGGCCCGCCGACGATGCCGTCGTGGTCGACACCAGCGCGATGACGCAGCCCGAGGTGATCGAGCATCTGGCCCACCTCGTGCGGGAGCGAGCGGGAGCGCAGCGATGAGCGAGGACGGCACCTGGGTCGACGAAAGCGATTGGGACATCCCAGAAGACATCGCCGAGGCCATCGAGGAGGCGTCGGCGGCGCCACCGGTCGTCGCCGTCGTCGGGCGGCCGAACGTCGGCAAGTCGACGCTGGTGAACCGGATCCTGGGCCGGCGCGAGGCCGTCGTGCAGGACGTGCCCGGCGTGACCCGCGACCGGGTCTCCTACGACGCGCTGTGGTCCGGCCGCAGGTTCGTCCTGCAGGACACCGGCGGTTGGGAGCCCGACGCGAAGGGTCTGCAACAGCTGGTGGCCGAGCAGGCGTCGGTGGCCATGCGCACCGCCGACGCGATCATCTTCGTCGTCGACGCGGTGGTCGGCGCCACCACCGCCGACGAGGCGGCAGCGAAACTGCTCCAGCGCTCGGGAAAGCCGGTGTTCCTGGCCGCCAACAAGGTCGACAGCGAGCGCGGTGAGGCCGACGCCGCGATGCTGTGGTCGCTGGGACTGGGCGAGCCGCATTTGATCAGCGCCATGCACGGCCGCGGCGTGGCCGATCTGCTCGACACCGTGATCGAGGAGTTGCCCGCGGTCTCGGAGATGGCGGGCGGCGGGGGAGGACCGCGCCGGGTCGCGCTGGTGGGCAAGCCGAACGTGGGCAAGAGCTCGCTGCTGAACCGGCTGGCGGGCGATCAGCGCTCGGTCGTCCACGACGTCGCCGGCACCACCGTCGATCCGGTCGACTCGCTGATCGAGATGGACGGCAAGCTGTGGCGGTTCGTCGACACCGCGGGCCTTCGCCGCAAGGTCGGCCAGGCGAGCGGACACGAGTTCTACGCGTCGGTGCGCACCCATGGCGCCATCGACGCCGCCGAGGTGGCGATCGTGTTGATCGACGCGTCGCAGCCGCTGACCGAGCAGGACCAGCGCGTGCTGTCGATGGTGATCGAGGCGGGCCGGGCGCTGGTGCTCGCGTTCAACAAGTGGGATCTGGTCGACGAGGACCGGCGCTACCTGCTGGACCGCGAGATCGACCGCGAACTCGTCCAGCTGCAGTGGGCGCCGCGGGTGAACATCTCCGCGAAAACGGGCCGCGCGGTGCAGAAGCTGGTGCCCGCGTTGGAGAAGTCGCTGGAGTCGTGGGATACCCGCGTCCCGACCGGCAGGTTGAACACCTTCTTCAAGGAGGTGATCGCGGCGCATCCGCCGCCGGTGCGCGGGGGCAAGCAGCCGCGGATCCTGTTCGCCACCCAGGCGACCGCCCGTCCGCCGACGTTCGTGCTGTTCACCACCGGTTTTCTGGAGGCGGGTTACCGGCGGTTCCTGGAGCGACGGCTGCGCGAGGCGTTCGGTTTCGAGGGCAGCCCGATCCGGATCAACGTGCGGATGCGCGAGAAGCGGGGATCGCGCTCACGGTGATCCGTGGAGTCGCACCGGCGGTAGGCGCCGCTGCCGCTCCACAAATCGGCGATTAGCCTTGCCCAAGTGCCCGTCGTCGACATGGTCCTCATCGCCTTGGCGGGCCTGGGAGCCGGCGCGATCAACACACTCGTCGGGTCCGGCACCCTGATCACGTTCCCCACGCTGGTGGCGCTGGGCTATCCGCCGGTGACGTCGACGATGTCGAACGCCATCGGACTGGTGGCCGGCGGGGTGTCAGGCACCTGGGGTTATCGGCGCGAACTGCGCGGACAGTGGCACCGGCTGCGATGGCAGATTCCGGCGTCCTTCGCGGGCGCGGTGCTCGGTGCGTGGCTGCTGCTGCATCTGCCCGAGACGGTGTTCGAGCGGGTCGTGCCGGTGCTCCTGATCGCCGCGCTGGTGCTGGTGGTGGTCGGGCCGCGGATCCAGTCGTATGCGCGAACGCGGGCGGAGGCGGCGGGGCAGTCGGCCGAGCATGTGTCGCCCGCACAGATGGCCGCTGTCGTCGTCGCGACGTTCGCGGTCGGGGTGTACGGGGGCTACTTCACCGCGGCCCAGGGGATCCTGCTGATCGCGGTGATGGGCGCACTGCTGCCGGAGGGCATGCAGCGGATGAATGCGGCCAAGAACCTGCTGTCGTTGGTGGTCAACGTGGTGGCCGCGGTGGCGTACACGCTGGTGGCGTTCGACCGGATCAGCTGGGCGGCGGCGGGCCTGATCGCGGCCGGTTCGCTGGTCGGCGGGTTCCTCGGGGCCCGCTACGGCCGCCGCCTCTCACCCAATGCGTTGCGGGCGGTCATCGTGGTGGTGGGAATCATCGGGCTGTATCGATTGCTGACCGTCTAGAGCGCTCCGGTAGGGTTACCCGGAGCCGTCTGACCAGGAGAGGGGAGCCGCGTGGCCGAGCGCCGATTTCGCACCGCGCCGTCGACCCTGTGCGCCCTCGAGCCTTTCTGGCCGTCACGGCGGGTCATCGCCTTCGACGAGTGGTGTCGCGCGCGCATCTGATCCGCGCCCTCCACCTGTCCGTCCGGTCGCGCTTCCCGCGCTGACCTCTTCCGAAAGCAGTCGAACGTATGCGTTCGCTTCTGATATTCACGCTCGTCGGTGTCGGAGCGCAGTTGGTGGACGGCGCGCTGGGCATGGCGTTCGGCGTGACCGCCTCGACGCTGCTGGTGCTCAGCGGTCTCGGCGCCGCGCAGGCGAGCGCGGCCGTGCACCTGGCCGAGGTCGGCACGACGCTGGCGTCGGGCCTGTCGCACTGGCGGTTCAAGAACCTCGACTGGTCGATCGTGCTGAAGCTGGGCGTGCCCGGGGCGATCGGCGCGTTCGCCGGTGCGACCGTGCTGTCCTCGCTGTCGACCGAGCATGCCGCCCCGCTGATGGCGGGGATCCTGGTGGCGATCGGGATCTACGTGCTGCTGCGGTTCTCGTTGCGCAATCCTCCGGTGATGCGCCACGGGGAGACGCCGCATACGGCGAAGTTCCTCAGCCCGCTCGGGCTGTTCGGCGGGTTCATCGACGCGTCCGGTGGCGGCGGCTGGGGTCCGGTGACGACGAGCACCCTGCTGTCGCGGGGTAAGACGGCTCCGCGCACGGTGATCGGCTCGGTCAGCGCCTCGGAGTTTCTGGTGGCGGCGTCGGCGTCGGTCGGTTTTGGGATCGGGCTGCGGGAGGAGTTCGTCCAGAACCTTCCGGTGGTGCTCGGCCTCGCCGTGGGCGGGGTGATCGCCGCCCCGTTCGCGGCCTGGCTCGTGAGCCGGATCCGGCCGGCTTTGTTGGGCACGGCCGTCGGCGGTGTGATCGTGTTGACCAACAGCCAGAAGCTGGTGCACTACTTCGGTATCGAGTGGCCGTGGTCGATGGGCGTTTACACGCTGATCGTGATCGGTTGGGCCGCAGCGCTTTACGTGGCGTGGCGGTACCGTCGCCCCGCGGCACCCGCGTCGGCGGCCGGCGAGGTCGAGGCCGTATCCAGCACCGCTCGGTGACGGGTGGCGGTTGGGACTGCGCGCCAGGGCTGCGGTAGCATTTCGACCTGCCGCCGGCGATCCCGGCGGCACCGCGGGCTGTGGCGCAGCTTGGTAGCGCACTACACTGGGGGTGTAGGGGTCGCAGGTTCAAATCCTGTCAGCCCGACCATGTGATGTCGCAAGACATCGGAATAGCCGCGGACCTACTTTAGGTTCGCGGTTTTTCCGTTTGGGGCCTTTTGGGGGCGCCGGTAGGTCTTCGGCGTCCTCGACGGACGCCGCCTTCAAATAGAGCAACTGCTCCTGCTGGTCAGGGCTCGGGTCCTCTGGACCGCTGAGAATCGCCGCCTTCATCTGGTGATACACGTTGGCGAGATAACTCCACTGCGACGGGAACCGGGCGTATAGAGCGGTGTACACACCGCCCGCGATAGCCCCGACCCAAGGGACCGTTTCCCCGACCTCCTTCCTCAACGTGTCCGGTTCGATGCCCCACGACCAAGCGGTGTAGGGCACAGCGCGCAAAAGCAGCGCGGCAGAGTAGATGAAGGCCGTGATTCAGAGCGTGCGAAGGAAGATTGCTGTGCCACCGTTGGGCAACAGCCTCAACACGAACTCACCAGCCAATAGGTTGGTCAACCAACACACAGCGGATGATCCCACGCCGCCCCCCGCAACGGGACACGATGACCGGCCGCACCATCGTCGCCACGACGGTCAACGTCTCACGTGTCGGCCGCTTCCATCGCTGCGCGTATCTCGTCGTCGTGACCGTGGTATTCCGCTCCGTCGTCGCCACGCTCGAATGTCCCAGCAGCATTTGCACCGCGCGGAGGTTCCTCGAGCCGCGGTAGGCCCTGGTGGCGAATCGATGCCGCAGGGTGTGAGCGGTCCAGTGATCGGGCAGTGCGCCAGCCATCAGCTTGCCGACTCATCGCGGCGCGGACCGGACCGGCGGCAACCATGGCGAACAGAACTCCACAAGGAATTCGTCAGATGCCGCGATTGACCTTTGCTGCCTCATGAATGGCGGTCTTGAGCTCGTCGTAGGCGCATTCATGCGGACGAAGGGCTTTCAGCGGTCTGAGCCCAATCGTCTTCTGCTCCGGGAGTTTGCTGGCAGGCAGCACATAGAAGGTCCATTGTGCGACGTCGAGCGGGTTGATGGGGGCATCGCAGTCCTGACCTTCGAGCAGACAGAAGACGTACACGTCGGCGCTTCGCTGTGCGATGGTCGCAGAAGTATCGGTGCGGGCGTCCCAGCCCATTGCGGGGCGGATGCCGAACGTGATCTTTGATAGCTGGGTTTGCTTCCAGGTCTGCACATAGGCAGCCGACTTCACCTCGACACCGATATCACCGATATCACCGATATCACCGATGACAAGGTCGTACCGGTCCCATTCCACGCGCTTCGTGTCGTGGATGCCGAGTGCTGTAGCCACGATGTACTCGGCCAGCACGCCGCGGTTGGTATTGGACAGCAGGTCGCCGTACGCCCACTCCCAGAATCCCTGCTGGTTCAAGTGAGTCATCGCCGAGTCCTCATCGCGTGAGCAGTTCCCTTCCCCAGTACGGTTGTCAATTTGTGGCGGTCGATGTCGTCGAGGGTCAGCACCGCTTCGGGTCGCGTGATCCGCTTCATGTCCCCGGCCGTCGGTTGCGGTACTAGCAGTGCCAGTTCGCGCGCCTCATATATGTCGATGTTCGTATGTATCCACTGGCTTTGCTCGGTGAGTTCGTGGTCGAGGCTCACAAACCAGTTCGCCATGAATACCTGCAGGTACGGGATCAATGTCCACACCTTGCGCCGGGCCAACGCCGACCGTGCATCTGGCCGGGTGAATGCGAGCCAGGCCAGCGCTCCACTGTCGGCGTCGGTGAGCTTCCAGAACACCCGGCCGTTGTGGGCCAGGACATTCGACCGGGTGGCGGCGATCTCCTGTCCGATTTCGCGGGCCAGCCTCCTGAAGTCGGGAAGAGTGTCGTTGTAGTTGGGAACACTGTCGAAGTAGTCGTACGGCATGGTTAGCCCAGCCCTCCCATCCGCTCGCCACGAACGCCGTCCATCAATCGCATCCCGACATTCGGCGGAACCACTGCGCCCGGCCTTGTCGACCATCGTCGAGTCACCGGGCGCCGCGAACTCTTCGCCCAGGAATTATGCCGGAGTGGTACGTCAGCCATCCCGTGAACGGCCGCCCCGGGAGAGTGGGACGTACGGAACACCAAGTAGGACGCCGACGTGATCGGCGCCGCGGCGACCGCCCTACCGCTCACTTCGAGCACTAGGGCCTCTTGCCGTCTGACCCGCGCCGATGCCGGGTTTCTACAGCCCGCAACCAGAGCCGCTGACCCGAGGTGGTGCTCGGCGTACTTACCCTGTGAGCGGGAGTTTCGTCCATGCGGGCGTTGCCGGCGCCTGGCAGCGGAGGTTGGCGGTTCGAAACACCGATGGCAAGCGTATGTTCCTGCCGGATGCCGTCGCCTCGGCCGACCTCTCCAACGCACAGTGGGAGGCGGTGCTCGCGACGGCGAGGCAGTCGGCGGCACGGCTCGGCGCCACGGATGAACAGGTCATGCAGGACAACCTCGGCCACCACGATGTGTGGTTTCACCGGTCCGGCGGGCCTTTCCGTCAAAGTCGCCTACAAGGGCAACCTGGTGATCTCCGGATTCGCGGGTTGCCGGCTGCCCCAAGGCAAGCGCCTCGCCACATAGTGGCGAACGCGGTCACCAGCGAGCGCTCACCTTCTCCGCGATCTGCTTGGCGATCCGCACGGCCGAATCACCCGGTTTCGCGCTGCACGTGTTCACATCGATGATGACGTTGTTCTCCAGCGCGATGGCGTGTCCGCAGGCCCATCCCGGCGCGGCGGCTTCCTGAAGAGTCGCGACGGTGCTCAGCACGTCGTCGTTGTTACTGATCGGCCCGACGGTCCACTCCGTCCCACTCTGCGTGTGGATGTACTCCTTGCACGCCGGCCACTGCTGCGCGGAGGCATCGAGGAAGGCCCTGGCCTTTTTCACGAGCGGGTACAGCACCACGGCCTGCTTCACATAGTGGGCGAACTTGTCGCCGTCGTTGAGGCTCTGATCCCGCTCGGCCGAAAACCCACTCTCGGCGTAGACCGGCGCCTCCGCGGCGCCGTCGATGCCGAGGCACTCCCGCGGCTCCATCGTGGCGCTGTTGTCCGACATCGCGCTCTGGGCGCTGGTGACCTCCAGGGTTTGCGAGCCCATCGCGGCGTTCAACTCGGCGGGATTGAGGAGCAGTTCATCCAGCTCGCGTTCCACCAGGGGACGCGGGATCAATGTCTTGGTGGGCGTGGGTGTCACCGCATTGCCTACCGAGCTGGCACACCCGGCGACCAGAAAACAGACCATCGCCGCACCGAAAGCCGTCGCTGGCTGGCGCATCTCATCCTCCCCATGACAGCCGTATTCAACCGATCACCATGCGGGCGTTGTCCCCAGCATCGCACCGCGTGCAGCAATGGTCCAGCAGCTCGGCCATCGATGGGCAGAGGTCGCGCGGTGTTTCTGATAACGATGGTTGCTGCATCTGATAACGATTAATGGCGCACCCAAAATGGCGCGGACGCTCCGCACTGCCCAGAACCGTTGTGAGCCAGCGGAACTGAGCGCACATCGGGAACGACTCAAGAGGACGATTCGTCGGACTTGTCGTCCTCATCCTCGTCCGGCGAGTCGTCCAGTGAGTCGTCCGGTGAGTCCTCGTCGTCATCGTCCGGCGAGTCCTCCTTGTCGTCCGAATCGGAACCGGCCGCCTCCTTCCGCTCTCGTGAGGGGCTCTCATCGAGCTTGTCCGCGAATTTCGTCAGTGCCCGGGCGAGTTGGCGCGCCTCGTGAGGTTCGAGGGAGTCGCCGAACAGCAGCTCGCCGCTGTCGTTGACGCGCTCGAGGTACACCATGTCGTCCTTCGCCGCGACATTCCACTGCCCGGATTCGTGTTCTGCCATCGTGCGGACCTCCCCTGTGAGTTTTGGCGGGAATACCCACGCCGTTCGCCTGTCATGCAGACATTTCGATCGCAAAACCCTCGACCCGCGCCCTTACCGCGCGGATAGGAAAACCTCCCCGCACACGAGCGGATTCTGCCTTCGCGGCGATTACGCAGCCCCCCGTCGACTCGCAATCATTTCCTCACCAGCCCCGAACCGCCTCCCGAGAGGACACGACATGACCATCCGCCGCACCCCCCGCATCCGTTACGCCGCCACGCTCGTCGGCGCCCTGGCCGTCTTCGTCGTCGCCCCGGCGACCGCCTTCGCCGCCGACAACGAGCCCACCCCCGGCAGTGGCGGATGCACCTACACCGACGCCGACGGCTACGACATCCCGATCGACGACGGCCAGGACGTCTTCGTCGACGGCAAGATCGTGTCCTGCCGCGGCGGCAAGATCGTCGTCACCACCGCCCCGCAGCGCAACCAAACCAACATCCGCCCGGGATTGCCCGCCGGCAAGCTGCCCGTGCTGGCCCGGATGCCCTGAGCCCCCTCCATCGGCCCGTCACCTCACGGTGGCGGGCCGATCCACTGCGCGATCGCCTCGTGCAAGCGCAGATCCGCAGTAGATTCCCCGCATGACGGCGGCGAGGAAGTCGCACGATGGCCGATGACGTGGCCGTCATCGGTGCGGGTCCCGGCGGACTCGTCGCGGCGCGCTGGCTGACCGCTCAGGGGTTCGCGCCCACCATCTACGAGCGCGGCGCAGGACTCGGCGGTCAGTGGACGGGCGAGCCGGGCCACAGCGGCGTCTGGCCGGCCATGCACACCAACACCAGCCGCATCCTGACCGCCTTCAGCGACCTCGACCCCGGCGACGGTCCCGTCTTCCCGCCCGGCCACGAAGTCCTTGCCTACCTCCACCGGTATGCCGAGGTATTCGATCTGACCCGGCGGATCCGGTACCTCACCCCGGTGACCAGCCTTCGTCGCGGCGACGACGGCTGGCTGGTGGGCGCCGCCGGCGCCGAGGAGAAGTACCGCCGTGTCGTCGTCGCCACCGGACGGTTCCAGTCGCCCGCGATCCCGGCGGTCGACGGTCTACCCACCTTCGCCGGCGCCGCCCGCGCCGCACCGACGTTCCATTACCGCGGCCCCGCCGCCTACCGCGGCAAGCGTGTCCTGGTGGCGGGCTGTGCGGTCAGCGCCATGGAGATCGCCTCCGAATTGGCGCAACACGGTGAGCATGTGGTGGTCACTCAGCGCCGCCAGCGCTACGTCCTCCCGAAATTCGCCGCGGGCGTCCCGTCCGACCACCGGATCTTCACCAGGTACGGCGCACTGGCCGACGAATCGCTGCCGGCGGCCGAGATCGACCGTCAGCTCAAGGAGATCGTCGTCGAAGCCGGCGGAACCCCGCAGCAGTACGGCGCCCCTGCACCCGACGCCTCACTGTCCGCCGCGGGCATCACCCTCAGCCAGCACTACCTGCCCCTCGTGGCCGAGGGCAGGATCGAGGTGCGGCCGTGGATGAGCTCGGTGGCGGGCAGGACCGTGACGTTCGCCGACGGGCACGCCGAACAGTTCGACGGCATCCTCTTCGGTACCGGCTTCGAGTTGTCGATGCCGTTCCTGGACAACGAGATTCGCACGACATTGAACATCGATGCCGTCCACGTCGACACCGATCGCCACACCTTCCACCCCGACCTTCCCGGCTTGGCCTTCATGGGGATGTGGGACCAGTCCGGCGGGTACTTCGTACCGCTCGAGCTGCAGGCCCGTTGGATCGCCTACACCTGGGCCGGCACGATCCCGGCGCCGGCCGAGGCCGACCAGCGGCGTGCGGTATCGGGGTATCGCGCCCGCCGGGGCCAACCGCAGAAGACCCGGATGAACCTGGTGGCGCGGATGTTCGCGCGGGCCGCGGGCGTCGAACCGGCGGTCGCGAACTGGCCGGAATTGCGCCGCGCCCTGCTGTTCGGGCCCCTGGCGCCGAGCTGCTTCCGCCTCGAGGGTCCCGATGCGCTGCCCGACGCGCCGGCGCGGTTCGCCCGCGATGCCGCCGCCTTCGGTGCGATCACTTCTGACAAGCTCACCGAGCGTGAACGCGCCTACTGCGCGCTGCTCGGGCCCGCCCATGCCCACATCGCGTAGTACTACTCAAGCCCGCCGCGCGACCGGCGAGGCATCCTGAACCCATGTCGCTCACCAAGCCGCTGGCAGGCGCCGACGAACTCGCCGCCGACACCCCGCCGACCCGCGACCGCGCGGTCGACGTCGCCCGCCTGGCCGCGCTCGTCGTGGTCATGTTCGGCCACTGCGCGCTGCTGCTGGCCACCATCGACGCCGGCGGTGTCTGGATCGGCAACATCCTCGGCGAGATCCCCGCGCTCACCCCGGTGACGTGGGTCGTACAGGTCATGCCGTTGTTCTTTCTGGCCGGCGGCGCCGCGGGCGCGTACGGCTGGCACGCGGGCAAGTCGTGGGGGAGTTGGCTGGTCGCCCGTGCGCAGCGGTTGTGCCGCCCGGTGTTCTGGTATCTCGCGGCGTGGACGGTCGGGCTGCTCGCGGTGCGCCTGACCCTCGGCTCGGGCTCGGCGGCGGACCTCGGCCGCGAATCCGTCGCGCTGCTGTGGTTCCTCGGCGTCTACCTGGTGGTGCTCGCGTTCGTTCCGCTGCTGACCCGCTTGTCGACGGGCCGCAACGTCGCCGTCGTCGTGGGTGGTCTGCTGGTGGCCTCCGCCGCCGTCGACGCCATCCGCATCGCCGTGGGCACCCCGATGGCCGGGGTCGCCAACTTCGTCATCGTCTGGCTCATTCCCGTGGTGTTCGGCGTCGGCTATGCGCGTAGGTTGATCGGCCGGCGCGCGGCGCTCGCGACAGCCGTCGGCGCGCTTGGCGCCCAGGTGGTGCTCGCACTCATCGGCCCCTACGAGGTCTCGCTGGTCGTCACCGGGACCGAGCAACTGTCGAACGTCTCACCGCCCACGCTGCTTCTCGCGCTGCACTGTACGTGGATGTCGGCGGCGTTCATCGTGTGCGCGGGGGCGATCCAGCGGTGGGCCCAACGGCCGCGGGTCTGGTACGTCGTCGCGGTCGGCAACGGGGGAGCGATGACGCTGTACCTCTGGCACATCGTGGCGATCGCCATCGCGGCGTTCTCCCTACACGCGATCGGCCTCGACGCGTATGACGTTGACGCACCGTACTTCTGGGCTCGGCTGGCGCTTCGGGCGGTGGTGTTCGCCGTCGTCATGTTCGCCCTGTTCCGGCTGCTGTCGCCGCTCGAGCACCGCCGCCTCCCGTGGTGGGACGTGCCCGTCCACGCCACCGGTGCGCGGTCCGCGGTCGCGGGTGTGCTGATCGTGCTGGCGGGTGTGGCGCTGGTGCTGTTGGCCAAGAACGGGCTGACCGGAACCCTGGGGTGGACGATGCTGGGGTGCTTTACGGCGTCGGCTGCTTCGGCGCGGGCCATGGCACGGGCCTAGGCCTGGCCCTCACCAGTTGTGGCCACCAGAACCAGCGGCCGAGCAGCGCGGCGATCGACGGTGTCATGAATGCCCGGATCACCAACGTGTCGAACAGAAGACCCATGCCGATGGTCGTGCCCATCTGCGCCACCACGGTCAATTCGCTGACCACCATCGAGATCATCGTGAAGGCGAAGACCAGACCCGCCGCCGTCACCACCGATCCGGAACCGCCCATGGCCCGGATGATCGCGGTGTTGATCCCGGCGGGCAGCTCCTCCTTCAGCCGGGCGACCAGCAGCAGGTTGTAGTCCGCGCCGACGGCCAACAGGATGATGACCGCCATGGCCATCACCATGAATTGCAGCTCGATGCCGAGAATGTGCTGCCACACCAGGATCGACAGGCCGAACGACGCGCCGAGGGACAGCACGACGGTGCCGACGATGACCGCGGCGGCCACGACGCTTCGGGTGATGATGAGCATGATCGTGAAGATCAGCGCCAACGCGAGGATGCCCGCGATCATCAGGTCGTAGTTGTTGCCGTCCCGCATGTCCTTGAACGCCGCAGCCGTTCCTCCGACGTAGATCGTCGACCCTTCCAGGGGGGTGCCCTTGATGGCCTCCTTGGCGGCCTGCTTGATGGCGTCGATGCGTTCGATGCCGTCGGCGCTGAGCGGATCGCCCTCGTGCTGGACGATCATCCGCACGGCGCGACCGTTGGGCGAGATGAAATTCTCCATGCCACGCTTGAAGTCCTCGTTGTCGAAGATCTCCGGCGGCAGATAGAACGTGTCGTCGTTCCACGAGTCGTTGAACGCGTCACCCATCGCAGACTGGTTCTCGCTCAGCGCGGCCTGCTGATCCTGCAGACCACCCTGGGAGGCGTGCATCGTCAGCATCATCGTGCGCATCGTCCGCATCGACTCGATCTGCTCGGGCATCAACGCCAGCAGCTGCGGCATCAGGGCGGCGAGTCGCTCGAGGTCCGGAATCAGATCCTGAACGTTGTCGGTGAGCTTGTTGGTTCCGTCAATGACGTCGAAGATCGACCGCATCGACGAGCAGACCGGGATGTTGAAGCAGTGCGGCTCCCAGTAGAAGTAATTGCGGATCGGGCGCAGGAAGTCATCGAGATTGGCGATGTGGTCGCGTAATTCGGCGGTGTCGACGGCCATCGTCTTGGTCTTCTCGACCATGCTGTGGGTGGTGGCGTTCATTTCGCCCATCAACGCCATCATCCGGGTCATGGTGTCGATGTTCTTCTGCATCTCGTCGGCCTGAACCAGCATGTCGGCCATGCGGTCCTGGGTGTACTTGCGGTTCAGGTCTTGGTTGACGCCGCCCAGGCTCATCTGGGCCGGGATGGTGCTGAATTCGATCGGTTTGCCGTTGGGCCGGGTGATGGTCTGCACCCGCGAGATGCCCGGCACCCGGAAGATCGCCTTGGCGATCTTGTCGATCACCAGGAAGTCGGCCGAATTACGAAGGTCGTGGTCGGTCTCGATGAGGACCAACTCGGGGTTCATGGTGGCGGGGGAGAAGTGCCGTTCGGCGGCGGCGAAGCCCTGGTTCGCCGGCAGATCGGCGGGGAGATACAGCCGGTCGTTGTAGTTGGGTTGGTACCCGGGCAGCGTCAGCAACCCGACGAGAGACAACGCGACCGTCGCGATCAGCACCGGCCCGGGCCAGCGGACGATGACCGCGCCGATCTTCCGCCAGCCACGAATGCGCATGGCGCGCTTGGGTTCCAACAACCCGAACCGGCTGCCGATGGTGATGATCGCCGGGCCGAGCGTCAGCGCGACCAACACCGCGGTGGTCATGCCCACCGCCAGCGGCACACCCAGCGACTGGAAATACGGCAGCCGAGTGAACGACAGGCAGAACGTGGCGCCGGCGATCGTCATACCCGAACCCAGCACCACGTGCGCGGTGCCGCGGAACATGGTGTAGAAGGCCGTCTCCCGGTCTTCGCCCAGCGTGCGCGCCTCTTGATAGCGCCCGATCAGGAAGATCGCGTAGTCGGTGGACGCGGCGATCGCGAGCGTGACAAGGAGGTTCGTCGCGAACGTCGAAAGCCCGATCAGCTCGTGGTAACCCAGGAACGCCACCACCCCGCGCGTGGCCGCCAAGGCCAAGATGACCATCACCAGCTGGATGAGCGTCGTCACCACCGAGCGGTAGACCAGCAACAGCATCGTGATGATGACGGCGAACGTGGCGATCTCGATGACGCGGATGCTGCGGTCGCTGGCGATCTGTTGGTCGGCGACCAATGCCGACCCACCGGTGACGAAGACCTTCACCCCCGGCGGAGGTTGGAGGCTGTCGACGATGTTCTTGACCGCTTCGACGGATTCGTTGGACAGCGCCTCGCCCATGTTGCCGGCCAGATACGTCTGGACGTACACGGCCTTACCGTCGGCGCTGACGGCCGCGGCCTCCGTCAACGGGTCGCCCCAGAAGTCCTGGACGTGCTCGACGTGTTGGTCGTCGGCTTCCAGCTTGTCGACGAGTTCGTCGTAGTACCGGCGGGCGTCGTCGCCCAACGGCTGGTCGCCCTCGAGCACGATCATCGCCGAACTGTCGGATTCGAACTCTTCGAAGACCTTCCCGACCCGCTGCATCGCGATCACCGACGGTGCTTCCGACGGGCTCATCGACACCGACTGCATCTGGCCGACGATCTCGAGCTGCGGCACCGTCACATTGAGCAGCGCGATGATCGCGATCCAGGCGACGACGATGGGAACGGACAGCCGGCGGATCCACTTGGCCAACGGCGACCGTGAGGAGTGCGCGGCGTGCTCGGTTGAGGGCGCGATGGGAGCGCTCACCAGGATTTCACCTCGGCGGAGCTCCTCCCTACGGTGTTAGGCCGCCTTAGTTCCTACCAGATAAGGGCCCGCGACCGGTAGTTAGATCCGGCTCGCAGCGAACTCCGCAGCTTGGTTAACCAATCCCGCCTGGACGTACGCCACGTGGGCGCCCATATCGGTGCCGCCCTCGAAGCAGATCGGGTCGTTCGGGACGCACAGATCGATGGTCTTGGCCGCGTAATCGGGCCCCACCGACGGCAGCGGCCCCGGCGACAGCCGGTCGGCAAAGCTGCTGCGCGGCCCGCCGAACAACGCGACCGCGGCGACGTGCGGAACGACCGTCGGCGCCAACGCACCGGTGGCGACGTCCATCACCGCGGCGCCCTGGGAGTAGCCGCCGAGCACCATCCTCGTGGCGGGGCACTCGACCGCCATCGACTGCACGTGGGCGCGGGTGTCCTCGGCGCCCGCGCGGGTGCTCACCGCAAAGTCGCGACTGGCGGGGTAGTCGACGGCGTAGACGCCGACCGATCGGTCGCCCAGGCGCGAGCGCACGGAGTCGACGAACGCCTGTCCGATACCGCCGACCCCCGGCGGTTCGGTGGTTCCGCGGGCGAAAACGACTTCCACATCAGGGCACGGCGCGGCGTCGGCGCTGGGAGCGACGACCGGGGCGGACAGCATGAGCGCGGCGGTCAGAGGCACCGCCAGCCTGGCGAAAGAACTCATACGGGTATTTCGCGCCGTGGCGCCGAGGCGTAACACGACCGCGAGCGCCGGCTATGAACCGTTGACCGCTCGGGCGCCGGCAAAGGGAGGTCGATGGTGGGCCGACCTACGGCCGGTCGTTTCGAGATGCCGGGAGCGCGGAAGCAAAATATGCTCGCTTCGCCGACCCAGGCGGGAGAGGAGGCAGCGTGAACACGGTGCTCGGGCTGTCGATGACGTCGACAGGTATCGCGTGGGTCCTGCTCGAGAACGAGAACGGCGAGACCAAGACGTTGGATCACGACCACTTCACCGTGGTCGCCGACATCGCCACCGATGGCGACATCTCCACACACGAAGCCGCGGTGCGAGGCGCACGGGCGATCGCATCGGCCAGCGGTCACCGGGTGGATACGATCTGCCTGACCTGGAGCGCCGACGTCGCAGCCAAGGCCGAGCTGCTGCGGAAGTCGTTGTCCGACATGGGATTCGGTAGAATCGTTCCGGTGCGAATGGCCCACGCGGCACGATCGTGGGCGCACGCCCTGGGGCCCGGCGACGGGTTCGACGGATGCGCGGTGTGTGTCGTGGAGTCCTCCGCCGTCACCGTGGTCTCGGTCCACGGCGAAACCGTCCGCACCGCGATGACGCACATGCGCGAGAGCGCGGACGGCCTGGGCCGGTGGCTCACCGGCTTCTTCGACGACGAGGAGATGCAACCGCAGCGGTTGTACCTGATCGGCGCCCGCGGTGACCTCGAGCTGATCTCCGGTCCGCTCGAGCAGGCGCTCGGCGTCCCAGTCGTATCCTCCGACGACGTCCAACTCGCCCTCGCCTGCGGCGCCGCACTGTCGGGGCCGGCGGGCACGGCGGACGAGGTGGGCGCACCGCCGGCGAGGTCAACGGACCTGCGCTCCCGACGGCGGTTGAGTTCGCACGGCCGCGCCGCGATGGTCCTCGCGGCCGGTGTGCTCGCGCTTTTCGCGTTCGGCCCGGAGCTCGCCGCCTGGGACTCGCCGGACGCCAGGGTCGACCCGTCGGAGACGACGTCACCGGTGGGACCCGCTGCCGCGGTGTCGGACTCGAGCCCCTCGATGAGCGTTCACGCGGTGCCGTCGGCGCCCACCGTCCCCATCGTGGTCAAACAGGTGATCGCCAAACCGGTGACGGCCCCGGCCATGCCCATCCCGCTGCCCGCCACATCCGACGCCGGCGTGGAGACCGCCGTCGCCCAGGAGGTCGCCGCGCAGCCGGTCACCGAGACGGTGGAACCGCTGGTCGAAGCCGTTCAGGAACCGTCTGAAACCGTCATCGCGGCGCAAAGCGACCCGGCGACGATATCCCCGCATCCCGCTCCGCAGACCGCGCAGGCGCCACCGGCGTTCGTGCCGGCTCCCGACCCGGTCCAGTTGGCGTTGAGCCCGCTGTTCGGTGGGCTGCCCTGAGCCGAGCTACGGCGTCGTGGTCCAGTTCCAGATCTCGGGCTGGCTCGGCGGGTAGTTCATGCACACGTCGGTGGCGTGTGCGACGACGCCCTTGTTGTTGAAGAACAGCTTGGCCCAGTTGCCCCAGCGGGTGGCCATCTGCTCGTAGAAGACGTTGGTCGCGGTGTTCTCCGAGTACTGACGACGGCCGGCGTAATCCAACGAGAAGAACCAGTAGATCCGGTCGCGGGCGCCCTTCTGAACGTCTGCGGGCCGATTCCGGTAGTCGATCATGTAGCGCTCGAAGTAGAACGGGTCCTCATCGCGAACGGCGGCCATGTACTGGTCGACCGTGCAGGGGGTCCTCATGATCCGGTTGGGAATCGGATAGTCGTCCGTGGCGTCGGCGGCAGCGGTGGCCGGGAAGATCATCGCCGCGCAGCCGAAGGATGCCAGCGCGATGGTGGCTTTACGAAACACTTGACGGCTCCTAGCTTTCGCGGTGGTCACGGGCTTGATCGAGGATCGGGAGGAGGTCGGGGCAGTAGAAGCGCAGCGCTCCCGCCAGGAACTTCCACGCCTGATCGGTGCTGTTCTGGCCGCGCGCCAGCTGCTTCTGGACGAACTGCGCCGATGCGAAGGCATCCCGGTCGACGCCCTTGCGCTGCCGCTTGCAGGTGATCTTGCCGATCCAGGCGTTGTAGTCCTTCTGACCGTAGATCCCGTACGTGTGCAACTCGTTGGTGAAGTCGGTGTCGATGTCCTGCGCCTGAGCGGGTGCCGCCAGCACGAGTGCTGCCGCCGCGGTGGCTACTCCAACAATCAGTCTTTTCATGACTGTGCTCCTTCCCCCCCTGACGGCGTCAGTTCCCTCGGTTTTGGCCACGGTACAGGCACTGGGCGTTCTCGCACCCGCTGTGGCCACCAGAACCACTTACCCATGAGCGCCGCGATGGACGGCGTCATGAATGCCCGGATGACAAGAGTATCGAACAACAGGCCCAGTCCGATGGTAGTTCCGACTTGTCCGATCACGGTCAGTTCGCTGACCGCCATCGACATCATCGTGAACGCGAAGACCAGGCCCGCCGAGGTGACGACGGACCCACTGCCGCCCATCGCCCGGATGATGCCGGTCTTGATGCCCGCGTGCAGCTCTTCCTTCAGCCGCGACACCAGCAGCAGGTTGTAGTCGGCGCCGACGGCCAACAGGATGATGATGGCCATCGCCATGACCATCCAGTGCAACTCGACACCGAGGATGTGCTGCCAGATCAGGATCGACAGGCCGAACGACGCGCCGAGCGAGATCACCACTGTCCCAACGATTACCGCGGCGGCCACCACCGCGCGGGTCAACAGCAGCATGATCGTGAAGATCAGCGCCAGCGCGAGGATGGCCGCGATCATCAGGTCGTAGCTGTTGCCGTCGGACATGTCCTTGTAGACCGCGGCGGTGCCGGCGAGATAGATCGTCGAGCCCTCCAGCGGGGTGCCCTTGATGGCCTCCTTGGCGGCCTGCTTGATCGAGTCGATCCGCGCGATGCCCTCGGGGGTCATCGGGTCGCCGTCGTGGGCGATGATGAAGCGCACCGATTTGCCGTCGGGGGAGATGAAGTTCTCCATGCCCTTTTTGAACTCTTCGTTGTCGAAGACTTCGGGCGGGAGGTAGAACGAGTCGTCGTTCATCGACGCGTCGAAGGCATCACCCATGGCAGTCGAGTTCTCCTGCATGGCTGCCATCTGGTCCTGCAGACCCTTTTGCGACGAGTACATCGTCAGCATCATCGTCCGCATCGTCTTCATCGTTTCAATCATCGGTGGCATCAACGTGACCATCTGCGGCATCAGCTGATCCAGCCGCTCCATGTCGGGCAGCAGGTTCTGGATGTCGTCGGTCATCGTGTTGATGCCGTCGAGGGTGTCGAACACCGATCGGAACGCCCAGCAGATCGGGATGTTGAAGCAGTGCGGTTCCCAGTAGAAGTAGTTGCGGATCGGCCGGAAGAAGTCGTCGAAGTTGGCGATGTCGTCCCGCAGTTCGGCCACGTCGAGGGTCATGTCCTTCATCTTCGTGACCATGCTGTGCGTGGTCGCAGCCATCTCCTCGGTGAGCTTGGACATCCGCTCCATGTTGGCGATGGTCTTGGACATCTCGTCGGCCTGCACGAGCATGTCGGCCATCCGGTCCTGCAGATACTTCTGGTTCATCTGCTGGGTGGTGCCCTGCATGCTGATCTGGAACGGAATCGAGGTGTGCTCGATGGGTTTACCGTCGGGCCGGGTGATGGCCTGTACGCGCGAGATGCCGGGCACCCGGAAGATCTGCTTGGCGATCTTGTCGATGACCAGGAAGTCGGCGGAGTTGCGCAGGTCGTGGTCGCTTTCGACCATGAGCAGTTCGGGGTTCATCCGCGCCTGGGAGAAGTGCCGATCGGCGGCGGCGTAACCCTCGTTGGCCGGCAGGTCGGCGGGCAGGTAATTGCGGTCGTTGTAGTTGGTGCGATAGCCCGGCAGCGCGAGCAGGCCCACCAGCGATAGGGCGACCGTCGCGACCAGGATCGGGCCTGGCCACCGCACGACCGCGGCGCCGATCTTGCGCCAGCCGCGCACCCGCATCGCCCGCTTGGGCTCGAGCACCTTGCCGAATCGGCTGGCGAAGCTGATGATCGCGGGCCCCAGAGTGAGCGACGCCAACACCGAGGTGACCATGCCGACCGCCAACGGCACACCCATGGTCTGGAAGTAGGGCAGCCGGGTGAAGCTCAGGCAGAACAACGCGCCCGCGATCGTCAGGCCCGAGCCCAGCACCACGTGCGCGGTGCCGTGGAACATCGTGTAGTAAGCGGTCTCGCGGTCCTCACCGCTGCTGCGGGCTTCTTGATAGCGACCCGTCAGGAAGATCGCGTAGTCGGTTCCCGCGGCGATCGCCAGGGTCACCAACAGGTTCGTCGCGAAGGGCGAGAGACCGATGATCTCGTGGTAGCCGAGGAACGCCACCATGCCGCGGGTCGCCGCCAACTGCAGCACGACCATCACCAGCGTCAGGATCACGGTGACGATCGACCGGTACACCAGCAGCAGCATCGTGATGATGACGGTGAAGGTGAGCGCCTCGATGACGCGCATGCTGCGGTCGCTCGCGATGTGCTGGTCGGCCGCGAGTGCGGCAGGCCCGGTCACGTACACCGTCACGCCGGGCGGCGGCTGCATGCCGGCGACGAGATCCTGGACCGCCTCGACCGATTCGTTGGCCAGAGCCTCGCCCTGATTACCGGACAGGTACACCTGCACGTAGGCGGCTTTACCGTCGCTGCTCTGCGCGCCCGATGCGGTGAGCGGATCACTCCAGAAGTCCTGGACGCTCTGGACGTGCTTCGTGTCCGCCTCCAGCTTGGCCACCATCTCGCCGTAGAAGGCGCGAGTGTCCTCGCCGAGGGGTTGTTCGCCCTCGAGCACGATCATCGCCGAGCTGTCGGAGTCGTACTCCTGGAAGACGTGGCCGACGCGCTTCATCGCGATCATCGACGGCGCGAAGTCCGGGCTCATCGACACCGCGCGCTCCTGGCCGACCGTCTCCAGTTGCGGCACAGTCAGATTGAGCACGGCGATCAGCGCGATCCAGCCCAAAATGATGGGGACCGCGAACGCGCGGATGGTGCGCGGGATGAAGGGCCGTCTGGCATGCCGAACGGGAGGGAAGGCGTCCGTGCGAGCCTCGTTCGTCGGTGAGGTCATGCGGATTTCACGAAGCAGAAGGTTTGGGCACTCACGCCTGTGGAGGTTCTTTCGTCCTTGATCTCGTCATCAACGGTGATCCGGCAGGTGATGCTCTGACCGTCGCCCTGCGCCACGATGTTGGGCGCGGCAGACGGCGCCGTGGTCTGCAGCGTCAACGACCACGGCAACGACGCACCGTCGATCCGTTGGGGCCTCGCATCGAGGTCCAGATAGTTGATGTCCGCATACGTGCCGCTACCGAAGATCTCGTACTTGATGACCTTCGGGTCGAACGGCTCGGGGTCGTCTGCGAAGACCCGGGGGGTGACGATGATGCCCTCGGCCCCGAAGAAGGTGCGGATGCGGCTGACCGTGAAGCCCGCGATGGTCACCACCACGATGACGACGATGGGCAGCCAGACCTTCCGTGCGCGTCGGAGCATTACCGTTCCCGCCCGATGCAACCCATATCCGCCCTCAAGTCGTCGTCGTAGTAGCTGTGCATGCGTCTGTCCGTCACTTAGCCCATATAAGTTCTCATTGCGCCCTAGGTTAACTCAAGTCAGAGTGCTGCTGGTCACCCGCGGCGCGGCGGTGTGATCTAGGTCACTTTGACTCGGTTTCGAAGCGGTCGAGATAGCGTCCGATGAACTCTTCCGCCTCGGCATGACCCCGGGTGATGCCGAGCCCCCGTTCGAGCAGGACGATGCGGGCCAAGCTCGTCACGATCATAGACATCACCACCGGCGGGAACGCATCGACGTCTGCGCCGTGCGCTCTCATCGCCGCGGCCACCACACTTTCCTCGACACCGCCGAACCGTTCGGCGTACGCCGCGATTTCGCTTCGGATGGCTTTGCGGTGGTTCGCCAGGGCCATGAACTCCATGAATAACCGGGCACCGTGCGTGCTGTTGAGGCGCCACAACGCGTGCAGGGGTTCGTCGGCCTCCGCGGCTTCCCGCTGGCGGGAGAGATTGGCCTCGGCGCCTTCGCGCAGTACGGCGAGGAACAGGTCGTCCATGCTCGGGAAGTAGTAGTGCACGAGTGCGGGCTTCACACCGGCCCGCGCCGCCACCCGCCGGGACGTCGCCGCGGCGTAGCCCTCTTCGAGCATGACCTGGGCGGTCGCCTCGATCAGTGCCGAGCGCGCGGCCGACTCGCGTCCACCCCTTGACCGTTCGCCGACGGGGCTGCTAGACATGGCGCCAGCTTAGATGTTGGGCGATCGCCCAACAAGCGAGGGGAGCTGCGACGATGGCGCAGGCAGCCTCCTGATGTAGGGGAGATCCGATGACCGCAGTTGACGAGAAGGCCCACGGCAGCGCCGTCTACTACGACCCGTACCGGGTGGACATCGTCGCCGACCCGTATCCGACATACGCCCGGCTGCGCGAAGAGGCGCCGCTCTATTACAACGAGGCCTACGACTTCTGGGCGCTGTCACGCCACGACGACGTCGAGCGGGCGCTGCTCGACTGGCAGACGTTCTCCAACAGCCGGGGCGACATCCTCGAACTCATCCAGTCGGAGTTCGACATGCCCAAAGGCGTAATGATGATGGAGGATCCGCCGGTCCACACGATGCTGCGCGGGCTCATGTCGCGGGTGTTCACCCCGCGCCGGATGGCCGCGCTCGAGGATCAGATCCGGCAGTATTGCGTGAACTGCCTCGATCCCCTGGTCGGTCTCGACCGGTTCGACATCATCGCCGAGCTCGCGTCGATGATGCCCATGCGCGTCATCGGCATGCTGCTCGGCATTCCCGAATCGGAACAGGTGTCGGTGCGCGACGCCAACGACGCGAGCCTGCGCACCAAACCCGGTTCACCGATGAAGGTGGTGCGCGCGGACAAGATCGCCGACGGCAGCATCTACGCCGAATACGTTGACTGGCGGGCGAAGAACCCGTCGGACGACCTGATGACCGCGCTGCTCAACGTCGAGTTCGAAGACGAGAACGGGGTGACCCGCAAGCTGACGCGCAAGGAGATCCTGCACTACACCCAGGTCGTCGCCGGCGCGGGCAACGAGACCACGGGCCGGCTGATCGGCTGGCTGGCGAAGGTGCTCGCCGAGCACCCCGATCAGCGTCGCGAGGTGGTCTCGGACCGGTCGCTGTTGCAGCGCGTCGTCGACGAGACGTTGCGCTACGAGCCGACCGGTCACAACGTGGCGCGTCTGGTGACACGGGACTTCGAGGCGCACGGGCGCACGGTCCCGGCCGGCAGCGCGATGCTGCTGATGTTCGGCGCGGCCAACCGCGATCCGCGCCGCTACGACAACCCCGACACGTTCGACATCCGTCGGGACAACATCAGCCACATCACCTTTGGTAAAGGCGTGCACTACTGCCTGGGGGCCAACCTCGCCCGGCTGGAAGGCCGCGTCGCGCTCGACGAGTTGCTCAACCGATGGCCGGAGTGGGACATCGACACGGCGAGCGCCCGTCTGGCGCCGACGTCGACGGTCCGCGGCTGGGAGCGGCTGGAGGTCGTGCTCGGCTAGGTGTGATGCAGCTGGTGTCGCCGACTCGTTGACGGGTGGATCGCACGCACCCGGTACGCGGGATCCACCCGTCAAGCGTCCGTGACTTCCAGACCCGGCTGTTTGCGACGGCCCCGTTTGGGGCAAGCTCGACGCATGAGCAAGATCATTTCCCGTGCCATGATCGCCGCCGCCGCTGCCGCCCCGATCGCCGCCTTCTCGATCGCCTCGGCGGCATCCGGTGTGGCCCAACCCATCAACTGTCCCAACGGGCAGTGGTGGGATCCGGTCGACAACGTCTGCCGAGGCCCGGTGGCGACCGCACCGCTGGCATGCGCGCCAGGTGAATACTGGAACCCGATCACCAACCTGTGCCGGCCGCTCGGGCAGTACTAGCGGCGGCTGAAGGCCTCGACGCCGCGCCCCGGTCGGGACGCCGGCGCGTCAGTCGAGCGCGAAATCGATGACGCCGCGGATGATCTCGCCGTTGAGCAGGTCCTGGTACGCGGCGTTGATGTCGTCGAGACGGTATCTGCGGGTGATCATCTCGTCGAGTTGAAGCCGGCCCGACTGATAGAGGCCGGCCAGCCGACCGATGTCGGCGCGCGGGTTGCACGACCCGAACACGGTGCCGACGAGGTTCTTGTTCCAGAGGATGAAGTCCTGCAGCGCGATCTTCACCGACCGCGTTGTCTGCGCCGTCATTCCGGTCAGCACGCAGGTCCCGCCCTTGCGCGTCAGCTTCAGATAGGCGTTGACGTCCTCGCCCGCGATCAGCGACGGTGCGGCGATCACGCTGTCCGCCATCACGCCGCTGGTGAGGTCGCGGACGAGATCGAGCGCCTCCGCCACCGTCGGAACACTGTGTGTCGCACCGAATCGCAGCGCGGCCTTCTGCTTGAACTCGACCGGGTCGACGGCCACGATCTGCGCGGCGCCGTTGATCCGGGCGCCCTGGATGGCCGCGGTTCCGATGCCGCCCGCCCCGATCACCACGACGGTGTCCCCGCCGCGAACGTTGGCGCGGTTCGTCGCTGATCCGTATCCGGTCGGGACGGCGCAGGACAGCAGCGCGCTCGCGACGAGCGGCAGGTGCGCGTCGATCTTGACCAGCGAGTGCGCCGACACCACGGTGTGCCGCGCGAAGGCGCCCACCTTGGACAGATGGCCGAGCGGGCGGCCGTCGAGGGTGTGGTGGCGGAACGTCTGATCGGTGGGCATACCGGGCACCATCGTCCCCGCACCCTCGTCGCACAGGTACTCCAGCCCGGAGGCACACCATCGGCACCGTCCGCACACCGCCACGAACGACATCACGACGTGATCGCCGACCGCGAATTCGTCTACCCCGTCGCCGGTTTCGACGACCGTGCCCGAGCCCTCGTGCCCGCCGATCGTGGGGAACATCGGTGTCAGGCCGTACTGGCGGGCGACGTCGTTGGAGATGGACATGTCGCCCTTGAGGATGTGGTCGTCGGAGTGGCACAACCCGGCGGCGGCCATCTCGACGAGCACCTCACCGGCACGCGGCGGATCGAGTTCGTACTCTTCGACCGACCACGGACCGCCGACGTCGTGCAGGATCGCCGCCCGGCTCCTCATCGCGTCGGGCGGAAGGTGACGGGAAGGCGTACCGGAGAGCGGAAGGGCAGACCCGCGAGCCGGGTGTCGTCGTCGACCTGTAGCTCGAAATCCGTTGCGCGATCGAACAAACTGGTCAGCATGACCCGCGTCTCCACCCTCGCCAGGTGCATGCCCAGACAGCTGTGCAGCCCGCCCGCGAACGAAGTGTGTGCGCGCCGGGGGCGCCGGATGTCGAACACATTCGCGTTCTCCCAGCGTTTTTCGTCGCGGTTCGCCGAACCGATGCAGAGGTTCACCTGGGCGCCCTGCGGTATCGGGATGCCGTGCACCTCCACGTCGCACGTCGTGCTTCTCGGCACCGTCACCAGCGGTGTCTCGAAGCGCAAACCCTCTTCGATCGCGGCGGGTATCAGCCCCCGGTCGCGCTGAACCGCGTCGAGCTGTTCGGGATGGTTCAACAGCAGATACAGCAGATTGCCCGACGACCGGTATGTGGTCTCCAGCCCGGCCGGAAGCAGCAGCCGCAGGAAGGAGATGATCGCCTCGTCGGTCAGCTTCTCACCGTCGATCTCCGCAGCGACCAGGTCGCCGATGATGTCGTCGGTCATCCGGCGGCGCCGCTGGTCGATCTGGTCGCCGAAGTACTCGCCGAGTTCGACCGAGGCCGTCAGGCCCGCCTCGATGTCCTCGGTGATCGATATCAGTTCGAACGACAAGCGGCGGAACAGGTCGAGGTCCTCCTGCGGCAGCCCCAGCAGCGCAGCCGTGACTCGGGTGGGGAACTCGAACGTCACGGCCTTGACCAGATCGACCTCACCGTCGTCGATGAACTCGTCGATCAACCGCTCACAGATCGGGGCGATGACATCGGGTTCCCACTGCGCCAACGCGCTCTGCCGGAACGCATTGGCGATCAGGCCGCGGTGGTCGTGGTGCTGCTTGCCGTGCATGCCGAGGATCGTCGGGCCGAACACCACCTCGATCGTGCGGTGGTACACCTGTGAGCCGTAGACGTCGCTGTCGCGGAACGCGGCGAACACGCTGTCGTAGTCGAACAGCGTCCACTCCTCCGGCGGCAACAGCTCCGGCGGCATCTGCGAGGTGTCCATGATGGTGCCGCGCCACACCGGTTCGGTCCTGCGCATGTACTCGAAGAAGCCGTAGGGATCGCCGGCGACGTCGGGAGCGGACGTGTCCTTGGTACCGGTGCTGATCGTCACCTTGCCTCCCGGCACTGGGTTGGCCCTCTACCCGCCTATCTTTACTATTTTAGGTAATCTAGGTCAAGGACCGAAGGGACGTGATGCAGCGCCGACCGGTGTGTGCCATCGAGGACCTGCCACCGGGAAGCATGAAGCTGGTGCAGGCAGGCAAGTTCGGCGTGGGCGTCTACAACATCGACGGATCGGTGTACGCGATCGCCAACTACTGCGCCCACGAGGGCGCACCGCTGTGCGCCGGATACGTTCGGGGCACCACCGAGTACGCGCCCGACCTGCCGGACCGCGTCCGCCATGTGCGCACCGGCCGGGTCGTCCGATGCCCTTGGCACCAATGGGAATTCGACATCCCGACCGGGGTCAACCTCGCCGATCCGACGAAACGAGTGCGCACCTATGAGGTCGAGGTCGCCGACGGACAGGTGTACCTGACCGCATGACCGTCATCGACGCCTCGGTGCAGCCACACTTCCGGTACAACGCCGAGATCCGGCGCTACCTGGCCGACCCGCACAAGCTCCGCGCGATCCCCGACGTCGAACAGCAGTGGTATCAGGCCCCTGGCGGCGACTACCGGCAGGACCTGTACCGCGACGGCTATCCGGGATCGGATCCGGAGGTCGTCGCACGTCATCTGTTCGATGAGGGCACAGCGGACTACGCCGTGCTCAACCCGCTGACCCGGGGCAACATCGCCGACTATCTGCTCAACAGCCGAATCTGCGCGGCGGTCAACGACTGGCTGCTCGACCGCTGGCTCGAACCCGACCGCACCGGACGGTTCCGCGGCACCATCCGGGTCAACCCCGAGGACGTCCGGGGCGCCGTCGCGGAGATCGAGCGGTTGGCGAGCCATCCGAAGATGGTTCAGGTCGGTGTCCCGTTGCAGTCGCGGGAACCGTACGGCAAGCCGGTGTTCGAGCCCATCTGGGAGGCCGCCGCCGCGCACGGGTTGCCGGTCGCGGTGCACATCAGCGGCGGCAACGGCGTCGATTATGCGCCGACATTCGCCGGGCACGCCTACACCTATCCCGGATACGCATCGTTCATGCCGCTCAACGGTTTCGTGCACCTCGCGACCCTGATCGTCGAGGGGACGTTCGGCAGGCACGCCGGCCTGAAGTTCGTGTTCGCCGACGGTGGTTACGACGTGCTGACCCCGCTGATGTGGCGGCTGGACACCTTCTGGATGTCGATGCGCGACCAGACGCCGTGGGTCGACCGCTATCCCAGCGAGTATCTGCGTGACCACGTGCGGTTCTGCACGTCGGGCCTCGACGGTCCCACCGCCATCGACCAGGCAGCGCGGTGGATGGACTTCACCGACAAGGCCGATCTGGTGATGTACGGCTCGAGTTACCCACACTGGTCGACCATCACGCCGGCCGATGGGGCGCTCGGGCTCGACGAATACCAACGCGAGAAGGTGTTGTGGCGCAACGCCAGTGACCTGTACGCATTGGAGGCCGACGTGAAGGCAGAAGTGCCATGACGGCCGTCGAGATGGCCCGACGGGATTCCACCGCCGATGTCGCGGTCACGATCGTCGACACCGACGTACATCCGATGCCCGTCTCGGTCGACGAACTCAAGTCCTACGCCCCGGCGCCGTGGCGGGACACCCTGTGGCCGACGGGCAACGCCGTTGCGCCGGTCCCGCACTTCTACGACACCCCCGACTCCTACAAGACCAACTCGCTGCGTGTCGACGCCAAACCGCCCGGTGGCGGCCTGCCGGGCAGCGACCCCGACTTCGCCGCCCGGCAGCTGTTGGTCGAGGCCGGCGTGAGCATCGCCGTGCTGGAACCGATGTGCGATGCGCAGCTGCCGCAGGCCGAACACGTTCTCAAGGCCACCTACAACGACTGGCTGGCCGACGTGTGGCTCGGCGCGGCCAACTGGCACGGGCGCTGGCGCGGAGCCATCAGCATCACGGCGCAGGATCCGTCGGCCGCCGCGGCCGAGGTCGAACGCTGGGCCGGGCACCCGTACCTGGCCGAGGTGCTGATGACGCCGCAGACCCGCGGAATCCCCTTCGGCAGCCCGCATTTCGATCCGCTCTACCGCGCGGCGTCCCGGCACGGCCTGCCCGTCGCCACCCACCTGATGGGACAGACCCCGTACGAGCTGATCCCGATCTACCCGGTGGGCAACCCCGCGCACTGGCACGACTTCTTCGCGGCGTGGCCGCTGCTGTACGTATCGCATCTGATGAGCCTGGTGTTCGACGGCGCCTTCGACCGTCATCCGGACCTTCGCGTCGTGTTCGTCGAAGGCGGGTTCACCTGGGCGATGCCGGTGATGTGGCGCATGGACCGCATCTGGGAACGACGCAGATCCGATCTGCCGCACGTCAAGCGCAGGCCGTCGGACTACGTCCGCGAACACGTGCGCTTCACCACCCAGCCGTTGGAGGAGGCCCACGTCGGCGTGTACCGCGAGTACCTCGAGATGATGGATCTCGGCGACAACCTGATGTTCTCCACCGACTACCCGCACTGGAGCTACGACTCGCCGCAGTGGGCGATCCGGCGATTCCCCGCCGACCAGCGCGAGCGGATCATGCGCGGTAACGCGAGCGCCCTCTACCGCCTGCCGTCGACGGTCAAGGCGCTCTAGCGATTTCGGGCGCGACGCTGCGCCTCGAGCGGGACGATCGGCGGGCGGGCCGACGGCCCCCTGGTGACCGCGTGCAACCGGATCTCGGGCAGGTCGACCGACGGGTCGACGGTGTCGAGCCACGCCACGGCGTCGGCCACGTCGGCGGCGCGGATCGCGTACATCTCGAACGGTACGTCCTGCAGCATCTCGGTCTCCACCGGTCCCGGCGTGACCACGTGCACGTTGATTCCGTCGCGGTCGACCTCCTGTGCCAGCGCGCCTGCAAAAGCGTTCATGCCGGCCTTGGTCGCCGAGTAGGCCGTGCGGGCCCGCATCGGCTCGTGCGCCGCCGACGACGAGATGAACACGAACCGCGAACCGGCCCGCATCCGCGGCAGGGCGGCCGATGTCACCACGAAGCAGGAGTCGAGGTTCGCCGACATGATCTCGCGCCACTGCTCGAAAGTCTGCTTGCGGGCATAGGTTCCACCGAGCGCCCCCGAGGCGTGAACCAACAGGTCGATGGTGCCTGCGGCCTCGACGGCGGGTTCGAATTTCGACGGCACGCTCGCGTCCGCGACGGCGTAACGCGCCCCCATCTCCTCGGCGGCGGCCCGCAACGGTGCCTCCCGCCGTGCCGTCAACACGACGTCATAGCCGAGTTCGGCGAGCCTGCGCCCGCACGCCTTCCCGATGCCCCCGCTGCCGCCGGTGATCAACGCCGTTCGCACACAGTGCCTTTCAGTACCTTTTGGTGCCGTACCGTGTCGTTCAGCGCTTGCGCTGGGCCAGTGCCTGCGGGGACAGGGCGACGATCCGCTGTTCGGGTTCGCCGGCCAACAGGTAGGTCTGGGTGTCGGCGACGTGGCGGGCGGCCAGCTTGCGGGCCCGCTCGACGTCGCCGGCCTCGATCGCGTCGGTGATCTTGGTGTGCACTCCCAGGGCGATGCGGCGCCTCTTGATCGAGGGATATTCGCCTTTGGCCGCGGTTTCGTTGGCCCACCAGTTGAGGTGGCCGGTCCACAACGTCTCGAGGCTGCCGACCACCGCGACCATCGTGTGGTTACCGCAACCGCGGACGATCTCGTCGTGGAAGAGCCCGCCGATCTCGGTGAACCGCGCGCCGTCCTCGATGTGTTCCTCCATCGCGGCGTTGAACTCGCGCAGTTTCGGGACGAGGGTCTTCGCGCGATCCGGGCGGCGCGCGGCCAGCGCCGCGCACATCGGATCGAGTTCCTGCAGTGCGGTACCCAGGTCGGCCAGTGGGACGTAGTCGCTCTGCAGCAGCAGGCCGAGCATGTAGGCGGCATTGGCCTTGGCGGGCGCATGGACCACCGCACCGCCGCGGTTGCCGCGGCGAACGGAGACCAGGCCCTCGGTTTCGAGGATTCGCAACGCTTCTCGCAACGACACCAGGCTCACGCTGAACTGCTCGACGAGCACTTCCTGCCGCGGCAGCAGGTCGCCGTCGTTGAGTTCACCCTCGATGATCTGGCGACGGAGTTCGTCGGCCACGATCTCCGCCGTGCGGCGTGCGCCCAGCCGGCGACGCGCCTCGGGCCCGATTCCCAGTGTTGTCATGTCTTTGCAATATTAACAGTGATAGCGCCGCGGCCAGCGGCCTCCGTTCTGCCAATAGTCACTAAGATGGCACCGAAACCGGGAGGTGGGCGTGGGCGACGGGGCTGATGGTTCGGTACCCACCCCATTGCACGATGTCCGGGTTATCGAGATCAGCGACCGTATCGCCGGGGCCTACTGCGGCAAGCTGCTGACCGATGCGGGCGCCGACGTGGTCAAGGTCGAACCCCCCGAAGGCGATGCGCTGCGCCGGGTCACGGCGACCGGCACCCCGCTCGACGCGGGTGCCGATGCGCCGCTGTTCAGCTACCTCAATGCCGGAAAGCGCAGCGTCACAAGCCTTTCGCGAGAACTGCTGAGCTGGGCCGACGTCATCGTGGTGACGGCGGATGAGCCCACGGCCCGCCGGCGAGGCGTCGAGCCGGAAGAGCTGCTCGCAAGAGCGCCCGGGTGCATCGTCGTCTCGATCTCGGACTTCGGCTGGACCGGTCCGTGGTCGCAGCGGCCCGCGACCGAGTTCACGCTGCAGGCCGCATCCGGGCTCACCGGTTTCCGCGGCGACCCCGCCGGCCCGCCCATCTCCATCGGCGGAGAGCTGGGGGAGTACATGGGCGGGGTGTGGGCCGCCTACGGTGCACTGGCACTGCGGCGACGCGTGCTCGACGGTGGTGCGGGCGGCCACCTCGACATGTCAATGCTCGAGGCGATCACGCTGATGCAGAGCGGGGAGTGGCTGCATTCGGCGCTGCTGCAAGTTCCGCCGGTGCGGCGTTCGGTCGAGGTGCCCTCGATCGAACCCGCCAAGGACGGATACGTCGGTATCAGCATGGTCACCGGGCAGCAGTGGCTGGACTTCGCCGCGATGGTCGACTGCCCGGAGTTGACCGAGATCCCGCAGCTGCAGTTCCAGATCGGCCGCTGGGACTATCGGGACTGGATCCGCGAACGCATCGACCCGTGGATGCGAGAACGGACGGTCGGCGAGATCGTCGAACTCGGGCAACTGTTCCGGCTGCCGTTGGCGGAGTTGGGCAACGGCGCGACGATCCCGTCGATGGATCACCTTCGCGACCGCGGCGTCTACGTCGACAACCCGGCCGGATTCCGTCAGCCGCGACCGGCTTGGCTCATGTCGTCGGCGCGGCCCGCGCCGATCCGCGCCGCGCCCGCGGTCGGCGACGCCGATGGCGAGTCCCTCTGGGCGCCACGGTCATCCGCCGAGAGGCAGGATGCCACTGGGGACATGCCGCTCACCGGCGTACGGGTCGTCGACTTCACCGCGTTCTGGGCCGGGCCCGCCGCTACCCATTCGCTGGCCGCGTTCGGGGCCGACGTCGTCAAGGTCGAATCGATCCAGCGCCCCGACGGGATCCGCTATTCGGGCGGCATGCGAAAAGACGTCGACGACTGGTGGGAGTACGGCTGGGTGTTCCACGCGATGAACACCAACAAGCGGTCGGTGACCCTCGATCTGCAGTCGGAGGAGGGACTTCGGCTGGTGCGCAGACTGATCGGCCAGGCCGACGTCGTGGTGGAGAACTTCTCGCCCAGGGTGATGGAGCAGTTCGGCCTCGGCGCGCAGGCCTTGCTCGAGCTCAACCCGCGCCTCGTCGTGGTCCGGATGCCCGCGTTCGGGCTCACCGGACCCTGGCGCGACCGCGTCGGTTTCGCTCCGACCATGGAGCAGATCGCCGGACTGGCCTGGGTGACCGGTCTGCCGGACGGCCCGCCGATCGCCCCGCGCGGGGCATGCGATCCGCTCGCCGGCGCGCATGCCGCGTTCGCGACGCTCGCGGCGCTCGAGTTCACCGACCGCACCGGGGAAGGCCAACTCGTCGAGGTCCCCATGGTCGAGGCGGTGCTGAACGTGACCGCCGTGCAGACCATCGAATACGAGGTGTTCGGACGGGTGATGGAACGGCGCGGCAACCGCGGACCCGGGTCGTCCGTGCAGGACGTGTATCGCTGTGCGGGGGAGGACAACTGGCTGGCCGTCGCCGCGCGCACCGAATCTCAACGCACCGCATTGGCCGAGGTCACCGGCGGTGTGACGCTCGACGCCTGGCTCGCCGAACGTGACGCCGAGGCCGCGGCCGACCAACTGACACGAGCCGGGGTACCCGCCGAGGTGGTGGTGTCGCCGTCTCTCGTCACCGAGAACCCGCAACTTCGGCACCGCGGCTTCTTCGAACGCCTCGACCATCGCAGCACGGGGGAGAACCTTTATCCGTGTCCGCCGTTCGCCCGGCTGCCCGCCATCCGACGATGGCTGCGGAAGCCGCCGCCGACGCTGGGTGAGCACACGGCGGAGGTCCTCACCGCGTTGTGTGGGGTGGACGAAAACGATCTGCACCGGTTCGCGGCCCAGGGCGTCATCGGGTCACGCCCGAAGGGGCTGTGAATTCAGCGGCCGCGCAACGAAATCGGCATCGCGTGAAAGATCGTCATGTTGTTGGTCAGGTTCGGGTAGGTGACGTCGACCGGCCCGAGTTCGATGTCCTCGGCGCGGCACAACACCTCGTCGAGCACTGCGCGGATCTCCGCGCGCGCCAGCATCGCCCCGAGGCAGTGGTGCGGACCTCCGCCGCCGAACGCCACATGCGGATTGTCGGCGCGGCCGATGTCGAACGTGAACGGGTCGCCGAAGACTTCCTCGTCGCGGTTGGCCGACCGCAGCATCGACACCACGCGCTCACCGCGCGGGATCGTGACGCCGTCGATCTCGACGTCGGCCTTGGTGACCCGGCTCCAGAACGCCACCGGCGTCGACCACCGCAGCACCTCCTCGACCGCCGTCTGACGCACGGACGGATCGGTGCGGTAACGCTCGATCTGTGCCGGATTGTCGACGAACGCCCGAAGTCCGTACGCCAGAGCGTTCTTCGTGGTGTCGCTCCCGGCGAACGCGATGACGAAGAAGAAGATGTCGAGCTCGGCGGCCGGAATCGACAGTTGCTCACCATTCTCGTCGGTGACGACCGCGGTGGCCAGCGTGCTCCAGATGTCGTCGGCGGGATGCAGGCGCTTCTCGGCGGTCAACTCTGCGGCATAGGTGAAGATCTTGCCGAACAGTTCGAGGTGTCGGTGTTCGGCTTCCGGGCCCGACCCCGCCGAGTTCGCCTGCAGGATGAGGTCGAAGGTGTCGAAGATCTCCGGCCTGTCCTGTTCGGGTATCCCGACGATGTCCCCGATCACCGACATGGGCAACGCGTCGGCGACGTCTTCGATCCAGTCGCCCCCGCCGGACTCGAGGAGGTGGTCAATCATCGCCGCGGCGCGCCGGCGAATGTCGTGCTCCAGCTTCGCGATCGCCTTCGGCGTGAACGCGTGCGACAGCACCCGGCGCCGCTTGAGCAGAACCGGCGGGTCCATGTTGATGATCGTCGGAAACGAGCCCACCGCGCCCACGCCTTGGATCAACGGCCCCTCGGCCGCGGTGAACGATTCGGTGTCGCGGTGGATCCGGTGCGCATGATGCAGCTTGGTGGTGATCCAGAAGCCGTGCTTGAGCGTTTCCGCCACGCGATCGGTGAGACCATGCCGGAAGATCGGCCGCTCGCGACGCAACTGTGTGAACAGCTCGTCAGGAAACCCGTTCTGCCACAACGCCGGATCCGACAAATCGACCGGTGTCATGGTTGGCATGTGGGCTCCCTTCGCCTTCTTGACCCAGAATGCCTAAAATAGTAAAAATAGGCAACGGACAGCGCCGCTGACGTCGGCTGGTGCGTGCGCGAACGGAGTTGCGATGACGGACATGGTCGACGAATCAACCCTCGATCCGTCGGAGCGCGAGTTCGGGCCCAGCGGAATCAGCCTGTCGAAGTACCGGTTCCCGACCGGGTGGTTCATCATCGGGTTCTCCTCCGATCTGGGCGCCGGCCAGGTCAAACGCGCCCACTACTTCGGTGAGGAGCTGGTGATCTTCCGGACCCGGTCGGGCCGGGTCAGCGTGCTCGACGCCTACTGCCAGCACCTGGGCGCCAACATGGGTGTCGGGGGCACCGTCGAGGGTGAGCACATCGTCTGCCCGTGGCACGGCTGGCACTGGACCGGCGACGGCACCAACGCGCTGATCCCGTACAGCAAGATCGGCTGCAAACAGAATGTCCGCATCAAGCGGTATCCCAGCACCGAGTGGTACGGCTTCATCCTGGTCTGGCATGAACGGCACGGACGCGCCCCGTACTGGCAGCCGCCGGTGTTACCCGAACTCGAGACCGACGAGTATTACCCGCTGCACCCGCACACCCGGATGGTCAACCGCGTCAAGGTGCACGCGCAGATGATCATCGAGAACGCCGCCGACCCGTACCACGTGCAGTATGTGCACAAGGCCGCCAACCCCGCCAACACCGCGTCGTTCGAAGTCTCCGGCT
Organism: Mycolicibacterium malmesburyense; assembly: GCF_001050015.1. Next base: position 50,433 of record NZ_CVTB01000256.1, read on the forward strand.
ACCACCTGCACGCGACGGTGAACGCGAATTTCGGTGGGGGACGGGCGAAGACGTGGCTCACACCGAACGGGCCGGTGGACGCGAAGATCATCTACGACAACTACTCGCTGGGCCTCGGAGTGGTGCGCTTCCCCTCGGAGTTGGTCGCCACCGTCCAGGTGACCGGTCAGACCCCGGTCGACGAGGACTACACCGACTACTTCTACACCCAGGCGTCGATCCGCGAACCGGGCGACCGTGGTGCCAAGCCGACCGGCCGGGCCGCGAAGTTCCTACAGCTGCAGCAGGAGGTCATCAAACAGGACTTCTTCACCTGGGAGAACATGAAGTACCTGGAGAAGCCGAACCTCGCACCGGAGGAGGCCCGCGACTACGCGGCGCTGCGGCGCTGGGCGCATCGCTTCTATCCCGGACCGGAGCCGTCGCCGACCGACTTCGGATATACCGCCACCGGCGAGCCCGACCCCTCCGCAGCGGACGCTTGATGCCCGCGGACCGACCGTGGCGCATCGAGCCCGCCGCGTTCGGCGTCGAGCGTTTCACGGTCGCGTCGGTTCTGGATCGACGTGCCGACCAGTTCGGGGACCGGGTGATGATGTCGATCGACGGCACGCCGATCACGTTCACCCAGATGCGCGACCGGTCCCGCGCGGCCGCGTCCATCCTGGCCGACCGCGGCGTCGGCCGCGGTGACACCGTGGCCCTGTTCGCGGAGACGTGCGCGGAGTGGGTGTACTTCTGGCTCGGCGCCGCTCGCATCGGTGCGGTGAGCGCCGCGGTCAACGCCGCCAACAAGGGCGATTACCTCGCGGGCGCACTGAACCTGTCGCAAGCCAGGCTCGTGGTGACCGACGCCGCACGCCTGGACCGGTTCACCGAGGTCGCCGAGCGGCTCCACACCGCGGCGGAAGCCCTTCTTCTCGATGACTCGGTCGCGACGCGATTGACGGCGGTGCAGCCTCCCATGTCATCGTCGGAGCCCACCGAGTCCGACGAGGTGGGCGCGCTGTTCTTCACCTCCGGCACCACCGGGCCGTCGAAGGCGGTAGCGACCACCTGGCACTACCTGTTCGTCGCGGCCGCAACCGTCGCATCGGCGTGGGAGTACGGCCGCGGCGACGTGATCTGGACGGCGATGCCGCTGTTTCACCTAAGCGCCGCGCCGACGGTGCTGGCCCCGATGCTCGTCGGCGGCACCAGCGTGCTTGCGAGCGCATTTCATCCCCCGGGGGTGTGGGACGAGTTAACCGCCTGTGGCGCAGCAGGGTTCGCCGGAGCCGGCGCGATGGTGTCGATGCTGTGGAATCTGCCCCCGAGTCCGCGCGACGCGCAGCTCGGAATCCGGTTCATCTCCGCCGCGCCCATCTCGCGCGAGATGTACCGCGCGATCGAGGACCGGTACCGCTGCCGTGTGGTGACGATGTACGGGATGACCGAGGCGTTCCCGCTCGCCTACAAAGCGGTTTCGGACGACGGCGTCCCGGGTACGTCTGGTCAAGTCAACCCGGCCTTCGAGGTGCGCATCGTCGACGGGGACGGTCGCCCCGTGGCCGCTGATGTGACAGGTGAGATCGCGTGCCGGCCGCGGACTGCGCATGTTATGAGCGAGGGGTATGTGTCGTCCGCGCCCGGACACCGCGGGCTGCGAATCGACCCCCACCCGGAGTGGTTCCGAACCGGCGACCTGGGTTTCCTCGACGAGAACCAGAATCTGACGTTCGTCGACCGCGCCAAGGACTCCTTGCGCAGGCGCGGCGAGAACATCTCCTCGGTCGAGCTCGAGCAGGCCGTCATGCGACACCCGGCGGTCGCCGAAGCCGCCGCGGTGGGCGTGCCCAGCGAGTTGGGCGAGGACGACATCCTGGTCGTGGTGGCCGTGCGCCCCGGCGCGACCGTCGACTTTTCCGAACTGCTCGACTTCTGCGCCGCCCGCATGCCGTACTTCTGTGTGCCCCGATACCTCGAGGTGCTCGACGAGATCCCGAAGAACATCATCGGGCGGATCCGCAAGGACCTCCTGCGCGGCCGGGGCCTCGGCCCCGGAGCGTGGGACCGAGAAGCCAACGGCTATCTGCTGAGTCGGTGAAGGAGTCGGAGATGTCATTGAGCTACCAACAGCAATTCGTGCTCGACGGGTTGGCCGGACGGGCCGCGATCCTCAACCTCGACGCCAGGCACAACCGGTTGTTTTCGAGCGGCGACCTCGCCGGTTGGCTCGCCACGTTCCGCCATTCCGGTGCGACCTACGCCAGGGGCGACGAATCGTTCACCAACCTCGCCGATGCCTTCCACGGCGGGGAGGGGCGCAGGCTGGTCACCGTCGACCACGACATCGCCGTCGACGGCGTCGAGGCGACCCAGCACTGCGTCGCACTGCTGTTCCGCGACACCGAATTGGAGGCCACCGGCAACTTCAGCGACCGCCTCGTCTATGAACGCGGCGGGTGGTACTTCGCCTCACGCCACCTGGCGTGGGATGCGGTTCCTCGCGAGAGCGCGCTACCGGGGTGACCGGCACCGTCCGGTTCGAGCTCGCGTTCGGAACGTATGAGGACGCGCTGCGGATGGTCGGTTTGCGTACAGAGCCGAGGCACGCCGTGTCGGCGGTCAGCGCCGCCCGGATCCAGCACTTCGCGGCCATGGTCCGCGACGCCAACCCGTCGTATTGGGAGGAGGATTTCGCCCGACGGCAGTGGGGCGGGCTGCTCGCCCCGCCGGGGTTGTTGATGGGTTGGCTGACCCCACCGCCATGGCTGCCAAACGGGCAGCCGCCGGTCGCGGCGATCGCGCTGCGGGTGCCGCTGCCCGGCACGACGTTCATCAACGCCGCCAACGAGGCCGAGTTCCACAGCCCCATCGTCGAAGGCGACCGGCTGACCGTCGTCGAGGAGGTGGTCTCGGTGTCCCCGCAGAAGAGCACCCGGCTCGGGGTCGGGCACTTCGTCGAGACATGCGACGAATTCCGCCGCGACGACGGGACATTGGTTGCGCTCAACCGCAACACGTTGTTCCGGTTCACCCCCGGGGAGCTGGCGTGAAGGCCTCCGCGGGCATCCAGTGGACGCAGGTCGCCGTCGCATCGGACCTGCCCGAGGTGGTGGACCACATCGACTACGAGCGGGTCGTGATGAACGCGGGCGCGACATGGGATTACTTTCCGGCGCACTACGATCCGCGTTACGCCGAACGACACGGCCATCCGACGATCTTCGTCAACACGATGCACGTCGCCGGATTCGTCGACCGGGTCGCGACGGACTGGGCCGGCCCGTACGCCCGCGTGGTCCGCCGCAAGATCACCCTGCTCGGGTCGATCTACGCCGGCGATTCGATGGTGGGCCGCGGCCGCGTGCTGGCCAAGCGCGACCGACGGCTCGTCGATCTGGCGATCACGGTGTCGAACCAGCGCGGAGAACTGTGCTGCCCCGCCGAAGTCACGCTCGAGCTGTCAGGATAGGTCCGGCAGCTTGTCCGCGCTGACGGTGGTCTGCAATTCGACATACTCACTCAGCCCCTCGGCGCCGAATTCGCGTCCGATCCCGGACTGCTTGAACCCGCCGAAGGGCATCGTCGTGTCGAGTGTGTACATGTTGATTCCGTAGGTGCCGGTTCGGATCTCGGCGGCCACCTCCAGCCCGCGCTCGACGTCGGCCGTCCAGACCGAGCCCGCCAGCCCGTAGTCGCTGTCGTTGGCGATGCGGATCGCGTCGCGTTCGTCGGAGTACTTCAGGACGGTCAGCACGGGACCGAAGATCTCCTCGCGGGCGATGGGCATCTCGTTGGTCGCGTCGGTGAACAGCGTCGGTTGCACGTACCATCCCCGCTCATGCGGTGTGTCGGTGCCGCCCAACACCTTTCGTGCACCTTCGGCGACGCCGGCCTCGATGTACCCCCGCACCCGTTGCTGCTGGCGCTGTGCCACCAGCGGGCCGATGTCGGTGGCCTCGTCTGCCGGATCGCCCACCTCGAGGCTCGACATCATCGCGGCCAGCGCATCCACCACGTCGTCGTGGCGGCGTTCGCTGACAAGGATCCGCGTCTGCGCGACGCACGCCTGCCCGTTGTTCATGAGGCTGGCCGTCTTCAGGTGGTTGACGGTGCGCTCGACGTCGGCGTCGTCGAGGATGATCGCCGCCGACTTGCCGCCCAGTTCGAGGCTGACCCGTTTGAGCTGTTCCCCGCACACGGCGGCGATGTGCCGCCCGGTGGCGGACGAACCGGTGAACGAGATCTTGTCCACGCCCGGGTGCCGCACCAGCCGCTCGCCGGCGTCGGAGCCGCCGGGCAGGATCGAGACGACGCCCTCGGGCAGGTCGATCTCCTCGAGCATCTCCGCCAGCCACATGGCATCGATGGGCGTCTCGGGGGCCGGCTTCACCACGACCGTGCAGCCAGCGAGGAGCGCGGGGATCATCTTCGGCATGATCAGGAACTGGGGGACGTTCCACGGCACGATGGCACCCACCACGCCGACCGGAGCGCGCCGGATCTGCACGTCACCGAACAGGCCACGCCGCCGCTCGAGCCACGGGAAGTCCCGTGCGGTGGCCGCGTTCAGATGCATCTGGGCGAGCGCACCGGCCGCCTGGCCCAGTCGGCTGAAGCTGCGCGGTGAACCCATCTCCGCGGTGATGAGGTCGGCCATCTCATCGGTCTCGGCGGCGTAGAGGGCGGCCAGCTTCTCGACCTTCTCCAGGCGTTCCTCGACGCTCATTCGCGGCCACGGGCCGCCGTCGAACGCTTTTCGCGCGGCCTCGACCGCGCAGTCGACGTCCTCGGCGGCGGCCTCGGGTGTCTCGCCGATCTGCTCCTCGGTGTGCGGCGAGATGACCGCGATGCGTTGCCCGGTGGCCGGCGGTTCCCATCGGCCGCCGATGAAAAGCCGTTCGTACGTCAGCGATCTCATGGCGGTGCCTCCTCGTCGACGAACGGCTTCGACACGCGGGTTCCGTCACCGGCGACACCCGTGCCCGCTGAGGTTGCTATTAGTGCAAACATAACAAAGAAGACACCTGAAGTGGAGCGCGTGCGCGATGGGTTGACGCCGGACGCGGTGCGCGGCCGTCGGGACCGCCGGATCTCCACTCGTCGAGGACATCGTGGCTCTCCGGACCGCGGGCGGCTGACCCGACGGCTGAACCAGTGTTGTGAAAACCCCTGGTGATGGTGGTTTCGCGGCGTATCGTCCGCTCAGAGGAACGGCGATGTGAGGGAGGTCGTCGATGTCGCGTGTGAATTGGGCGTCGCTGCGCCGGATGACGCGATGGGGTGCCGCGACGGCGGCCGTCGCCCTGCTGCCGGCCCTCGTCGCCGGGACCACGAGCCCGTTCGCACAGGGCTTTTCGAGTCCGGACCTGCCGATCGAACACCTGCAGGTGCCGTCGACGGCGATGAACCGGACCGTACGCGTCGAATTCCTCTCCGCCGGCGCCGATTCCCCCGCGCTGTATCTGCTCGACAGCATGGAGGCCGGCGACGACCTCAACGGATGGGACATCAACACCCAGGCCTTCGACTGGTTCGACGGCTCCGGAATCTCGGTGGTGATGCCCGTCGGGGGCAAGTCGAGCTTCTACTCCGACTGGTATGCACCCGCGGTCGGCAACGGCGGCACCTACACCTACAAGTGGGAAACCTTCCTGAGCCAGGAGCTTCCGGTCTGGCTGGCCGCCAACAAAAGCGTGCGGCCGACCCGCAATGCGGTGGTGGGGTTCTCGATGGGCGGATCGGCGGCCCTGATCCTGGCGGCCTACCACCCGCAGCTGTTCAGCTACACCGGGTCGCTGTCGGGCTTTTTGAACCTGTCCGCGCCGAACGGGCCGGGGCAGGTGCGGGTCGCACAGATGTGGAACGGCGGGGT
>NZ_CVTB01000257.1 GCF_001050015.1 Mycolicibacterium malmesburyense
GTCGCTCGCCGCCGGTGACCTTCCCGCCGCGAGGGCGGCGCTGTCCGTCGAGGCGAGTGGGCCGCCGACCTCCACGGCCCGCGCCGCGCGCGGCCTGGCCGATGGCCTGTTGATGTCGCTCGAGTCCCCATACCCCGCGGCCGTCGCCCGGCTCGGCCAGGCGATCGCCAGCGATCAGCCCGCGACCGGCGTCGCCCCCGACACCCCGGCGGCGTTGGTGACCTTGGCCGCTCTGCACGGAGGCGATCCGGTCCGCGCCCGCAGCGTCATCGGCCGCGCCGTGCGCACCGCGCTCGATGAGGGTTCGGACGCCGCGCAATTCGTCGCCCGCAGGCACCGGCTGTTGCTGGGCTGGGTCCGCATGCAGGACGGGCAGCTGTCCGCGGCGATGTCCGACGTCGCGATCGCGAGCGCGGACACCGACACCGCCCCGCTTCATCGTCGCGACGCCCTGTGGGCGGCGGCGCTGCACACCGCGATCGCCCGGCGCAGCGGCGACACCGGGGCCATGCAGAAGCACTGGTATTCGGCGGTGGAGGTGCTCGCCGAATACTCGATGGACCTCTTTTCTCTTTTGCCGCTCGGCGAGCTGTGGGTGGCCGCTTCGCGGATGCGTCACGTCGACCGGCTGCGGCACACCATCGACGAAGCTTTCGCCCTGCTCGGCTCGCTGGGCGACCCCGTGCTGTGGTCGACTCCGCTGCACTGGGCCGGCGTGCACGCGGGCATTCTCGCCAACGCGCCGGACGCCGTCGCCCCGCACGGCCAGGCGCTGACGGCGGCGGCCGGGCGCAGCGCCTTCGCCAAGACGCTGGCCACGGCGGGCCGTACCTGGTTACGGGTGCTGGCCAATCACGTCGACACCGACGAGGTAACCGCGGCCGCCCGGCTGCTGGCGCAGGTCGGCCTCACCTGGGACGCCACCCGGCTGGCCGGTCAGGCCGCGCTGCAGGCTCCCGACGGCCGGGTTTCGGGCGCGATGTTGCAGCTCGCACGCGATCTCAAACAGGCCGTCGCGGTCGACGAGGCTCCCGGCGCCGACCAGCCCTCGGCGCCCGAGACCACGCGGGCTGGCTCGGCGCGGCCCATGCCGTCGCGACTCTCCGACCGCGAGCGTGAGGTCGCCGAGCTGCTCCTGCTCGGCATGCCGTACCGCGACATCGGGGCGCAGCTGTTCATCTCTGCGAAGACGGTTGAGCACCACGTCGCCCGGATTCGACGTCGCCTCGGCGCGGAATCCCGGTCGGAGATGTTGTCGATGCTGCGGGCCATATTGGCGCCGCAAACGTGATCCCCCAACGCGTCCCCATCCCCTAACGGCGATCCCCTAACCGGCGCCGCCGACGACGGGTCCGGCGCCGGATCCGCAGGCCCGCACCGCGACCTAGCGTCATGCCATGTTCAATCACCAGGCATCTTCGGACCGGCCGCTGGGTGTATCGGTCGGCGCGACCAACCTCACCGCCACGCAGGACGGGCACGCCGCGGTGATCCGGCCGTCCGAGCTGACGCTGAACGGGCAGCGGCTCACCGGCTTCGTCGACCGCATCGGCGACCCGGTCCCGCTCCTCGCCCCCGACGGCTCGGCCCATCGACCCGAGCGGCTCCTCGTCGAGGCGGTGAACCGGCTCCGACAGTCGGCCGGCGACCCCGACATCGCGGTCGCGGTGCCCGCGCACTGGCGCGCGTCGGACGCCGACTCCATGCGTCACGCCCTCGGCGATGACGTGCCGGTGATCAGCGATGCGACGGCGGCGTTGGCGGCGCTGACCGCGGATCCGGGCCTGCCGTCTCGCGGCGTCGTCGTGCTCTGCGACTTCGGCGGCACCGGAACGAACATCACGCTGGCCAACGCCTCATCCGGCCACGAGTTGGTCGGTGAGACCATCCGGTTCGCGGACCTGTCGGGCGATCTCGTGGATCAGGCGCTGCTGACCCAGGTGATGACGTCGCTTCCCCCCGACGCGGACCCCTCGGGGACAGCCGTCGTCGGCTCGCTCGTGCGCTTGCGTGACGAATGCCGCGCCGCCAAGGAACGGTTGTCGGCCCACACCGCGACGGCCATACCCGTCGATCTGCCCGGGCACCGCGCGGAGATCCGTGTCACCCGCGCCGAGCTCGAGGACCGGATCCGACCCGCGGTCACCGCATTCCTCACCGCGGTGGACGACACGCTCGAACGCTACGGGGTCCCGGCCGCCGCCCTGGCAGCCGTGGCGACGGTCGGGGGCGCCGCGCGGATTCCGATTCTCACCCAGCAGCTGTCCGAACATCTGCGCGTCCCGGTGGTCACGACCGCGCAACCCCAGCTGGCGGCGGCCGTCGGCGCCGCCCTGATCGCCCAACGCCGCCGCGTCGTGGACCCCGCCACGACGCTCACGCCCGCTCCGACGGGCCCCGACGCGCTGGCCGGGTCCGAGGACGACCAAGAAGACGAGCCCCTGCCTTACCCCGATTCCCGCCCCGATCTCCACTTCCAGCACGAGGAATGGCAGGACGAGGAGCCACCGCGGCGGTCTCCACTGGTTCTGTTCGGCCTCGCCGCGGCGGCCGCGGTGATCACGACGGCGCTGTTCGGCGCGATGCAACTGCGCGACGACACCGTCTCCCCGGTCGAGGCCGCGACCACCATCGCGCCACCCCCCACGCCTGCGGCGCCGGCTCCCACTCCAGCACACCCGGCGCCGCAGGCCCCTCAACTCACCACGATCGTCGTGCAACCGGCGCAACGGTCCTCCGCGCCGCAGCCACGCAGCCCGCGCACGGCACCGGCCACACAGGCGGCCCCGAGCGCGCCGCCGACCACGACTCCGCCGACGACCACTGCGCCGCCGCCCGAACCCGAGGCTCCTGCACCGCCCGAACCGGAGACCCCGCCGATGCCCGAGCCGCAGCCGGAGACCCCGCCGTCCGACGATCCGCCACCGATCGATCCCGGACCCGGAAACGGCGAAACACCCGCCGATCCCGACCCCGTCGACCCGGATTCGAGCGGTGACCAAACGGGTACCGCCACCGTGCCCGACGAGTCCAGCCCGACCGACGGTGCGTAGTTAGGACAACCTTCGTAGCGGCGTTTCCCTTGGAGATGCAACTATGACCCCCGGGCTTGAGCAGGCCACGAGTTAAGTTACCGACGGGTAACTTGCGATAAGTTACTCTTGGGTAACTTGAGAACGGGAGGCGCGCGGTGGATACGCAGATGCTGATCAGGCTCGTCGTCGGGCTGGGCTTGACCGCCCTTGTGCTGGTCTTCGCCGCCAAACGCGTGCTCTGGCTGACGTCGTTGATCCGCTCCGGCGCTCCCACCAGCCCGGAGAACAACCGCAAGGACAACCTCGGCAAGCGCATCACCACGCAGATCGAAGAGGTCTTCGGGCAAACCCGGCTTCTCAAGTGGTCGCTGCCCGGCCTGGCCCACTTCTTCACGATGTGGGGTTTCTTCATCCTGGCGTCGGTCTACCTCGAGGCGTACGGCCTGCTGTTCGACCACGACTTCCACATCCCGATCATCGGCCGCTGGGACGTCCTGGGCTTCCTGCAGGACTTCTTCGCCGTCGCGGTGCTGCTCGGCATCATCACGTTCGCGATCATCCGCGTGATGCAGGAGCCCAAGCAGCACGGTCGCGACTCCCGCTTCTACGGATCGCACACCGGCGGCGCCTGGCTGATCCTGTTCATGATCTTCAACGTCATCTGGACCTATGCGCTCGTGCGCGGGGCCGCGGTGAACACGAACGCGCTGCCCTACGGCAACGGCGCGTTCTTCTCCCAGTTCATGGGCTGGGTGCTCAATCCGCTCGGCCCGACCGCCAACGCGTGGATCGAGACCATCGCGCTGTTGTTGCACATCGCGGTGATGCTGATCTTCCTGCTGATCGTGCTGCACTCCAAGCACCTGCACATCGGCCTGGCCCCCATCAACGTCACGTTCAAGCGGATGCCCGACGGTCTGGGCCCGCTGCTGCCGGTCGAGTACGAGGGCGAGCGGATCGACTTCGAGGATCCGCCGGAGGATGCGGTGCTGGGCCGCGGCAAGATCGAGGACTTCACGTGGAAGGCCTACCTCGACATGACCACGTGCACCGAATGCGGTCGGTGCCAGTCGCAGTGCCCGGCGTGGAACACCGGTAAGCCGCTGTCGCCCAAGCTCGTGATCATGAACCTGCGCGATCACCTGTTCGCCAAGGCGCCGTACATCCTGGGCGACAAGGAGTCGCCGCTGGAGAACACCCCCGAGGGCGGTCTCGGCGAGGAACTGCGCGGCGAGAAGGCATCCGAGAAGCACTCGCACGACCACGTTCCCGAGTCCGGCTTCGAGCGCATCCTGGGATCGGGCCCGGAGCAGGCCACCCGCCCGCTGGTGGGCACCGAGGAACAGGGCGGCGTGATCGACCCCGACGTGCTGTGGTCCTGCACGACGTGCGGCGCCTGCGTCGAGCAGTGCCCGGTCGACATCGAGCACATCGATCACATCGTCGACATGCGCCGCTACCAGGTGATGATGGAATCCGAGTTCCCCGGTGAGCTCGGCGTGCTGTTCAAGAACCTGGAGACCAAGGGCAACCCCTGGGGCCAGAACGCCAAGGACCGCACGAACTGGATCGACGAGGTCGACTTCGACGTGCCGGTGTACGGCAAGGACGTCGAGTCGTTCGACGGCTACGAGTACCTGTTCTGGGTGGGATGCGCCGGCGCCTACGAGGACCGCGCGAAGAAGACCACCAAGGCCGTGGCCGAACTGCTGGCCGCCGCGGGCGTGAAGTACCTGGTGCTCGGCGAGGGCGAGACCTGCAACGGCGACTCGGCCCGCCGCTCCGGCAACGAGTTCCTGTTCCAGCAGCTGGCCGCGCAGAACGTCGAGACGCTCAACGAGCTGTTCGAGGGCGTCGAGCGGGTCGACCGCAAGATCGTCGTCACCTGCCCGCACTGCTTCAACACGCTGGGCCGCGAGTATCCGCAGGTCGGCGGCAACTTCACGGTGCTGCACCACACGCAGCTGCTGAACCGGCTGGTGCGCGACAAGAAGCTCATCCCGGTCACCCCGGCCGACGGTGGGATGGACATCACCTACCACGACCCGTGCTACCTGGGACGACACAACAAGGAGTACTCGGCTCCGCGTGAGCTCATCGGGGCGTCCGGGGCCAAGCTGACCGAGATGCCGCGCCACGCCGACCGCGGCCTGTGCTGCGGCGCCGGCGGCGCGCGGATGTGGATGGAAGAGCACATCGGCAAGCGCGTGAACACCGAGCGCACCGAGGAGGCGATGGACACCGCCTCGACCATCGCGACCGGTTGCCCGTTCTGCCGCGTGATGATCACCGACGGCGTCGACGAGGTCTCGGCCGCGCGAGAGGTGGAGAAGGCCGAGGTGCTCGACGTGGCGCAGCTGCTGCTGGGCTCGCTGGACAAGAGCACCATCACGCTGCCGGAGAAGGGCGCCGCCGCGAAGGAGGCCGAGGAGCGCGCCGCGAAGCTGGCCGCCGAGGCCCCCGCGAAAGAGGCCCCGGCCGAGGCGGAGCCCGAGCAGCAGGCCGAACCGGAACCCAAGGCCGAGGCCGCAACGGCGACAGAAACGAAGCCCGTCAAGGGGCTCGGCATCGCGGGCGGGGCCAAACGCCCGGGCGCCAAGAAGGCCGCCGCTGCCGCGGACGGCACGGCCGCCGCCGACGAGAAGCCCGCTGCCGCAGCGCCACCCGCGAAGGGCCTCGGCATCGCCGCCGGCGCCAAGCGCCCCGGCGCCAAGAAGGGCGCCCCCGCCGCGCAGGCCGCGCCGGCCGAGGCGGAGGCCAAACCGGAGGCCCAGCAGGAAGCCGCGGCCAAACCGGAGCCCGAGGTCAAGGGTCTGGGCATCGCGGCGGGCGCGAGGAGGCCGGGCGCCAAGAAGACGGCCCAGCCGGCCTCACCGAACGAAGGCGAGGCGACCGTCACCCAGCCGCCGAACGTCGACCCCGACAAGGCCGCGCCGGGCGCCAAGACCGACACCGCCGACTCGGATCGCGGCCTGGAGAGCAAGCCGGAGCCGGAGGTCAAGGGACTCGGCATCGCGCCGGGCGCACGCCGGCCGGGAGCCAAGAAGTCGGCCGCGCCGGCACAGCCCTCCGCTGCGCCGAAACCCGCTGCCGCACAACCGGAGCCGCAGGGCGACGGTGAATCCGCCGCTGCCCCCGAGCCTTCCGGCAGCGGTGATGCAGACAAGCCCGAGCCGCCTCCGGCGAAGGGTCTCGGCATCGCCAGGGGTGCACGCCCTCCGGGCAAGCGCTGAGCCGTTGACCGGCGATTTTCGTTAATCGCTGGACAGAAATGAGAGCATGGAGGTCGTGACCACCCACCACGTGCCGATTCATGCCGCCGGACACGGACCGCGGCAGCGCACGTTCACGCAGTCGTCGAAGCTGCAGGACGTCCTCTACGAGATCCGCGGCCCGGTGCACGAGCACGCGTCTCGGCTCGAGGCCGAGGGTCACCGCATCCTCAAGCTGAACATCGGCAATCCCGCGCCGTTCGGTTTCGAGGCGCCGGACGTGATCATGCGCGACATCATCCAGGCGCTGCCGTATGCCCAGGGGTACTCCGATTCCAAGGGCATCATGCCCGCCCGGCGCGCGGTGTTCACCCGCTACGAACTCGTCGACGGGTTCCCGCGATTCGACGTCGACGACGTGTATCTCGGCAACGGCGCGTCCGAGTTGATCCAGATGACGCTGCAGGCGCTGCTGGACAACGGCGACCAGGTGTTGATCCCCGCGCCGGACTATCCCCTGTGGACCGCGTGCACCTCGCTGGCGGGTGGCACCCCGGTGCACTATCTGTGCGACGAGACACAGGGCTGGATGCCCGACGTCGCCGACCTCGAGTCCAAGATCACCGAGCGCACCAAGGCGATCGTCGTGATCAACCCCAACAACCCCACCGGCGCCGTGTACACCCGCGAAATACTCGCGCAGATCGCGGATTTGGCGCGTAAGCACGAGCTGATGCTGCTCGCAGACGAGATCTACGACAAGATCCTCTACGACGACGCCCAGCACATCGCCATGGCGTCGGTGGCGCCCGACGTCCTGACGCTGACCTTCAACGGATTGTCGAAGGCCTACCGGGTGGCCGGCTACCGCTCGGGCTGGCTCGTGATCACCGGCCCAAAGGAGAACGCCGGCAGCTTCATCGAGGGCATCAGCCTGCTCGCGAACATGCGGCTGTGCCCGAATGTCCCTGCCCAGCACGCGATTCAGGTCGCGCTCGGAGGACATCAGAGCATCGACGACCTCGTGCTGCCCGGTGGCCGGCTGCTCGAACAGCGCGACGTGGCCTGGAAGATGCTCAACGAGATCCCCGGAGTGTCGTGCGTGAAACCCGAGGGCGCGCTGTACGCGTTTCCCCGCCTGGACCCCGAGGTCTACGACATCGTCGACGATGAGCAGCTGGTGCTGGACCTGCTCCTGCAGGAGAAGATCCTCGTCACCCAGGGCACCGGCTTCAATTGGCCCACACCGGATCACCTGCGCATCGTGACGCTGCCGTGGGCCCGCGATCTGGCCAACGCCATCGAACGGCTGGGCAACTTCCTGGCAAGCTATCGACAATGACTCGTGGACACGCGCCGTCTGCTTGACGCCATCCATCGCCGCGTCAATCCGTTCGCGCAGCGGATCCGGTCTCAGGCCGTGGTGGAGACCACCGGCCGGATCAGCGGTGAACCGCGCCGGACACCGGTCTCGGGCCGACTCGAGGGCACGACGTTCTGGTTCGTGTCGATGAACGGCGATTCCGCGGACTACGTCCGCAACATCAAGGCGCACAACGCGGTCCGGCTGCGTATCGACGGGCGTTGGCACAGCGGACGCGCATACCCGATGCCCGATGACGACGCTCACGCCCGCAATGCGCGGCTACCCGGGCTCGGCGGGCTCGTCAACCGCACATTCGGCACGGACCTGTTGACGATCCGGGTCGATCTCGACGGCTGACACGCCACCCCTGAGATCGACTGCACCCCTCTACTGTGGCGCTGTGACACACTCGCACGCGCATTCACACACTCCGACCGGCCCGGCGCCGCTGGGGCCGATTGCCGCGAAGGTCGTCGTCGGCCTACTGATCGCGATCGCCGTGGCGGTGCTGGCCGGAGCGGCGTGGCTGTGGCCGAGTCAACAGACGACCGACATCCCGCTGCCTTTCCAGAACACTGAAGGCGGCGCGGTGACCACCGAAGCCGGGCTGGTCCGGTCGAGCAGCACCGCGACGTGCGGCAGCCCGTCGGTCGGGAGGGTCCTCACCGCCGAGCCCGTGCCGGCCGCGGGCGTGGGCGCCGAGTGCGTGCGGGCGCTGATCGCCATCGAATCCGGGCCCAACAACGGTGCGACGACGCTGCTCGAATTCAGTGGCGGCCCCGGCCAACCCAACCTCGCCGTCGGTGATCAGGTCAGAATCACCCGTCAGGTCGACGCGTCCGGGACCACGACCTACTCCTTCTACGACTACGAACGGGCCTGGCCGCTCGTCGCGCTTGCAGCGGCGTTCGCCGTGGTGGTCGCCCTGGTCGCGGGATGGCGGGGCTTTCGCGCGCTGATCGGCATCGTGATCGCGTTCCTCGTGCTCGTCGTGTTCATGCTGCCGGCCTTGCGCGACGGCGCCGCCGCCGTTCCCGTGGCCTTGGTGGCTTCGGCGCTGATCCTCTACGCGGTCATCTACCTGGCGCACGGCGTGAGTTTGCGGACCAGCGCTGCGCTGCTCGGGACGCTCACGTCGCTGTTGGTCGCCGCCTTCTTGTCCTGGGGTGCAATCGAATTGACGCACCTGACCGGACTGTCGGAGGATCGGAACAACGAGGTCGCTGCATATCTCGGAGACGTGTCGATCACCGGTCTGCTGCTCGCCGGGTTCATCATCGGCTCGCTCGGCGTGCTCAACGACGTCACGGTCACCCAGGCGTCGACCGTCTTCGAGCTGGCACAGCTCGAAGACAGCTCGCGCCGGGCGATCTACCTGGGCGCGATGCGCGTGGGGCGGGACCACATCGCGAGCACGGTCTACACGCTGGTGCTTGCGTACGCGGGCAGCGCATTGCCGTTGCTGCTGCTGTTCAGCGTGGCCAACCGAACGCTTGGTGATGTTCTGACCAGCGAGAGCGTCGCCATCGAGATCGCCCGTTCGGCGGTCGGCGGCATCGCGTTGGCCCTGTCGGTGCCGCTGACGACGGGCATCGCCACGGTCCTGGCGACGCCCGGTCGGCCTTCCGCCCCTGTGTCGCCTCAAGATGCGCAAGACTGGGACGATGGCGGCGGCCACCGACAGGGCGCGGAACGCCTTTGAACGCCGAGCGTGGAGCGAAGTCCACGAGCGTCTCTGCGCCGCGAGGCAACTGCTCGACGCCGACGATCTCGCACGGCTGGCCATCGCGACCTACCTGCTGGGTAAGGACGACGAGAGCGCTCAGGCCTGGGAGCGGGCCTATGCCGCGTACCTCGCACATGACGATCCCGGTCGTGCTGCCGAATGCGGGTTCTGGTTAGCGCTCACACAGCTGCTTGCAGGCAATGGCGCTCGCGGTGGTGGATGGCTTGCGCGGATAGGTCGGCTCCTGGAGGACGGCGATCTGGATTGCGCCGCCCGCGGTTACCTACTCGTGGCGGCGGCCCTTCAATCGTGGACAGGTGGAGATTCCGACGAATCGTTTGCGCTGTTCGCTGAGGCCGGCCAAATCGCGGCCCGGTTCGCCGACTCGGACCTGGCGGCCCTCGCTCGGTTGGGTCAGGGCCAGGCGTCGGTCACCCGCGGTGAGACGGCGCGGGGTGTGGCGCTGCTCGACGAAGCGATGGTGAGCGTCACCGCGGGCGAAGTGTCGCCCATACCCGCGGGAATCATTTATTGCGCCGTCATCGAGACGTGCATGGGTGTATTCGACCTGCGGCGGGCAGTCGAGTGGACCGTGGCATTGAGCAATTGGTGTGACACCCAACCTGGCCTGGTTCCCTATCGCGGCCAATGCCTGGTACACCGCGCGCAGATCCTGCAGATTCACGGCGAGTGGTCCAAGGCGACGACCGCGGCCCGTCAGGCCTGCGAACACCTGTCACACCCGACGCCACACCCTACCTTGGGGCTGGCCGCCTACCAGCAAGGCGAGCTACACAGGCTGCGCGGGGAATATGGTGCCGCAGCGGCGGCTTACCGACAGGCACACAGGTGTGGACGAGAGCCGTTGCCCGGCTTGGCCTTACTCCGAATGGCGGAGGGTAAGCTCGACGCAGCGACAACCGCGATCCGCCGGGCGGTGGACGAAAGCCCAGACCCCTTTGGCCGGCCGTCGGCCTTGGCCGCTCATGTCGAAATAATGCTCAGTGCGGGCGACGTCGCGGCGGCGCGGACAAGCGCTGACGAACTGTCCGAGCTGGCCGAGACCATCGACGCTCCGTTCCTGCGCGCGATCGCCGCTCACGCCGACGGGTCGACGCTGCTTGCCGAGGGCGACGCCGCTGGGGCGATTTCTGCCCTGCACCGCGCATCGGCGGGTTGGCGAGAGTTGGCGATGCCCTACGAAGCCGCCCGGACGCGCGTACAGACCGGCCTCGCCTGCCAACGGGTCGGCGACCCCGAAGCTGCGGCAATGGAGTTCGATGCCGCCCACGACGTCTTCGACCGGCTGGGCGCTGTGCCCGACTTGGACCGTCTGACCACCCTGGTCGACGCTCCGCGACGGTCGGCAGGTACCTTGACCCCGCGCGAATGCGAGGTGCTACGGCTTGTCGCCGCGGGTAAGACCAACCGGGAAATCGGCGCCAACCTCGTGCTCAGCGAGCACACCGTCGCGCGTCATCTGCAGAACATCTTCGCCAAGCTCGGCCTGTCGTCGCGGGCAGCCGCCACCGCCTACGCGTACGAGAAACACCTCGTCTGAGGGCAACTGGTCAGAACTAACCACGCCCCTCGCGTCAAGATGGTGCGTTCGGTGGACGCGGGGCCGGCGGGCGGTTCATAGCGTTTCATCCATGTCCGAACAAGTTGACTACCGTGAGCTCCGGCGGACAGAAGCCGAGAACTACTCGCGCGACTTTGTCCCGCTCATTCCCGCACCGCTGGCAGTCGACCTCATCGAGGTAGCCGCGCCGGCCTCGGGCGAATTCGTCGTCGACGTCGCGTGCGGAACCGGCGTCGTCACCCGCCTGGCCGCCGAGCGAGTAGGGGCCAATGGGAAGGTCATCGGGGCGGATCTCAGCCCCGAGATGCTCGAAGTCGCAGCCTGTACTCCCATTCCTCACGGCGCCCCCATCGAGTGGCGGGAGGCGGACGCCCAGGCTCTCCCGCTTCCAGACGACTCCTACGACCTGGTGTTGTGCCAACTCGGGCTGATGTTCGTGCCCGACCCGTCCGCAGCCATCCTTGAAATGCGCCGAATACTGTCGCCCGGTGGCCGCCTCGCCGTCAACACACCGGCAGCCATGCCACAACTGTTCGCCATCTTGGGTGAGGCGCTGGGACGGCACTTAAGCCCCGATTTGTCCGGTTTTCTACGCGCGGTCTTCTCACTGCACAAGAACGACCTTCGGGCGCTGCTGGAAGCTGCCCGGTTTCGAGACGTGACCGTAAAGACCACAACCAGAACGTTGCCGCTACCCTCGCCGGCCGAATTCCTCTGGCAGTACGTCAAAGTCACGCCCATCGCGGAGGTCGTGTTGGGAGCGAACGAGGACCGTCGTAAGGAATTCGAGAACGATGTTGTCGGACAGTGGCAGAACTATGTCGATGACAAAGGACTGACCCTCGAGCTGTCCATCGCGACCGCCACGGCGCGAAAGTAGTTGACAGTCATGAGATCCATCGTCCTTTGTACCCACGCATATGTGAGCCGCCTCGCGGCCGCTGCGGCACTAGCAGCGGTCGCACTGCTCGGAACCACAGCCGGCGCAATCAACGAACCCGCCGCCGTATGTGCTGCACCGAAAGACAATGGGTTCAATGCTGCGTACTCAGACGAACTGTGTCGTAAACAGATGGAAGACCTGTGGTTCGAGGGGCAAACTCTCCGACGAACAGCATGAGAAATCCGATGAGACCTGCTGTGTGGCTGCTGGGGGATCGTGGGCGCTCGACCTCGAGACCGGCGAAAACTACTGCGAGCCCATGCCGGCGTACGAACTTCCCGGCCCCTCCCCGGGGCAACGACCACAATTCCCGGGCCCGACCGAGGCAACGCGGGTCCCACCGCTGCCGCCAACAGCCGGCCCCATAGTCACACTTCCGAACCAGGTGCCGGTGCAGACCGGTTGAACCCGAAAGCCTGGCGTTCCGCAGATTCAACGCCTGGGCTCGTAGCCGACTTCGTGCCCGCCGCGGCTAGAAGCCGGTGCGCTCCAACCACGCATCCCACACCGCGGTGTCGCCGAACACCTCGACGCCGAGGTCGGCGGCCTTGCGGCGACGGGTGATCGCCAGGAGCAGGTCGGTGGCGCTTCCGCGCAGCGCGGTGTCGGCCTTGCTGTGGTCGTGCGACCACCAAACGCCTTCCCCGTCGTGCACGATGGTCCACTCCCCCGTCGGACCGAGGCCCTCGTCGGTGGCGTGCATGTGAATGCTCTTGCCGCGGTCGAGTGCCGGTTGCGGACCGCTGCCGACCATCAGCTCGATCCACTCGCTGATCGCGTCGGCGGCGAGCTCTGCCGGCGGGTCGTACTCGGCCCCGACGGCCAACGCCGCGTCGGCGCGGTGCACGGTCACCTCGTGCAGCCGTCGGCGGATCCACCAACCCGCGGGCCGCGGGCCTCGGAAGGTCCACACCCTGGTCGCGGCGCCCGCCCGTTCGACGGCGTCGACCACCAGCTGCGCGCCCTGGTTGAACCAGTCGGCGGCACCGTCGGGGTCGTCTGGCGGTTTACCGTCGCGGACCTCGCGCGGATCCAGGGCCGACATCCGGCGTTCGGCGATGATTTGTGCGGCCCAACGGTTTCCGCGGCCCACATGGCGGAAGAGTTGTTTGAGGGTCCAGTCGGGACAGGTCGGCACCGGTGTTGAGGGGTCTGCACTGCGGATCAGTTCCCCGAATTCGCGGGTCTGGTCGAGCAGCGCGGCTCGGAAATCCACGCACCGAACGTACTCAAACTCGGCGCCGAATAAAGGCGATCCGGTGCCGCGTGTCCGACCCCGAGGGGACGGCCCCGGTCAGGACGGTGAACTGATCGGCGAGCGCGCGGTCCCCAGCGCGATCGGAAGCGACGCCCACCCCCGCAGCACCCGCGTCTCGCGCCGGCTGCCCGCACCGGCCAGCCGCGCGTCGGGGAAGCGCTCGAAGAACGCCCGCAGCCCGACCTCGCCCTCGGCGCGGGCCAGGGCCGCTCCGAGGCAGAAGTGCCTGCCTCCCGAGAACGACAGGTGCCTGCCGGCGTTCTCTCGCTCGAGGTCGAGGCGGTCGGGGTCGTCGAACACCGTGGGATCGCGGTTGGTCCCGGCGATGTAGACGAGGATGGCCCTGTTCCGTGGTATCGGCTGGCCCGCGATCTCGGTGTGCTTGGTCGCCCTGCGCGCAGTGAGCTGCACCGGCGGGTCCAGCCGCAGGATCTCTTCCACCGCGATGGGCCACAGGTCGGGTCGTTGTGCCAGCGTCTCGAGGTGCTCCGGCTGATCGAGGAGCATCCGGATGCCGTTGCCCAGCAGGTTGACCGTCGTCTCGAAGCCGGCGGCGAGTACCAGGCCGGCGGTGGCCATCAGCTCCTGCTGGTTGAGCCGGGCGCCCTCGTCGGACGCCGCGATCAGCTGACTCATCAGGTCGTCGCCGGGATTGCGCCGCAGCGCTTCGAGGTGCGCGGACAGCCAGTCGTTGAAGCCCACGACGCTGCGGTAGACCGTGCGGTACTGCGGCCAGGTTAGACCGATGTCGAGGCTCGCCGCACCGCGCTCGCCGAACTCCAGGACCTTCGCCCGGTCCTCGTCGGGCACGCCGAGGATGTCGCCGATCACCGCGACCGGCAGTTGGGCACAGTAGCGGTCGACGATGTCGACGGTTCCGGCGTCCGCAAGCTCGTCGAGCAGCGATTCGGCGGTTTCCCGGACCCGCTCACGCAGCGCGGAGATGGCCCTGGCGGTGAACACCGACGACACCAGCTTGCGGTACCGGGTGTGATCGGGCGGTTCCACCGCCAGCATCGACGGCGGTTCGAGCGGATACAGCAGGTCGGTCTTCGTGCGGTTGGCCACCCACTGCACCGGCTTGGGCAGGTTGGAGCCGATCGGCAGCACCTCGAAATCCTCGGAGCGCAACACGTCGCTGGCGATCCCGTGGTCGACCGTGAGGTGCACGATCGCGGCCTCCACCAGCGGTCCCCGCGCCCGCAGTTCCTCGGCGAACGCCACCGGGTCGGCGCGAACGCTCGGATCGGCGATCATCCGGCCCTGCGGATCGCCGCGGTGGGCGAGCAGCGTCGAGGCACCGCGCACGAACCCGTGCACCGCAAGCCATCGGATCCGGTGACGGATCGGTCCACCCCGCCGACCCGGACGAATCGGTTCCACCCAGCCGAGCCTACCGACTGAGTACCGCCGCGCCCCTTCCCAGGCAGTGGATCTTCCAGCCGGCTCGCGTCCACCGGTCGATGTCGATGCAATTGCGTCCGTCGACAACGACTTTCGCGCGCACGGCGCCGGCGAGCTCGGCGGGGTCCAGCTCGACGAACTCGCGCCACTCGGTGAGGACGAGCACGGCGTCGGCCCGTTCGCAGGCCTCGGTGACCGACGTCGAATAGTTCAGCGTCGGAAACTGGCGCCGGGAGTTCTCCATCGCCTTCGGGTCGTACACGTTGACCGTGGCGCCGTTGAGTTGCAGCATCCCCGCGACGTTGAGCGCCGGCGAGTCGCGCACATCGTCGGATTCGGGTTTGAACGCGGCGCCGAGAACGGCGATGTTGGCGCCCAGCAGCGATCCTCCGCAAGCGATGGTCGCCAGTTCCACCATCCTGCTGCGCCGACGCATGTTGATGGCGTCGACCTCGCGCAGGAACGTCAGGGCGTGGTTGGCGCCGAGTTCTCCGGCACGCGCCATGAACGCGCGGATGTCCTTGGGCAGACAGCCGCCGCCGAAACCCAGACCCGCGTTGAGGAAGCGACGTCCGATTCGCGGATCGTGCCCCAGCGCGTCGGCCAGCAACGTCACGTCGGCATCGACGGCCTCGCACACCTCGGAGATCGCGTTGATGAACGAGATCTTGGTGGCCAGGAAAGCGTTGGCCGACACCTTGACCAGCTCGGCGGTTTGCAGATCGGTGACGAGGAGCGGCACCTGCTGCGCCAGGAGCGGGTCGTACAGTTCGCGGATCGCCGCCTCGGCAGCGCTCGAATCCCGTTGCACGCCAAGCACGATCCGGTCCGGATGCAGGGTGTCGTGCACAGCGTAGCCCTCCCGGAGGAACTCGGGGTTCCAGGCGATTTCGACGTCCACTTCCGGCGTGAGCCCGCGAATCCGGTCCCGGAGTTCGGCGGCGGTGCCGACGGGCACGGTCGACTTGCCCACGATCACGGCCGATCGGCTCAGCCTCGGGACGAGCGTGTCGACGACGGCATGCACGGAACGCAGATCGGCGCCGTATTCGCCCTTCTTCTGCGGTGTTCCGACAGCGAGGAAGTGCAGGTCGGCGAAGCCGGCGGCCGCGTCGTAGTCGGTGGTGAACTTCAGACGGCCGGCAGCGATGTTGTCGTTCAACATCTTTCGCAACCCGGGCTCGTAGAACGGGATCTCGCCGGAGGCGAGCTTGGCGACCTTGCCGGCGTCGATGTCCACGCCGAGCACATCGTGGCCCAACTCGGCCATTCCCGCCGCGTGGGTGGCTCCCAGATAACCGGTCCCGAAGACGGTGCACCGCATACCGCCTTGATATGCGGTGCGAATGAGCTAACCGCTACGTGACACTGAGCGCCGGGCCAACGGCAGGTTACGAGCTAGCTGCAGAAGCCCAGGAAGCAGTTCGACCCGCCGCGACCGGACGATCCGCCCGGGCCTCGCGACCCGCTGTCGGACGATCCGCCCGGGCCTCGCGACCCGCTGTCCGACGATCCGCTGCCCGGGTAACGACCCGAGCTGCTCCCCGGATAGTCGCTCGACCCACGACCGGTACGGCTGCCGGATGAACCGCTGCCGGAGCCGTTCTGCCACGGCGGCACCTGCTGCTTGGGCGGCTCGGGCTTCTCCGGCTCGTCGCGCCACGGCGGAGTCCACGACGGAAGCTTCGGCGGAGTCCACACCGACCGCGGCGGCGACCACGGCGGGTTCCACGGGTTCTGCGGCCGCGGGTAGTACTGCGGCGGTGCCACCACCGGCGGCACGTACACCGGCACCGGGGCCGGGGCAGGCGCGACGGGTGCGGGCGCGGGCGGCGGTGCCGCGGGAGGAGGCGGCGCGGGCGCAGGCGCTGCCGGGGCGGGAGGCGGCGCCTCGACATAGACGGTCCTCGGCGGCGCCTGCGGCGCGGGCTGCTGCTGGACGACCGGCACGGGCGCCTTGATGGTCTCGGCCTGCGGGGGCGGCGGCGGAGCCTGCGCGGGCTGCGCCTGTTCCGTGGGCGGAGGCGCCGGCGCTGGTGCGACGGTGCTCGGCACGATCGCGCTCTGGCCGGGGCTGGGCCGCTGGTCGGCCGTCGGCCGGATGCTCACCGCCAGCGAGATGACCAGCGCGACAACGCCGACGACGAAGATCGACGCCATCGCGCTGCCGAGGAGCAGGAACGGCTTGCGGTCCTCGTTGGCGGCGGGCGGCAGGTCGGTGCCCGGCTCATAGCCGGCGAGGTAGGCGCCGTCATCGCCGGCCGGCGCCAACTGCGTCTCCGCCGCGGCGAGGCCGGCGTACACCGAACCCGCGGTGGTGCCGTCGGGGTCCTGGGAATAGGCGAGGCCGACGGTGGACGCCTCCAGCGCCGGCGCGTTGGCCGCGGCGAGGGCCGCTCCTCGGGCCAGCGCCATCCCCGGCTCGTCGGGGGCGTGCACCGGCAGGCTCACCAGATGTTCGAGGTGGCTCTTCACCGAGCTCACGTCGACACCCGAACCGACGACGAACATGCCCTGCGGCGGATCGTCCTGGGCGTCGACGGCTGCGGCCATGTCCGCAAGCACGGCCATCGCGTCCTGGCTGTGCAAGCTGCTGCTGAGCACCTTGACCACCGAGCCGTCGTCGGTCTGTACGACCGACAGCGTGGCGGTGTCGCGGTCGATGAAAAGCAGTGCGGTGGTGTCGTAACCGACCGCCCGCCCGACGGCCTGGGCCAGGGAGGCGGCGGCGTGCCCGTCGGAGACGAGCATGACGTCGTCGATGCCGCGCGCGGCCAGCGCGTCGCGCAGTTGCGAGGCCTCCGCGTGGTCGCTCCAGGTGACGCCGACGGCCTTCAGATCGTGGCCACCCGCCTCGGCGCTCTCCTTGGTGCCGAGCACGGCGTCGACCACCTGGGCTGCCGCGCCCGACGTTGCTGAACCGTCGCTACCGCTGACATCGAAGACGTCGTGGTCGACGGTGGCCCCGTCGGCCTTCTCGCCTTCGACCAGCACCATGCGGACCGTCTCAGGTGTCATCGATACACCCAGTACGATGTCCACTGCCCCTCCAAAAAGTTTGCTATAACGTCTAGTCCGCCGATCGGCCCCTCTCGCCACACAAGCCACCGACTAGTACTTAATCGTCCTCATCAGCACGGGTGTTACGCCCGAACCCGCATTTGCTGAGACGATCAGCCGCGGCCGGCTCCTCTAGCGGCACGGGGAAGGCCGACGCCGGTATCTAGGACCCTACTCGCGTCAACGAGCAAAGGCTCCGGGGCGTTCAACGCACCCGCGTTGAATCTGCATCCACGGCGCGAAAAGCCGCCCCGGGAGCACCCTCAGCGCAGAGTCAACGCGCTCAGGTTGACTTGACGAAGTTCTGATACGACCGCGAGGGGGTCGGGCCGCGCTGACCCTGATACTTCGACCCGGCCCGCGCGCTGCCGTAGGGATGTTCGGCGGGGCTGGTCAGTCGCAGCAGGCACAGCTGACCGATCTTCATCCCGGGCCACAGCGTGATCGGCAGGTTGGCCACGTTCGACAGCTCGAGCGTGATGTGTCCCGAGAACCCGGGGTCGATGAAGCCCGCGGTGGAGTGGGTCAACAGGCCCAGGCGGCCCAGCGAGGACTTGCCCTCCAACCGGCCGGCGAGATCGTCGGGCAGCGTGCACAGTTCCAGCGTCGAGCCGAGCACGAACTCGCCGGGATGCAGCACGAACGGCTCCCCCGGTTCGGACTCGACCAGGGTGGTCAGCTCGTCCTGTTGCTTGGCCGGGTCGATGTGGGTGTAGCGGGTGTTGTTGAAAACCCGGAACAGATTGTCGAGACGGACGTCGATGCTGGACGGCTGGACCAGGGAGTCGTCGAAGGGATCGAGGCCCAGTCGCTCGGCGGCGATCTCGGCGCGGATGTCGCGGTCGGAGAGCAGCACCCGACGAGCGTAGCCGCTCGGATGTTAGCCTTCGTGCTCAAACAGGCCGGTGTAGTTCAATGGCAGAACATCAGCTTCCCAAGCTGAGAACGCGGGTTCGATTCCCGTCACCGGCTCCACGCTGACCAGCGCGGCGATGCAAGACGACGCCGCAGCCGCACATTCCGATTCGGCCTCATGATGGCCACAACCGGGACTCGCGCGCACGCGCCGCCCGGCGCCGGGCTGACACGGCCGTTAAATTGCGGTCACTATGACTGAGGTCCTCCGCTCCCTGGCCACCGCCGTCGCCGCGTCGGCGATCGCGGCCGTCGCGTTCGCCGGCCCCGCGGCCGCCGACCCGCCGCTGCTCAACGGCATCTACGGTTCGACCGACGGCGATCCCTACAACGTGTGGACCTTCGCGACGAGCTGCGGCGCCGCCGGCTGTACCGGCACGGTGTCCAGCAATCAGGGCTGGGTCACTCCCACGACGCTGACCGGCGGCCGCTGGCTCTTCACGGTGTCCAAGCCGGGCGGTCTCACCTGTGACGACGGGCATTACGAACCGGCCGTGGTGTCCATAGCGGTGGACCCGACCACGCTCGGCGGCGTACTGACGTCGGACTCGAATTACGGTTGCGCGGGCGGGATCGTCACCCAGACCCCGTTCCAGCTGAAGAAGCTGAACTGACGCGACGACTCGGCCCCGCGCGGGCGCTCACTTCTTCAGCGTGAACTGATTGACGTCGATGTACCCGTCTCGAAAAGCATTGGCGCAACCGGTCAAATACCGCATATAACGCTGATAGACCTCTTTGGACTGTATCGCGACGGCCTCACTGTGGTGCGACTCCAGCGCCGATGCCCAGAGGTCGAGGGTCCTGGCATAGTGCAGTCGCAGCGACTGTCGGCGGGTCATCGTGAAACCCATTTTGGCCGCGTGGAATTCGACCATCTCGATCGCCGGCAGCTGACAGCCGGGAAAGATCTCCCTGGCGATGAACTCGTTGAAACTGGCTTGTTCGTCGGGTAAGGGAAGCCCGTGCTCGACGATCTGTTCCGCGGTCAACATGGTGATCGTGTGCAGCAGCATCACACCGTCCTCGGGCATGACGCGGTGGGCCATCTGGAAGAAGTCGTCGTAGCGGTCGTAGCCGAAGTGCTCGAAAGCCCCGATGGAGACGATCCTGTCGACGGGTTCGTCGAATTCTTCCCATCCGTGCAACAAAACCCGCCTGCTTCGCTGGGTGTCGAGTTCGTCGAACATCTTCTGCACGTGTGCGGCTTGGTGTTCGGACAACGTCAGGCCGATCACGTTAACGTCGTACTTCTCGATGGCCCGACGCATCGTGCTGCCCCATCCGCACCCGATGTCCAGCAACGTCATCCCGGCACGCAGACCGAGCTTGCCCAGGGACAGGTCCATCTTGGCGACCTGCGCCTGCTCGAGCGAGATGTCGCGGCGGCGGTCGAAGTACGCGCAGCTGTAAGTCATCGTGGGGTCGAGGAACAGGCGAAAGAAATCGTCGGACAAGTCGTAGTGCGCCTGGACTTCTTCGAATGCGGTGTGAGATTGTCGGCCATGGGCGGTACCCGCCTCTCCCACTTCTCGGAAGATTTCGTTGAAACTCCCCGGCGAAGATCAAGACAAGGCCTGACACGTTTTGTTCACACGTCCGAATTCACAGCGGAGCCCCAGATATCAGCAGCCATGTCAATTTCCAATACTGGACCGCACGTCGGCGATAGTCTTCGACTCAGCCTCGCCGTGAGCGTCTCGTATTAGCCATGCTTTCTCGCCGAGGCTGTCGAAGGAGGTGTCGAGTGTTCGACTCAACAAGTTCCGTTAGCCGACGCGTCGGTATGGCCGTTTTCGGTGTCGCATTCGCAACGGTCCCAGTGATCGCCGCGCTGAGTGGTGCCCCCGCACAACCGGTCGCCGAACCGGCGTGCACCGGAAGCGAATCCATCGTCGACGGCACGCCTACGTGCGTGCCCGCGCCCGCCGCGCCCGAGGCGTCCAATATCCAGCCCGCCCCGGCCGACACTCAACAGCAGGACGGCGGGCACCACTGAGGCTTCGCAGCGCCGGGGGCGACGTCAGTCGTCGCCGCCCCCGTCGCTGCCGTTGTCGCTACCGTTCTCGCTGCCGCTGCTGTCGGTCGCGTCACCGCTGTCGGCGTCCGCCTTGGTGACGCCTGAGCCGGCATCCTTGTCGGCGTTGGCGGCGCTCGATCCCGGCACCCTGGCGATGGTTTCGGGCGTGAACTTGTTCGCGCCGCCGTCCGCGTCGTCCTTCTTGGTGCCGCGGTAGCGCGACTCGGGGGTCGCCTTGTTGGCGCCACCATCGGAAGCGGAGTCATTCTCCGCCTCCTTTGCGGTCGACCCGAGCGAACTCACGGCGCGGTCGAGGTCGTCGACGGCCGACTTCACACCGTCGACCGCCTGGTTGACGCCATCCCGCACGGTGGCAACCTGTCGACCGACCTCCCGCTGCTGTGCGCCCAGTTCCGCCTGGGTCGGCGAAGGCAGGTCGGGCGTCTGCCGCTCGACCGCGGAGGCCACGGTCGAAACCTGTTGGCCGACTTGCGCGCTGACGGTCTTCATGATCGTGCCGGGCGTCGCCAGCATGGCGGTCAGTTGAGCGCGCTGCTCGGTGGTCAGCCCGACGTTCGTGCGCTCGACGATCCTCGTGACCGCGCGCGTCAAGACATCGGTCAGCTCGTCGCCCATGCCTGCGCCCAGGAGCCGGACGAAATCGCCTGGCAGCTGAGCCATTTGAGCGGGGGTCAGGGTGGGCGTGCCGAACAGCGTCGGGTCACCGAACTTGTCGAGCGTGCGGGTATAGGTCCCATCAGCGTTGCGCACGACATCGTTGTAGCCGATGTTGACCAGCATCTTGAGCACCGGCTCCAACGCATCGGCCACGGGTGTGTTGACGTCTTCCCCGGTGGCCAGTCCGATGGCGGCCGAAGCCAGGCGCGGCAGCGCCAACAGCGGCAGCTGCTCGACCGGGAGCGTGTAGTAGATGGTGCCGTCGGGACCGACATACCCACCGGCGCCGAGGTTTCCGAAGTCGACCCCGGTCAGCAGGTTGGTCAGCAGCACCGCCGACGCAAGAGAGTTGGCCCATGCGATCGGGTTGGCGGTCGCGGGGGCGTCGGACATCAGGTCGTACTGCCAGCCGACGTCGGCCTTGACCGTGACGATGATCGGTTCGCCGTCGACCGATTCGATCACGCTCTGCAGGTTGCCGAGTTCGTCGAAGCTGATGTCGCCGGCGTTTCCGGTGAGCAACTTGGTGATCAGGTCCGGGTCGAAGCCTTCCGGCAGGACGTCCTGGCGGTCGGGGGTCACCGGGTTGACGCCGGTGAGTTCTTCGTACATCGGCGCGAGCCGTGAATACAGACCGCCGTTGGGCCGCCCGGGATTGCGCACGAGCAGCAGCGACAGCAGGGTCACGTCGATGACGCCACCCTCCTGCACCGTCTCCCACCCGACCGGGGGCGCATCCGGGAAATCGAAATCGCCCGGCAGCGGGATCTCGAGCGGATTGTTGGTGGTGTGCGTCTGGTCGGCCACCGTGACGACTCCGTCGCCGAACGTGATCTTGATCTTCCGCGGGCCCGTCTCGGGGTCTCCCACCGCGAACGGGTCGTAACCCTCGTGGGTGTTGCCCTTGGCGCTGTCGATGTAGGCCTGGTACGCCGCTCCCGCCACGATCGCCCCGTCGCCGTAGGCGATGAGGTTGACGTTGGTGAGGTAGGCGGTCCAGTTGAGGACCGGCGCAAGGGCGCTGAGGTCGCCGTTCTCCACCGCGCGGGCCAGGTAGGCGAGTTGGCCCACCGTCGGCAGGGCCGCGACATCCTCAGGCGACGCCACCCACTGGCCCGATGTGGTCGTGGTCCAGTGGCCGTCCTTCGTCCATCCGAATTCGGGTATGTCCGTGGTGAATTCGATGGTCTGCGGGATGTTCGTCACGGCGGCCAGTGCAGCAGCCAACCCCGCGGTGTGCCCCGCGGTGGCGGCGGCCGCCGCGATCTTGGGATCCTTCGCCGCGTTCTGGGCTGCCGCTGTAGCGGCCTTGGTGGCCTCGACGACTGCCTCCGCCTTCGCGGTTGCGTCCGCGAGCTTCTTGACGGTGTCGCAGAAGTATTTGCAGCCCTTGGTGAGCTCGTTGTACCGCTTCGTATACACCTCGTTGTACTTCTTGGTGTACGCCGCGGTGGAGGCGTCTTCCGAGGCCTTGGCGATGTACGCCGCGCGGGCGATCTCGTAGCCGCCGTCGTACGCCAGTTCGTACGCCTCGTCATACAGCGGATTCGGTTCGTTGACCGTCACCGGGTGCGATCCGGTCTGGCCCCACTCACCCGGCGTGTAGTACTGGTCCTGACCCCGGTCCGTCGGGTCCAACGGGTTGACCGGCGTGTACCAGTTCACCCACACGGGCTTCAGGTCGACCTGGCCCAGACCCCACGCCACCAGCGGGTTGCGGTCCTTTGCCGCGACCATCGCGTTGTTGATCGCGACCGGGTCGTTCGGCAGGTTCGCGCCTTCACCGATCGGCAACCAGTCCGGAACACCCACGAAATAGGTCTGCGACGACGCCGCATTAGCCATCGGCGGAGTCAAGATCATCGCCATCGACGTCGTCGCGATGACACCCGCCAGCGCCAGCCTTTTGCCGTTGCCACGGTTCAGCCTGCGCCTGCGCGCGCGGGCCCCCTCCGGTTTTGCGCTCGAACTGCGCATGAGATTCCCACCCCTGAAAAATAAGTGTGCTTATTTACTGGTGGAAATGTTAACCGAGCGTCTCCGCACGTCGGCGCAACGACAGCGCCGCGATCGGCACAAACGTGTTTGCTGGAGGAAATTCACAGCCGTCTACCTCGCAATTTCCAGCAAACTGTCAGATTGCTCACAGAGGCCGGAGGTGCGCCCTGGTACCCGCCGGGGCGGCAGGGCTCAGCGCAGGTAGGTTTCGTCCCCGGTCGGGTAACCGCCGCCGCGAGTCGTGATGTGGACGTGGTCGTAATGGCCGTAACCACCTCGCTGCGCACCATCGGGCGTGTAGTACACACCGCGCCAGATCGCGTCCTGCAAGCCGAAGCGCTTCGCATTGCGCAACACATAGGAGACGACCTCGTCCCCCAGGGCGATCCCCCCGGCGCTGCTGGGGTTCGGGATCATCACGTCGAGCGCGAGGCCGTTGGGATGCCACCGCAGCGAGTCCGGCCGCACACCGCCGATGTTGCTGATCTCCGGGAAGGCCTCACTGATCGCGCGAGACGCCAGGATCGTCTTCACCTGCAAGCCGCGTTCGGGGGCGATCCCGACCGGCAGAGAACGGTCGACGGTGCGGTAGCGGGCCGCCGCAACCATGGGGTCGGGTGCCACGCCGAGGCTGACATGACCGACCGATGCCGCGGGCACAACCGGCGCCGCCACGATCTCCAGGCAGCACGGTTTCGCGTCGACGGGTTCCTCGACGACGGGCTTGCTTTCGGGAGCGGGCCGGGCCTGGAGGTGTACGTCTCCCCCGGCCGCGAAGAAGAGGGCTGCCGGGGCGAGCACTGCGGCCACGCCCAACGGTGACGTGCGCCGCTTCTTGGCTACGGAGTGCCGTCCCACGCAGGGTTGTATATCAAATCGTTACATTGGCCGCAATCCAGGGCGATCGCATCAGAGGGCCGCTCACCAGAAGGAGGATCATCTCCGACGTGACGAGAATGCTCGAGGACAAGGTCATCATCGTCGCCGGCCTCGGCGGCATCGGCAACGGACTGGCTCGCAGGTTCGCCGACGAGGGAGCCCGCCTCCTGGTCGGCGATATCCAGGCTGACCTGGTGGAACACGTTGTCACCGAGATCGGTCCGGAGAAGGTCCGCGGCACGCACCTGGACGGCGCCGACGAGCGGTCCGTGGCCTCGGTGGTCAACCTGGCCGTCGACACCTTCGGTCGTCTCGACGGCATACATGTGAATTTCACCAACGCGGCGGACGCGTATCTGCCCGGCGGCGTGGTGGAGCTTCCGCTCGACGCGTTCGACGAGGTGATGCGCGTCAACACCCGCGGTTTCGTCATCTGTGCCAAGCACGCCATCCCGGCGATGCTCGAAAGCGGCGGCGGTTCGATCGTCTTCACCGCTTCCATCGACGCCTACAACGGCGCGAGCACCCGGGTGTCGTACGCGATGAGCAAGGCGGCCGAGTTGGCGCTGATGCGGCACATCGCCCGCCGGTACGGGCCGAAGGGCATCCGGTGCAACGCGATCGCGCCCGGCTTGATCTGGCACTACAAGTTCGACCAACAACCGATGCCCGACGGTGTCGTCGAACAGGCTCGCGCACGCCAGATGATCAAATCCCGGTTCGGTACTCCGAACGATGTCGCCGCCCTGGCCACGTTGTTGCTTTCCGACGACGGCAGCTTCATCACCGCACAGACGATCAGCGTGGACGGCGGCGTGACGCTGCGGCCTTGATACGGCTTCCGGGCCGGGGGGTAATCTCGGGACCTGATTCACCGCAAGAACGGGGACAAGATATGGACCTCGTGCTCGGCCTGTCGATGACGTCCAGCACGGTTCGGTGGGTCCTCGTCGAGGGCACCACCGGGGAAGGCGCCACCGTCGACCGCGGCTCGTTCGACTTCGACGCTGCGGTCGATCCCGACGACCTCCTCAATGTGGTGCTCGCCGACGTCGTCGGCCCGATCCACGCCATGGGCGTCACCTGGACCAACGAGGCCGAGGATGTGGCCTCCGGCGTGCTGACCGCTCTCGCCGCACGCGGGTACGACAACGCGATCGCGATCTCCGAACTCGAGGCGGGCGATGTGCTGGCGGCGGGCATCGCCGAGATCGCCGACTACGAAGACGTCGCGGTGTGCATCGTGGAACCCGACGCGGCGGTGGTCGCGATGGTCAACGACGACGGAGTAACCGTCGACCGCATCGCCAGGCCGCTCGACGGCGCGGACGTGGTCGAGCTGCCCAGCAGTGTGATTGCCATGCTCGAGCTCAACGAGTGGCGACCGCAGGCCATCTTCGTGGTCGGTTCGGCCCGCGATGTCGATCTCGTCACCTCCACCCTCGGCGACGTCACGGATTCACCGGTCTTCTCCGCGGCCGAAGCCGACCTGGCCCTGGCCCGTGGTGCGGCGCTGGCCTCCGCGCGTGCGGTCAACCGGCTGGACGCCAGGGTCGCGAAGGGTCCGTCGAGAACGGGCGCACTGGCCTCGGTGCTCGTCGCCGCCGTGGTGACGTTCGTGGTGTCGACCTCGGCGGCGGTCGGCTTGAGCCTCACCGGCGACCGTGACTCCGCGCAGCAGGCCCCCCGCGCCGCCGACGAAGAGCCCGTAGCCGTCGCGGACGAGGCGGCCCCGAAGAAGATCGACGACAAGAAGGCGACGACGCCGGCCGAGGCCAGGCCCGTGGTCGCGCAGACCATCGCCGTGGCCGCGCCTCCGCCGCCGGCCGCTCCCGCCGTCGAGCCGGCCTACGAACCGCCCGCCTACGTGCCGCCCGCACCGGGCTACACCGCGCCCGAGCCCGCCTACGCACCGCCGGCCCCGGCCGACACTCCCCCGGCGTACACGCCGCCTGCCCCGGTCTACGCGCCACCTCCGCCGGCGCCCGCCTACGTGCCGCCGCCGAAGCCGCGCCTACGCGACCGCATCATCGAGCGGATCCCCATCATCAACCGGTTCCACGAACCGGATTACTCGTACGGCCGCTGACCCCTACGGGCAGGCCGCGGGCGCATCATCGCGCACCGCGCGGTCGGCGGGCACCGTGTAGGTGACCGTCGCCTCCGCATGCTCAGATCCCTTGTTGGACACCACATGTGGGACACCGGCGGGAACGAAGATCGCCTGTTCTGCGCCGAAGACCGCCGGGGCGCAACCGCCCGCGGTCTGCAGCGTCACCTCCCCCGCGTTGATCACCGAATACTCCGGACCCGGGTGGGTGTGCCACCCGCTGCTCGACTCCGGGGCGAGCACGAGGTTCTGAACGTAGAGGGTGGTCGGCTGGCCGACGGAGACGATCGCGATGGGCGCGTCGGTCGTCCCCTTGGCGAGGTCGGTGCGCTCGATGTCGCCCTCGGCGGGTGTCGCTCCCGCGAGCGGCGACGTCACCGTCGTCGTGAGCGCCATGGCCACGGCGACGGTGGAGGCGACGGAACATATCCGGTTCATCGCCGCATTATCCGACAGCCGCGGCTACGGCACCGGCTGGTAGGGATTCTGCGGCACCTGGATCGGAATCGGAACGGGCACGAACGGCACGGTCAGGTAGGTGGTCGTCATCGGCGTCGTGGTTGCCGTGGCGATCGAGGTCGTGGTCGTGGTGGGGGCCGTGGTGGTCGTCCTGGGCTGGGTTGTCGTGGTCGACGGGGTGGTCGTGGTGGTCGTCGTCGTAGTTGTCGTCGTCGTGGTCGTTGTCGTCGTGGTGGTTGTCGTCGTCGGTTGTGTGGTGGTGACGACCGTCGTTGTGGGCGGCGGCGGAGGCGGTGGCGGCGCTTCGGTGGTCACCGGCGGAGGGGGCGGTTGGTGGGGCAAGGTGACGGTCTCGACCGGGGGCGGTGGCGCCTCGGGGGCAACGGGTTCGGGCGCCGGCGCGGACGGCGGCGGCACCGGCGCGGTCCGCGGCGCCTCGGTCACGCCGGTGTTGCCGGTCGCGCTGGTCAGGGCGATGGCCACCCCGCCGACGGCGACCACCGCGATGGCCGCCGCGACGCCCATGACGAGCCCCGGTATCCGCTGCCATATCCGCGGTTCGTCGATCGGTCCCGTCGGAGCCACCACGTACTGCACGGGCGGTGGCCGCATCGACCCGGTGTCGTACGGCGTTTCGTACGGTCCCGGACCGGTGTACGGCAGCGGTTCGTCGGCGGCGTCGTCCTGCGACCACGCCAGCGCGCGAAAGGTCTCCGACGCCGGGGAGTCGACCGGCGACACCGGCGCCAACCCGGTCGGTGCGTCCGGTGAGGCCGCGGGAGCCAACCCGGTCGGTGCGTCCGGAGAGGCCGCGGGCGCCAACCCCGTCGGTGCGTCCGGGGATGCCACCGGCGACAAACCGGTGCGGGCTTCGGCGGCCGAGGTGTACGCGCCGACGACCGCCGCGCCCCTCGCCGCGTCGAGCCCCGGCCCCGCGGTGGTGAGCACCGACATCCCGGAGTGCTCGGACAACCGCCGTTCGACGAGCGGCATCGCAGCACCGCCGCCGGTGGCAACCAGAGCCGCGACGTCGGGCCAACCAATCCTGTTGCGCTGCAACGTGTTATCGAGTGCGTCCAGGACACCGGCAAGAGGTACCGCTATCAATGTCTCGAGCTCGTCGCGAGTCACGCGGACAGCGGTGCGCCGATCGGGCAGCTGCGCGTCGAGGTCGGTGGCCTCCTGCGTCGACAGGCGTTCCTTGGCGCCGCGGCATTCCTCTCGCAGACCAGCGAGTGACGCCACCGCGGCCGTGCCCGTGGGATCGACCCCACCCGACGCCGCGAGCGCGTCGACCACGTGTGCCATCAGGGCCTGGTCCACGAGCGCACCGGAGAACTCCGCATGCCGGGTGGTCTCGTCGATGGGTTCGAAAGCGTCGCCCGCGTCGGCCAGCGTGATGCTGGTGCCACCGCCGCCGAAGTCCACCACGGCCAGGACTCCCTGCGCGGGTAGCCCCGGGGTCTCCTGCAGCGCGGTCAGCGACGCCTTGGCGTCCGAGACGAGTCGGACACGCGTGGCGTCGGCACCCAGTACGGGATGCCCGCGCATCGCCGCGCGCAGAGTCCGCAGGGTCGCCGGACCCCAGTGAGCCGGGACCGCGACCGTGACGTCGTCGGTCGGCGCTCCGCCGGCGTCGGCCAGTTCCGCCAGCGCGGCCACCAATAACCGGTCGGCCGAATGCGACGAGCCGTCCGCGGCCACCAGAGGAACCCGGTCCCCGACCCGTTCGACAAAGCCAGACATCACCGAGCCGTCCGGCAGGGCGTACACCGAACGACGAATCACGGGTTGATTGCCGATTCGCACCGCGACCAAGTTCGTCGTCCCGATCGACAACCCCAACGGGTCGCTCATAACGGACCACACGATAGTCGGCTCACCACCGCGAACCGGTCAGACACTCCGTGCGAACCCCGTTCGGCCCCCGCCGTTTTGGAGCGCACCGAGCGGGTATTTGAAATGCCATGACATCTCTCTGGCTAGCAAACCGCGCCGAGCATCCGATTCCACCCGATCCGTTGGTCGAATCCGAGCGGTCGGCCGACGTCGTAGTGGTCGGCGCGGGCATCACCGGTCTCATCACCGCGGTGTTGTTGGCGCGTGCCGGCAAGGACGTGCTGGTGCTCGAAGCCCAACGCGTCGGGGCGGGCGCCACCGGCAACACCACCGCCAAGATCAGCCTGCTGCAGAGCACGAAACTGTCGAAGATCGTCGCCAAGCACGGTGCTGGGACGGCGAAGCAGTACGTCGAGGGCAACCTCGAGGGCCAGGAGTGGCTGGTCCAGCACTGTGAGGCAAACGGGCTGTCGGTACAGCGCGAGGACGCTTACACCTATGCGCAGTCGGAGAAGGGTGTCTCCTCGGTGCGCGAGGAACTGGAGGCGTGCCATTCGGCGGGCTTGGATGTCGACTGGGTCGACGACGCCGACGTACCGTTTCCGTTCCACGGCGCCGTGCGATTGGCCGACCAGACTCAGTTCGACCCGATGCCGTTGCTCGACAGCCTCGTGGTGGAGCTCGACGAGCGCGGCGGGCAGTTGGCGCAAGGCGTTCGGGTGCAGAATGTTTCGAACGACGGCGACAAACTCGCGCTCGGCGTGCGGACCACCGCCGGCGACGAATTCGACGTCCACGCAAAGCAATGCGTCCTCGCGACGGGCATTCCGATCCTCGACCGCGGCGGTTTCTTCGCCCGGCTCAAACCGCAACGCTCCTACTGCATGGCCTACAAGGTGCCGGGAAACATCACGCGGGGCATGTACATCTCCGCTGATTCGCCGACCAGATCGTTGCGTTATGCACCGACACCGGACGGCGACCGGTTGATCGCCGGTGGCGCGGGACATCCCGTCGGCCACGAGAAGAGCCCGGCGTCGTCCGTGCAGGAGCTCGACCAGTGGACGAAGCTGCACTTTCCGGGGGCTATGCAGACGCATTACTGGTCGGCGCAAGACTACTCACCCATCGACGAACTTCCCTATGTCGGCCCGATCCTTCCCGGCAACGACAAGATCTTTGTGGCAACGGGTTTCGACAAGTGGGGCATGACCAACGGAACTGCTGCCGCGCTGGCCCTGTCGAGTCGCATCCTCGGGGGCCGGATGGACTGGGCCGAGGCCTTCGCCAGCTGGAGCCCGCACGAGTTGTCGGGCATCCCCAAGGCGATGCAGACCAACGCGCAGGTGGCGCTCTACCTGACCCGCGGGTGGATCACGCCTGTCACCAGGATTCTCAATCGCACCCCCGAGGAGGGCGGCGTGGTCAGCGGCCCGCCGTGGGACCTGGAGGCCCGAAGCGTGGTGGACGGCCGCGAATACCGCGTCTCGCCGGTGTGCCCGCATCTCGGTGGCATCGTCAACTGGAACGACGCCGACGAGTCCTGGGAGTGCCCTCTGCACGGATCGCGATTCGCTCCCGACGGCACCCTTCTCGAAGGGCCGGCGACGCGCAACCTCACTGCGGCGCAGTAGTTATCGGTTTCTCCGGCAGGAAACGCCGCACCGCGATCGACCCGACGATGCCGATCGCGATCAGCGCGATGGCGACGGTGTCGGAAGTCGAATCCGACACCCAGCCGACGATTCCGGTGACGGTGAGGAACGGCGGAAGCCAGTCGATGGCGCCCGACCACGAGTTCGAATCCCCCGTCGCGTAGTCGGGATAGAACTCGGTGAACGACGCGGCGAAGACGATGGCGCCGATGGGGATGATCCACGCGGTCCAGAAGTTGTCGTTGTCATGCAGGACGGCGTCGCCGATGCCGCCCGAGATCGCCGACACCACGAACGCGGAGGCCCACGCGCCGGTGATCGCGTAGTTGATGCGCCGGAAGGGGGCGGTGTCCCAGTACTCGCGTGGCGTCGTGTCCTTCGCGTACGCCATCGTGAAGGGCCGGCGCACGATCAGCGTGCCGACGGCGAACACGGCCAGCACGATGTTGCTGAGCTCGCCCGCCCACAGCTGCAACCAGTCGATCACCCCGTCCGGGGCGAGCAGGCCGATCACGGCGAGCACACCGAAGTAGGTGATGCTCAGCGCTTCGAGTGAGTGGACGGGCACGCCGCGGCGGGTACCGACCCACAGCGTCAGCAGGGCGAGGCCGAGTGCCGCGGAGGCGGCCTCCTCGAACCGGCCGGGACCTGCGACGACCGCCATGAGGATCCACGGCGCCAGCCCCGCGAACGGAGATTTGACGTAGGCGTCGACGAATTTCATGTCCGGACTGTACGCGCTGGAGAGGGGTTGTGTTGCAATGTCGGGCATGGGTGACATCGATGAGATCCAACAAGTGAAGTTCCGATACTTGCGCGCGCTCGACACCAAGCACTGGGACGAGTTCGCCGACACCCTCACCGAGGATGTGGTCGGCAAGTACGGAGAGTCGATCGGCGAGGAGCACCACTTCACCAATCGCGACGAGTTGGTCAAGTTCATGCGCAACTCGCTGGGCCCCGAGATCATCACCGAGCACCGCGTCACCCACCCCGAGATCACCGTCGACGGCGACGAGGCCACGGGCACCTGGTACCTGCAGGACCGGGTGATCGCGCCGGACTTCAACTTCATGCTGATCGGCGCCGGCTTCTATCACGACCGGTACCGGCGGACCGCCGACGGGTGGCGGATCAGCGAAACCGGCTACGACCGCACCTACGACGCGTCGATGTCGCTCGAGGCGTTGAACTTCAAGGTGAAACCCGGTCGCGCACTGAACATCTGAGTCACTGAGCGAGCGCGATCAGCGCGCCGGGTCGAAGCCACCGCATGATCTCGACGAGCTTGCCGTCGTCGATGGCCACACATCCGGCCGTGGGTCCGCCGTCGGTGGCGTGCAGGAAGAAGGCGCCACCGTTACCGGGCACCCGTGCCTTGTTGACGCCCATCACGACGGCGTGTACGTACTGCGGAATCTGAAGGTTCTCGGTGCCGCTGGCCGGGTCCGTGTCGAACGGGCACTGCGCCTTCTTGCATACCTGCATGGTGTTGTAGGTCGGGCTCTTCATGTCGCCGTCCCACCAGTGATCCGGCCCGACCTGCACGTAGGGCAGTCCGCCGCCGGGGTTGGGCGCGGTGCCGAACGCGAAGTCGAGCGTGAAAACGCCCATCGGCGTTTTCATTTCGCCGTCGTGGGTCTCGGGCGCCATGCCTTTGGCGCCGATCCAGGCCGGGATGCCCGCCGCGACGGCTTGCCAACCGGCGCCGGTCCGCTGGTACACATCCATCTTGGCCTTCGAACCGCCCACGCCGACAACGGAAATCACCTGGGTGGCGTTACCCACCGACTTGGCGAACCACGGTACGGTCTGGGCCTGGCCGACGGGGGCCGTCGCGAGGGCGGTCAGTCCCACGCACAGCAGGATCAGCAGTCGGCGCACCGACACATGCTAAGTCGCGATGTGCTGCGCTTCGAGTAAGCCACGCAGCCAGGACGACCATTTGTCTTGTTCGGCCCCGGCGATCCGCGGCGTCGTCGCCGTAGAAGAAGATGCTCGCCATGGCGCTCACCTGGCCGGCGACCGTGCACGTACCCAGGGTGGCGATGCCTTGTGCGGGCTCGTCGATGCGCATCATCAGGTCACGGACCTTGTTGTCCTGGTGGACGCGGTGCACGACGCCGGCGAGGCGTGGTGCCTCGGGCGGGGATTCGCGGCGTTCGCCGACGTTGGCGCCCGAGAGGTTCAGCGCCGCGGTGAGCCTCGCCCATGCCTGCGACTCGTCGCCGTCATGGGTGGCCATGACTCGCACGCTCGACGCGGGCAATCCGGCGAAGTCCGAGAGATAGATCTTGAGCACCTCGAAGGCCCCGGGCCAACCGGTCTCGAAGCTCTCCAGTTCGTCGTCCCAGTCGTCGCGGTCGGAAAAGAGGCTGTGCACCATCCGGATAACGCAGCGGTCACCGGAGCGGCTGGTGACCGTCACCTCGGTGGCCAGCGGCGGCGCGTCTCCGCTCCAGTCGTATTCCTCGTAGGCGAAGCGATGTGGAGGATCCCAGGCGGTCACCTTCCCGCGCGAGACGTCCGTACCGCAGCTCTCACCGCCGAAGTCGAAGCTGATGGCACCGCCGACGCGTTCGTCGACCGAGGTCGCCGTGAACCAGGCGCCCATGCCGGCTCCGGTGGCGATGGCATGCCACACCTGTTCCGGTGTGCCCGGCACGAGCACCTCCACCGCTACCTCGCGCCTGCCGGAATCATCTCTGTACAAGGGCATTTCATTCCTCCTTCGGAGCCGGATACGCGGCGACCAGCAGCCGGTAGCCGCGAGCGTGGGGATCGGATTCGTCGTGGTAGCGCGCCACCAGCGAGGTGATCGCCTCGGAGAGTTCCTCGGTGAACGCCGCCCGGTCGGACGGCGAGCGGAAACGGATAGCGGTGTCGATCGACAAAGTGGCCAGCCTCTTGTTCTTCTCGCGGGCGTTCGCCCACAGCTCCCCCACCTCGCGGACGGCGCGGGCGGCCAGGGCGATCAGGTAACTGGCCGACAGCCGATCGTTGGTGCGTCCGGGGTCGGCGGCGACGGGCCCCATCGCGCCGGGCGATACCACGTACGACGCGGCCGTGGCGACCAGCAGCCGCTCGCGCAGCCCGCCCCACCGGCGTTCACCGGCCTCCGCGACGAGCCGGTGCTCCTCGAGGGCCCGCAGGTGATAGTTGACCTTCTGCCGCGAGATACCGACGCGCGTGGCCAGTGCCGCCGCGGATGCGGGTTCGGTGAGTTCCGCGAGCAGTCGCCGGCGGATGGGGTCCAGGGCGGTGACCGCGGCCGCGGGATCGTCGATCACTTCCACATCGAGCACGACGCCACGATGCTCTTGACAAGATTATTTGTCAATGGTCGTGGATACGTTGGGTGGATGGAACTCGCGCAGGTGGTCCGTCGTCCCGAAGGCCTACGGCGGATCACGCACGGTCTCGGCGCGCTTGACCGGGAGATCTTCGAGGCGGTCGCGGACTCCCCGACCCCACTGCTCGACACCGTGATGCCGCCGCTGACCCGGGCGGCCGATCACTCGAAACTGTGGTTCGCGATCGCGGCGGCGATGGCCGCGACGCGCAACCCGAGCGCGCGCCGCGGCGCGGTGCGAGGCGTGCTGACGCTGGCGGCGACGAGTTTGATCACCAACCAGGGCGCCAAGCGCATCCGCCGTCGACCGCGCCCCGCGTTCGGTGCCGTGCCACTGGTGCGCCGCACGCGCCGCCAACCGACCTCCAACTCGTTTCCGTCGGGGCACTCCGCGAGCGCCGCCGCCTTCGCGGTGGGCGTCGGACTGGAGAGCGCTTCTCTCGGGCTTCCCCTGGCGCTTCTGGCCGGCCTCGTGGGACTGTCTCGCGTGGCCGTCGGAGCGCACTACCCCGGTGACGTGATCGCCGGGTTCGGCCTCGGTGCGGCCGTCGCCGTGCTGGGTGGGCGGGTCGTGCCGCCGGCGGTGCCGACACGGCTTCCGACCGCGGACCCGCTACGGGTCGAGACCCCACCGCGCCCGGACGGTGCCGGCTTGGTGCTGGTCGTCAACCCCGCCTCGGGCAGCGGCACCGGCGCAGACATCATCGAGGAGGTCCGGGATGCGTTGCCGCGCACCGAGGTTGTCGAGCTGAGCGACGACGACGACATCGCAGCAGAGTTGCGCAAGGCCGCCCAGCGGGCCGAGGTTCTGGCGATCGGGGGCGGCGACGGAACGGTGTCGTGCGCGGCCGCCGCGGCAATCGAAGCGGGCGTGCCGCTGGCGGTCTTCCCGGGCGGTACGTTC
The DNA here is from genome assembly GCF_001050015.1 of Mycolicibacterium malmesburyense. Next base: position 34,396 of record NZ_CVTB01000257.1, read on the forward strand.
AACCACTTCGCGAAGGACATCGGTTGCGACACCGTGGAAAAGACCGTCGACGCGATCCGCCGCGGCAGCGTCGCCTGCGTCGACATGGTGTGCCTCAACGAGAAGCAGATGGTCGTCAACACCGCGAGCATCGGCGCCTACCCGGCGTTCGTTCGGACGCGGGAGAAGTACGAACGCAAGATCGGCAAACCGCTGGCCGGCCTCTACGCGATGTATCACACGCTGCGTCACGAGGACCCGGTACGCATCCGCTACGACAACAAGACGCTGCAGACTTTCCTGTTCTTCCTCGGCAATTCGGCCTATCTCCCTTCGGGATTCGCGCCGTCACGGCGGGACCGCATGGACGACGGCCTGATGGACGTCAGGATCCTCGAAACGGGTCGCCGGTTCAGCAAGCTGCGCATCCTCGTCGACGTCACGCTCGGCCGGCTCGAGCGCAGCCCCTTCTACCACGAGATGCGGGTGCCCGAGTTCGAGTTCACCGCCGTCGACGGTCCGACGCTGCTGGCTCACGACGGCGAGGTCGGAACCGAGTGCACGACCGCTAGCTTCAGCGTGCGATACCGGGCGCTTCCGGTGTTTCGTCCGCTTCCCTGATCGAACGCGTCGGCGGCACCACCATCAGGCAGAACACGAAATACGCGTAGCCCAAGCACCATCCGGCCAATACGTCGGACGGGTGGTGCACGTTGAGCACCACACGGCCGACGCCGATCGCGACGATGACGATCGCGCCGACGGCGATCAACCAGGCGCGTGCTGACGCCCGCACAATCGGCAGACCGACGGTCAGCAGGGCAAAAACCGCCACGAGCACTCCCAAGGCGTGGCCGGAGGGAAACGCCTTTCCCAGCGCGTCGACGAGCGCGGTGTCCGGCCGGGAGCGGTCGGCGACTCCCTTCGCGATCTCGGTGACGAGGCCGGCGAGTTCCACGCTGATGATGAGGAATATCGCGATCCGGATCTGACGGCGCACGAACGCCACAACGATGAGGACGATGGTCGCCAGGCGAAACGCACCGGGGCCCAGAAGGGTGCAGAAGACATCCCAGCCGCGCACCCAGCCCGGATTGTCCGCGCCGATCCGGTAAAAGGCGTCGAGCGCTGCGGAATCGACGTCGGTCAGCCACGTCCACTGCTGCGCGAACCCGATCCACAACGCGGCATACACCGCGACCGCGGCCAGCGCCGAGACCACCAGCCAGCGGGTCTGTGATGCCATCGTCCACCTCTACCACGCGCATCCTCGGGCCGTTAGGGTGACTGCACATGGCCGTGTTCCTGCGCAAGCTGCTCCGCATCGGCGGTCTGCCCGACGACATGCGGGCCGAGTTGGAAGCTGAGGGGGTTCTCTTCCTCGACGAGTACATCGCGGTGACGCGGCGGTTCAGCGGCAAGATCCCGGGCCGGAGGGCCAACGCGAACGTCACGAGCTACGTGGGCTCGCTGGCGCTGACCAACCAACGCGTGCTCGCCACGCTGTCGACCGTGCCGAAGCTGGCGGGTCGCACGATCGACCAACGCTGGGACGCTCCCCAATCCGGGTCCGCCACCGCCGAACTCTCCGCTACGGGTATGGCTGTCGAGGTCGACCTCGCCGCCGTCGATTCCCGCTTCAGCGGCCAACTTTCGATGCATTACAAGACCTCCATTCCCGAGGACGTCCTCATGCGGATGCCCCTGCGATCACTGTCATTCGAGGTACCGCCGGAATACGTGTTCCGTGCCGTGGGAGTGCCGTACCACCCCTGATCGCGCCGTGATCGCCCTTAGAAGGGTGGGGGTTTGTTGCGTTCGGCGAGGTGGGTTTCGTTGTTGCGGCGTTCGTCTGCGATGGCCTGGTCGCGGGCTTGGGTGCGGGTTTGTTTGCGCCGCGGCATTTTCAGCGTGCGTGTCGCGTCGAGGTCGGTGTCGGCGTGGGGGTCGATGTCGGCGGTCGCGGTCGGTCGGCACAGGTCGGGGAACAGTAGCCGGCTGCCGGGGTGGGTGGTGTAGGTCTGCCCGTCGCGGGAGGTCCATTCGATGGTGCCGTCCGGGTGTTGGACCTCGCGCCAGCCGGCGAAGGTTTTGAGTAGATGGTGGTGGCGGCACAGGCATTTGAGGTTGGCGGCCTGGGTGGGTCCGGCGGGATAGGCGATGGTGTGGTCGATGTCGCAGGCGGTGGCCGGGACATCGCAGCCGGGGAACCGGCATGTCAGATCCCGGCAGCGCACAAACCACGCCAACCTCCCCGAGGGGCGGTAGTGCGGTTCGGGGCCGGCCTGCCCGGGATGGTGCACGGGTTGGATGATGGCGGTGCGGGCCAGGGTGGAAGCCAGCAGCGGGGCGGGCAATAGACCCTTGCCCAGCAGATAGGCCGGGTCGGTGGCCGCGGGGCCGCCGGTGTCGGTATCGGGGTGGGGGGCGGTGCCGTGCAATTGGGCCGCGGTGTCATCGGATAGGGATTCCTGGCGGGCGATGACGTGGATGACAACCGTGCTGGGGGTGGCCGCGGCGGCCTCGCAGTCGGGTCGTCCGCACGCGCATTGCAGGCGCTCGGCGCCGTGGCCTAGGGCGCCCAGGGCATCGGCGCGGCGTTGATCGCTGGTGCGCGGATCGTGGTCGCAGACCGCGGCGGCCATCGCGTCCAGGCGGGCGTCGAGGGCCGCGGCGTCGGCGGCGAACAACCAACCCTCGATCTTGGCGGTGCCCGACCCGTCGGGCGGGTCGTGGATCTCCACGCCGCGCCCCAACGCGGCGTTCTCGGTGTGGCGCACCGCGGCGGGGTCGACGCGGTCCACACACGCGTCGATGGCGGTGTGCAGTTTGTCGATCGACAGGGTGCCCCACTGGCTGACCTGGGCGGCCAGCTCGGCGTCCAGTTTGGCCGCCGCCGCGGGGTCAACCACCAGGCGGGTGCGGTGGGTGATCGCGGCCATCGCCCGATACGAGATCGCCCCCGTTGCGAACACCTCAGCGACCCGGGGTAGGCGTTGGCGAAGGTCGTCGGCGATGGAGAGCTGGTGGGAGGCCACCCCCAGCGACACGGTTTGGGCGGCGGCGACCTCGGCGGCCGCGATCGCCCAGTTGTCGATGCACCACTGTTCGCGATCGACCGCGCCGGCTTCGGCGATCAACCGATCGAGCACGTCGGCCGCGGCGGCCAGCCGGCGTGCGCAGGCGGCGTTCTCCACCCGCGCCCACGCCCCGATCGCCCCCGCACCCCGAGCGCCACCGGCCACCGCCACCAACTCATCGAACATACGAACGAACTTACTCGCACCCACCGCCACGTTCGCTCAAACGACCGCGCATTTTGAGATCAAGCCGCAGCGCCAAGAGCGCGTCTGTGGACAAAACCGAACTTGGGGACAACTCCGAAAAATGTATGCAGGGGCCCGGAAACCCCACCGGCCATCGCGGGTGCGAATCCTGTGCCGGTGTCCGCACCATGTAACAAGCCTCGCCCGAATCCGACTGATACACCGCATTATTCGAGAGAACACGGACGTATGTATCAGGCTGAGAGCGGTGGCGACCCCTCAGATCACCTGGCCCACAACGAAAACGCGCCGAAAGGGAAAGAATGTGGTGCCATCCGACCGCGTCGGATACGCGGAGGCCAGCAGCGGAATCAGGTCGGCGCGAAACTCCTCCCACTCCGGATCGGCCAGCTCCTTGCGTACCGGACGGAGCGCGGTGCCCGTGATCCACTCCAACACCGGGTTCTCGCCGGTCAACACGTGCACGTACGTGGTCTCCCACGCATCCACCGCGCACCCGGCATCGGTCAAGAGATCCGCATAACGAGCCGGATCCTGCACCGGAGAATCCCGAAACGGATAGTCGGGCAACCGTTCTGACCACCGGTCGCGCTGAACGACTTCGCGTACCGCGCGATGCGACGGCGCGTCGAAGTTGCCCGGTACCTGCACCGCGATCCACGAGCCGCGCGCCAGTCGACGGGCCCACGCGACGAGCAGCTGCGGATGGTCGGGCACCCAGTGCAGGGTGGCGTTGCTGATCACCACGTCGGTGTCGGGCTCGGGCACCCAACCACCGACGTCGCCGACGTTCGCCTCGATCCCCCGTTCGCGCGCCGCCTGTACCATCTCCGGCGAACTGTCCAGCGCCTCGATACGCGCCTGCGGCCACCGCTGCGCCAACGTGGCCGTGAGATTGCCCGGGCCGCAACCCAGATCCGCGACCCGCCGCGGCGCCTCGGCGCCCACCCGCGACAGCAGCTCGAAGAACGGACGCCCGCGCTGGTCGGCGAACGACAGATACGCGTCGGGATTCCACATGGTGACAGTTTGACACCGGTGAATCGGGATACCATGCGGACGTGAGCCAATCGGAGGCCAACCCGATCGATCCACCGATCCCCGTTCCCGATGTTCCGGGGGCGGATGCCAGCCGGGGCCTGCCCCGACGCGCCGACCTCACGCTTCGCCAACGGTTCGTCGTCGACTCGTCGGCAGTGGCAGACCTCGCGCTGCGCACAGCGATCGCATCGCTTCTCGCAACGACGATGCTGCCGACCCTCGCCGGCGGATTACGCCGCTCCCAGTCCCGCGCCGAACGTGAACAGCTGCAGTTCTACGCCGAACTCGCCACAGCGAAGGATCCGGCCCAGTCGTTCCCGGCGCCCGCCTCGGTACCGCGAGTCGCATCGCGCACGGCCAACCCGCTCGCCGAATGGATCGCGAAGGGCCGCGTCCAGAACATTCGATTCGACAGCAGTTTCGAGGCGATCAATCCGGCGTTGCGCAAACAGTGCCGCGAATTCGAACGCAACAACGCCGTGCACGCACAGCACTGGCGCCACGACGACGGTCCGCACCCGACTCTGTGCCTGATCCACGGGTTCATGGGTTCGCCGTACCTGTTCAACGGCTTGTTCTTCTCACTGCCGTGGTTTTTCCGCTCGGGATACGACGTTCTCCTGTACACCATGCCCTTTCACGGCGCCCGAGCCGAGAAGGGCTCGCCCTTCAGCGGTTACGGGTTCTTCGCCAACGGTTTCTCCGGATTCGCCGAGGCGATGGCGCAGGCGGTACACGACTTCCGTTCGGTCCTCGACTATCTCGAGTTCACCGGCGTCGATCGCATCGCGCTCACCGGGATGTCGCTCGGTGGATACACGTCGGCGTTGATCGCTGCCGTCGACGACCGCATTCAGGCCGTGATTCCCAACGTCCCTGTCGTCGCGCCGGATCAGACGGTGGACGAATGGTTTCCGGCAAACAAGGTGGTCAGTCTGCGGAACCTGTTGATGCGCACCGACACCGGACTCACCGGCGCGGCGACCCTGTTCTCCTCACCGCTGAACTATGCGCCGCTGGTACCCAAGGACCGCCGTTTGATCATCACGGGTCTCGGTGACCGGTTGGCGCCACCGCAGCAGGCCGAGATGCTCTGGGAACACTGGGACCGCTGCGCTTTCCACTGGTTCCCCGGCAATCACATCCTGCACGTCAGCCAACCGGACTACCTGCGCAGGATGACCCGCTTCATGCGGGACTTCATGTTCGACTGAGCTCGGCCTGCGAGCCGGCCGGCCAGTCGATCCGCGCGAGCAGATCGGAAGCGACGGCCTTACCCGGAACATCCAGTCGACCAGACGCCTTGGGGTCCAACGCCGTCAGCAACGGGCGCTGCACACCCCGATGCCCGGTCAGCCCGGACACCGGTGCGCCACGGACGACGTCGGGGGTGCGGAAGGCGCACACCGCTGCGACCACCGGGCGCGCCACCGAACCACTGAATTCGAGGGCCGTCCACGTCTCCGTCTGCTGGGACCGCACTTCGTCGAGGCGCTCACCCAGTCGCTCGTCGACCGGAATCCCGTGTGCGGAGAGGAATCCGTCCTCGTCTTTGACGCCCCGCCACTTCTCGCGAGTTTTCCCGACCAGCGGCGCGTCCGTGTCGTCGACCAGGACGGCGTCGAGGCCGGCCTCTCGCAGGTGATCGGCGAGCCGTCGGCCCGCGATCTCGGCGGTCGCGTGCAGCGGTAGCTCGGCCGACCGTGCCTGCAACGCAACGAGATTCGCCTTGGCATCGAGGGTGAGGCTGATCCATGTGGTGCGAACGCCGTCTCGGTCGCGGTTGGTGACCCGGACCTTCTCACTGCGGACGCCGAACCGCTCGATGTATCCGGCCACCAGGGGCAGCGGCACGCCGACACCGGACGGATCGTCGACCTGCAACACCACGGTGACCTGATTCGGATTCTGCGCCTTGGGCTTCGAGTGGTTCCGTCGGAAGACGGCCAGCCGCCTGCCGATCATGTTCGTCACGAACTGGCCTCGCCACCAGGCGAACACCACGACAATCACGGCGACGGCGATCCCGAAGATCCACCAATCCTTGGTCGATTCCCACGGATACGCCATTGCCGCCAGGACGACGGCCACTGACGCCAGCGCAATTCGAACGGTCACGATGCCTCCGCTTGGTTGTCGGGGTTCCTCCGTCGATACACGGCGACCGCGGCCGTGACGACCGCGATCAACGCCAGCACACCGGTACCGACGAACGCGACGACCTTCGGCGTTGCGTCCGGGACCTCCGGCCGTGGCGGCGCGGCGACAGGTTGAGGTTCTGGTTCGCCGCGTCCGGCGACGGCCGCGGTCACGTCCCACGTCAACGCGGCGACGGGATCGACGAGCCCGGCGCCGGTCAGGTTCGACGGGGCCCGCGCGGCGCCCTGCGCACCGGCGGTGAGACGGTCCCTGACCTGCTCGGCGGTCAGGTCGGGAAAGCGGCTGCGCACCAGGGCCGCGACACCCGACACGTAAGCGGCCGCGAAACTCGTGCCGTTCAGCGGATACAACCGGCCCCGGTCGTCGGGCAACCCGTTGGCGAGGCCACCGCCTTCACCGTTGCCCACCGAGGCGATGTCCTGTCCGGGCGCCGCAATCCCGACCCACGGACCTGCCATCGTGAATTCCGATGGTCGACCGGAGGTGTCGAGCGAACCGACCGAAAGCACATACGGCTGCCAGGCCGACGGTATCGACACCGACGTGGCCCCGGCCCAGTTGCGCGGATCCTCCGGACGACCGGGGTCCGACAACGGGTTCGACGGACACGCCGATCCCGGATTCAGACCCACCTTGTTGTTGCCCGCGGCGGCGACGATCACGGCGTCCTTCTCGACGGCCGCGTACCTCAGCGCCGCACCGAGTTCTGACTGGTCGACGTTCTCCGTTGCGGGTAGACAGGTGACGGCGGAGATGTTGATGACCCTCGCGCCGAGGTCCGCCGCGCGAACGACCGCACGGGCCAACGTCGCGACGTCGAGCGCGACGCGTGCCGTCGCCGGGTTCTCTCCGATCTCACGCGGGGAGAACCGCGACGAGGTGGATCGGATCGCGAGCACGCGTGCGCCTGGTGCAACCCCCGAGAACCCGTCGTCCCCAGGCTGTCCCGCGATCAACCCGGCCACCAGCGTCCCGTGGCCGTCGCAGTCGCTCAGCCCGTCGGTGGACTCGACGAAGTCCCCGCCCGGTTCGATGTTCGGCAACCGGGGCCCGGGCCTGACACCGGTGTCGATGACCGCGACGAGTTGTCCGTCGCCGCGGCTGTACTCCCAGGCGCCGTCGAGGTTGAGCATTCTCTGGTTCGGGCTCGGTGCACCCGGTTCGGTACCGGGCAACACACCCGCGCTGACGCACGGTCCGCGCTGCGACTGCGGCTGGACAGGCCCGGCGGCGCCCGACGGCGGCCGCACAGCCGGATCCACCTGCGGCGGTGTGATGGCCTGAGCAACAGGGGAACTGACCGCGACAGCGGTCACTGCCGCCGTCACCGCGAGCGAGGTGCGCAGCAGATCACGCATCACCGATGCCTCATCGGTTCAGCACCCAGGCGAACAACCCGACGAGGTACGCCAGAACCGGGATGAGCGACGCGTCGATGCCGGAGGCCAGGAACCCGACCAGACGGCGCATGGGCAGCGAGTAGGTGTCGGGGGACCCGACCCGCGGGAAGGCCGCCACGATCGCCCACACAACCGTCAATCCGACGATCGCCGCCAGGGTCCACCACGCGGCCGTCATGCGGTCATCGACGAAGAACACGACCACCAGCGAGACCGCAAGCAGGAAGGGCTGACTCAACAACCACGCCTTGCACGGCGCGGAGTCCCACACCCGGGCCCGCAGCACCGAACCCAGCGCAACCGCACCCACGATGTACCACACCCACGGCGAAACACCCTGTGGTGCAGCCAGTGTCACCGCACCGGCCGTCGACAGCAACACACCGCCCGCGATGAATCCGGTTTGGTGCGAATCGCTGATGCGCACCCGCCGCGGCAGGTCGGCGAGCACCTTCATCGGGTGCGGCGCAGGCGTCGGGTCGCCCGGCGCGGGAATCACCGGCATCGGCAGGCGCGCCCACAAGGCGGACAGTTGGGCGGCCTGGACCGTGATCACCAGCCCCAGAACCACCAGTATCGATCCGACGATCAGGTGGTTGAGATGCCAGATCGTGGCGGCGCCGGCGGTGATCAACGCGCCCCCGCCGACGACGGCGGCCGCCGTGAACACCGCGATGGCCCGCTGTGCGACAACGATGCTGACGATCGACCAGGCCGTCACGCCCGCGGCCGCCAACAGCACGTGCGACGGACCGAGGTCTCCGGGTACACCGAGCGCGAGGGCCACGCCGATGGGCGCGAGCGCCGTCACCGCCAGCGCCGTGCCCAGCCGGGGCGAACGGCCCCACGAGAGCAGTGCGGCCAGCACCGTGAGCACCGCCGTACCGCTGGCCAGGGCGAGCCCGGCGAACCCGCCGACGATCTCGCTGTGAACCGCGGCGAATGCGGTGGCCATCACGATGAGCGCGATGATCGCCGCGGTGGCACCGCGCGCGATATGCGCCGGACCCCAGGGCTTCTCCCGCGCGGCGGAGAAGATGACCGCGGCATCACCGATGTCCTCGACGATCCGCGGTGCCGCCGGACCGGCCGGGAGCGGTTGCAGCGCAAGCAGATCACCGTCGACGACGCCGACGGTGTCCAACGTCGCATCGAGGCTGAACGGCGCACCGCCGATCGGCGCGAGCGACAGCACGACCGGTGAGGCGTCGCCGAACTCCTCGTCCGCGGGCATCGCCATCCGCCGCACGGCCGGCAGGATCTCGCGCAGCGGGAGTTCGGTCGGCAGCGCCATGTCGGTGACCCGACCGCCCGCCTCGCCCGCGGCGAGCACCGCGACACGGACGATCGGCATCGATCGGGACGGCGCCGGGTCCGCCAAAGACGCCGTAGCGCCGCTCAAACTGTCTGCCATTGGTGTTCCGTTCTCTGGTTGGAGTCGAAGTCTCGGGTCAATTTCAGGTCGGGGAACCACGCCCCGTCGGGCAGCGTTGCGGTGAGGCGCTCGACCGCGGACGCGATCGCCAACGGCGTGCCGGGAGTGAACGTCGATACCCACTCCCCGTCGAAGGCCTTCGACGGGTGCACGAGGACCCTGCCCTCCCGGGTGTCGACGACGCTGACGCCGACATCGGTGCTGACGCGGTGGCCGTCGCGATGGTCACCGGCCACGATCTCCACATAGCTGCGGTCCGTCGCGTAGGCGGCTTCGACGACGTCACGAGCGCTCGGCGGGATGCCGAGGAAATCGATGACGTCGTCGAGCGTCGCGCCGTTGCGCAGCTTTTCGTCCGCGCGCGCCCCGATCCGGGCGGGGATCGCGAACTCGTCGAACCTGGCCGGCGGACGACCCGACAGTCCCGCGGTGAGGATGGGCACCAGGGCCTGGGGATGGTCCACCTGCAACTCGGAGAGCGTGACGAGGCCGCCGCCGCGAAGCGCCACGACGGTGTGCTCGTCGCGTCGCGCGACATGGCCGCGCAACATGCTCCCCGAGCCGCGGACGAACCGGAGTTCGAGCCACCGCCGAGCCCGACATGTCGTCGTAACCCATTGCCGGACGTGAGGTTCGACGGTCCCATCGGCCGCCATCACGCCCAACTCGGTCAGTTCGGCCGACACCCTGGACTCGAAGGCCGCCCGCTCGGCGTGCTCGCTGTAGGGCGGGGTGATGGCCAGCACCCAGGGGTAGTTGCCCACCCCGGATGTGTCGGCGACGAACCAGGCCTGCTCCGCGGTCAGCTCGACTGCGTTAACTGCCACCGTCGGTCAGCCACCCCATTTGGCGCCTTCGGCCTGGTCCCGGGCGCTCATCGTCATGGTGTTCTGCTCGTGGGTGGCGGCCATCGCACGGTAGGCGCGCACGAGTTCCTCGAGCGCGAGGTTCCACTGCGCCTGCCACGCCTGGTAGGTCGTTCCGGTGTCGCCCTGCCAGGCGCCGGCCAGTGCGGCCTGCTCGCTGGCGATGTCGGCGCCGACGGCGTGCAGTGCGCCCGCGTAACCGGCCATCTCCCCCGAGTGGGCCAGCATCGCCGGGTAGTTGTACATGATCTGAGACATCAGGTTCTCCCTCTAGGTCAGTGTGAAGTTCAGATACCGGTGTAGGTGCTGGCAGCCGCCGCGTCCTGCGCGACGTAGGTGCCCGCCGCGTCGCCGAGGTTGACCTGAGCGATGTCCAACAGCGCGTTGACCTTCGCGGAGACCTCGAGGAAGCGGGCGTGTGCCGCTTGGAAGGCGGCCGACGACTCGCCCATGTGGAAAGCCTGCGCCGACTGCGCGGCCTGCTCGGCCTGCGCCATGGTGCTGCGCATCAGAGCGGCCTTCGCCGAGAACGCGGCCTCGGATGACACGAGTTGGGGGATGTGAGCGTCCAGCATGCTCATGGTTGTTCCTTTCGGATTGTGGTTCGGTGGAATCGGTTTCGGTCAGCTCGGTTCAGTCGTTCTCTCCCCCCTTTTGGTCCCAGTCGCTGGGCAGCATGGGCTCGGTGGGTCCACCGCCGAAGGAGTCGCCGGCGAGTTCGGTCAGCCCGCTCGCCTCCTCGGCGTCGCCCTTGGTCGCGGCGCCGGTGAAACCCACTGCGCCGGCGCCCTTCTCCGATGCGGCGACGTGCGGACGCCGAACACTGTCGCGCGGCGGAGCCGCGTCTTCCGGCTCGTCGGGCTCGTAGTCCATGTACGCGTCGGCGTACTGGCGCTGGTGGACCGGCCGCGGGCGCTTACGGCGGGCCTTGCGCTTGGCCAGCGACGACGCCGCGGCAGCGGCTGCTGCCGATGCGGCGATGTCGGATGCGGGCGCCTTCACGCTCGTGCCTTCGCGGAACGTCGGCGAGACACCGCCTTCGGGATCCGGGCCGGCGACCGCGTACGGCACCGCCGGCGCGGCACCGGGCGCCGGCGCCGCACCAGCCGGCGCCGCACCAGCAGCCACCGACGCCGCGGGAGCGGCCGGTGCCGAGGGCACCGTCGGCGCCACGGTGGCCACCGGCGGAAGCGATTCGGCGCGCGGTTCCGCGACGGGCCGTACGGGGGCCGGGGCGGGGGCGGGTGCCGGTTCGGGCGCCGCGGCCGGGACCGGCGGCGGGGTCTGCGACTGGACGATGAGGCCGATCAGCAGGGGCAACCAGATCGGGGCGCTGAAGATCATCGACCACGTCGCCCATCCGAGCGGCTGGGTGATCGCCTGGTAGAGGACGAAGAACAGCACCAGCCCCGATGACGGATTGAACAACCATCCGAAGAAGCCGTTCAAGAAGTCGCTGAGGAAATCCAGGACGTTGCCGAAGAACTGGCGTGCGAAATTCAGGATCGACTCGAAGAAGTCCTCAAAGAACCGCATGATGTCGCGCAGGAAGTCCGCGATGGAGTCGGCGATGTTCCGTGCTCCACCGGAGTCCGCGGCCGTGGCCATCGCCGCGGCCTGCTGCATGTCGGCGGCCGCCGCACCCGCCTCGCCCACACCAGGTTTCAACACGAAGGGCGCCGGGGTCGTCATCGGCGTCGCCGCCACCGCGGCACCGGACACCGCCTGGTAGGTGCTCATCGTCGTCGCGGCCTGGATCCACATTCGCACATAGTCGGCTTCATTCAGCGCGATTGGAATCGTGTTGATACCCAGGAAGTTCGTGGCGAGCAGGACCGCGTGGGTGGACTTGTTGAGCGCCAGTTCCGGCATCGTCGGCATCGTCGCCAGCGCCGTGGTGTAGGCCGCCGCGGCGGCACTGTGCTGCGCGGCGGCGGCCGCGCTGTTCGCGCTGGCCTGCGCCAACCACGCGAGGTACGGCGTATGCGCTGCCGCGTACTGCGCAGCGCTCGGGCCTTCCCAGGCGCCGCCCTGCACCGACCCGAGTACCGCAGTCAACTCCGCTGCGGCCGATGAATATTCGGCCGCCAACGACTGCCACGCCCCCGCCGCCGCCAACAGCGAACCCGGTCCGGGTCCGCTGCTCAGCATGGTCGAGTGCACCTCCGGGGGAAGCGCCATCCAGATGGGAGCCGTCACGATCAGCTACCGGCGACCAGATAACTCGCTGCGGCCGCCGCGTCGCCCGTGGCGTAGCTCGTACCGGACTGGCCGACGCCGAGACCGGCGCGACCCAGTTCCTCGACACCGTGGGCGGCGACCGCATTGTGCTGAGCGCCATGGGCACTCAGGCTGACGGAGGTCTGGATCGACACCGCGTCGACGGCAGGTGGGATCACAGCGGTCACCGCGGGCGCGGCCGCAGCGTGGGCGGCTGCCAACCGGGCCGTCAACGCCTCGACGGCCGAGGCCGCCGCGGCGAGGCCTTCGGGAACGACGCGAAGAGTCATCAATTGTACTCCCTTCCACTGTTTCCGTTATTGCCGGAGCGTTCGGCCACCGCGTCTGCGAACGGATTGACGAGTTGTAGGAACGTGGGGCCGTCACCATCGTCGAGCAGCATCGCCCGGCCCGCAGGCAGACGGCGGAACCGGTGCCCCCGGATCTTGCCGCTGTCCTGCGGGTTGCCCGACAACATGAGGATCGCCGCCTGCAGTTCGTTGAGCCGGCGCAGCAAGGGCGCGGTCATCAGCGCATGCGCCGATCCGGTGGCCCGCGCGGTGACGATCACGCGCAAGCCGAGTTCGCTTGCCTGCGAAAGCAACCCGATGATGCCGTTCCACGGCCGCTGGCCGACGAACGGTCCGCTCACCGCCGGGGCGTCCGGGATCTGGTCGACGTCGTCGATGATCAGGTAATGCGTGTGGCCGTCCTCGCCGGACTGGTACTTCCACCTGCTCAGCTCCTGCGGAGACAGCCCGGCCGGCGGGCGGCGCTTCTCCAGCAGGGCAGTCAGGCCGAGCATCGCCGGGGTGATCCGGTCGATGTTCGGGGTGTACTCGTTGTCCGGGAACAGCGGTTCGTCGACGAGATGCAGGCGCCGGTCGATCACGGTGAACGCGACGCTGTCGGGTGTCGAGTTCTCCCGGATCGTGCGAATCACGTGCCGCAGCAAGGTCGTCTTGCCGGACTTCGAGTCCCCGAACACCATAAGCAGCGGGTTCTGGCCGAACGGCATGGACACCGCAGCGAGGTCCTCCTCGCGCTGACCGATGATCACCGTCTCCGGCGCCGGGTACAGCGGCGCTACGACGCTGGGCGCGAGATCGTGCGGCAGCAACCGCACGGGCGGTGCGGTGACACCGCGATGGCGGGCGTTGATCACCCTGATGTCGCGCAGCGACGGTTCGGCGAACAAGAAGTGCTCGGCGGCCATGGTCAGACCGCGGCCGGGCTGGTCCGCGGGCACCGCCTCGGCGGGCCGTCGCAGCGCACCGGTGACCCGCACGTTGCTGTCGCGCGGGTCCGACAGCTTCAGTTCGAGCCGCTGGCCGAGGCCGTCGCGCATGGCCAGCGGAACCTCGAGCCAGTTCGGCGTCGTGATGACGACGTGGATGCCGTAGGACATGCCCGTGTTGACCAGCTCGGTCACCTTCGACAGCAACGGGTTCCGCGTGTTGAAGGTGTCGGTGTTGTCGCGGCTGAACGCGTAGAGGTTGTCGATGATCAAAAAGACCTCACCGTACTCGTCGCGCCGGCCGTTACCCGAGTGACCGCGAGCCTGGCGGGCACGCAGCAGCTGTTCGAGCTCGCCGAAGGTGCGGCGGATGCGCTCGGGTTCCAGCGGCGACGCGACGCTGCCGACGTGTGCGAGGTCTTCGAGCCCCCGCAGTTGACCGCCGCCGTAATCCAGGCAGTAGAACGTGACATCGCGCGGTGTGTGCAGTGCGGCCGCGGACAGGATGAAGGTCTGCAGCGCGGTGGTCTTGCCGGACTTCGGCCCACCGTGAATCAGCAGGTTGGCCCCCGCGGACCTGGCGTCGAAAATCAACGGGTCGCGACGCATCGCGAACGGACGGTCGATTTCGCCCAGCGGCCAACGCCATTCACGCTCGGTCACGTCGACACGGGCGAGCAGGTCGTCGAGCGGGATCGAATCGTCCAGCGGGGGCAGCCACAGCGGCGGCGCCTTCGGGCCGTAGTGTGCGAGCTGATCGCCGACGGTGGCGACGAGCTTGCGCGGAGCGCGTTCCTCGTGAGCGGCCGGATCGGAGACGACGACGGTCTCGGCGGGCGCTTCGACGTGTCCGGCGGTGAATGGCCGCGGCATCGGAACCGACTGGACCACAACCGACCTCTCCGCCCGCGGCGGGTCGTAGATGCCGTCGACATAGGTGCTGCGGAACTTGACCGGCATCGCGCCCGGCGTCGGCACCAGGAAGCCCTCGCCCTTGTGGTCGGGTCCCGCCTCGATGTGGAACGCGTCCTCGACACCGATGATCTGGCGGCTGATGGACGGGCTGGCCACCTTGAGACCGATGCGGTAGGAGGTGTTCTTGTCGATGTCCTTGATCCGGCCGACATCCAGCGTCTGCGAGGCGAACAGGATGTGGATGCGGAACGAACGACCCTTGCGCGCAACGTAGTCGAACAGCTCGGCGTACTCGGGATGGTCGGAGAGCATCAACGAGAACTCGTCGGCGACAACGAGCAGCGTGGGCAGCGGCGGCAGGTCGTAGGCCGCCGCGTTCGACGAAGCACGGTAAGCCTCGTACTCCAACACCGAGTTGAACGCACTGCCCTGGACCCGGCGGCCGGCCTCCATGAGCAGTTGCTCACGGCGCGCCACTTCACCGCGCAGCGTGTCGGCGAACCGGTCGGCGAGCGAACGCTTCTCGGCCATGTTCGAGATGACCGCGACCACCTGCGGGAAGTCGCGGAAGATGTCGGCTCCGGCCTCACCCTTGAAGTCGGCGTAGATCACGATCAGACGATCGGCGGAGTGCGTCGTCAACAGCGACAACAGAATCGACATGAGGGTCTGCGACTTACCCGAACCGGTCATGCCGATCATCAGGCCGTGCGGACCCATGCCGCCTTCCGCCTCATCCTTGAGGTCGAACATCAGCGGCTCGCCGGTGGCGGTCACACCGATGGGCACCCGCAGTTCGTCGGCGCGCGCCCGCGGCGCCCACAGACTGGCCACGTCCAGCGCCGCGGCGTCGGGGATGCCGAGCAGCGTGGTGAACGTCGCGACACCGGAGCTACCAGCGCGCGCGTGGCTCGGGTTCGAATCCCACTTCGACAGGCGGCGGGCGATGTGCCGGGCGGTCGCGGCGTCGAGCTCATCGGCTTTGTCGACGTACGGCTGCCAACCACCGGTCTGCCAACGCTGCAGCTTTCCGTCCTTCAGCTGCAACATGGGACGCTCCGGATCCGGATACTGCTCGCGGTGCGGCGGCTGCGCGACGCGCTGTACCAGCGTCACACCGGCGAGTCCGCCCCGCGGAATCAGTGCGGTCGTGTCCGCGTCGGGATCGTCGACGACGATGAGCAGGTGCTTGACCTCGGTGTCGTCGTCATCGCCGAATCCGGACCGGTCGTCGAGCGCGGGGGCGAGCTGCGAGCGCAGTTCGCCAATGTCGGACGCCAGATAGCGAGCGGGGCCCGCCCCGTCGACCGCGCCCGGAATGTCGTTGTGCGGCAGCCACTTCAGCCAGGACCAGTCATCGCCCTCGATGTCGGACGCGAGCAACGCGACGCCGAGCACTGCGGGGTCGTGCCAGGTGACCGCCTGCGCGATCCACGCGCGCAGCGCCGCACGGACCTCGTCGGGCTCGCCGAGCACCGTGATGCGCGAGACCTTGGCGAGGTCGATACCGGCGGGCACGTCGAGTACCGTCCGCTGTACGTCGAGCAGCGCGCGTAATGCACTGTGCGACACCGGTTCCAGGTCGACCTCGTCCGCGCTGTCCTTCACCCGCAGCGAGGCGTTCAGCGGTGCGTCGTGCAGACCGGTGCGGACCACGAGAAAGTCGGGGTCGTGCGGATCGCGCTCCCACTGCCGCCGGGTACCGGGCACGTCGATGAGCAGGGCCGGGTCCGGATGCGACCACTCCATCGCCGCGCGCTGCTCGGCGGCGTGCGCGCGCACGTTGTCGCGGACCACGGACAGGTAGCGCAGATAGTCCGCCCGCTCGGCGTCGACCTCCTCGGTGCGCATCTTGTTGTCGGTGCCGCGGTAGAGCGCGGTCGCGGCCAGCAGCAGGACGAACGGGAAGAACAACGTCGTCGGGGAGATCAGCCGCATACCCGTGGCCACCAGCGCCACGATCATGCCGACGATCAGGATGACGATCAGGAACGGCAGCACCCGCCGCAGCAGCGAGGGCGGGATGACCCGCGGTAGCTCGGGTGGCGGTTCGATCGTGATGGTGCCCTTGCGCGTCGTCGGCACCGGGATGCGGCGACGTGCCTCGAATATGAGCCGGCTCATTACGGCGTCTCCCTCACGACTGCGGGGCGGGGGTCGGCGGCCAGCGCGTCGTGGGCCAGCAACGCGTCGCCGCGCGACAGCGTCGGGCCGGGCGCGAACTGGCTCAGCATCGACCATGGGATGGGCAGGGCGGGCGGGTTGAGCCCGAGCGCGGTGATGGCGTTCTCGTCGCCGTCGGTGTCAAGGCCGTAGCGGACCCCGACGTCGCTGAGCCAGAAGGACGCGCCGCCGACGGGTGAGGTCGACGCACCTCCTCCGTCCTGCCCGACGGTCTGAACGAGGTAGCCGCGACCGGGCGTCAGCACCACCTTGTTCGCGGTGGTCCCCGAACCCCCGCCGACCAGCTGAACGGGACGCAGCTGATCGGACACCGGAAGCGTGACACCGGAACGCAGGTCCAGCGTCGCGCTGGTGGCGTCGGCGGGCCGCTTCCATTCGGCACACGTCAGCGGAGCGTCCGAGGCGTCGATGAGCGAAATCGGTTCGGCGGGATACGCATCGGTGTCGATGGCGTCGGCGACGGGCAGGCGCGCGATGTCGTCGGCACCCAAGCGCGGCGGCTGCTCGAGCCCGAACGAGTTGGTGTTGCGCATGATCGCGGCGATCACCGGCGAAATCGGTTGCAGCCCTTCGCTGAGCACCGCGTAGTGGCGCAGCGTGTTGTCGGTCGCATAGGCGGTGACCACCGCACCGACGGGCGCGGGCACCGGCAGCGGGTATCGCGGCGGTTCGCCTGCGCCGGGGATGGCCGGCGGACTGAGCGGGGGAGCTTCGGGAACGGCGTTGAACAAACCTGCCGCGATCGGGCGCGCGTCGGCGCCTGAAGTGCCCAGACCGAGGGCGCTGGTGACCGCGCGGTCGTTCACGTCGATCCGACTGCGGCGTCCGTCCCACAACAACCAGGTGCCCGCGTTCGGACCGCTCGGGTTGGCAACCAGGATCGCCCTGTCCCCGGCCAGTGGCGCAGCGCGCTCACCGCCGTCGGTCAGTGTTCCGGCGATCATCGTCACGCCGGTGGCCGGTCCCGAAACCCCGTCGCACACCGTCCAATCGGCGTCGCGGGTGGTGTTCTGCACCATGCGTTCGGGCGCACCGGGAATTCCGATCAGATTGCCGCGGGGGAACTGGTCGATCTCGCTGGTCTTGACCTGCGACGGGTTGTCGGGGCGGCCGGCGATCAGCCGCGCGGAGGTCAGGTTCAGCACCGGATGCAGCTGCTCACCGAGGCGGACGTAGAGCGCCGAGGTGGTGCGGTCGGCGAGTATCGCGTCGTTGCCTGCGACGCCACCGGGCCGGATCCACGAGAACACGAAACACCCTGCCACGACGGTGATCGACACCAGCGCCCCGACGAGCACCGACCGGGTCTGGGTGCGCAGCGGATCGACGAGCATGCGGGTGTCGTGCAGGGCGACACCGGAGGCGATGCGCCGCATGATGAATCGCCACCCGGTCACCTGATGGCGGGTGACGAACCCGCGGCGGTACACGACCCGGTCGGGGTTCTCGTTCTCCGGTGTGCGCGAGGCGAACGCCCGGCGATCTGAACTGTCCGGATTGCTCATTCGGGCACCGTCAGGCCGAGGCCACGCAGCAGCGGAATGGCCGATTGGGTGACGTCGTCATCGGTAATGGTCATCAGCTCGTCATCTGTGAAATCTTCGGTATCGGAGTGATCGAGTCGGTACTCGCGCTCCTCCTCGGAGCGCTCGACCAGGTTGCGGACGAATCGGCCGTTACCGGCGATGTCGAGGTTGCGCCGCTCCACACCCGCGGCGTCGGGCGTCGTCGCCGAAGCCAGTTGCCCGAACAGGGTTTCCATGTACGCGAGCGCCGCCGGCTCGAAGACGCTGTCACGCTTCTCGGCCATCCGGACAGCGATCTCGACCAGTTCATGCGATGTGTACGAGGGGAATTCGATGCTGCGGGTGAAGCGCGACCGCAGACCCTCGTTGGTGTCGAGGAACGCGTCGAGGTCCTTGCGGTAGCCGGCGACGATCACGACCAACCGCTCGCGGTCGTTCTCCATGCGCGCCAGCAACGTATCGATCGCGACCAGGCCGAAGTCGTTTTTGGCGCCGGTCGACACCAACGCGTAGGCCTCGTCGAGGAACAGCACGCCGTCGAGCGCGCTGTCGATGATCGCGTTGGTCTTGGCCTCGGTCTCGCCGATGTGCTGGCCGATCAGGTCGGCACGGTGCACCTCGCGGACCGTCTCCTTCTTCAGAATGCCCAGCCCGCAATAGATCTTGGCGACGACGCGTGCGATCGTCGTCTTACCGGTACCGGGTGGCCCCGCGAACACCAGGTGGTTGGTGCGCTGCGCGACGGTCAGGCCACGCTCTTGGCGCCGGATGGCCATCGCGACCGAACTCTTCAGCCGCGCGACCTGATACTTGACCTCTTCAAGGCCGATGAACTCGGCCAGTTCGGCTTCGGCCTCGATCAGCAGATGCGCCTTGCGTTCCTTGGCACCGGGATCGACGAACTCGGATTCGCTCGGCTCGGTGGCGGGATCCCACGGATCGGAACGGCCGTCGATGCGCGCGGCCGTGGTCGGCACGATGCCGTACGAGGTGTCCGACAGCGCGAGCTCGACCTGCTCGTTCTCCGGGTTGGCGGCGTATAGCTCGGCGAGCACGTCGCCCGCATCGAGCTCCTCACCCTGGGCGCGCAGGCACAACGCCTTGACCAGGGTGCCGTCCACCGTCGCGACATCGACTGGGCCGGAGGGGTCTTCGAGATACGACAGGGCGGGGGCGTACATGCCGAGGCGCGCGAGCGACGTGCCGAGCGCGACCCGCGCGGCGTGTGCGTAGGTCTCGTCGAGACGCGAGTCGTTGACGATCGGGGTGATCAGCCGGACCACGTCCGACCACCGCTCGGTGCGGTAGTACATCGCGATCCGCACCCAGCGCGCGTCCAGCCAACTGGGGCGCCGGTCGATCAAGGGTTCGACGAGTTCGTCCGCCTCGGCGTACTCGCCGGCGTCGCAGAGTGTGACCGCGTAGGCCAATTGGAAGTCGTCCGGCGTCGACGCCGAGAACTTGAGGTACAGCCCGGTGTCGTAGGCGAACGCCAGATCCCCTTCGGCGAGCTGCACGTGACGCTGCAGGACACCCGCCGTGGCGACGGTCTGCCAGATGGCCTCGAGGACCCTGGCGCTGGTGTCTCCCGCCGCGGCCAGCCCCGTCCACGCGTCGCACTGTTCACGCGCGATGCGGGTGAGCTCTGTGAAGCCCGACCGGGCCGCGGCCTGGTCTGGTGGGCGCCGACGGTCGTGCACCGACAGCCCGAGGGCCCGGCAACACGTGGCGAACCGACTCACCACGTCGTGGTCGACGCGCGAAGTCGCAGCAAAATCGGTCTGTAGCGGCACGCGCCGTGATCTCCCCGTAGTTATGGCAGGCTAACTTTCCGCCCGAAGTTAGCATTGACTAAGCTAACTTGTACAGACGCACGGGGTCCGCTCAGCCAGTGAGCAGTCTCACGCCTTGGCGGCGCTCACCAGGCTTATCGTGCCGGTCATCGTCGCCGCCTCCGACCCCTCTTCGGGCACCGGTCGGTTCTCACGCAACCAGTCCTCCAGCGGTTTCGTATCGGCGCTCCAGCGCGGGCACCCGAACTACCGCGCGGCCGGCTCGTGCTGTTCGTTGTAAACCAGGGTGAAGAAGTTGTCCTCGTCGCCTGCGGGCCGCTCTTCTTCTCTCTTCGCCTCGAAGGCCGCCGCGTCCATCGGTGCGGCCTCCTCGACGGCGGCGTGGCTGCCGAAGTCGTCGGTCCGCAGCGCGTGGTCGGGTGCTCGGCCGTCAAGCAGATCGGCCCACTCACCGCCCACGGCGCGGCAGATGGTCTCCGCGTACGAATCGACGACGAGGGGGTCGGTCTTCTGCGCTTCCAGTGCGCGGGCTGCGGCGACGAACAACGCGGTCGAGCCGACGCTCGAGGTGATGTCCCAAGTGTCGTCATCGGTACGCATTACCTCTTTGTACGCCGCGATTCTGACAACGGGCTGAGCAGCCGAGTGCTCTAGTGTGCGGTCAGATCGGCGATTCCGCGCATATCGGCCAATTCAACGATCTGGATGCACACCAGCGCGAGGCGCCGGGCTGACTACACCAGCGGGCGACCCGTGCGCACGCGCCAGTCCAGATCCTTGAGCAGGACGTTGAACGGGAATTGACGGACGAACCGCGGCATCACGTTGTTGATGCGGCCGAGCAGGCGCATCACGCGGTTGAACCGCCGCTGTTTGGCCGCGTCCCACGGCAGCCGCATCTCATCGCGGAACCGTTGCGGCAGAAAGCCGGTCGTGATGAAGAGGTTGACCGCGTCGGTGCGCTTCTGCAGCCACGCCGGAACCCTGAGGTCGCCGATCCGTCCCGCGGCGATGGGCCACAGGTACTCCCGCACCGCGTCGTCGATGTGGACTTTGTCCAGCGACTGCTGCCAGTACTCGTCGAACGCCTTCCGGTCCGCGGGCCACATCTCGGCGGGCACCTGCAGCGTGGTGCCCAGCGCCGCGCCGTCGCGGTAATGGCGGTCGGCGGATTCGTCGTCCATCTCGCCGACGAAGATCCGGTACACGTCGACGAAGCCCTTGTACAGGCAGGCGGCCACCCACAGCTGCAGGTCCTTGTCGAACGCGTTGTATTCGACCGGGCTGTCCGGCAGCGAGTACACCTCGCGGTGTGACCGGTTGACCGCACGCCGGTACGTGGCCTTCTGCTCGTCGGTGCCGGCCAGGGCGACGGCGAGGTAGGTGAACGTGGTCCGGGCCCGCTTGATGGGATGCCGGTCGGCGCGGCCGCTTTCGACGCGGCTGTCCTTCACGCCGTAGCCGACCCCCGGCCGGGCGAGCTCCATGATCACGTTGGCCGGTCCGGACAACAGCCCGATACCCAGCATCGCGTCCTCCGGCGACACGTCGCGGAGCAGCTTGTGCCCCGGCAGAGGCGCGTCGTTGACCGGTCGTCCGACGTGGTCGATCGGCTGGGTGACCATCGGGAACCCCTATCGCAAATGTGAGAACATGTGTTTCCTGATATTGCCCCGGCTCGGCACCGGGTGTCAAGATGGCGGCCATGGCACAGGTCCGCCCCTACCGCGGCGTCGACGCGGCCCAACGCCTGGCGCGACGCCGCCAGAGCCTGCTCGAGGCCGGACTCGAGCTGCTCGGGGCGGGGGG
>NZ_CVTB01000258.1 GCF_001050015.1 Mycolicibacterium malmesburyense
CGTCTCATCGGTACGAGCCGAGACCTTGTCGTCCTCCTCTTTCCGGCACCGCGAACGTACGGCGGCGAGAATACCGAAGACCCACATCGATTTTGACGCACGGAAGAAACATCCAGGGCCGTCGAAGACGATATATCGAAAGCCTCCTGACGGCTCTGCTATGACGCATAACCAGTTCATAGCTGGGAGACACGAACTACTCATGGGAGGCGCATAGCGTCGGCGAATGTCAGACAGCACAACCACATCATGGAGGTTCCGGTGAATAGATTGAAGACTCGAATCAGCGTTGCGTCCGCAGCGGTTTTCGGAGGGCTAGCCTTGGCTGCGATCGGCTTCGGAGCGGGCGCGGCCAGCGCCCAGCCACCGCCACCGCCCGGTCCCGGGTTCGGTGCAGGGCCCGGGCTGTGCCTGCCGTTGCTGCCGTGCCCCGGCGGGCTGCCGCTTGCGCCACTGATGGGACCCGGCCCCGCCGGTCCAGGACCCGGCCTGCCGGGCCTACCGATCGGCCTTCCCCGCTTCTGAGCGCAGACTACGACCACATGTAAAGCGGGTGCGACCGGCGAGGTCGTATCCGCATTGCACATCAGGGCGTCCTGTGCGGTGTCGCACTTTGGACACCAGTCCCGAATAGCTTCCGGCTGACGGCCGTGGACGAGACCCATCCGGTGCCACTCATGGCGGGGTGACCATTCGACGGCAGCAAGGCTCATGTTCCCAATAGCGTTCCCAAGCGAGACGAAAGGCCTCCGGAGATTTCTCCGGGGGCCTTCCTACCGAGTAGCAGGGACAGTGTCTGGTTTCACGACATAGTTGGCATCTCTGTTGTCGTGGGAGACCGGCCACGTCAAAGGCGCAGCTCATCATCACCGCCGTGGTATTAGAGGTACGCAGCAAAAGCGAAGTGGCGCAGCCACTGTCGACTCCCACACCGCGACCGGCCTGTAACTGACCAGCGGTGCGTCGGTGATGTCGACCGGCGGATTCGGCTGTGGCGATCCCTAACCCACCTTGGAACAGCTTCAGGGCTACGTCGCCGAGGGCCAGGTTCGCTACTTCATCGTGGGCAAAGGAGCGGGCGGACCTGGCAGGCCCGGCCCGGATTTCGAAGGTGGACCTGGACACGGATTTCAGTCCGGCACCGGCGCCTAGATCACCGACTGGGTCAGACAGCACTTCATGGGCCCAAGACATCGCGGCACCGAGGTGTACGACCTAGCTCAATAGTCCAGGAATACCGCACACTTCGCATACTGCACCTCCGCCAGTTCGGTGGGAATAGGCCGCCTACCTGGTCACGCGCGTTCGTCGATGTCGAATATGACCCGCATCTTGGCGTTCGGGTCGCAGCGGTCAGCGAGTGGCGAGCAGCGCGTCCTGCATTCCACGCGTGGCGAGCACGTCGGCCAACTCGTTGTCGACGACGCCCGAATGGCCCTTCACCCAGAACCACTCGACGCGATGCGGTTCACACGCGAGCTGAAGACGCTGCCACAGGTCGACGTTCTTCACCGGCTGCTTGGCGGCGGTCATCCAGCCGTTGCGCTCCCAGCCGAGCACCCACTTCGTGATGCCGTTGCGGACGTAGGTGCTGTCGGTGTAAAGGTGCACCACGACCGGCCGGGTGAGCGCCTCCAGCGCCATGATCGGCGCGGTCAACTCCATCCGGTTGTTGCTCGTCTGCGCCTCGCCGCCGTACATTTCGCGAACATGTGCACGCTGCCGCAACACCGCTCCCCACCCACCGGGGCCCGGGTTGGGCCTGCATCCGCCGTCGGTATGGATCACCACGACGTCGTCTGCCATGCGCCGAGAATAGGCAACGGTGTCGAGCACACGGCGCGGCGGGCGAGATCATCGCCGTCCGCACCGACATCCCGAATTCCTGGTGCCGCAGCGTGGTGATCCGTCGCCCGGGCTGCACCGCGTCCTTGACCGGCGCTGTCCGGTCGCCCAAGAACGCCGCGGTCGCCTCGATGTCGGCGACGACGTAGGTGATGCCCCAGAGCGTCGACGGTTCTGCGCTCGTGGTGCCCGGGGAGCCGACGACCTCGACGATCACCTCGCCGAAGCGGAAGAAGATCTGGCGGATCGGCCTGCCGCCGAGGTCACCGTCGCGTTCCCGTCGCGGGGGGACACCGATCGCGGTGAACGCCTGCACGGTCCGATCCAGATCGGGGGAGAGCACCACGACGTGGTCGATGGCCGTCACGCCGTTCGCGTGCCCGGCCGGGGCCGCGGGAGCGGCGTCCGACACTGTCGTCGGAATGCCGTCGAGTTCCGAAAGCGCGGCGTCGGAGACCCATCCGCGCAACGACCACCCGACGATGCCGGTGCCGCCGTCGGAGCCGACCAACCGGATGCGCACCCCGCCCACTCGGCAGGCGCCGTCCGCGTCGACCGTGAAGCCGGCCCGGTTCCAGGCGTCCGCCGGATCGGCGACGACGAACTCGTCGACGGTGACGGCAACCGATGGCACCGCTCGAGTATGACCCCGTCGCGGCTCGCGCGGCCTCGGAGCGTTCGGTGTCGGTGGCACTCATCGGCGCGGGCTCCTGTCGTCTGCGGAGGGGCGGCACCGTGTTACCCGGGGGTCGCGGCGGAAGCAAACTCGCAGGTGTTTGGCGTGCCCGTCGGCCGGAGGCCGGACCGAGTCGCGCTTCGGTAATCCAGCTCGCCAGACATACCGAGGACGGTCGGGTCGACGGTGTACTGCATCGGGGGCGCCGACCGGCCGACCCACGAGGGGCCGGTGGCCACCGTGGAGGCCCGCGACTTCACGTAGCGCGCAGCTGCGCCAGGGTGACCGCGCCGCGCCGCAGCGCCTCGTTGGCCAGCCGGACCCGGCGGTCACCCTCGGCGGGAATCGCGAACTTGTCGTAGAGGTTCTGCAGGTGCTGTTTGACCGCGGCCTCGGTGACGAACAGTTCGCCCGCCATCCGGCGGACCGACGCGGGTTCGGGGAACGGGTCGCCCGAAACCAGGGGCCGGCACAGCACGACGAGCACGTCGAGTTCGCGGTGGGTCAACCGCGGCGGAGGCTCGACGGCCTGGGCCGAGACCGTCTCCTCATCGAGCTTGCCGTCTCCGCCGTCCCTGACCTCCCAGAAGATCAGTCGCGACTTTCCCAGTCGCACCTCGTCTCCGGACCGCAGCACGCGTTCGGCGGTGATCCGCTCACCGTTGAGATACGTACCGTTGCGGCTCCCGAGATCCCTTATCGACCAGGCGAATCCGAGGTTCTCCAGCACGGCGTGCAAGCGTGAGACGGTCTCGTCGTGCTCCAGCGCCACCGCGTTGGTCGAGGCCTTACCGAGGGTCACCCGCTGACCGCTGAGCGGAACCAGCTCTCGCCCCGACGGTCTCGAGATTTCCAGGTGCGACGACATGGGACCTCCTATCGAGGCAATTCTGGCCCAGACAGGAGGTCCCTGGCCGACGAACGCTCACGGTCGATTGGTGAACTTCTCGTAGGCGCGGACAACCCGCTTGGCCGGGGGCCGACTCGAACAGCGGCGGCCAGGGCCATTCGCTGCGGTCGCGTCCGCGGGGCGCCTTGAGGAGGGCCAGCCCCAACACCAGGGCGAAGATCAGGTGTCCGACCAACGTGATCGTCACGGTCGCGACGTTCAGGCGCGGGGTCAGCGCGTCGGTGCGGGCCACCTGACTCGGCAGCGGTCGCACCGGCAGGTCGCCGGGGCGCAGACACACGGTGTCGTCGGGCCAGCCGATGGCGGTGGGTGTCGCGGTCATCGAGTTTCCTTTGACGAAGTAACCGATTCATCGTCGCGGCCGCATTCACGCTGCTAATCGCCGCCGAGTGGGTTTCTCCGGTCGAGGGAGGGGTTTTATTTCCGCCGCCGGGTGAGGTGGGCGGAAACCGGATGAAGTTTCGTTTCAAGACCATCCCGCTGGGTATCTGCAACCTCATTGGGGGCTGAGACAACAGCTTCGCCACGCGCCGCCTTGATGAGGTGAGCCCGATGAGTACCACAGCTGTTGAGCCCTACCGACTCACACGATCACGAGTCGAAATAACCGAGCCCGCCGACGCCGACGAGTTCCTCGAGGAGATCTACGGCGTCAAGATGAGGCTGAGCCACAAGGCTCCGGCGCGCCATACGGGGCCGATCCTCACCCATGCTCGCGCCACGGTCGGTCCGCTGACGCTCGACGACATCACTGTCGTAGGCGAGGCCGAGATACGCCCGGATCCGCTGAACAGTGTGGCGGTCATCTGGCCCACCGCGGGGCGGGTCGCCAGCGCTTGTGATGGCCTCCGGACCGAAATGGCCCCGGACGAGGTGGCGATGTTGGCTCAACCGCATCTGCCGCACAGGGCGCATTTCGAGGATGCGCATTTCACGGCGGTCCTCATCGATGTCCGGGTGACGGCGAGCGTGGCCGCCGGGCTCCCCGGAGGACATGCTCCACTGCCGATTCGCTTCAACAGCTTCTCCCCCGTCGACGAGGCCGCCGCGCAACTGTGGAAGAACACCGTGCGCTACGTGAGGGACATCGTGTTGTCGGACGAAACGGCGGCGACACCGGTTCTGGTCGAGCAGGCCAGCCGGTTGATGGCGGCGGTAACGCTCGAGACCTTTCCCAACACGGTCACGGCGTGGCCGAGCTTGCTCGATCATGGCGAGAATCGGCCGGTGTTACTGCGCCGTGCGATCGAGTTCATGGGGATGAACATCCACAACGAGATCGCGCTGGCCGACATCGCCGAAGCGGTCCATGTCACGCCCAGGGCGGTGCAATACATGTTCCGGCGTCACCTCGCCACGACTCCCTTGCAGTACCTGCGCAGGATGCGGTTGACCTATGCCCACCAGGAACTGTTGGCGGCCCGCAACGGCGATACCGTCACCGAAATCGCCGCACGTTGGGGCTTCGCCCACACCGGACGGTTCGCGGTCTTGTACCGCCAAACCTACGGTCAGAGCCCACACGTCACACTGAGCCGCCCCTGATCACGTAAGTGCGTTCTCCGGCCCCATCAACGCCCACACCGTCTTGCCCGAACTCCTCATCGCATTGCCCCAGCACCGACAGAGCGCAGAGACGATGAACAAGCCGCTCGGACATGCGGTGGCGGTCGACACCTCCCTCAGCACGGCAGGGGCGTGGCTCGTATCGGTGACCGCGATCGCGACTGTCGAGCCGGCGCATTCGACCCGAAGTTCCGGCTGACTGTCCGTATGGCGCAGAACGTTTTCCACCAGGGTGGTCGCCACGATGTTCGCAGTCGGGATCATCTCGGTGCGTGACCAAGCGGTCAGCCACTGAGTGGTCAGCTCACGCGAGCGTTGCAGGCTGGTCAGTGCCGCGGGCAACTCCGCCCGCGCCCGTCTGCGCTGCCCGGTCCGGCCAATCGTCTTCGCTTCCACCACAGCGGCACCGAGGTCGGCGAACATCGGCACCTGGCGGGTGACACCGGAGCGGTCGATCGCGGCGCGGGTCGACGGGTCGGAGCACACCAGGAACACCGGCACATCGGGCCACCGTGCGACATGCCACCGTGCGCTGCTGAACACGGTCCATGCCGAGTCGGCCGACGCGCGTATGGCGGTGACATCGATCAGTACCGCCTGTGGTTCTTCGAGCGCTGCCTGGACGATCTGGTTGCGGACCTCGCAATAGGTGTTGCTGTCGACCACGCCGCGAAGCGACAACACCACCGCCGAGCCGCAACCCGCTGGTGACACTTCCACGGATTGCATTGCGCAGTCGATTACCCGGATCGACGGCGGGGTTCACACTTTCGCGATGACGTTTTCCGCGAATTTCTCCAAGTGGCGGATCTTGGCGTCGAGCGGTTCGGTGTCCGGTCCCGTGATGTAGGGAATGCGGAAGCCGACGATGGCGTCGGTCACGCCCTTGTCCTCGAGCCGTTTGATGCCGTCGGGCGTGTACGCGTCGGCGGAGATCACATGCACCTCGAACGGCCCGCTGCGACCTTCCTCGTCGCGTAATTGGGTGAGCCGCTTGAGAAGTTGATCCAGCTCTTCTGCGTCGCCACCGCCGTGCATCCAGCCGTCGTTGCGCGCCGCCCGTCGCAGCGCCGCGTCGGCGTGCCCGCCGATGAGGACCGGGATCGGCTCGGTGGGCGCCGGTGTCATCTTCGTTTTGGGGATGTCGTAGAACTCGCCGTGGAATTCGAAGTACTCGCCCGTGGTCAGACCCCGGATGATCTCGATGCACTCGTCCATGCGTTTTCCGCGCTTGGCGAACGGCACGTCCATCAACTCGTAGTCCTCGGGCCACGGGCTGGTGCCGACGCCCAGGCCGAGGCGGTTGCCGAACAGCGCGGCCAGCGAGCCGGCCTGTTTGGCGACCAGCGCGGGCGGCCGGATCGGCAGCTTGAGCACGAAGAAGTTGAAGCGCAGCGTCGTGGTCACCGCGCTCAGCGCGCCGGCGAGCACGAACGCCTCGACGAACGCCTTGCCGTCGAGGAACTCGCGGCTTCCGTCGGGGGTGTAGGGATACTTCGAGTCCGACTCGAACGGGTACGCGACGCTGTCGGCGATCGTCATCGCGTGGTACCCGGCCGCCTCCGCGGCCTGCGCCAGCGGGATGTAGTACGTCGGGTCGGTCATGGCTTCGGCATAGGTGAACCGCACGCGGCAATACTAGAACGTGTTCTAGTTCGCGGTTTAGGTATTGGCGCATCGGGAATCTCGATCGCCGTGAGTGCCGCCAAAGCTATGTACAAACCCATGTCGATGGTCAGCAGCGTGGTGGGTGGTCTGATCGCCGGCAAGATCTTCACCGAGATCTGGCAGAGGATGCATCCGGACGACGAGGAACCGGATCCCGAGGACCTCAGCCGCTCGACGCAGGAGGTGTTCATCGCCGCCGCGATCCAGGGCTTGCTCATCGGCGTGGTGCGTGCCGCTCTTTCCCGCGGTCAGGCGAAGAGCTTCCAGGCGCTGACCTCCGAGAACCCCGAGTAGCGAGGCAGTGGCCGAGCTCGTCGCCGACGCACTGGTGGCGCGGCTGCGCGCCTGGGGGACGACCCGGATCTACGGCTACGCGGGCGACGGCGTCAACACCATCCTCGGGGCGCTCGCGCGGGCCGGGGATCCTGAGTTCGTCTCGACCCGTCACGAGGAGCTTGCGGCCTTCGCGGCATGCGGTCATGCCAAGTACTCCGGCGAGGTCGGGGTCTGCCTGGCCACCCAGGGTCCCGGCGCGATCCATCTGCTGGCCGGCCTGTACGACGCGAAGCTGGATCGGCGTCCGGTGGTGGCGATCGTGGGTCAGGTCGTGTCGACGGCCCTGGGCAGCGGCTATCTGCAGGAGGTCGACCTGCACGCGTTGTTCAAGGACGTGTGCGCGCAGTACGTGCAGACCATCTTCGCCGCTCAGCAGATGCCGATGGCGTTGGACAACGCCATGCGGACCGCCCTGGCGACGTCCACGCCGACATGCCTGATCGTGCCGCACGACGTCCAGAAGGCGGAGGTGCCCGACGGGCCGCACCACAGTCACGGTGTCGTCCCGTCGGCGGCGGTGTACACCCGCGCGCATGTGGTGGCGCCCGACGCCGAACTGGACCGTGCCGCCGATCTGCTCAACGAGGGCGAGAGGATCGCCCTCTTGGTGGGGCGCGGCGCGACGGGCGCCGAAGATGAGATAGCGGAGCTGGTGGAGCTTCTCGGCGCGGGCGTGACGACGTCGTTGTTGGGCAAGCCGGTCCTCGACGAGGCGGCCCCGTGGCACACCGGCGTCATGGGGCATCTGGGCACCACCGCGAGTGCCCGGCTGATGGCCAACTGCGACACCTTGCTGATCGTCGGCAGCAATGACCCGTGGACGGAGTTCTATCCCACACCGGGCCAGGCGCGCGCGGTGCAGATCGACGTCGAACCGCGTGTGGTCGGCGCGAAGTATCCCGTCGACGTGGCGCTGACCGGTGACGCGGCGGACACGTTGTCGCGGTTGGCCCCACTGATCCGCCGCAAGACCGACCGCGGATGGCGGCAGCACGTCGAGAACTGGAAGCACGATTGGCTGAGCGAGTCCACGCAGCGCAGTGAGGCTCAATGCGACTCCGCGAACCCCGAATTCGTCGTCCGGGCTCTGTCGGACCACCTGCCGGACAACGCGCGGGTCGCCGTGGACGTCGGATCGGCCACGTACTGGTATGCGCGTCACCTCCGGTTGCCGCCCGGCGTGCCTGCCCACGTGTCGGGCTACCTCGCGTCGATGGGTTGCGCGCTGCCGTATGGGATAGCGGCCAAGCTGGATGCGCCGGATCGGCCGGTCGTGGCGCTGATCGGCGACGGTGCCATGCAGATGAGCGGTCTGCTCGAGCTCGTCACCATCGCCGTCCGGTGGCGCGGCTGGTCGGATCCGCGGTTCGTGATCCTGGTTCTGCACAATCGAGATCTGAACGAAGTGTCGTGGGAACAGCGGGAAATGGAGGGCGACGCGAGATTTCCGGCCTCTCAGGACGTTCCGTCGTTTCCCTACGCCGACTACGCCGAACTTCTCGGGCTGCAGGGTCTGAAGGTGGTCGAGTCCGGCCAGGCGCCCTCCGCGTGGCAGAAGGCTTTCGACTCCGACCGGCCGACCCTGATCGAGGCGGTCGTCGATCCGAAGACGCCCTTGCTGCCGCCGTTGATGCCGGATGCCAAGGCGGACACCGTGTACGGTGCGCTCGCCGAGGAGTCGAACGGTGATGTGATGCGTGAACGCGTTGCCGCGCAGCGCAAACGCGAGAGCTAGCCGAGCGGATACGGCGGCGAACCGACGCCCGCGACACAGTGCGTGCCCCACGGCGTCACCTCGGTCAGCTGTCCCTCGGCGCTGCGGTCGCCGATCGAGATGTGCACCTTCTGCGGTGGTCTCACCTCTGGTGTGAGATCGAAAACCATTCCGCGCCAGTGGTATCTGCCGTCGATCGGGTCGACGTGACCGGTCAGCCGGACCCGCACGCCGTGGTCCACGTCGTGCATCCGCAGGGCGGCCCGGCCGTCGTAGACGCTCATCCCGGCAGGAACCCGCTGCGACGCCACATCCGGCGGGCGATCGGACCGAGCAGGCCCACCTCGTCGAGGAAGGCCGCCAGCGGTGCGAATCCCGCCACCTGGGTTTCGGTGCGGTGCGGGCTGCGACGCGCGATGCGCCGCGTGCGCCGAGGATCGAGACCGACCCGGCCGTACTGCACCTTGTTGGTGAACAGGAAGCGGAAGAAGTACCCGCCGAGGCCGTTGACGTTGGACAGTACGAACTTCGGCAGCGAACGCATGTGCGGCACGCGCTTGCGCAAGCCGTCGCGCGCGAATTGGATATGTCGGGCCTCTTCGGTGACGTGGATCCGCATGAGCCGCTGCACGATCGGTTGGAGCTCGTCGTCGTCCATCATCTGGCGCTGCAGCGAGTCGAAGATCTCCTCGCCGATCAACGCGGCGACCCACAGCGCGGAGCCCTGGAACACGAACGGCAGCGCGTTGATGATCACACGCTGATACCACTTGGGCCATACCGGTTTTGCGCCGACGCGTTCGATCGCCTTGCCGAACATCACCATGTGCCGCGTCTCGTCGCCGAGTTCGGTGAGTTCATAGTGGGTCGCGCTCGAGGTCGGATCCTGGTGCATCATCTTGCGCAGCAGCGACTGGTTGAGGATGTTCTCGAACCAGATGCCCGCCGACAACGTGTTGACCAGTTCCTGGCGGGACAGTTCGATCTGCTGCTCGCGGGTCATCGCGTCCCACAGCGACGTTCCGTACAGCGAGACGACTTTCGGCGGCAGGAAGAACTTGTCCGGATCCAGCGGCGCGTCCCAGTCGATGTCGACGACGGGCGCATACGACTTTTTGGTCGATCCCCGCAGCAGGCGCTGGGAGATCTCCGCACGGCTGGGGCGCAGCGTCGGGTTGGTCATCGTTGACGTCCCTTCGGTCACGGTCCTCTCAAGGTAGGCAGCCCAGGCGATCTAGTCAATACCTGCGGTACCGCATACTTGCGGTATCGCGGGCGTTTGGCGACGGCGGGCCGGGGTATCGGGTGGTATGCGAACCGACGAGGTCGACACCACGACCCAGGCGCCCGACCCTGACGACCCGCGCAAACCCGAATCGCCGACCGACCTCACCCGGCCGTCGCTGATGTTCGCCATGCGCAAGGCCGTCCGGGAGTTCCAGAGCGATCAATGCACGGACCTGGCCGCGGCGCTGACGTATTACGCGGTGCTGTCGATCTTCCCGGCGCTCGTGGTCATGGTCTCGCTTCTCGGCGTCTTCGGCCAGGGCCGACGCACGGTCGACGCGCTGCTCGACATCGCAGGCGATGTCGCGCCCGCGTCCTCGCTGGACAGTCTGCGCCCGACGATCGAGCAGCTGGTCAACTCGCCCACGGCAGGATTCGCCTTGGTGGCGGGCATTCTTGGCGCGGTGTGGTCGGCGTCGGGCTACATCGGCGCGTTCGGCCGCGCGATGAACCGCATCTACGAGATCGACGAGGGTCGGCCGGTGTGGAAGCTGCGGCCCGTGCAGCTGCTGCTGACGTTGGTCGGGCTGGTGATGGCGGCCGCGGTGGTCTTCCTGTTGGCCGTCAGCGGTCCCGTGGCCCGTGCGATCGGCGACGCGATCGGGCTCGGCGACGCGGCGGTGACGGTGTGGAATGTCGCCCGGTGGCCGCTGATCCTGCTGTTCGTGGTGCTGGCGGTCGCGATCCTCTACTACGTCACACCCAACGTCCAGCAGCCGAAGTTCCGCTGGATCAGCGGCGGCGCCGCGCTCGCGATCGTTGTCTGGCTCGTGGCCTCCGTGCTGTTCGGGCTCTATGTGGCCAACTTCGGCAGCTACAACAAGACCTACGGCGCGTTGGCCGGCGTCATCGTGTTCCTGCTGTGGCTGTGGATCACCAACCTCGCGCTGCTGTTCGGCGCGGAAGTCGACGCCGAGGTCGAACGCGGCCGTCAACTGCAGGCCGGCCTGCCCGCCGAACACGAGCTGCAGTTGCGGCCCAAGGACGATCACAACATCCGCAAGGAAGAGGCCGCCGAGAAGAAGGACGTCAAGCGCGCCAGGCGGCTACGTCTTTCGCGCGGCCGCAAGCACTGACGGCATACTCTCGGGCGTGACCCGTCGAATTCACGTCATCGGCATCGGCGCGGGCGATCCCGACCACGTCACGGCGCAGGCGGTGGCCGCTCTCAACGACACTCAGGTCTTCTTCGCGATGGACAAGGGGTCCCGCACGCGAGGAGAACAACATGCAGAGGCGAAGGACGACCTGGTGGCGCTGCGGCG
The DNA here is from genome assembly GCF_001050015.1 of Mycolicibacterium malmesburyense. The sequence continues at coordinate 11,268 of NZ_CVTB01000258.1, forward strand.
GCACATCTGCGAGCGGTTCATCCGCGAGCCCGGATACCGGTTCGTCGAACTGCGCGACCCGCCGAGGGTCAGGGAGGCATCGGACGGGCCTGCGTATCGGCGGGCGGTCGCCGACTGGCACGCCGCGCGGGCACGGGTGTGGGCCGAGGCGATCGAGAACGAGCTGGCGCCCGACGGCGTCGGCGCGTTCCTGGCGTGGGGCGACCCGTCGCTGTACGACAGCACGCTGCGGATCCTCGACACGGTCGCGAACCACGTCGACATCACCTACGACGTGATCCCCGGCATCACCGCGATCCAGGCGCTCACCGCGCGACACCGCATCCCGCTCAACGACGTCGGCGAACCGGTGCTGATCACCACCGGCAGGCAACTGCGCGACAACGGGCTGACCGGCAGTGCGGTCGTGATGCTCGACGCCGACTGTTCGTTCCTGACCTGCCCGCCCGACACCCGCATTTGGTGGGGCGCCTATCTCGGCACGCCCGACGAGTTGCTGATGTCGGGCAGCGTCGGCGACGTCGGTGAGGAGATCGCCAGCGTGCGCGCCGATGCGCGGACGCGTCACGGCTGGATCATGGACACCTATCTGCTGCGTCTAACGGGTTGATTGCACGCACCTGGTGCGTGGGATCAACCCTTCAAGGGGTCTCCCGGCCGGGGTCGTTGCGCTGCATCCACAGTCGGTAGACGTCGATGGCGGCGTCGTCGGGCTGGTAGCGCATCGGTAGCCGCCGTTCGTCCCAGTTCTTGGCGAACTCGTCGTAGAAGGTGTTGAGCTCGAAGTACTTTCGATCGTCGACGTAGTAGCGGGCGTAGTCGTCGCGGGTGGTCAGGAAGACGACCTCGTCGGGGGAGCAGTAGTACAACGAGCCCAGGCACATCGGGCACGGGTGCGCGAGCACGTAGATCGTCGTGCCGACCAGATGCTCGGTGCCCAGCTTCGTGCAGGCCTGCCGGATCGCGAGGATCTCGGCGTGTGCGATCGGATCATGCGTCTGGGCAACCTGATTGGCGCTCTCGGCCAGCACCTCGCCGTCCCTGGCGATGACCGTCGCGAACGGTCGACCGCCCTCCTCGACGTTTCGCCGAGCGAGATCCACGGTGCGTTGTACGAAATCCACGGCTGGCCTCCCGGTGCGTCGACTGGTTTAGGCTAATGCGATGTCGTTCCTGTTGCGGGCCGCTTTGACGGGCTTTGCGCTGTGGGTGGTGACGGTCATCGTTCCGGGAATCAGGTTCGTCGGCGCCGACTCGCGGCTGCAGGAGATCGGGATCATCTTCGTCGTGGCGGTGATCTTCGGTCTGGTCAACGCCATCATCAAGCCGATCGTGCAGATCATCTCGATTCCGCTCTACATTCTCACCCTCGGCCTGATCCACATCGTCATCAACGCGTTGATGCTGTGGATCACCTCGTGGATCACCGAGCACACCACGCACTGGGGGCTCTACATCGACGACTTCTGGTGGACGGCCATCTGGGCCGCGATCGTGCTGTCGATCGTCAGCTGGCTGCTGTCGGTGGTCACCGGCGGTGCCGCGCGACGGAATTGACCGGCACACTGGAATCATGCCCGAACTGCCCGAAGTCGAAGCGCTCGCCGACCACCTGCGCCGCCATGCCGTCGGTCAGGCGGTGGTACGCATCGACGTGTCGGCATTTTCGGTCCTCAAGACGTTCGACCCGCCGATCACCGCGCTGCACGGTCAGACCGTCACCGACGCCAACCGCTGGGGGAAGTTCCTCGGCATGCAGGCGGGCGACCTGCACCTGATCACCCATCTGTCGCGCGCGGGGTGGCTGCGGTGGTCGGACAAGCTGGCCGCAGCGCCGCTCAAGCCGGGAAAGGGGCCGATCGCCCTGCGGGTTCACCTCGAAGCCCCGGGTGAGGCAGGGTCCGATGTCGCCGCCGGGCCGGCGACGGTGGGCTTCGATCTCACCGAGGCCGGCACCCAGAAACGGCTCGCGGTGTGGGTCGTCGACGATCCGACCAAGGTGCCCGGCATTGCCGCGCTAGGGCCCGACGCGCTGTCGCTGGGGCCCGACGACCTCGCCGGGCTCTTGGCGGGCAACAGCGGCCGGATCAAGACGGTGATCACCGACCAGAAGGTGATCGCGGGCATCGGTAACGCCTACAGCGACGAGATCCTCCACGTCGCGCGGATATCCCCGTTCGCGACGGCGGCCAAGCTGAGCGAGGCACAGCTCTCAGCGCTGCACGACGCGATGATCGGTGTGCTCAGCGACGCGGTCACACGCTCGGTCGGTCAGCAGGCCGCGACGCTGAAGGGGGAGAAACGGTCCGGCCTGCGGGTGCACGCCAGGACCGGCCTGCCGTGCCCGGTCTGCGGCGACACCGTGCGCGAGGTGTCGTTCGCGGACAGGTCTTTTCAGTACTGCCCGACGTGTCAGACGGGCGGGAAAATCCTCGCGGACCGCCGGATGTCGCGCCTGCTCAAGTGATTCGGCAGTAGGAGCGGGTGGCCGCCGCCAGCGCGGTCCGGTAGAGCGGGTCGAGTTGGCGCTCATTCGCGACGGCGTCGACCGCGGTGCCGAGGTCGACGGTGCAGGTGGATGAGTGCAGCGAATTCCACTGCCGCGCAATCTCGTCGACCATGATCTTGTTGAACCCGTCGATCTGCGAACGTGACTGGGACAGATCGGGGGCCGCGGTGGGCGCGGTGGCGGGGTCGAACTTCCACTGGCCGAACCGGGTGTACTGGACACCCTCGGTGGCGTCGATCTGGTCGGCGAAGATCGCTCGCACGTAAGCCTGGTCGATGCCGTGCGCGGAGGCGTCGGCGGCAGCGGCGTCCAGAACCGCGCCGGCGCGCTGCGTGTCCGTGATCGGCCCGCCGTTGATCCATTTGGCGGCGGCGACGGGGTCGGCGGTGGCCAGGCGCTGGGCCGCGGTGTCGACCAGCCGGTACAGCGGGGATGCGGGCTGACCGACAGCGACCGCCTGGGAGAGCGCGACGCCGAGCGCCGCGAGCAGGAATATCGCTGTCCGCACGAGAACCATGTGCCCATTCTGGCGGTGATTGCCTCGCTTAGTCTGTCGGGGTGACTCGGCAGAAGATCTTGATCACCGGTGCGAGCTCCGGCCTGGGCGCCGGGATGGCTCGCGCATTCGCCGCGAAGGGTCGCGACCTGGCGCTGTGCGCCCGGCGCATCGACCGCCTCGACGAGCTGAAGGACGAATTGCTCGAGCGGCATCCCGGGATCAACGTCGTCGTCGCCGCCCTCGACGTCAACGACCATGAGCAGGTGCCGAAGGTGTTCGCCGAGCTTTCCGATGAACTCGGCGGCATCGACCGCATCATCGTGAACGCCGGTGTCGGCAAGGGCGCGCCGCTCGGCTCGGGCAAGCTGTGGGCAAACAAGGCCACCATCGAGACGAATCTCGTTGCGGCGCTGGTCCAGATCGAGACCGCTATCGAGATGTTCAAGAGGGCCGGTGGAGGCCATCTGGTGCTCGTTTCGTCGGTCCTCGGGAACAAGGGCGTGCCGGGGGTCAAGGCCGCCTACGCCGCGAGCAAGGCCGGCGTCTCGTCGCTGGGGGAGTCGCTGCGCGCCGAGTACGCGCGTGGGCCGATCAAGGTCACCGTGCTCGAACCGGGTTACATCGAATCCGAGATGACGGCGAAGTCGGCGTCGACGATGTTGATGGTGGACAACGAAACCGGCGTGCGGGCGATGGTCGGCGTGATCGAACGCGAAGGCGGACGCGCGGCGGTTCCATGGTGGCCATGGGCACCCCTGGTCCGGGTGATGCGGGTACTGCCGCCGCGTCTGATGAAGCCGTTCGCCTAGAGCCTCCGTGTGAGGGCCGTCGCTTCGGGGTACACCGCAGCGCTAGTTCCTACTGGAGGTTTCGATGAGGGTGCTGTTGACCGGCGGGACCGGTTTCGTCGGGGCGTGGACGGCCAAGGCCGTGGCCGATGCGGGCCACCAGGTGAGGTTCCTGGTGCGCGATCCCGCGCGGTTGGAGACAAGCGCCGCCAAGATCGGCGTCGCGACCGACGACTACGCCGTCGGTGACATCGCCGACGCGGAGTCGACCGCTGCGGCGATGGAGGATTGCGACGCCGTAATTCATTCGGCGGCAATGGTTTCAGTCGATCCACGGCAGGCCGACAAGATGCTGCGGACCAACCTCGACGGCGCCCACAATGTGCTCGGCGTAGCGGCCGATCGCGGCCTCGACCCGATCATTCACGTCTCCAGCTTCACGGCGCTGTTCAACCCGAACTGCAATCTGTTGCACGCCGACCTCCCCGTGGTCGGCGGCGCCGACGGCTACGGGAAATCGAAGGCGGAGGTGGAGAAGTACGCGCGCGGCCTGCAGGATGCGGGTGCGCCGGTGAGCATCACGTACCCCGGCATGGTGCTCGGGCCACCGGCCGGTAACCAGTTCGGCGAAGCGGCAGAAGGTGTTCAGGCGGCGGTGCAGATGCGCGGAGTGCCCGGTCGCGGCGCCGCGTGGATCGTGGTCGACGTTCGCGACCTGGCCGCATTGCATGCGGCATTGCTCGAGCCGGGGCAGGGCCCGCGCCGATACATGGCGGGCGGCAAGCGAGTTCCGATCGCCGACCTGGCGACGATGATCGGGAAGGCGGCGAACACGACGCTGCGGGTGTACCCGGTGCCGGACTCCGTATTGCGCAACATCGGAAGGGTTGTCGACGTGGTCGGGCCGCTCCTGCCGTTCGACGCACCGGTGACCGCGGCGGCGATGCAGTACTACACACAGATGCCGTGCTCCGACGATTCGCCGAGCGAGACCGAACTCGGTATCTCGTACCGCGATCCGCAGGAAACGCTGGCGGACACCGTTTCCGGGCTGAAACAGGTGGGCAGGTTGTGATGAGGCCCTCACGCGAGCAGAGAAAGTTTGAAGGTTTCAGCAACTCGCTGAGGTGGTAGTCCACAGAACATGAACGTGAAACTGACGAAGATGATGCCCCTGATGTTCTCGGGCGCCGCGGCAGTTGCGATCGCCGTGGCGCCGGTGGCCGCCGCGCAGCCGGCGCCTCCGCCCTGTCTGAACGCCGACGGTACCCCGTGTGCCGGTGTCGGCAACATCGATGCCTCACCCGGTGGCGGCGCCGATGTGAACGTCCCCGGTGGCCCGCAGGGCTCCGCTGACGGTGGCGGCGCTTCGGGTGTAATCCCTGGTGGCCCCGGCGGTTCGGCCGGACCCGGCGGTGCGAGCGGCGTGCTGGCCCCGAACGGACCCGGCGGCACCGCCGGACCCGGTGGTGCGAGCGGATGCCTGCCGAACGTCGGCTGCATCAACATCCCCGCCCCGTAATCACTAGCTAGCTTCATCTAGCGCCCAGCCACGCGGCGCACGCTTCTCGGTGAGCGTGCGCCGCGTTGCTTTGTCTGGGGGCTTTCCGGGCCATGGCGGCCCGCCGGCCACTTGTGCCTCACTGGTCACAGTGGCCACCATCAAGCCGGTGACGGGTCGAAACAGCCCGGACCAACGAAGCAAGCGGATGCATCCTTTTGACATTCTGTTGGGTTTTCCTAACACTGTGTTGTGTGAGTCCGGTGAGAAGGGGCAAAACGCTCCCAATCCACAATCGCATCGGTGTCCTGCGTGCCGAGCGTCGCATGACGCGCGCCGAGCTCGCCGCGCTGATCGACGTGAACCCGCAGACGGTCGGCGCGCTCGAGCGCGGCGACCACTATCCGAGCCTGGACCTGGCATTCCGTATCTGCGACGTCTTCGGTCTGCCCGTCGAGGCGGTGTTCTCCCGCACGGAGTTCACTCCGCTGTCCACCGAGCTGTACCGCAGGAGCACCCCACCACAAGGAGGCGAGCACGATGCCCGAGTCGACCCGGCAAGCTGAGCGGACCTTGATCGACCGCTATCAGGACTATCGCACCCGGCGGTTCCTCAAACACGAACGTACGTACGCCAATTCGCTACCGCGGTGGCGTACCCAACGCCGGCGCCGGACGCTCGTCGCCGTCCTGGCGGCGGCGCTCGCCGTCATGCTCTGTGTCAGTGTGGTGTGCGCCTTCGGTTTTCGACAGGCCGCCCTGGTCTGGTTGCCTGCGACCCTGGTCTTCTTCCCGGCCTTCGTCATGTTGCAGATCGTGTCCGGCAGGCAGGGCGACGCCCCGAAGAGCGTGCTCGACGAGTACGAGATCCAGCAGCGCAACAGCGCGCGATCGATCGGGCTGACGGTGACGCAGAACCTTCTGCTGGTGCCGATCTTCTACCTGATCATCTTCGCGACGCAGATGAGAACGGCCGACGCGGAGTCCGTGCGCGACATGGCGTACGCCGGGGGTCTGATGGCGCTGGTTGCGCTGATGATCGGCGGATGCCTGCCCGTCATGATCCTCGGCTGGAGTCGGCCTGACGCCGACGAGTGAACAGGGCGAGATTCCCTGCGCGGGTAGAGTTGTCGGTCAGAGTCGTCGACCGGAGTCGAAGGAGGGAACAACGATGCTCGCCCTGACCACTTGGATCGGAGGACTGCTCGTCGCGACAGGGGTGATCGCCTACATCGTGAGCGGAGCGGTCAGCATCACCGCTCTGATCCCCGCCTTCGTCGGTGTCCTCCTGCTCGTCGCCGCCCTCATCGGGCGTCGATCCGACCGGACCCACAAGCCCGCGATGCACGCGGCGCTCGTGATCGCGTTGCTGGCCGCGCTGGGTGCGCTGCGCAACGTGATCGGTCTCGGGGCCGTGTTCGCGGGTACGGCCGAGCGGCCCGCCGCGGTCATCACCAGCACCATCATGTTCGTTCTGCTGCTGGTGTACCTGATCGCCGGGGTGCGGTCGTTCGTGCGGGCGCGCGCCGCGCGTTGACTCAGGCGGGTCGTCCGCGCTCGCTGCGGTATCGGCCCACCAGCGCGTCGGTCGACGAGTCGGACTGTTCGGCGGGCGAGTTGTCGCCGGTGATGACCGGCAGCAGCGCCTTGGCCTGGGTCTTGCCGAGTTCGACACCCCACTGATCGAACGAGTCGATACCCCAGATGACTCCCTCGGTGAACACCTGATGCTCGTAGAGCGCGATCAGCTGGCCGAGCGCCGACGGGGTGAGTCGGGTCGCGAGGATCGACGTGGTGGGCCGGTTTCCCGGCATCACCTTGTGCGGCACCACATTCGGCGGTGTGCCTTCAGCGGCGATCTCCTCGGCGGTCTTGCCGAACGCCAGTACCTGCGTCTGCGCGAAGAAGTTGCTCATCAGCAGGTCGTGCATGCTTCCCTCACCGTCCGCGGTCGGCAGATCGTCCGTGGGTTGTGAGAAGGCGATGAAGTCGGCCGGCACCAGTCGCGTGCCCTGGTGCAGCAGTTGGTAGAACGCGTGTTGGCCGTTGGTTCCCGGCTCGCCCCAGAAGATCTCGCCGGTGCTCGTCGTGACCGGCGAGCCGTCGGCGCGCACCGACTTGCCGTTGGACTCCATCGTGAGCTGTTGCAGATACGCGGCGAACCGGGCCAGATCGTTCGAATACGGCAGCACCGCACGGGTTTCCGCGCCAAAGAACTCGTTGTACCACAGCCCGATCAGCCCGAGCAGCACCGGAACGTTCGATTCCAATGGCGCCGTGCGGAAGTGCTCGTCGAGGATGTGAAACCCCGACAGGAATTCGGCGAACCGCTCGCGTCCGATCACCGCCATCACGCTCAGCCCGATCGCGCTGTCGACCGAATAGCGGCCGCCCACCCAGTCCCAGAACCCGAACATGTTCTCGGTGTTGATGCCGAAGTCGTCGACCAGCTTCTTGTTGGTCGAAACCGCCACGAAATGCCGTGACACCGCGGCATCGCCGAGCGCATCGGTGAGCCAGCGGCGCGCCGCCGTCGCGTTGGTCAACGTCTCGAGTGTCGAGAACGTCTTCGATGCGACGATGAAAAGCGTTGTCGCGGGGTCGAGTCCGTCGAGTTTGGCCACCAAGTCCGCCGGGTCGACGTTCGACACGAAGCGCGCCGAGATGCCCGCGTCGGCGTAGTGGCGCAACGCGAGGGTAACCATGGCCGGGCCGAGGTCGGACCCGCCGATGCCGATGTTGACGACGGTTTTGATGGCCTCACCCGTCGCGCCGGTCCACTCGCCGCTGCGCAACCGGTCGGTGAAGTCGCCCATCTTGTCGAGCACCTCGTGCACGTCGGCGACGACGTCCTGCCCGTCGACGACCAGCTCCGCTCCGCGCGGTAACCGCAGGGCGGTGTGCAGAACGGCGCGGTCCTCGGAGGTGTTGATGTGCACACCGGAGAACATCGCGTCGCGCTTCTGCTCCAGGCGCGCGGTGCGGGCCAGATCCACCAGCAGCTCGAGCGTCTCGCGCGTGACCCGGTGCTTGCTGTAGTCGACGTAGAGGTCGCCGACCGTCGCCGCCAACTCGGCGCCGCGCGCCGGATCCTCGGCGAACAACTCGCGCAGGTGTTTCGCGCCCACCTCATCGTGATGCCGTTGCAGCGCCTGCCAGGCCGGAGTCGAGGCGATATCGGGTATCTGGGCACTCATGAAGACGACCCTAATGCGGGCCAGCGATCGCGACCGTGCGCTCAGGACGAAGCTTCCGCCAATTTTTCACGCCGGCCGCACGTTCGACGACTGTGATTGAGCATCCGGCGGGGGTGTAATACAGAGTTATGGATACCGCGAAGCTGCTCTCGTCAGTGCCCACCGGACTGTGGATCGGCGGTGAGGAACGCGAGGCCTCGTCCACCTTCGACGTGCTCGACCCCTCCGACGATCAGGTTCTGGCCTCGGTCGGCAACGCGACCGCCGACGATGCGATCGCCGCACTCGACGCGGCCTGCGCGGTCCAGGCCGAGTGGGCGGCCACCGCGCCGCGCGAACGGGGGGAGATCCTGCGCGCGGTGTTCGAGAAGATCACCGAACGCGCCGAGGACATCGCCACGTTGATGACCCTCGAGATGGGCAAGGTCCTGCGCGAGAGCATGGGTGAAGTCACCTACGGCGGCGAGTTCTTTCGTTGGTTCTCCGAAGAGGCGGTGCGCGTCGCCGGTCGCTACACGCACAGCCCCGCGGGCAGCGGTCGCGTTCTGGTCGCCAAACAGCCCGTCGGCCCCTGCTATGCGATCACGCCGTGGAACTTCCCGCTGGCGATGGGCACCCGCAAGATCGGCCCCGCCTTCGCCGCCGGCTGCACCATGATCGTCAAGCCCGCGCAGGAGACGCCGCTGACGATGCTGCTGCTGGCCAAGCTGATGGATGAGGCCGGCCTGCCCAAGGGCGTGCTGTCGGTGCTGCCGACGAAGAGCCCCGGCGACGTCACCGCCGCGCTGATCGACGACGGACGGCTGCGCAAGCTGACCTTCACCGGCTCCACCGGCGTCGGTAAGGCGCTGGTCAAACAATCGGCCGACAAACTGCTGCGCACGTCGATGGAACTGGGTGGCAACGCCCCGTTCGTGGTTTTCGACGATGCCGACGTCGACGCCGCGGTCGAGGGCGCCATCCTGGCCAAGATGCGCAACGGCGGCGAGGCATGCACGGCGGCCAACCGCTTCCACGTCGCGAACTCGGTGCGCGAGGAATTCACCGACAAACTGGTCAAGCGGATGAGCGAGTTCACCCTCGGCAAGGGCATCGACGAATCGGCCACGCTCGGGCCGCTGATCAACGCCAAACAGGTCGCCACGGTCGAGGACCTGGTCTCCGACGCGGTGTCGCGCGGCGCGACGGTCGCGATCGGCGGGGTGGCTCCCGGCGGGCCGGGCAACTTCTATCCGGCCACGGTGCTGGCCGACGTGCCCGCCGACGCCCGCATCCTCAAGGAGGAGGTGTTCGGCCCCGTCGCCCCGATCACCGGGTTCGACACCGAGGAAGAAGGCATCGCGGCGGCCAACGACACCGAATACGGGCTGGCGGCCTACATCTACACCCGGTCGCTCGACCGTGCGCTGCGCGTCGCGGAGGCGATCGAATCGGGCATGGTCGGCATCAACCGCGGCGTGATCTCCGACCCGGCAGCACCGTTCGGCGGCGTCAAGGAATCCGGCTTCGGACGTGAGGGCGGATTCGAGGGCATGGAGGAGTACCTCGAGGTCAAGTACATCGCGTTGACGAAGTAACTCGACACGCCGCCGCGCCTGCGCCCGCACGTCCGCTCGCGCGGGCAAGATTTCGCAAGTGAATGCGCGTCGCTCCGTCGCGCCCGCTGATCGCCGCCCGCTGTCAGTACGTCCCTCCTCGCGCGCGCATCGGCGTGGCGCGATCCCCGCCCTCGACGGCATCCGCGCCGTCGCCGTCGCCCTCGTGCTCGCCGACCACGGCGGCATCCCCGGCGTCGACGGCGGCTTCCTCGGCGTCGACGTGTTCTTCGTGCTCAGCGGATTCCTGATCACCTCGCTGCTGCTCGACGAGCACGCCCGCACCGGCCGAATCCGGCTGCGGGACTTCTGGATCCGTCGCGCCCGCCGACTGCTGCCCGCCCTGTTGGTGATGGTGCTGGCGGTGGTGGCCGCGCGCGGGTTCTTCTCGACGGAGGCGATCGCCAACCTGCGCGACGACGCCGTCGCCTCGTTCTTCTGGGTGGCCAACTGGGCGTTCGTCGCGCAGCGCACCGACTACTTTTCGCAGGGCGCACCACCGTCGCCCCTTCAGCACACCTGGTCGCTGGGGGTCGAGGAACAGTACTACCTGATCTGGCCGCTGCTGCTGATCGCCGTCGCGTTCGTTTTCTGCCGGCGCAATCCGACACATCTGCGATGGGCGGTGTTGGGTCTGGCCACCGTGGGTGCGGCGGCCTCGGCGGCGGCGGCGATCGTCTTCGTCGACGAGGCGACGCTCAACCGGGTCTACTTCGGCACCGACACCCGCGCGCAGGCACTGCTCGTCGGCGCGGCGGCGGCCGCCCTGCTCGTGCGGGACTGGACCACGGTGACGCTCGCCGGACCGGTGATCCGAACGCGGTGGCTGCGGTGGGTGGCCCGGGCGGTGTCCGTGGTCGGCCTCGTCGTGCTGGGCTTCGCGGTGCACCTGGCAACCGGCAGCGTCGGCGACTTCCACAAGGGTCTGTTGATCATCGTCGCCCTGGCCGCTGCCGGCGTGGTCGGCGCCGTCGCGCTGGACCAGGAGGGCCCCGTCGCGCGGGTGTTGGCGTGGCGGCCGCTGGTGTGGCTGGGCGCGATCTCGTACGGCGTCTACCTGTGGCACTGGCCGATCTTTCTGGCGATCAACGGCGAGCGCACCGGGTGGTCCGGCTGGTCGCTGTTCGCGCTGAGGTGCGCGGCGACGCTCGCGGTGGCCGCGTTGTCGTGGTGGTTGCTCGAACAACCCATCCGGCGCTGGCGCCCGGTGATCGTGCCGATGCTGCCGCTGGCCGGCGCGACGGCCGCGACCGCGGCGGTGATCACGATGACCGTGCTGCCGGTCGGGGTGACCCCCGGTGGTCCTCCGCAGGAGGAGCCGAGCATCGACTCCGCCGCGCTGATCGGACCCGAGGTGCCGGTCGAAGTCCGACGTCCTACCGCACGCGATCCCGGCACCAGGACGGTCGCGGTGTTCGGCGACTCCGTGGCCTGGACGTTGATGCGCTACCTCCCGGAGACGCCCGGGCTGGCGTTCACCAACCACACGATGATCGGGTGCGGCATCGCGCGCGGCGGCCCCTATCGCTACGTCGGGCAGACGCTGAACCAGAAGCCGGTATGCGATACGTGGCCGAGCCGGTGGGCCGAGCGTGTCAAGCACGAGCGTCCCGACGTGGTGCTGCTGATCGTGGGCCGGTGGGAGGTCGTCGACCGGATGAACGAGGGCCGGTGGACACACGTCGGCGAGTCGACGTACGACGCCTATCTGCGCTCCGAGCTCAACCGCGCGCTCGACATCCTCTCCTCGACCGGCGCACGCGTCGTCGTCACGACCGAGCCGTACAACCGCCGCGCCGAGAAACGCGACGGCAGCCTGTACCCGGAGGACGATCCCGACCGGGTCGACGACTGGAATGCGTTGCTGCGCAGCGCGGTCAAGTACCGGTCGAACGTCACCGTGCTCGATCTGAACCGCAAGCTCGGCCCGAACGGCGGCTACACCAACTGGATCGACGGCATCCGCATCCGCAGCGACGGGGTGCACCCCACGCCGGAAGCGGTCGAGTGGTTGATGCCGTGGTTGACCGATGCGCTGCGCTGACGCGAGGGCGATTTCGGTGCGCTACCTATCGTTGAGCGACTGGTAGTGCACCGAAATCACTGGTGACCGAGGCGGCCGCGGCCCAGACGCAGCAACAGCATCGCGAGGTCTTTGCCCTCGGGGCCGAGTTCGCTGTACCGCTCGATGACCTTCATCTCGCGGCTGTGCACCAGGCGGGTCCCGCCGGAGGCCATCCGCGCCTTGCCGATCAGTTTGGACACCTCGGTACGGCGCTTCACGGCGTCAAGGATCTCGGCGTCGAGCCGGTCGATCTCCCGGCGCAGGTCATCGATATCGGGCACAGTCTCGGTTTCGGTCGTCATGGGTTTCACCGCCTCGGTGTGTGGGGTCCTGGTCTCATCCGGTCCTGGGCCTCACACAAGAGACGAGCCGCGGTTCGAGAACGGAACCGCGGGGCTCTTGGGAAGCAGCTAGACCACGGGCGCCGCAAATCGGCACCTGTAGATAAATCGCTGTTTGCTGAGCACGGGACAAAGTGTGCCACCAAACGCCGGGCCAGCGCAAAGCCCCGTGCGGCGGTTCGGCCGCGGGAGTGTCCCTGCGCAGCGGTAAGTTCGACACTGACATGAGCGCACCGAACACCATCGCACCGAACGGGGCCACCGAATCCGACGACCTGCTCGACGGGCTCAACCCACAGCAGCGCCAGGCCGTCCTGCATGAGGGCTCGCCGCTGCTCATCGTCGCCGGCGCCGGCTCGGGAAAGACCGCTGTGCTCACCCGCCGGATCGCCTACCTCTTGGCCGCCCGCGACGTCGGCGTCGGCCAGGTCTTGGCCATCACGTTCACCAACAAGGCCGCCGCCGAGATGCGCGAGCGCGTGGTGGGATTAGTTGGTCCCCGGGCCAGGAACATGTGGATTTCCACCTTCCATTCCTCGTGTGTGCGGATCCTGCGCAACCAGGCCTCGCTGATCAAGGGCCTGAATTCGAACTTCTCGATCTACGACGCCGACGACTCGCGCCGTCTGCTGCTGATGATCGGCAAGGACATGGGCCTGGACACCAAGCGGTACTCGCCGCGGCTGCTGGCCAACGCGATCTCCAACCACAAGAACGAGTTGGTCGGTCCGGAGCAGGCGGCGGCCGAGGCCTCGGAGGCGGGCGAGGAACTGCCCGGGATCATCGCCGAGGTCTACGCCGAATACCAGCGGCGCCTGCGCGCGGCCAACGCGCTCGACTTCGACGACCTGATCGGCGAGACGGTCGGTGTGCTGCAAGCTTTTCCGCAGATCGCGCAGTACTACCGGCGGCGGTTCCGGCACATCCTCGTCGACGAGTACCAGGACACCAACCACGCCCAGTATGCGTTGGTCCGCGAACTGGTGGGAACGGAGACGGTCGACGGGGTGCCGCCGGCGGAACTGTGCGTCGTGGGCGACGCCGACCAGTCGATCTACGCGTTCCGCGGTGCGACCATCCGCAACATCGAGGACTTCGAACGCGACTATCCGGACGCGACAACCATTTTGCTGGAACAGAACTACCGCTCGACGCAGAACATCCTCAACGCCGCGAACGCGGTGATCTCCCGCAACGCCGGCCGCCGCGAGAAGCGGTTGTGGACCGATGAAGGGGAGGGGGAGCTGATCGTCGGCTACGTCGCCGACAACGAGCACGACGAGGCCCGCTTCGTCGCCCAGGAGATCGACGCGCTCGTCGACGACGGTGGCACCTATTCAGATGTGGCGGTGTTCTACCGCACCAACAACTCCTCGCGTGCGCTCGAAGAGGTCTTCATCCGCGCAGGCATTCCGTACAAAGTCGTTGGGGGCGTGCGGTTCTACGAACGCCGGGAGATCCGCGACATCGTCGCGTACCTGCGGGTGCTGGACAACCCCGGCGACTCGGTGAGCATGCGGCGCATCCTCAATACCCCGCGTCGCGGCATCGGCGACCGGGCCGAGGCGTGTGTCGCGGTATACGCCGAGAACACCGGATGCAGCTTCAACGACGCCCTGCAGGCGGCCGCCGAGGGCAAGGTGCCGATGCTCAACACCCGTGCGGAGAAGTGCATCTCGGCGTTCGTGGAGATGCTCGACGATCTGCGCGGCCGTCTCGACGGTGAACTGGGTGAGTTGATCGAGGCGGTGCTCGACCGCACCGGTTATCGCACCGAACTCGAGTCGTCCAGCGATCCGCAGGACCTCGCGCGGTTGGACAACCTCAACGAGTTGGTCAGCGTCGCACACGAATTCAGCACGGATCTGGCAAACGCTCAGGCACTCGCCGAAGATGAGCCGCTCGACGAGGACCTTCCCGACACCGGCGTGCTGGCCCAGTTCCTGGAGCGGGTGTCACTGGTGGCCGACGCCGACGAGCTGCCCGAGCACGGCGCCGGGGTCGTCACGATGATGACGCTGCACACCGCGAAGGGTCTCGAGTTCCCGGTCGTGTTCGTGACGGGCTGGGAGGACGGCATGTTCCCGCACATGCGCGCGCTGGGCGACCCCGCCGAGCTGTCCGAGGAACGCCGGCTGGCCTACGTCGGCATCACCCGCGCCCGGCAGCGGCTCTACCTGAGCCGGGCCAAGGTCCGTTCGTCGTGGGGCCAGCCGATGCTGAACCCGGAATCCCGGTTCCTCAAAGAGATTCCGCAACATCTCATAGACTGGCGGCGCACCGATCCGGCACCGTCGTCGTTCAGCGCACCCGTCAGCGGGGCGGGACGCTTCGGAACCCCGCGCCCGTCGCCCACGCGGTCCGGCGCCGGAAAGCGTCCGCTGCTGGTGCTCGAGGCCGGCGACCGGGTCACGCACGACAAGTACGGTTTGGGCCGCGTGGAGGAGGTGAGCGGTGTCGGCGAATCGGCGATGTCGCTCATCGACTTCGGCAGCTCCGGCCGTGTGAAGTTGATGCACAACCACGCGCCGATCACCAAGCTCTAGCCGGAGCGTTCCCAGCGTCCGGTCGCGGGCAGCGCGGCGAACACGATGCTCGCCACCGGCAATACCGGGATGGCGTAGACGACGGCGGGTAGCTTCGCGTTCGCGACGAACAGGCTCGAGAAGATCAGCAGCGCCACCATCGCGCCCACCATCACCAGCAAGCGGCTCACCCAGCGGCGCAGCAGCAGGCCGATCAGCCCGGCGACGAGGGCGGCGGCCGAGATCGCGGTCAGGAAGCCGATCGCGACGCAGAACAGTTGATCGGAGCGCCACCAGCCGGTGATCAGGTCGGTCGCGATGACCCCGGTGGCCCAGCCAGTCAAGATGCTCGCCACCGCGGTCGCGATCGCCGTCTTCGGACTGGCCGACGGCGATCCGGACGGCGACACCGACATGGGACGGGCCCGCGGGATGTACGTCGTCTCCGGCGCGGGCCGGTCCGAAATCTGCGTCGCACCGCCGTCGGCCATCTGCGTCGCGCCGCCGCTATCGGACATCTGCGTCTGACCGCCGGTGTCCACCATCTGGGTCGGTGGATCGGGTATCGGAATCGCCCCGGTCGGATGGCGCCGGATGATGCTGGTTCGCGGCTCCTGAATGGCCGGAATCTCGCCGGAGGGATGACGACGGATGATGCCGGTGTCCGCGCTCGACGGCGCTTGGCGTGTCAGATCGGAGTCGTCGTCGCTGGCCACTTCGCCAGACTAGTTGCCGGCGGACAGGCCCCGTTTGGCCAGCCAACCCACGGGGTCGACGCGGTCGGTGCCGTTCAGGTGCACCTCGAAGTGCAGGTGGGGTCCGGTGGAATTACCGGTGTTGCCCATCTTGGCGATCTGATCACCGGCCCAGACCCGCTGGCCGACCTCCACCGACCACGAGCTGAGGTGGCCGTAGAGCGTCACGGTGCCGTCGGAGTGCCGGACCTTGACCATGTTGCCGTAGCCGGCGTAGGGCCCGGCCGAGATGACCACGCCGTCGGAAGCGGCGAGCACCGGGGTGCCGATCGAATTGGCGATGTCGATGCCGCCGTGCAGCGCGCCCCACCGGTAGCCGAAGCCCGACGTCCACACGCCCTTGGTGGGCATCACGAACATCGGCCGCTGCAGACGGGCCTCGCGCTCGGCGCGCTCCTGCGCGAACGCGGCCGCCTTCTGGATCTCCTCGGTGTGCAGCGGCGAGCTGGCGGCCGGCGTGACGGCGACGACCTGCATACCGCCCGTCGACCCGCTGAGGGGGTTGTTCATCGAGGACTGGTCGGCGGCCAGGACGGCCTCCGAGGACTTCTCCTGGGCCGCGTTGGCCATCGAGTAGGCGCCCGCCGCGGTGGCCCCCACCGCCATCGCCGCGACCATCAGTCGGCCCTTGACGGGTACTTCCTGCTTGCGGTGTGCGGGCGTGCGCGTACCGATGCGGATGACGTCGGTCGCGGCCATGCCATCGCTGGTGTCGGTGTGGCTGTCGCGGTAGGCGTGCGACCGACGCGCGTGCCGGGGACCTGCCTGGAACTCCGAGGGCACGGCGAGCCGCAGCGGGACCTGGTCGTCGGTGTCGTTCAGGTCGTCGAGTTCGGGGGCACGGATGACCTGGGCTTCACGGTCGAAGGCACTGTTCTCGCGAAAGTCGATGTCATCGAGATCGCCGAATTCGTTGAACGGGATGATGTCGGTGACTTCGGACGGGGATTCGCTTATGCGGCGGCTGATTTGCCGATTCGTCGACGATCTCCGATGAGATCCGGACGAACGGTGCGAAGCCAACCTGGGGTGTCCTTGCCTGTCAGTGAAGCGTGCCGTGACCAAAGCGTTATCGAGACCAGAGGCACGTTAACCAACTCCCGATGACCGCTGCAAGCCGAGGACGTATTCCGCGCGGATTTGTGACTTGTATCACTGGAGCGCAAGCGGTGAGATCTACCACATGAGCGGTGGGCGGTGCCAACGCGTTCTGAGCGTGTGGATAAAGTTCCCCCGAGCCTTCGGCCCAACAACTCCGCAATCGACGCGCTAGAGACAGGGACGTTCCACAGCCAATGGACCTCTTCGAATACCAGGCGAAAGAGCTCTTCGCCAAGCACAACGTGCCCACCACGCCCGGACGGGTGACCGACACCGCCGAGGACGCCAAGTCCATCGCCGAGGAGATCGGCAAGCCCGTGATGGTCAAGGCCCAGGTCAAGACCGGCGGCCGCGGTAAGGCCGGCGGCGTGAAGTACGCGGCCACCCCCGACGACGCGTTCAGCCACGCACAGAACATCCTCGGCCTGGACATCAAGGGCCACATCGTCAAGAAGCTGCTGGTGTCCGAGGCCAGCGACATCGCCGAGGAGTACTACATCTCCTTCCTGCTGGACCGCGCGAACCGCACGTACCTGGCCATGTGCTCGGTCGAGGGCGGCATGGAGATCGAAGAGGTCGCCGCGACCAAGCCGGACCGGCTGGCCCGGGTGCATGTCGACGCGACCAAGGGCGTCGACGAGGCCTTCGCCCGCGAGATCGCCAAGAAGGGCCACCTGCCCGAGGAGGTGCTCGACGCCGCCGCGGTGACGATCGCCAAGCTGTGGGAGGTCTTCGTCGCCGAGGACGCCACCCTGGTCGAGGTCAACCCGCTGGTGCGGACCCCCGACAACCAGATCCTCGCCCTCGACGGCAAGGTCACGCTCGACGGCAACGCCGACTTCCGCCATCCCGAGCACGCCGAGTTCGAGGACCGCGACGCCACCGATCCGCTCGAGCTCAAGGCCAAGGAGCACGACCTCAACTACGTCAAGCTCGACGGCGCGGTGGGCATCATCGGCAACGGCGCCGGCCTGGTGATGTCGACGCTCGACGTCACCGCCTACGCCGGTGAGAAGCACGGTGGCGTGAAGCCGGCCAACTTCCTCGACATCGGCGGCGGCGCCTCGGCCGAGGTGATGGCCGCGGGTCTGGACGTCATCCTGAACGACGAGCAGGTCAAAAGCGTGTTCGTCAACGTGTTCGGCGGCATCACCTCCTGCGACGCCGTCGCGAACGGCATCGTCAACGCGCTGAAGATCCTCGGCGACGAGGCCAACAAGCCGCTCGTGGTTCGTCTCGACGGCAACAACGTCGAAGAGGGCCGCCGCATCCTTGCCGAGGCCAACCACCCGCTGGTGATCCAGGCCGACACCATGGACTCCGGAGCCGACAAAGCCGCCGAGCTGGCGAACAAGTAAGGGACGCAAGCCAAATGTCGATCTTTCTGAACAAGGACTCCAAGGTCATCGTCCAGGGCATCACCGGCGGCGAGGGCACCAAGCACACCGCGCTGATGCTCAAGGCGGGCACGCAGCTCGTCGGCGGCGTCAACGCGCGCAAGGCCGGCACGACGGTGTCGCACAAAGACAAAGACGGCAAGGACGTCGAGCTGCCGGTGTTCGGCACCGTCGCCGAGGCGATGAAGGAGACCGGCGCCGACGTGTCGGTGGTGTTCGTGCCGCCGAAGTTCGCCAAGGACGCGATCATCGAGGCCATCGACGCGGAGATCCCGCTGCTGGTCGTCATCACCGAGGGAATTCCGGTGCAGGACACCGCATATGCGTGGGCCTACAACCTAGAAAAAGGGCAGAAGACCCGCATCATCGGGCCCAACTGCCCGGGCATCATCACGCCCGGCGAGGCGCTGGCGGGAATCACCCCGGCCAACATCACCGGCCCCGGTCCCGTCGGCCTGGTGTCGAAGTCCGGAACGCTGACCTACCAGATGATGTTCGAGCTGCGCGATTTCGGGTTCTCGACCGCTATCGGCATCGGCGGTGACCCGGTGATCGGCACCACCCACATCGACGCGATCGAGGCGTTCGAGAAGGACCCCGACACCAAGGTCATCGTGATGATCGGTGAGATCGGCGGCGACGCCGAGGAGCGCGCGGCCGACTACATCAAGGCCAACGTCAGCAAGCCCGTCGTCGGCTACGTCGCGGGCTTCACCGCGCCGGAGGGCAAGACGATGGGCCACGCCGGCGCCATCGTCTCGGGTTCGTCGGGCACCGCGCAGGCCAAGAAGGAAGCGCTGGAGGCCGCGGGCGTCAAGGTCGGCAAGACGCCGTCGGAGACCGCCAACCTGGCCCGGGAGCTCCTGCAGAGCCTGTAGAGCTTTCTTCGTTGTGCGCGAGCGACCGCGTCTGCACGTCGACACGCCGCTGTTTCGTGTGCAAGAGCGGTCGCTCGCGGCTTGTGGTGGACCCACGCACGGTGTGAAGCATGCCGCAGGATTAGGAACACGTTCCAGTCCTCGATTAGCCTGACGAACTAACACTTGTCAGGAGGTCTGTAATGGTCGATTCCCGGACCCCGGTCATCGTCGGCGTTGGGCAGTTCACCGAGCGCATCGACGATCCCGGCTATCGGGGCATGTCGGCGGTCGACCTCGCGACCGAGGCGGTGCGTGCGGCGCTGGCCGACACGGGAGCCGACGCCACGGCGGCCGCGCAGGCCATCGAGACGGTCTACGCCCTGCGTCAGTTCGAGATCTCCGGCCCCATGCCCGCGGCGCTGGGCAAGTCGAACAACTACCCGCGCTCGGTCATGCGGCGCGTCGGCGGCGATCCCGCGCGCGTCGTCCTGGAACCGGTCGGCGGACAGGGCCCGCAGAAACTCGTCACCGAGGCCTGTGGCGCCATCGCGGCGGGAGAATGCGACGTGGCGATGGTGATCGGCTCGGAACCGGGGTCGACGGCTCGCTATTTCGCCAACCGCGACAACAAGCCCGACTTCACCGAACACGTCGACGGTCAGCTCGAGGACCGCGGCCACCAGATCCACCAGTACTTCACCGAGTACACCGCGTCGCACGGATTGACCGGCGCCGCAGTGCAATACGGCCTGCTGGACAACGCCCGCCGAGCCCGCCTAGGGCTGGGTGTGGCCGAATACCGGCGGCAGATGGCCGAGCTGTTCGCGCCGTTGTCGAAAGTCGCTGCCAAGAACCCGTTCTCGTCATCGCCGGTGGAGCGCTCGGTGGAAGAGATCACCACCGTCACCGACGACAACCGGATGATCTGCGACCCGTATCCCCGCCTACTGGTGGCCCGCGATCAGGTCAACCAGGGCGCCGCCGCGATCATGATGTCGGTGGCGGCCGCGCGTCGACTCGGGGTGCCCGAGGAGAAATGGGTGTATCTGCACGGGCATTCGGACATGACCGAGCAGGGCCTGCTGGACCGGGTCGACCTCGGCGCCAGCCCCGCGACCGGGCACGCCGTGCGAGAAGCGTTGCGGGTCGCGCAGATCGGCGTCGACGACCTCTCCACCTTCGACCTCTACAGCTGCTTTCCGTTCCCCGTGTTCGTTGCCTGCGAGGCGCTGGGTATCGACGGCGACGACCCGCGCGGCCTGACCGTGACCGGCGGACTGCCGTACTTCGGTGGCCCGGGCAACAGCTACTCACTGCACGCCATCGCCGAGACGGTCGCCCAGATGCGCGACCAGCCAGAGCGATTCGGGTTGGTGGGCGCCAACGGGGGCACGATGAGCAAGTACTCGGTCGGCATCTATTCGACGCTGCCCGCCCAGTGGCGCTCGGACAACAGCGCAGACCTCAACGCCGACGTCGCCGCGCTGCCGACGGTCCCGGTGACCGAGCGACCCGAAGGCCGCGCGAGGATCGAGACCTATTCGGTGCGCTACGACTGGCCCGTGCGCACCGGAATCATCATCGGCAGGCTCGATTCGGACGACTCACGGTTCCTCGCCATCTCCGAAGACGACGATCTCGTAGCGTTGATGTCCGACGGCGACCCGCTCGGTGCGGCGATCACGGTGCGCCCGACGGAGAAGGTCAACCGCGCCAGCCTCGCTTGATCATGAGAGGAGGAGCCGTGAAGCCTCTCTCGCTGCTGGTCGCGCTGCTCCTGACTCTCGCCTCTTGTTCGAAGGGGCCGGAAGCCGACTCGGTCATGGTGTTCGCGGCCGCGTCGCTGAAGTCGACGTTCACCGAGATCGGCGCCCAGTTCGAGAAAGACCATCCCGGCGCCCGCGTCGAGTTCTCCTTCGCCGGTTCCTCGGACCTCGCCACGCAGTTGACGCAGGGCGCGCGGGCCGACGTGTTCGCCGCCGCCGACGCGGCGAACATGGAGAAGGTGGCCGCCGCGGGACTGCTCGCCGGCGACCCGGTGAACTTCGCGTCCAACACGTTGACCATCGCTGTGGCGCCGGGAAACCCCAAGAATGTGAAGACCTTTCGTGACCTGACCCGATCCGGCACCAGCGTCGTGGTGTGCGCCCCGCAGGTCCCATGCGGATCGGCGACACGGAAGGCGGAGCAGGCCGCGGGCGTCGACCTCGACCCCGTCAGCGAGGAGTCGTCGGTCACCGATGTCCTGAACAAGGTGGCGAGCGGTCAGGCCGACGCCGGGATCGTCTATGTCACCGACGCCCGAGGCACCGGTACCCGCATCGCCGAGGTGCCCATTCCCGAAGCCGCCGACGTGGTCAACGTCTACCCCATTGCCACGCTGAAGGACTCGTCGCAACCCGCTCTCGCGCAGGAGTTCATCGACGCCGTGACCGGCGAAACCGGACAGCGGGTGCTCGACGAAGCGGGTTTCGGCAGGCCCTGATCAGACCAGCGCGGCGAGCTTGCCTGCCAGCCGTTCGACGTACGCGGCGACGTCGTCGGGGGACTTGTCGGGAAGGCCGAAGAGCACCTCGGTGACACCGAGATCGGCCCAGCGAGCCAGCTTTTCGGGGTCGGGCTTGAAATCGAGCGCGACGATCTGCGGTGCTCCGTCGCGTCCGGCGGATGCCCAAACATCCTGCAGGAGCTTGACCGGCTCGTCGATGTCGAAGTCGCGGGGTGTGGTGATCCAGCCGTCGGCGGACCTGGCGATCCACTTGAAGTTCTTCTCGGTGCCCGCGGCGCCGACCAACACCGGGATGTGCGCCTGCACCGGCTTGGGCCACGCCCAGCTGGGGCCGAAGTTGACGAACTCGCCCTCGTACGAGGCCTCCTCCTGCGTCCACAGCGCCCGCATCGCCTCCAGGTACTCGCGCAGCATCGTGCGACGGCGTCCCGGCGGGACGTTGTGGTCGGCGAGCTCGTCGGTGTTCCATCCGAACCCGACCCCGAGGCTCACCCGGCCTCCCGACAGATGGTCGAGCGTGGCGATCGACTTGGCCAGCGTGATCGGGTCGTGCTCCACCGGCAGCGCCACCGCCGTCGACAGGCGCACGCGCGAGGTCACCGCCGCCGCCGTGCCCAGGCTGACCCAGGGATCGAGCGTGCGCATGTAGCGGTCGTCCGGCAGGGACTCGTCACCGGTCGTGGGGTGCGCGGCCTGCCGCTTGATCGGAATGTGGGTGTGTTCGGGCACGTAAAACGTGGTGAAGCCGTGGTCATCGGCCAATTTGGCGGCCGCGGCGGGGGTGATCCCGCGATCACTGGTGAACAGAACGAGCCCGTAATCCATGGCCAGAATTAGAACGTGTTTCAGTCTCGGGGGCAAGACGCGTTTCCTTCAAAGTGATTGATACCGGCGACGGGGGAGGCCGGCGCTGCTGTCATGTCACACCATGACGACCGAACGCATTGCCGACCATGTGAAGTTCGCCTACTGGGTGCCCAACGTCAGCGGTGGCTTGGTCACGAGCGATATCGAGCAGCGCACCGACTGGAACTACGAATACAACGTCAGATTGGCGCAGACCGCGGAGAACAACGGGTTCGAGTACGCCCTGAGCCAGGTCCGCTATGAGGCGAGTTACGGCGCGGAGTACCAACATGAGTCGACGAGCTTCTCGCTGGCGCTGCTGCTGGCCACGCAGCGGCTGAAGGTGATCGCGGCCGTGCATCCGGGACTGTGGCAGCCGGCGGTGCTGGCCAAGCTCGGCGCCACCGCCGATCACCTCAGCAACGGCCGCTTCGCGGTGAACGTGGTGTCGGGGTGGTTCAAGGACGAGTTCACCCATCTGGGCGAGCCGTGGCTCGAACACGACGAGCGCTACCGCCGCAGCGCGGAATTCCTGCAGGTGCTGCGCAAGATCTGGACAGAGGACGACGTGGATTTCCGCGGCGACTTCTACCGCATCCACGACTTCACGCTGAAACCCAAGCCGCTCCACACCCCCGGGCGTCCCAACCCCGAGCTGTTCCAAGGAGGCAACTCGACCGCCGCGCGGCGCAACGGCGGCCTGTACGCCGACTGGTACTTCTCCAACGGCAAGGATTTCGACGGAGTCACCGAGCAGATCGTCGACGTGCGCGGGCACGCGCGCGGCGTCGGCCGCGAAGTGCGGTTCGGGCTCAACGGTTTCATCATCGCCCGCGACACCGAGAAAGAGGCGAAAGACGTGCTGCGGGAGATCATCGCCAAGGCCGACAAA
Source organism: Mycolicibacterium malmesburyense (assembly GCF_001050015.1). Next base: position 34,648 of record NZ_CVTB01000258.1, read on the forward strand.
CCCGCCGTGGACGGATTCCACGCGGCGGTTCAGCAGGCGGGCAATTCGACCGCGGACAAGCGCGGCATGTGGGCCGATTCGTCGTTCGAGGACCTGGTGCAGTACAACGACGGATTCCGCACGCAGTTGATCGGCACACCTGAGCAGATCGCCGAACGCATTGCGGCGTACCGCAAACGCGGCGTCGATCTGATCCTCGGCGGGTTCCTGCACTTCCAAGAAGAGATCGAATACTTCGGCGCGAAGGTATTGCCGCTGGTCCGCGAAATCGAACGGTCCGACCGGGACACCGTGGGCGAACCGGTGCTGGTCTCCGCATGACCGCTGTGCGCTAGCGTGGTTTGGTAGCCCGCCCGAGCACAGGAGAGGTCATGTCGTACCCGCAAGGACCGCCCGGAAGCCCCGGGTACCCGCCCGCTCAGCAGCCGACCACCCAGTTCTCCGCGCCGCAGCAGTTCGGCCGGACGCCGGAGGGCTCGGCGTCGGTGACCGACACCGCGAACAAGCTGCCGACGTACCTGGCCATCGCCGTGGCGCTGTTGGGCCTGGCGGTGTACCTGTCGAGCTTCGCGCCGCTGTTCACCATCTCCGCGTCCGACTTCCCGGGGTTGGGCAGCATCAGCGGAAGCTCGTTCGGTCTGGTACTCGCCGTCGCGGCATCGCTCGTCGCCGGGCTGCTCGCCGCGACGACGCTGCTTCCGAAGCACGGCGCCTCCACGTCGGTGTACGCCGTCCTGGCGGTCGCCGCGTTCCTCCTGATCATCGCCGAGGTGATCAACCGGCCCAGCGGCGCCGCGATCGACTGGGGCCTCTACCTGATCATCGCCTTCTCGCTGTTCCAGGCGATCGTCGCGGTGGCGGCGCTGCTGTTCGAGTCGGGCATCATCACCCCGCCCGCGCCGCGGCCCAAGTACGACCAGTCCTACGGGCAGCAGTACGGCGCCCCGGGCCCCTACTACGGCCAGCAGGGTCAGCACCACGGCGGACCGCAGCAGCAACGGCCGGGATATCCGTCGACGTATCCGGGTGGTTATCCGGGCGGCCCGTCGACGGGCGGCTTCGGCGCGCCGCAGCAGCAGGGCCATCCCCAGGGTCAGCAGGGCCAGCAGGGTCCGCCGACACCACCGACCGGGTTCCCCGCGTACGGCCAGCCGCCGTCGTCTCAGCCGACGACTCAGACTCCGGCGCAACCGTCGTCTTCGTCGGAGTCGGGTCCGCCGCCTTCCTGAGGTGAGCCAGTAGTCTGAGCCGCGCGTGCGTCACCGCCGCACGGCAGCCTGACTGAGGAGCGGCTCAACCAGTGGATCAACGGCCAGTCGGCGCACGCCAGGCGCGTGAGCTGCTTCGGGTCGCGTTCGGGCCGTCGTTGGTGGCGCTCGTCGTCATCGCTGCGATCGTCCTGCTGCAGCTGCTGATCGCCAACAGCGATATGACCGGCGCGCTCGGCGCGATCGCCAGCATGTGGCTCGGCGTGCACCTGGTGCCGGTGTCGATCAGCGGCGCCGAACTCGGGGTGATGCCGCTGTTGCCGGCGCTTGCGATGGTGTGGGGGACGGCGCGCACGACGGCCGCGGCGACCAGCCCGAACGGGTCGTGGTTCGTGACGCGATGGGTGGTGGCCTCGGCGCTGGGCGGACCGCTTCTGATCGCCGCGATCGCGCTGGCCGTCGTCCACGACGCCGCGTCGGTGCTCACGGAGTTGCAGACCCCGCACGCGCTTCGCGCCTTCGGCGGCGTGCTCGCCGTCCATGCGATCGGCGCGGTGGTGGGTGTGGGATCGCGGGTCGGCGGGCGGCTGATGGCCGCGACCTCGTTACCCGCCTGGCTGCCGGACGCGTTCCGCGCCGCGGCGGCGGGCGTGCTCGCGCTGGCAGGCCTCTCGGGCGTGGTGATGGCGGGCTCGATGGTCGTGCACTGGTCGACGATGCACGACCTCTACTCGATCACCGACTCGATGTTCGGGCAGTTGAGCCTGACCGTGCTGTCGGTGCTGTACATCCCCAACGTGCTGGTCGGCACCGCCGCGGTGGCGGTCGGGTCCAGCGCACACGTCGGGCTCGCGACGTTCAGCTCGTTCACGGTGTTCGGCGGCGACATTCCGGCGCTGCCGGTGTTGGCGGCGGTGCCCACGCCCCCGCTCGGGCCGGTGTGGGTGGCCTTGCTCATCGTCGCGGCCGCCTCGGCGGTGGCGGTCGGCCAGCAGTGTTCGCGACGCCCGCTTCCGCTGGGCCCGGCGATGGGCAAGCTGCTGGTCGCGTCGGCCCTGGCGGCCCTCACGATGGCCCTGCTCGGATACGCCGGCGGCGGGCGGTTGGGCAACTTCGGCGACGTCGGCGTGGACCAGGCGACGTTCGGGCCCGCGGTGTTCCTGTGGTTCGCCGGAATCGGGGCGCTCACCGTGGTGATGGCGGGCGGCGTCGCCCGTAGGCCGCGGGCGCCGAAGGCCGTCATCGAGGACGACCAGTTCGACGATGACCTCGACGCGGACGGGGAGCCGGAAATCGGGGATGCTCCCGAACCCGAATCCGAGGACGTCGAGCCCGAGCCCGAATCCGAGGACGTCGAGCCCGAGCCCGAACCCGAGCCCGAACCCGAGGACGTCGAGCCCGAGCCCGAACCCGAGGAATTCGCGGGTCCGATCGACGCCGACGCCGCCACCGCCCCCCGGACCGAACCGCCGAACGACGTCGTCGAGGACCCCGAAGAGCACTTCATGGCGGACGACGACGGTCCGCCGGGCACCCATTAGGCTGCCAGGCGTGCAGCAACCCCTCCGCGTACCGCCGAAGGTTCCTGCACGGGTCGTCGTGTTGGCGTCGGGCACCGGTTCGCTGCTGCGGTCGCTGCTGGACGCCACCGCCGGCGAGTACCCCGCCTCGATCGTCGCCGTCGGCGTGGACCGCGACTGCCCGGCCGTCGACATCGCCGCGGCCGCTTCGGTTCCCTCCTACACGGTGCGACTGCGCGACTACCCGGACCGGGAGGCGTGGGACGCCGCGATCACCGAAGCCACCGCCGCCTACGAACCCGATCTGATCGTCTCCGCGGGATTCATGAAAATCCTTGGGCCGCGCTTCCTCTCGAGGTTCATGGGGCACATCATCAACACCCACCCCGCGTTGCTGCCCGCCTTCCCCGGCGCGCACGCGGTGGCCGACGCGCTCGCGTACGGCGTCAAGGTGACCGGTTGCAGCGTGCACCTGGTCGATGCGGGGACCGACACGGGGCCGGTCCTGGCCCAGGAGGCCGTCCCCGTGCTCGACGACGACGACGAGGCGACGCTGCACGAACGGATCAAAGTCGTCGAACGGCGGCTTCTGGCGGAAATACTGGCCGCGGTGGCTGTCCGCGGTGTGACCTGGACCGGACGAAAGGCGACATTGGGATGACCGAGGGCAAGCGGCCGATTCGGCGGGCGTTGATCAGCGTCTACGACAAGACCGGCCTCGCCGACCTGGCCCGCGGGTTGCACGAGGCGGGCGTCAGCATCGTCTCCACGGGGTCGACCGCGAAAACCATTGCCGCAGCCGGTGTCCCGGTGACCCCGGTGGAGGACGTCACCGGCTTCCCCGAGGTGCTCGACGGGCGGGTCAAGACGCTGCACCCCCGGGTCCACGCCGGTCTGCTCGCCGATCAGCGCAAGCCCGAACATGTTTCGGCGCTGACCGAGCTCGGGGTCGAGGCGTTCGAGCTCGTCGTGGTCAACCTGTACCCCTTCGCCGAGACCGTCGCGTCGGGCGCGAGCATCGACGAATGCGTCGAGCAGATCGACATCGGCGGTCCGTCCATGGTGCGGGCCGCCGCCAAGAACCACCCGAGCGTCGCCGTGGTCGTCGACCCGCTGGGCTACGACGGCGTCCTCGCCGCGGTCCGTGGGGGCGGCTTCACGCTCGACGAACGAAAGAGGCTGGCGTCGCTGGCGTTTCGGCACACTGCGGAGTACGACGTTGCGGTCGCATCCTGGATGGGCTCGGTGCTCGCACCGGAACGGTCGGGAAGCCCGCTGCCGGAGTGGGTCGGCGCCACGTGGCAGCGCAGCGCGGTGTTGCGGTACGGCGAGAACCCCCACCAGCAGGCCGCGCTCTACCGCAACGACGCCGCCTGGCCGGGGCTGGCGCAGGCCGAACAGTTGCACGGCAAGGAGATGTCGTACAACAACTACACCGACGCCGACGCCGCATGGCGGGCCGCCTTCGACCACTCCGAGATCTGTGTGGCGATCATCAAGCACGCCAACCCATGTGGCATCGCGATCTCGTCGACGTCGGTGGCCGACGCGCACCGCAAGGCGCACGAGTGTGATCCGCGGTCCGCATTCGGCGGCGTCATCGCGGCCAACACCGCGGTGTCGGTGGAGATGGCCGAGACCGTGGCCGACATCTTCACCGAGGTGATCATCGCGCCCGCATACGAACCCGGTGCGGTCGAGGTGCTCACCCGCAAGAAGAACATCCGGGTGCTGGTGGCGTCCGAGCCGCAGCCCGGGGGCACCGAGTTCCGCCAGATCAGCGGCGGGCTGTTGGTGCAGCAACGCGACGAGTTCACCGCCGACGGCGACGATCCCCTCAACTGGACGCTGGCGACCGGTGAGCCCGCCGATCCCGCGACGCTGGCGGACCTGAAGTTCGCGTGGCGAGTGTGCCGGGCGGTCAAGTCGAACGCGATCGTCGTCGCGGCGGACGGCGCCACCGTCGGCGTCGGCATGGGCCAGGTGAACCGCGTCGACGCGGCCCGGCTCGCGGTGCAGCGGGCGGGCGACCGGGTACGTGGCGCCGTCGCCGCCTCCGACGCGTTCTTCCCGTTCCCGGACGGGCTGGAGGTGCTGACGGAGGGCGGCGTGAAGGCGATCGTCCACCCGGGCGGTTCGGTACGCGATGAGCAGGTCACCGAAGCCGCTGCCAGAGCGGGTATCTCGCTGTACCTCACCGGTGCGCGTCACTTCGCGCACTGATGTCCGGTTGAACTCCGTCGAAGACGGCGGGAGGCCGATATGTTGCACAGCATGGTCACTGCGTCGCGTGCGGCCGCCCTTCTCCTGGTGGCGGCGACGGTTCTGATGGTCTCCTGCACCAGGACCGTCGACGATGCCCGAGCGGTCGCCGGCGCCGACCTGACGGCGGCCGCCGACCGCGGTGGTGTCGACTCGTCGCAGTGCGAAGAGGTGGATGAGCCGCTGACGACGATCCCGGCCAAGAATGACAACGAGCCGGTGATGAAGATCCCGACGCCGCCGGGCTGGGTGCGCACCACGATGATGGATTCGGAGCTGATCCGCTTCGCCATGCGCAACGACGACCTCACGGCGCGGGGGTTCACGCCGAACGTCGTGGTCACGCTCGAGAGCGCGCCGGGGGCACAGGACGCGGGCCTGGTGTTCACCAACATGCGCGAGGCGCTCGAGTCGGGCATCGGCGCCACCGACGTCCGCGTCACCGAGCGCACGCTGTGCGGGGTGCCGGCCCGGATGTTCGACTACCGCATGCCGGTGATGGGCAACGTGGCGCCGCATCCCGCCGTCGCGCTCGGCGCGGTGATGCGCGCGTCGGGGAAGACCTTCGCGGTCAGCGTGACGGCCCAGACCCTCGACCCCGACGACCCCACGTACCAACGGGACAGCAAGACGATCCTCGACGGATTCCAACTGCTGCCGCCGTCGGAGGGCTGAGCCGGCCGTCCGCGAGGTTGCGGAAATCTGACGGAATAGCTGCTTCGGCGAGCGGGGGACGGACACCTGCGCCGGAGACGTCGTAGCGTGGAGTGGTGACTCAACCCCAAGATCTACCCCGCACCGTCGGCGAGCTGAGGGCATCCAGCCATCGCGAGCGGGGCGTCAAACAAGAAATCCGGGAGAACCTGCTGGCCGCCCTGGCAGACGGGCGTGACGCGTGGCCCGGAATCCTCGGCTTCGAGGACACCGTCATTCCGCAGCTGGAGCGGGCGTTGATCGCCGGCCACGACGTCGTCCTGCTCGGCGAACGCGGTCAGGGCAAGACACGGCTGCTGCGTGCGCTGAGCGGCCTGCTCGACGAGTGGACCCCGGTGATCGCCGGCTCGGAGTTGGGTGAGCACCCCTACAGCCCGATCACGCCGGAGTCCATCCGGCGCGCGGCCGATTCCGGCGACGACCTGCCGATCGCGTGGCGGCATCGCAGCGAGCGCTACACCGAGAAGCTGGCCACCCCCGACACCAGCGTCGCCGACCTGGTCGGCGACATCGACCCCATCAAGGTGGCGGAGGGCCGCAGCCTCGGCGATCCGGAGACCATCGCCTACGGCCTGATCCCGCGTGCGCACCGGGGCATCGTCGCGATCAACGAGCTGCCCGATCTCGCCGAGCGCATCCAGGTGTCGATGCTCAACGTGATGGAGGAGCGCGACATCCAGGTCCGCGGTTACACCCTGCGGTTGCCGCTCGACGTCCTCGTGGTGGCCAGCGCCAACCCGGAGGACTACACCAACCGCGGCCGGATCATCACCCCGCTCAAGGACCGGTTCGGCGCGGAGATCCGCACGCACTACCCGCTGGAGCTCGACGCGGAGGTCGGCGTCATCACCCAGGAGGCACACCTGGCCGCCGAGGTGCCCGGGTACCTCATCCAGGTGCTGGCGCGGTTCGCCCGCTACCTGCGCGAGTCACGGTCGATCGACCAGCGCTCCGGGGTGTCGGCGCGTTTCGCGATCGCCGGCGCCGAGACCGTCGCCGCGGCCGCCCGACACCGCTCGGCGGTGCTCGGCGAGGAGGAGGCGGTGGCGCGGGTGGTCGACCTGGGCTCGGTGGTCGACGTGTTGCGCGGCAAGCTCGAGTTCGAGACCGGCGAGGAGGGCCGCGAGCAGGCGGTGCTCGAGCATCTGCTGCGCCGGGCCACCGCCGACACCGCGCAGCGGCTGCTCGGCGGCATCGACGTCGCGCCGCTGGTGGTCGCGATCGAGAACGGCTCCGCGGTCACCACCGGCGATCGGGTGTCGGCGCGCGAGGTACTGGCCGCGGTCCCGGAGGTGCCCGCCATCGCCGAGATCCAGAAGCGGCTCGACGCCAAGACCGACGGTCAGCGGGCCGCGGCGGTGGAGCTGGCGCTCGAGGCGCTGTATCTGGCCAAGCGGATCGACAAGGTTTCGGGCGAGGGCGAAACGACATATGGCTAAACACGTCTCGCGGTATTCGCGATACACCGGCGGGCCCGACCCGTTGGCGCCCCCGATCGATCTGCGCGAGGCGCTCGAGCAGATCGGTCAGGACGTGATGGAGGGCAGCTCGCCGCGACGGGCGCTGTCGGAGATGTTGCGCCGCGGCACCAAGAACATGCGCGGCGCCGACAAGCTCGCCGCCGAAGCCAACCGTCGTCGCCGAGAGTTGTTGCAGCGCAACAATCTCGACGGCACGCTGGCCGAGATCAAGAAACTGCTCGACGAGGCGGTGCTGGCCGAGCGCAAGGAGTTGGCCCGTGCGCTCGACGACGACGCGCGGTTCCAGGAGATGCGCATCGAGAACCTGCCGCCGTCACCGGCCAAGGCCGTGCAGGAGCTCACCGACTACGAGTGGCGCAGCCCCGAGGGGCGCGAAAAATACGACCAGATCAAGGATCTGCTCGGTCGCGAGATGCTCGATCAGCGCTTCGCGGGTATGAAGCAGGCGCTGGAGAACGCCACCGACGAGGACCGCCAGCGGGTCAACGAGATGCTCGACGACCTCAACGACCTGCTGGACAAACACGCCAAGGGCGAGGACTCGCAAGAAGACTTCGACAACTTCATGAAAAAGCACGGCGAGTTCTTCCCGGAGAACCCGCGCAACGTGGACGAACTGCTGGACTCCCTGGCCCAGCGGGCGGCGGCCGCCCAGCGTTTCCGCAACAGCCTGAGCGCCGAGCAGCGCGCCGAACTGGATGCGTTGGCGCAGCAGGCATTCGGCTCGCCCTCACTGATGAACGCGCTCAACCGCCTCGACTCCCATCTTCAGGCCGCCCGGCCCGGGGAGGACTGGAGCGGCTCGTCGAACTTCTCCGGGGACAACCCGCTCGGCATGGGCGAGGGTGCTCAGGCGATGGCCGACATCGCCGAATTGGAGCAGTTGGCCGAGGCGCTGTCGCAGAGCTATGCGGGCGCCACGATGGAGGACGTCGACCTCGACATGTTGGCCCGCCAGCTGGGCGAGGACGCCGCGGTCGATGCCCGCACGCTGGCCGAGCTGGAGCGGGCGCTGATGGACCAGGGGTTCCTCGACCGCGGGTCCGACGGTCAGTGGCGGCTGTCGCCCAAGGCCATGCGCCAGCTCGGGCAGACGGCGTTGCGCGATGTGGCGCAACAGCTCTCCGGTCGGCACGGCGAGCGCGACACCCGTCGGGCGGGCGCGGCGGGTGAACTGACCGGCGCCACGCGGCCGTGGGCGTTCGGCGACACCGAGCCGTGGAACGTGACCCGCACGCTCACCAACGCGGTGCTGCGCCAGGCCGGGACCGGGACCACCGAGCGCCCGATTCGGATCACGGTCGAGGACGTCGAGATCTCCGAGACCGAGACGCGGACTCAGGCCGCAGTGGCGCTGCTGGTCGACACCTCGTTCTCGATGGTGATGGAGAACCGGTGGCTGCCGATGAAGCGCACCGCGTTGGCGCTCAACCACCTCGTCAGCACGCGGTTCCGGTCGGACGCGCTGCAGATCGTCGCGTTCGGGCGCTATGCGCGGACCGTGACCGCGGCCGAACTCACCGGATTGGAGGGCGTGTACGAGCAGGGCACCAACCTGCACCACGCGTTGGCGCTGGCGGGCCGGCACCTGCGCCGGCACCCCAATGCCCAGCCGGTGGTGCTCGTCGTCACCGACGGTGAGCCGACGGCGCACCTGGAGCACTATCCGCGCGACGAGGGCGGGCCCGCGGTGTTCTTTGACTACCCGCCGCATCCGCGGACGATCGCCCACACGGTGAAGGGCTTCGACGAGGTCGCCGCGCTCGGCGCGCAGGTCACGATCTTCCGGCTGGGCAACGACCCGGGGTTGGCGCGGTTCATCGATCAGGTGGCCCGTCGGGTCGAGGGCCGCGTCGTGGTGCCCGACCTCGATGGGCTGGGCGCCGCGGTCGTCGGCGACTATCTGCGGTCGCGCCGACGTCGCTGAGCGTCGGAGGTCAGGCCGCCTTGCGCTTCTTGCGCTTGACGCCGACGCGGCCCCACAGCGAGAAGCCACGGATGCACACGCACGGGGCGCCGGGCGAACCCTCACCCTCCACGGACCGGTCGAAGGCGCCCATCACACCGATGCCGCGAAGGTCGACGTTGACCTCCGGCGGCACCAGGATGGTCTGGCCGCCGAAGATCGAATACGAGTGGATCTCCACCTCCGGTGAGGTGAAGTCGGCGTACCGCAAATCCACGACTCCGCCGCCGAAGAGGGCAAACGTGGTCAACCGCCTGGGCACGTTCCAGCGGCCGCGGCGTTCGAAGCCGCTCATGATCGCCAGCAGCATCGTCGACGGCGCCGGCCGGCACGGGCCGCCGCTGCGGCCACGGGTGATCGCGCCGGGCAGATCCGCCGACAGCCGGTCCAGCTCGTCGTAGGTTTGCGCGGCGTACGCCCTGGTCAGGCGGTCCTCGTACTCGCTGAGCTGAAGACGACCCTGGGCGGCGGCGTCGGTGAGCAGCTGTGCCACCTGAATTCGATCGGTGTCAGCAGCACGCATCGAACGGCTCCGCGACGCTGGATTGCTCATCGGATACGAGCGTACGACGAACCGTGGCACATGCAAGCAAGTAGGCCAAACTGTGCCCTGGCTCGCTAGGGCGAAGAATGTAGATCGGCGAACTTTTACGAAGTCAATCCCGGGCTGCCAGGTACTCGGCGAACCCGACGGTGCCCACCGGGTTCTGCGGAACGAGGTTGGCTCCCCCGCGCAGCTCCCGTCCGATTCGTCCCGGCAGGGGGACCGCTAGGACGCGGCGCCGGCTCGCCGCCGCGTCGAGGTACATGCGCCCGAGTTCCGTGTGAGTGTGCACCGCTGGACCGCCGATGTCTGGTGCCCGCCCGGCGGGCTCGGTGTCGAGCAGTTCCACCAGCCGTGCCGCGACGTCGGCGGTGTCGATCGGCTGAAAGCTCACGCCGCGGCATGCGCCCAGCACGGGGGAGTACCGCTGCAGCGCGAAGATGGTGCGGATCAGGTCGTGGAACTGGGTCGCGCGCAGCACCGTGTGGCCGAGGCCGGAGCCCTCGAGGACCTGCTCGGCGCGCAACTTCGTGCGGTAGTACGGCAGCGGGATGCGGTCGATGCCGACGATCGACACATGCACGGTGTGGGCGACGCCGGCCCGCCGGGCCGATGCGACCAGATTTCGCATCGCGGTGACGTCCTTGCCGCCGGTCGGTTGGGTCGCGCAGTTGACCACGACCTCGATGCCGTCGAGGGCCGCGTCGAGTCCCGTGCCCGTCAGCAGGTCGGCCTGCGCCCAGTGCACGCCGGTGTACCCGACATGGCTCTTGCGGCTCAGCGCCCGCACATCGTGGCCCGCGTCGATCGCTTCCGGCACGACGCGATGGCCCAGCGTGCCCGTTGCGCCGGTGACGAGAACCGTGCGTGCCATCAGCGCTCAGCCTAATTCCCGGGGTCAAGGCCTTCTGTCGACGCAGAGTCCGACGGCACCGCGACGCCGGGGCAAAAGCCGCGAGGTGAATTACTGTATTCCCGACGAAAGCGAGAACGGGTGACGGTGACGCCAGAGGAACAACAGGAGCAGGACCGCCGCCCACCGATGCGCTGCCTCGGCGCCCTCCAGCAGCGGTTCGAGGATTCGTCGCTGGGTAAGGCGGTCATCAGCGTGGGCCTGGCGTTGTTCGTGACCGTCGGAGTGGTGTGCAACCTGCCCGACTCGCCGATCAAGCGGGAGTTGCTCCCGGTCGTCGAGCCGGTCGCGGTGCCCGCCGCGCTCGATCAGAGCTGGGCGATGTACGCCAACCCGAGCAGGCGGCAAGACAGCGTCGAGGTCCGAGTACGTTACGACGACGGACAGACGCGGGTGTGGAACTTCGAGCCCCGTGCCGACGGCGTCGGTTGGTGGGACCGCTGGCTGTTGCTCAGATATGCCGCCGTCCTCAACTCTGAGTTCCGGCGGCAGTTGGCGCACTGGGTGGTTCGCAGGGTGAGTGGTCCGAACGACCACGCCGTCACCGTCACGATGCTGCTAAAGACGGAAACGTTGACGGCGCCGGGTGAGGAGTCGGGCGAGACGCGACGCCCGACCGCGTCCAAGCTTCTCTACCAAGAAGACCTGGCGGGTTCCCGATGAGCGCCGGAAGCCGCTTCAAGTCGACGCCCGGTGGGTTGGTCGACCGATGGAACACCTTCTTCTTCACCGCTGAACCCATCTACCCGCTCGGCCTGGTGCGGATCGGATTCGGGCTTGCCGTCGTCGCGTGGAGCTTGGTTTTGTTGCCCGATCTGTTCGCGGTCTTCGGGGCGGACGGAGTGACGCCCGAGCACCCTCAGATCAACTTCCAGTGGAGCGTCTTCGAGATCTGGCCGGGCGACACCGCTCTTCTCGTCGGGTGGGTGCTGCTTCTCGTGTCGGCCATCGCGATGACGGTGGGGTGGCACAGCCGCGTGGCGGCGGTACTCGTTTTCGTTGTGCTGCAGTCGTTTGTGCGACGGGGCGACTACTTCTTCAACGCCGGCGACTCCATTCTCACCGTCATCGCTCTGATTCTGGCGCTCTCTTCATGCGGCGCGGCCCTGTCGCTGGATCAGCGCAGGCGGACCGGTTCCTTCTGGTCCGCCCAGACCAGGGCGGTATGGCCCGTCCGGCTGCTGCAGATTCAGTTGTCGATCATCTACCTGGCCACGGTGCAGGCTAAGCTGGCGAACAAGACCTGGGTCGACGGCTCGGCGGTGTTCTACGCATGGGGCGCCGACGGCCGATGGGCACTGCTGCCCGCCCCGGAGTGGTTGGCCGCCAACGCGATTCTGATTAACGTTCTGACGTGGGTCACCCTGTTGGTCGAACTGGCGCTGGCGGTCCTCGTTTGGAGCAGGCGCTTTCGGTTCTGCGTGCTGGCGGCGGGCGTCGTGATGCACCTGACGATCATGGTCAACCTCAACGTCGCATTTTTCAGCATCGCGATGTTCGTGTTGTATCTCGCGTTCGTGCCTTGGGCAACGGTCGAGCGTCTGCCCACACAGATGAGAACCAGACGGGGAGCACCGAGTTCGCGGCGGGAGCCGTCGGAACAACCGGCCGTGGCTTAGGACTCAGCCCACCCAACTCGGCTGTCGCTTCTCGAGGAACGCAAGCATGCCTTCGCGGGCCTCATCGGAGACGAACAACTCGGCCGACTGTTCGGTGAGCGCTTCGGCATGCCGATCAAAGGATTCCAGGATGGACGCTGTGGTCAAGGCCTTCGACGTCGCGAGCCCCTGTGGCGACGCCTTGGCGATCGCGGCGGTCAAGTCGGCGACACTGGCATCGACATCGTCCGAAGCCATGGTCACCAGGCCCATCTCGGCCGCCTCCGCGGCGTTGAACTTCTCGCCGGTGACGAAGTATCGGCCCGCCGCGCGGCTGGTCATCCGGGGCAGCAAGGTCAGCGAGATGATCGACGGCGCGACACCGATGCGCGCCTCGGTCAGCGCGAATGTGCTTCCGCGGCCGGCCACCACGATGTCGCAGGCACCGACCAGGCCGAGGCCACCGGCGCGGACGTGTCCGTCGATGGCGCCGACCACAGGGACCGGCAATTCCAGGATGCGGCGCAACAGGCGGGTCATCTCACGAGCGCGGTCGACGGCCAGCTCTCCCGGTTCGCGGCCCGCCGCTTCACTCAGATCGGCTCCCGCGCAGAACGTTCCACCGGTGTGGCCGAGGACGACGGCCCGCACACCGGGATCGGCCACCGCGTCGGTGAAGCCCCGGTGCAGTTGTTCGACCAGCGCGGTCGACAGCGCGTTGCGATTGGCGGGGGAGTCGAGCGTCAGCCGGGCCACCGGCCCGTCGACGGCGTATCTGGCCAGCGCGCTCATCAGTACGACCGGGGCAGCCCGAGCGAGGTCTGCGCGATGAAGTTGAGGACCATCTCCCTGCTGACGGGCGCGATGCGGGCCAGCTTCGACGCCGTCACCGCGGCGGCGATTCCGTATTCCTTGGTGAGCCCGTTGCCGCCCAACGACTGCACCGCCTGATCGACCGCCCGCACCGATGCCTCGCCGGCGGCGTACTTGGCCATGTTCGCGGCCTCGGCGGCGGCGACGTCATCGCCGGTGTCGTAGAGCCATGCGGCCTTTTGCATCATCAGCTTCGCAAGCTCGATCTCGATGTGGTTCTGCGCCAACGGATGCGACAGTCCCTGGTGCGCACCGATCGGCGTCTTCCACACCTGCCTGGTCTTGACGTAGTCGACGGCTTTGTCGATCGCGAACCGGCCCATGCCGACCGCGCTGGCGGCGCCCATGATGCGCTCGGGATTCAAACCGGCGAACAGCTGCGCGATCGCGGCGTCCTCGGAGCCGACCAAGGCGTCGCCGGGCAGCCGGACCTCGTCGAGGAAGAGCTGGAACTGGTTCTCCGGGCTGACCAGTTCCATCTCGATCTTCGTGGCGCTCAACCCCTTTGTATCCGTGGGCACGATAAACAGCGCCGGCTTGAGGTTGCCGGTTTTGTGGTCCTCGGTGCGACCGACGACGAGCACCGCCTGCGCCTGATCGACACCGGAGATGTACACCTTCTGCCCGGACAGGATCCAGTCGCCGCCGTCGCGGCGCGCGGTGGTGGTGATCCGGTGGCTGTTGGAGCCGGCGTCGGGTTCGGTGATCGCGAACGCCATCGTGATCGAACCGTCGGCGATGCCCGGCAGCCAGCGCTTCTTCTGATCCTCGGTGCCGAACTTGGCGATGATCGTGCCGTTGATCGCGGGGGAGACCACCATCAGCAACAGCGGGCATCCCGCGGCCGCCATCTCCTCCATCACGATGGACAACTCGTACATACCCGCGCCGCCGCCGCCGTACTCCTCGGGCAGGTTCACGCCGATGAATCCGAGTTGCCCTGCCTCGGACCACAATTCGTCGGTGTGCTGATCGGCGCGCGCCTTCTCCAGGTAGTAGTCCTGGCCGAAGTTGGCGGCCATGCCGGCGACCGCCTTACGCAACGCCTGCTGCTCTTCGGTCTCGACGAAACTGCTCACTGTTCTCCTTCGGCTCGATCGAGGACACGGGCCATGACGAAGCCGACGTCGACTTGTTGCCCGGTTTCGACGTTGAGTTCGGCGAGCACACCGTCGCTGGGCGCGGTGATGGTGTGCTCCATCTTCATGGCTTCCAGCCACACCAGCGGCTGACCGGCGGCGACGGTGTCGCCGACGGCGGCGCCGACGCGCAGCACCGAACCGGGCATCGGCGCCAGCAGTGAACCGTGCGCGACCGCGTCGGCGGGATCACCGAAGCGCGGAACCGCGACGAGTTGTACGGAACCCGATGGGGAGTCGACGAATACGTCGCGGCCGTAGCGCGCCACCTCGAACGGCCGGTCGACGCCCTGCACCGTCAGCACGACCTCGGTCGGAGTCGCCGCGACGAGTGACACCTCGTCGTGGTCGGGTAACTCGAGGCCCGCACGGGTGAACCGGTAACGGACCGCGTGTTCGTCGCCTGCGGAGTCCGCGTACCGCTTCACCTGGTGGCCCGAGGCGAGATTGCGCCACCCGCTGGGGGCGGGCGCACATGCCGTGGCGGCGTGGCGGTTCTGCGCGGCGTCGGCGAGCGCGGCGGCCACCGCCGACCACGCGACCGTGCGATCGTCGGTGAGCGGTGTGGCGAGCCCCGCCAGGCCGTGGGTGTCGAAGAACGCGGTGTCGGTCGCACCGTCGAGGAACGCCGGATGCCGCAGCACGTTGACCAGAAGGTCGCGGTTGGTGCGCACGCCGTGAACGCGGCTGCGGGTCAACGCAGCGGCGAGCATGGTCGCCGCCTGCCGCCGCGTGGGGGCATAGGAGATCACCTTGGCCAGCATCGGGTCATAGAAGATGGACACCACCGAGCCGTCGACGATTCCGGAGTCCACGCGCACGTTGTCCGGAACCGCGAACCGGTGCATGGTGCCGGCTTGTGGCTGCCAATCTTTCGCCGGGTCTTCGGCGTACAGGCGGGCCTCGATCGCGTGACCGCGCGACGGCGGCGGTTTGGGGTCGAGCCTGCCGCCGTCGGCGACGAACACTTGCAGCTCGACCAGATCCAGGCCGGTGGTCTCTTCGGTGACGGGGTGTTCGACCTGCAACCGGGTGTTCATCTCGAGGAAGAAGAAGTCGCCGAATTCGTCCGCCATGAACTCGACCGTGCCGGCCCCTGCGTACCCGATCGCGGTCGCGGCCAGCCGCGCCGCGTCGAAAAGCTTGTCGCGCATGCCCGGTGTGCGCTCGACGAGCGGCGAGGGCGCCTCTTCGATGATCTTCTGGTGGCGTCGCTGGATCGAGCACTCCCGTTCGCCGACCGCCCAGACGGTGCCGTGATCGTCGGCGAGTACCTGCACCTCGACATGGTGGCCGCTGGCCAGATACCGCTCGCAGAACACTGTCGGATCGCCGAACGCCGAGGCAGCCTCCCGGCGGGCGGCCTCGACCTGGCTTGGCAACTGCGACAATTCGCGTACGACGCGCATCCCGCGACCGCCGCCTCCCGCCGATGCCTTGATCAACACGGGCAGTTGGTCGGCGGTCACGCTGTCGGGGTCCAGTTCGTCGAGTACGGGCACGCCGGCGGCGGCCATCAACTTCTTCGCCTCGATCTTGCTGCCCATCGCGGCGACCGCCGCGGGTGGGGGACCGATCCACGTCAAGCCCGCCGCGCGTACCGCGCTCGCGAATTCCGCGGTTTCCGAAAGGAACCCGTAACCGGGATGGATGGCGTCGGCGCCGGCGGCGCGGGCCGCGGCGATCAACTGACCGGCATCGAGGTATCCGGTGCGGCCTTCAAGGCGTACGCGCGCATCGGCCTCTCCGACATGGGGAGAGCGTTCGTCGGGGTCGGTGTAGACGGCGACCGTTCCGATGCCGAGCCTCCGACATGTCGCGAACACCCGGCGGGCGATCTCACCGCGGTTGGCGACCAGAACCCGAGTGATCATGCGCCCCCTCCGCTCCCAAGCGGGATCTGTGTGCGTCCTGTTGCGCTCACCGCTCTCGAACGCACACAAATCGCTGACATCATCGCGCTCACATCCGGAAGACGCCGAAGTTCGACGTCCCCTCGATCGGGCCATTGGCGATGGCGGACAGACACATTCCGAGGACGGTGCGGGTGTCGCGTGGATCGATGACCCCGTCGTCATAAAGCCGGCCGGACAGGAACATCGGCAGCGACTCGGCGTCGATCTGCGCCTCGACCGCGGCCCGCAGCGCGGCATCGGCATCCTCGTCGACGGCCTGACCGCGGGCCTCGGCGGCGGCACGGCTGACGATCGACAGCACGCCCGCCAACTGGGTGCCGCCCATCACCGCGGACTTCGCGCTCGGCCAGGCGAACAGGAACCGCGGGTCGTATGCACGGCCGCACATTCCGTAGTGGCCCGCACCGTAGGAGGCGCCGATCAGCAGCGAGATGTGCGGCACGGTCGAGTTCGAGACGGCGTTGATCATCATCGAGCCGTGCTTGATCATGCCGCCTTCCTCGTACTTGCGGCCGACCATGTACCCGGTGGTGTTGTGCAGGAACAACAATGGCGTGTTCGAGCGGTTCGCCAACTGGATGAACTGGGTGGCCTTCTGCGACTCCTCGCTGAACAACACGCCGCGGGCGTTGGCCAGGATGCCGATCGGATAGCCGTAGAGCCTCGCCCATCCGGTCACGAGCGACGAGCCGTACATCGGTTTGAACTCGTCGAAGTCCGAGCCATCGACGACGCGGGCGATGACGTCGCGGGGGTCGAACGGGATGCGCAGATCCGCCGGCACGATGCCGATCAGTTCTTCGACGTCGTAGAGCGGATCGACGACCGGCGCGGGGGTGGGACCCTGTTTGTGCCAGTTCAGCCGGGCGACGACGCGGCGGCCGATCCGGATCGCGTCGGGCTCGTCGAGCGCGAAATAGTCGGCCAGACCCGATGTGCGAGCGTGCATCTCGGCGCCGCCGAGCGACTCGTCGTCGGCTTCCTCGCCGGTGGCCATCTTCACCAACGGCGGTCCCGCCAGGAACACCTTGGACCGTTCCCTGATCATCACGACGTGGTCGGACATGCCGGGGATGTACGCGCCGCCCGCGGTGGAGTTGCCGAACACCAGGGCGATCGTCGGAATGCCCGCCGCCGACAACCGGGTCAGGTCGCGGAACATCTGCCCGCCGGGGATGAAGATCTCCTTCTGCGTCGGCAGATCGGCACCGCCGGACTCCACGAGCGAGATCAGCGGCAGCCGGTTCTGCAGCGCGATCTGGTTGGCGCGCAGGATCTTCTTCAGCGTCCACGGATTGCTGGTGCCGCCCTTGACGGTGGGATCGTTCGCGACGAGCAGGCATTCGGTGCCCTCGACCGCGCCGATGCCGGTGATCACGCTGGCGCCGACGGTGAAGTCGCTGCCCCATGCGGCGAGCGGGCTCAGCTCCAGGAACGGCGAGTCGGGGTCGATGAGGAGCTCGATGCGTTCGCGGGCGGTCAGCTTGCCGCGGTCATGGTGGCGTTGCACGTACTTTTCGCCGCCGCCCGCCAGCGCCTTGGCGTGCTCGGTCTCGAGCTCGGCGAGCTTGGCGGTCATCGCGGCCCTCGCCTCCCCGAAGGGGGGCGACGCGGCGTCGAGCGTGGAGCGAAGAGCGGTCACGACTGGAATCCCAACGTCTTGGCGGCCAACGATGTCAGTATCTCGGTTGTGCCGCCTCCGATTCCGAGGATCCGCATATCGCGGTACTGGCGTTCGACCTCGGACTCGGCCATGTAACCCATGCCGCCGAACAGTTGTACGGCCTGGCTGGCCACCCACTCGCCGGCCTCGACCGCGGTGTTCTTGGCGAAGCACACCTCGGCGATCAGATCGCTCTCGCCGGAGAGCTGTCGTTCGACGACATGGCGTGTGTACACCCGCGCGACGTCGACGCGCCTGGCCATCTCGGCAAGTGTGTTCTGGACCGTCTGTCGTGAGATCAGCGGTCGGCCAAAGGTTTCCCGGTTTCGACACCACTCGACGGTGAGGTCCAGGCAGCGTTGCGCACTGGCGTAGGCCTGCGCCGCGAGCCCGACACGTTCGGAGACGAACGCGGCCGCGATCTGCAGAAAGCCGGAGTTCTCGGCGCCCACCAGGTTGGCCGCCGGTACGCGAACGTCGGTGTAGGACAGTTCGGCGGTGTCCGACGAGCGCCAGCCCATCTTGTCGAGCTTGCGGGTGACTTCGAATCCCGGGGTTCCCTTGTCCACCACGATCAACGAAACCCCGGCCGCGCCGGGTCCGCCCGTGCGCACCGCGGTTACGACGTAGTCGGCGCGCACGCCCGACGTGATGTACGTCTTGGCGCCGTTGATGAGGTAGTACGGCCCGTCCCCGCCTGAAGTCAGCTGGGCTTTGGTGGTCAGGTGCCCGACGTCCGAGCCTCCGCCGGGTTCGGTGATCGCCAGGCTGCCGATCTTGTCCCCGCGCAGGGTCGGTCGCACGTAGGTGTCGATCAGTCGTTCGTCGCCCGAGGCAATCATGTGCGGCACCGCGATGCCCGAGGTGAACAGCGACGCGAACACCCCGCCGGGCGCGCCCGCATAGTGCATCTCCTCGCAGATCACCACCGCGTCGACGCCGTCCCCGCCGCCACCGCCGACGGACTCGGGGAAACCGGCGCCCAACAGGCCCGCTGCCCCCGCCTTGAGGTGCAGTTCGCGCGGTAACTCGCCGCCACGCTCCCATTCGTCGACGTGCGGAAGCACCTCGCGTTCGGCGAACGCCCGCACGGTCTTGCGGAGTTGTTCGCGTTCGGGGGTGTGCCACATGTTCACGGCATCAACTCCTCGGGGATGTCGGGGCACAATTCGACAGGGATGTCGACATGCCGGCTCCGCAGCCATTCGCCGAGCCCCTTGGCCTGGGGGTCGAACCGGGCCTGGTAGGCGACGCCCTCGCCGAGGATGCCCTCGATGACGAAGTTGACCGCGCGCAGGTTGGGCAGCAGGTACCGGTCGATCTCGAGATCCCGTGTCTCGGGCAGGAGCTCGCGTAGTTTCTCGGTCGTCAGCATGTGGGAGAGCCAGCGCCACTGCTGATCGGTTCGCACCCATACACCGACGTTCGCGCTACCGCCCTTGTCGCCGCTGCGGGCCCCGGCGATGACGCCGAGCGGCGCGCGGGTGGTATCACCGAACGGGAGGGGCTCGGGTAGTGCGAACGGTGGCACGGGTGCAAGATCCAAAGTCTCGCTCGCCGACGGTATCTCGGCACGGGAACGGTCGGCGTGCACGGCGACGTGGGGCACCTCGGTGGCCGCGACGAAGGCCGGTCTGAAGACGCCGTAGACCTGGCCTTGACCGGGCGGGCTGGTGGCATGGAAGCCGGGATAGCTGGCCAGTGCGAGTTCAACCGCCGCGGAAGAGAATTGGCGACCCACCTTCTCCGGATCGGGGTCGCGGACCACGCAGCGCAACAGCGCGCTCGCCGTTTCCTCGGTGTCGGCATCGGCGTGGTCGGTGCGCGACAGCGTCCACTCCAGCTGGGCGGGCTTGGCCGTGAGGGTCGCTTCGAGCTGGCGCCGCACCACTTCGGCCTTGGCTTCGATGTCGAGACCCGTTAGGACGAGGGTCATCTCGTTGCGGAAGCCGCCGATGGCGTTGAGCGACACCTTCAGCGTGGGCGGCGGCGGCTCACCGCGCACGCCGGAGATCCGCACCCGGTCCGGTCCATCCTCGGACAGTTCGAGGCTGTCGACGCGCAGCGTCGCGTCGGGGTTGGCATAGCGTGCCCCGCCGATCTCGTACAGCAGTTGCGCGGTGACGGTGTCGACGGTAACCGCGCCGCCGGTGCCCGAATGCTTGGTGATGACCGACGAACCGTCCGAATGGATCTCGGCCAGCGGAAAGCCCGGGTGGGTCAAGGCGTTCAAGTCCGGGAAATCCCTGGCGAAGAACGCGTAGTTTCCGCCGGTGGCCTGGGCGCCGCATTCGATGACGTGCCCGGCGGCGACCGCGCCGGCGAGCCGGTCGTAGTCGGAGCGACTCCAGCCGTGGTGCGCGGCCGCCGGCCCGACGGTCACGGATGCGTCGGTGACGCGTCCGGTCACGACCACGTCGGCGCCGTCGTCTAGGCAGTCGGCGATGCCCCATGCGCCGAGATAGGCGTTGGCGGCCAAGACCGAGCCGAAGCCGAACTCGTCGGCGCGGCCGAGCAGGTCGTCGCCCTCCACGTATGCCACATTCACCGCCAGTCCCAGACGGTCGGCCAGCGCGCGCACCGCGTCGGCGAGCCCCGCGGGGTTGAGCCCCCCGGCGTTGGTGACGATGCGCACGCCGCGGTCAAGCGCCAGGCCGAGGCATTCCTCGAGCTGGGTCAAGAACGTCTTGGCATAGCCGCGGTCGGGCGACTTGGCGCGGTCACGCGCCAGGATCAGCATCGTGAGCTCGGCGAGATAGTCGCCGGTCAGGTAGTCGAGGTCACCGCCGGTGAGCATCTCGCGCATGGCCGCGAGCCGGTCGCCGTAGAACCCCGAGCAGTTGCCGATGCGGACCGGACCACGAGCAGAGGTCACGCGGGCTCCCTTCGTCGCGGCCGCTGCCAACCAACCGGTAGGTTAGCGATGACCAGCGGTACCGCGTCAAGGTTCGGGCATCGAATTCCGCTGTTTTGGAGGCTACGCAGGTCGTTGGCTATCCTGAAGAGCACTTGCCGTCGCCTAACCGTGCGCGCGGCGCCAGACTTACCCCCTCAAGAGGAGATCTCGACCATGGCTGTGCCCAAGCGGAGAATGTCGCGCGCGAACACCCGTAGCCGGCGCGCGCAGTGGAAGGCCAAGCGCACGGAACTCGTGGGCGTCAACGTCGCCGGTCAGCAGCACAAGGTGCCGCGCCGGCTGCTCAAGGCCGCCCGCCTCGGCCTGATCGACCTGGACCGCCGCTAACGCGGGTCCGGATGTCGCCGGCCCCAGCGGCTCCGGCGCGCCTCTCAGGTCGCTCTCAGATAGGGGGTTGACACTGTGGCTGTGCGCATACTTGTCGTCGACGACGATCGTGCGGTGCGCGAGTCGCTGCGCCGGTCGCTTTCCTTCAACGGCTACTCCGTCGAACTCGCGGGGGACGGTGTCGAGGCGCTGGATCGAATCGCCAGCGATCGGCCCGATGCCCTGGTGTTGGACGTGATGATGCCGCGGCTGGACGGCCTCGAGGTGTGCCGTCAGCTCCGCAGCACCGGCGACGACCTGCCGATCCTGGTTCTCACGGCTCGCGACTCGGTCTCCGAGCGGGTGGCTGGCCTCGACGCCGGAGCCGACGACTATCTGCCGAAGCCGTTCGCGCTCGAAGAGCTGCTGGCCCGCATGCGAGCGCTGCTGCGCCGCACGGGCCCCGACATCGGTGCCGAGTCGGCCGCGATGACCTTCTCCGACCTGTCGCTGGATCCCGTCACCCGCGAGGTCACCAGGGGTCAACGCCAGATCAGCCTGACCCGCACCGAGTTCGCCTTGCTCGAGATGCTCATCGCCAATCCGCGCCGGGTGCTGACCCGCAGCCGCATCCTCGAAGAGGTGTGGGGATTCGACTTCCCGACATCCGGTAACGCCCTCGAGGTGTACGTCGGTTACCTGCGCCGCAAGACCGAGGCCGAGGGCGAGCCGCGACTGATCCACACCGTACGCGGGGTGGGTTATGTGCTGCGCGAAACGCCTCCCTGATGTCCGCTCCGAGTTACGGGGCTGCGCCCCAACCCGAATCGCCTCGTTCGCCGTCGAGAACCAGTTCGGTATCGCTGCGGTGGCGCGTGATGCTGCTGGCGATGTCGATGGTGGCGATGGTCGTGGTCTTGACGACGGTCGCGGTCTGGGCGGTGGTGTCGCGCGCGTTGTACGACGACGTCGACAACCAGCTGCGCAACCGCGCCCGCTTGCTCATGGAAAGCGGTTCGCTGCAGGCCGATCCGAGCAAGGCGATCGAGGGCACCGCGTACTCGGACGTCAACGCGATGCTCGTGATCCCGGGCCGGGCCATCTTCACGGCCAACCAGCAGGGTCAGACCCTGCCGCTGGGTGATCCCGAAAAGGCCGTGCTGCGAGGCGATCTGATCATGTCGCTGCGGACCGCCGATCATCAGCGGGTGCTCGCGATGCACCTGTCCAACGACAGCTCCCTGCTGATCTCGAAGAGCATGGCGCCCACGAACCAACTGCTCCGGCGGTTGAGCACGGTTCTGATCGTCGTCGGCGGGATCGGGGTGGCGGTCGCCGCGATCGCGGGTGGTGCCGTCGCCCGTGCGGGCCTGCGCCCCGTGGCGAGGCTGACTCAGGCCGCCGAACGAGTGGCGCGCACCGACGACCTGCGGCCCATTCCGGTATATGGCAGCGACGAACTCGCTCGTCTCACCGAGGCGTTCAACATGATGCTGCGGGCGTTGGCCGAGTCCCGCGAACGCCAGGCCCGCCTCGTCACCGATGCCGGCCATGAACTGCGCACTCCGCTGACGTCATTACGTACGAACGTCGAACTGCTGATGGCGTCCATGGCACCCGGTGCGCCGCGGTTGCCCGAGGAGGAGATGGCCGAACTGCGCGCCGACGTGATCGCCCAGATCGAGGAATTGTCCACGCTGGTCGGCGATCTGGTCGACCTAACCCGCGACGACGCGGGCGTCACCGTGCACGAGACCGTTGACGTCGCCGAGATCGTTGACCGGTCGCTGGAACGAGTCCGCCGTCGTCGCAACGACATTGAGTTCGAGGCGACGACCATCCCGTGGCTGGTCTACGGCGACGAGGCAGGGCTGGGGCGGGCCGTGCTCAACCTGCTCGACAACGCCGCGAAATGGAGCCCTCCCGGCGGGTTGGTGACCGTGCGACTGACGCAGATCGATCCGATGAACGCGGAAATGGTGGTCTCGGACTACGGGCCGGGCATTCCGCCTCAGGAGCGTCCGCTCGTGTTCGAGCGGTTCTACCGGTCGACCACGGCGCGGTCGATGTCCGGTTCGGGGCTGGGGCTGGCGATCGTGAAGCAGGTCGTGCTCAAGCACGGCGGTTCGCTGCGCATCGAGGACACTGTCCCGGGCGGGCAACCACCCGGTACCTCGATGCGCGTCATACTGCCTGGCCGACCGGCGCATGAGCGCGTCGGCGAATGGGTCGCGTCCCGACACGCCCCTGCCGAGTAACCTCGCGCGGCGACCGCGGTCAACGATGATTGACGTCGGCGGGAACGGGGGAACGAAGTTGGGTATGTCCCGAACGTTCTCTAAGTGGATTCTCAGCCCGACCGGGCACTGTTGAGCATGCGTCCGACGTTGTGCAGATGACGAAAACAATAGAATTAAGCGGAACAGGAAGAAGAGCCCGAGCGACATGACGAACCACCCGAGGTATTCGCCGCCGCCCCCGCCGCACGGCCGCCGGCCGATCGGCCCTGAACACGGGGTGTCCGGCTACCCTGGTGGCGCCCAGCGCCCCGGCCCCTATGCACAGCAGCAGCCTTACGACTGGCGTTACGCGACCCAACAGCACACGACGCAGCATCCGACGCAGCAACAGTTCCGTGCGCCGTACGACCCGTACCGCGGGGCGCCTCAGCCGCTGTCGGGTCCGCCGCCGCAAAAGCGTTCTCGCGCAGGGCTGTTGACGGCAGGTGCGTTGGCAGTCGCGGTCGTCTCGGCAGGCATCGGCGGCGGTGTCGCGATGCTGGTGCAGCCGGACGAGCCGGCTGCGTCGTCGTCGATCAACGGCGCGGCGCCTAGCGTGCCCGCCGCCAGCCTGCCGGTCGGCTCCGTCGAACAGGTCGCGGCCAAGGTGGTTCCGAGCGTCGTCAAGCTCGAAACCGACATGGGGCGTGCGTCCGAAGAAGGTTCGGGCGTCATTCTTTCTTCCGACGGACTGATCCTGACCAACAACCACGTCGTGTCGGCGGCCCAGTCCGGCCCGCCCGGGTCCGGCGTCCCCGGCGCCGCGCCCGGTCGTGCACAGACCAAGGTCACCTTCTCCAACGGACGCACCGCGCCGTTCACCGTCATCGGCACCGACCCGAGCAGCGACATCGCCGTCGTGAAGGCGCAGGGGGTCTCGGATCTCACCCCCGTCACGATCGGTTCGTCGGCCGATCTCCAGGTGGGGCAGGACGTCGTCGCCGTCGGCTCTCCGCTCGGCCTGGAAGGCACGGTGACGACCGGGATCATCAGCGCACTGAATCGGCCCGTCGCCGCGAGCGGTGACGCGCGGAATCAGAACACCGTGCTGGACGCGATCCAGACCGACGCCGCCATCAATCCCGGGAACTCTGGCGGCGCGCTGGTCAACATGAGCGGCGAACTGATCGGCGTCAACTCCGCGATCGCCACGCTGGGCGCGGACGCCGGCCCCCAAGCGCAGAGCGGTTCGATCGGCCTGGGCTTCGCGATCCCCGTGGACCAGGCCAAGCGGATCGCCGACGAGTTGATCAAGAACGGCACCGCGGCGCATGCGTCGCTGGGCGTGCAGGTGGGCAACGACGCGTCGATCGACGGCGCGCGGATCGTCGAGGTCACCGACGGCGGCGCCGCCGCCGCGGCGGGCCTGCCGAGCGGGGTCGTGGTCACCAAAGTCGACGACCGGGTGATCAGCAGCGCCGATGCGCTGGTCGCGGCCATCCGGTCCCGGGCGCCGGGGGAGAAGGTCACGCTGTCGTACTTGGATCCGACGGGCAAGCCGCAGACCGTCCAGGTCACGCTGGGTAAGGCCCAGCGGTGAGCACGCCGACCGACGTGACCACCCTGAGAGTGGCCGCGCCGCTGTCGCGGTCCGCATATACGGTTGCAGTCATGGAACAGCCAGGGGAGTTGGTGGGCCGGGCTCTGGTCGTCGTGGTCGATGATCGCACCGCACACGGTGACGAGGAGGACCACAGTGGTCCGTTGGTCACCGAATTGCTCGGCGAGGCGGGATTCGTTGTCGACGGGGTCGTCGTCGTGTCGTCCGACGAGGTCGAGATCCGCAACGCCCTCAACACCGCGGTGATCGGTGGTGTGGACCTGGTGGTGTCTGTCGGAGGCACCGGCGTCACGCCCCGCGATGTCACGCCCGAAGCCACCCGGGACATCCTCGACCGGGAGCTGCTCGGTATCTCCGAGGCGCTGCGTGGTTCCGGGCTGTCCGCCGGAATCATCGACGCGGGGGTCTCCCGCGGCCTCGCCGGCATCTCGGGCAGCACGCTCGTGGTGAACCTCGCCGGGTCGCGCGCGGCGGTGCGCGACGGCATGGCGACCCTCAATCCGCTCGCGGTGCAAATCATCGGTCAGCTGGTCGACATCTGATCGGGACGCACCCGGACACAGAAATGTGATCTTAATCACACAGGAGTCTGATCATGGGTGAGCGGTCGGAGCGCAGCCGGAAATCGCTCGATGACGTGTTCGGCGAGGAGCTGCCGCGGCTCTCGGCCGATGAGCGCGACCGTCCCGACCCCGACGACGACGGCGACCGCGATAGGTGGCTGAGGGAAAACCGTCCACCGCACCACAAATGACGACTGGTGTTGATCCCGCGCCGAGGAGCGCCGCACCCCCGCGCGACAGATATCTCGGGTGCCCTCGAGGACGAAGGACGAGTGACGAAGCGACGCCGGATACCCATGCTGCGCGCCCGACAAACCAGCAGGCCCGGTAACGTCTCGCAGGCATGTGCCGATCTCCCGTTGCCGGGTTCGTGCCCGACCGTTATGTTCCTCGTGTCACGAACGATGAACACCACGTAACAGCGACATGTGAGATCTCTCATGACGTCGCAGGGGACTCGTCCCTCTGTGACTAGATGTGCCAGGCGCCAATACAGGGCACGGCGAGCCGAAGGGCTCGCTGCCGACATAGCTAGGGAGAACATGACGATTTTCGGTCGGGTGCTGATGGCGTTGGTTTTGGCGATAGCCGGAGCCGTCGCGTCGTTGTTCGTGAGCACGGGCACCTCTCACGCAGGGCTGGACAATGAGTTGAGTCTGGTCGACGGCAAGGACCGGACGTTGACCATTCAGCAGTGGGACACGTTCCTCAATGGTGTGTTTCCCCTTGACCGCAACCGGCTGACCCGCGAGTGGTTCCACAGCGGTCGCGCGAAGTACAGCGTGGCCGGCCCGGGTGCCGATGAGTTCGAGGGCACGTTGGAGTTGGGTTATCAGATCGGCTTCCCGTGGTCGCTGGGTGTGGGGATCAACTTCAGCTACACCACCCCCAACATCCTGCTCGACCAGGCGCCGCCGAGCCTTGACCCGGAAGCGGGCTTCCTCACCACTCCGAACCTGTTCCCGGGTGTGTCGATCAGCGCTGATCTCGGCAATGGTCCGGGCATTCAGGAGGTCGCGACGTTCTCGGTGGATGTGGCCGGTGCCAATGGTGGTGTGGCGGTGTCCAATGCGCACGGCACGGTGACCGGTGCGGCCGGTGGTGTGTTGTTGCGTCCGTTCGCGCGGCTGATCTCCTCGGCCGGTGACAGCGTCACCACCTACGGCGAACCGTGGAACATGAACTGACACACGCTCTCTCCCGAGCAACAGAACAGCCCCCGGAACCATCCCGGGGGCTGTTTGTTTTCTGGCCGCCGATAGAACGGGACGTTGCCACGAGGTAAACGGTCGAAGTACTTTGCTGGTGATCTTGATCACAACCTGTAACAGCAACGAAACTGTGATCGCATCGTCCGTGGCGCTTCGGTGTGCCGCAGCACACGGTCCCAGTGTGCGTGCCCGCTCAAACTGCAAGCTCGGAACCCGATGATACCCGCGATACGGCTTCGAAAACCGCCCTGTGCAAGCGTTATTCGCGCGGTGAGCAAAACGGATCCGGTCCGCACCAGCCGCGGCCCGTGCCGCCATCGCCACCCCCTTCGCGTTGCCGGTTTGCGTCAGCGCCGTTATGTTCCTCGTGTCAACGGATGAGCCAAGCATTAGAGCAGCATGTGAGGTCTCTCATTTGCTCAATGCGACTCATGCGTCGTGCGGCGCTAGCGCCGGCTACGGCTGACACCAGTTGTGGATCCACAGGGGGTCCGCATCGACTAGCTAGGGAGAACATGAAGGTATTCAGTCGGGTGCTGATGGCGCTGGTCTTGGCGATAGCCGGAGCCGTCGCGTCGTTGTTCGTGAGCACGGGCACCTCTCACGCAGGGCTGGACAATGAGTTGAGTCTGGTCGACGGCAAGGACCGGACGTTGACCATTCAGCAGTGGGACACGTTCCTCAATGGTGTGTTTCCCCTTGACCGCAACCGGCTGACCCGCGAGTGGTTCCACAGCGGTCGCGCGAAGTACAGCGTGGCCGGCCCGGGTGCCGATGAGTTCGAGGGCACGTTGGAGTTGGGTTATCAGATCGGCTTCCCGTGGTCGCTGGGTGTGGGGATCAACTTCAGCTACACCACCCCCAACATCCTGCTCGACCAGGCGCCGCCGAGCCTTGACCCGGAAGCGGGCTTCCTCACCACTCCGAACCTGTTCCCGGGTGTGTCGATCAGCGCTGATCTCGGCAATGGTCCGGGCATTCAGGAGGTCGCGACGTTCTCGGTGGATGTGGCCGGTGCCAATGGTGGTGTGGCGGTGTCCAATGCGCACGGCACGGTGACCGGTGCGGCCGGTGGTGTGTTGTTGCGTCCGTTCGCGCGGCTGATCTCCTCGGCCGGTGACAGCGTCACCACCTACGGCGAACCGTGGAACATGAACTGACACACGCTCTCCCGAGCAACAGAACAGCCCCCGGAAACCTCCGGGGGCTGTTCCGTTCTCTCAGGACTTGTCGGCGCTGGTCGTCTTCGCGGTGTCGGGATCGGGGCCGGTTCCGGGCCCGGCGCTGTGCGCCCCCGAGGACCCATTGGTCTCGGCGAGGATGTTGCGGATCTCGGTGAGCAGGGTCAACTCGGTGTCCTGGGCCTGCTCGACCTCACCCTTCTTGCGCAAGCGGTTGTACGGCATGACGACGAGGAAATACACCACGGCCGCAACCAGGATGAAATTGATCGCTGCCGACAGGAGGACGTTCAAGTCGATCGACTCGCCGCCGCCGATGCCGATACGCAGAATGCCGTAGTCGGATTCCCCGCCCGCGCCGATACGGTTGATCAGCGGTTGGATGATGCTGTCGGTGAACTTGGTGACCAGCCCGGTAAATGCTGTGCCGATGACCACCGCGACCGCGAGGTCGACGATATTGCCTCTGGCGAGGAACTCTTTGAAGCCTTTCAACATGTGTCTCGGATCCTCCCTGCCGTGGTGTGCGCTCGACAGTTACCGACGTTAGCTGCGTTGCCGCCGCAGAGGAGCGGAATACCCGAAGGCATCAGTGCAGCGTGAGCGTCACCGTCTGCACCAGCGTTGCGGCCGCTACCTCGTTGGCGGCGTGAGCGGGCAGCGCCACCAGGACCACCCGACCGGCGCCGGCACCTGTCCCCGAGGGCTTTTCGGACACCAGCACGACGATGGCGTCCGTCGCCACGACCCGCGGGCGGGTGTCGGCTTCTTCGCCTGCCGCCAGCACGTCGACCACGTCGCCCGGGCGGATGAGGTCAAGCACCGCGGTCTCGTCGAGCGACAGCGGAACGATGCGCGCCGCCGGGCCCACCGCCGCTTCGGCGAGCCTCGGCGTCAGTAGGCGCACGTCGGTGAGTGCTTCGCCGCGGCGGACGGGACCGGTCAGCGTTGCGCCGACAACAGCGGCGACGTCGGACTGAATACCATCGGGAAGTGTTGCGGCGCTGAGCCTTTCAATGCGCACATCGCCGGCGTTCAGCTGGCTTCCCGGGCTGAGATCCCGCGCGGCGACGACGGCGTCGACCCGCTCGTCATCGGGGTCGGGGCGCAGGGCCGCGACGGCGGCGAGGACCACCAGGCCGCCCGCGGCGACCCGACGGGCCAGGACCGTGCGCGTCCAGTCCGGTCGCAAGATCTCGGTGAGCCGATGAAGTGGTGACGGGTCGAGCGATTCCCCCATGCGGCCAAGTTAGGCAGCGCGGTGGGGCGATGGGCGAGTTAGTGACCCGCCTGTGGATAACTCAGAAAATTGTCAGCTGGAAGCTGCGGTCGCCGCCGGGCTCGACGAGCTCGAACCGGAGTCGCTCGAAGCGCTCGACTTCTCGGACGACGACTTGTCGGAGGACGACTTCTCGGCCGGGGCGCTCGACCCGTTGCTGGAACCGTTCGACGAGCTCTTGCCGGATTCACGGCTGTCGGTGCGGTAGAAGCCACTGCCCTTGAACACCACACCCACGTTCCCGAACAGCTTGCGCAAGCGACCGTTGCACTTCTTGCATGTGGTCAGCGACGCGTCACTGAACGACTGAATCGCGTCGAACTTGTCGCCGCACTCGGTGCACGCATAGGAATACGTAGGCACGGGGCCCCTCCCTGGTGGTCAGATCTGTTAGCACTCTACCGACTCAAGTGCTAGAACCGCTACGTGGCGTGCGTCATTCCCGCTCCGGCCGCCGGGCCGAGGTCCACCAGCCCGCGTTGTGGTGTCAGCGCATGGGTCATCGACACGTCGTGCGGTTCGGCGGGCAGCCGGTCGACCAGCTCGTCGTCGCGGACCACCGCAACCAGTCGGGCCGACCGTGACACCGACCGCAGCGACCGGTCGTAGAACCCAGCACCTCGGCCCAGCCTCACGCCGCTCCGATCGACCGCCAGCGCGGGTATCAGCAGCGAGGTGGCAACCGCGATGGTTTCGGGGACCAACCACGGCTCCTTGGGCTCGCGGAGTCCGAAGCGCCCCTCCACCAATTCGCCGGGCCGGTACTCGCCCCACCGCAGTGGTTGCGGGATGCCGGCGGTGTCGTACCTGGCCACCGGAAGCAGCACCCGCACTCCGCGCCGGTGAAGCGAGTCGATCAGCTCGATGGAACCGGGCTCGGAGCCGACGGGCACGTAGGCGCAGACGGTTTCGTCGGGCTTGATGAACGTCGTCGAATGGCGGGTCAACGCGTGCGCCTCGGCGTCGTGTTCGTGCGCGGGGAGAGCCCGGCGCGCCGCCAGAATCGTGGCCCGTAGCTCCGCCTTCGCCGCGCTCACGTCATCTTCCCCAATCGGCTTCGAACATGCCCGGCTGGCCGGCCTGAACCTGCCACCCCGAACCTCCCCATGGACGTTAATGTGTGAACGATGACACGGCCTTTGGTCTCGATCCCCCATACGGCGGTGGTCCCTGCAGCGGGCCTGGGCACGCGCTTCCTGCCTGCCACCAAGACGGTCCCCAAGGAACTGCTGCCCGTCGTCGACACACCCGGCATCGAGCTCGTCGCCGCGGAGGCGGCCGAAGCCGGCGCGGAACGTCTGATCATCATCACGTCCGAGGGCAAGGACGGAGTCGTCGCGCACTTCGTCGAGGACCTCGTGCTCGAGGGCACGCTGGAGGAGCGCGGCAAGAAGTCGATGCTCGAGAAGGTGCGTCGCGCTCCGGCCCTCATCAAGGTCGAGTCGGTGGTGCAGGCCGAGCCGCTCGGCCTCGGCCACGCGGTCAGCTGCGTGGAGCCGAAGCTGCAACCCGATGAGGACGCGATCGCGGTGCTCCTGCCCGACGACCTCGTGTTGCCGACCGGCGTGCTGGAGACGATGTCGAAGGTGCGGGCCAAGCGCGGCGGTTCGGTGCTGTGCGCGATCGAGGTGCCGCGCGAGGAGATCAGCGCCTACGGCGTCTTCGACGTCGAGCCGGTCTCCGATACCAACAACCCGAACGTGATGCGCGTGAAAGGTATGTACGAGAAGCCGAAGGCCGAGGACGCCCCGTCGCCCTACGCCGCGGCCGGCCGGTACGTGCTCGACCGGGCCATCTTCGATGCGCTGCGGCGGGTTCCACGCGGCGCCGGCGGCGAGATCCAGCTGACGGATGCCGTCGCGCTGCTCATCAACGAGGGCCATCCCGTCCACGTCGTCGTCCACCGCGGCTCTCGACACGACCTCGGAAATCCCGGAGGCTACCTCAAGGCTGCGGTTGACTTTGCGTTGCAACGCGATGACTACGGGCCGGAACTCCGGCGGTGGTTGGTGGAGCGATTGGGGCTGATCGACTGCTGAGAGCCCCGACGCATAGATAGGGGTGCAGTGCGTTCGGTCGAGGAACAGCAGGCACGAGTTGCGGCTGCGGCGGTTGCGCCGCGCCCGGTTCGGGTGGCGATTGCCGAAGCGCAGGGGTTGATGTGCGCCGAGGAGGTGGTCACCGAGCGTCCGCTGCCTGGTTTCGATCAGGCCGCGATCGACGGATACGCGGTGCGCAGCGTGGACGTGCTCGGTGTCGGCGACGACGGTGACGGGGAAGAGGCGTCGGACGGCGACGTGAGCCTGCCGGTGATGGGCGTGATCGAGGCGGGCGCTCGCACACCCAGCCGGTTGCAGCCGCGGCAGGCCGCGCGGGTGCAGACCGGCGCTCCGATGCCGACGCTCGCGGACGCGGTGCTTCCACTGCGCTGGACCGACGGCGGCGATGCGCGGGTGAAGGTGTTGCGTGGCGTCCGGTCGGGTGCCTACGTGCGTCGCACCGGCGACGACGTTCAGCCCGGCGATGTCGCGGTGCGGGCGGGCACGATCATCGGCGCGGCGCAGGTCGGTCTGCTGGCGGCCGTCGGCAGGGAGCGGGTTCTGGTGCATCCGCGGCCGCGGCTGTCGGTGATGTGTGTGGGCGGTGAGCTCGTCGACATCTCCCGCACCCCCGGCAACGGGCAGGTCTACGACGTGAACTCCTACGCGCTGGCCGCCGCCGGCCGAGATGCGGGAGCCGAGGTGAACCGGGTCGGCATCGTCGACACCGACCCGAAGAAGCTCCGCGAAGTGGTCGAGGGCCAGCTCAATCGCGCCGAGGTCGTCGTCATCGCCGGTGCGGTGGGCGGGGCGGCCGCGGAGGGCGTCCGCGCCGTGCTCTCCGAGTTGGGGGAGATGGAGGTGACCCGCATCGCCATGCACCCCGGCTCGGTGCAGGGCTTCGGACAGCTCGGCCGCGAGGGCGTGCCGGTGTTCCTGTTGCCCGCCAACCCGGTCAGCGCGCTGGTGGTGTTCGAGGTCATGGTGCGTCCGCTGATCCGCCTGTCACTGGGCAAGCGCCAGGCACACCGCCGCATCGTGCAGGCCCGCGCGCTGTCACCGATCGAGTCGGTCGCGGGCCGGACGGGATACCTGCGCGGTCAACTCATGCGGGACCAGGACACGGGCGAGTACCTCGTCCAGGCGCTCGGCGGAGCGCCCGGCGCGTCGCACCTGCTCGCGACACTGGCCGAAGCGAACTGCCTGGTGATCGTGCCCCCCGAGGCCGAACAGGTCCGTACCGGCGAGATCGTCGACGTCGCATTCCTGGCACAACGCGGCTGATCCGCGCCGGTGTCGACGTGAACCTGTGGCGGTCGAGTTCGGTACACCCGGGTTGGCCGATGTCCGCCGGTCCGCTGCGGGTGCCCGCCGGTGAGGTGCGGTTGCGTCCCATCCGGCTGCGCGACGGTGCGCAGTGGAGCCGCATCAGGCTCGCCGACCGTGCCCACCTCGAGCCGTGGGAACCGGCTGCCGGTGTGGACTGGGAGACGCGACACGCGATCACGTCGTGGCCGTCGGTGTGTTCGGGGCTGCGGTCCGAGGCCCGCAAGGGCCGCATGGTGCCCTTCGTGATCGAGTTGGATGACCAGTTCTGCGGCCAGCTCACGATCGGCAACATCACCCATGGGGCGCTGCGCTCGGCGTGGATCGGGTACTGGGTGGCCAAGTCGGTCAACGGCGGGGGCGTCGCGACCGCAGCCCTCGCCCTGGGCGTGGACCATTGTTTCGGGCCGCTCCGACTGCATCGGGTCGAGGCGACCGTGCGGCCCGAAAACGCAGCCAGCCGTGCGGTTTTGACCAAGGTCGGTTTTCGTGAGGAGGGGCTGCTGCGCCGGTATCTCGACGTCGACGGCGCCTGGCGCGATCACCTCCTGGTGGCCGTCACCGTCGAGGAGCTCACCGCATCGGCGGCGGCCGCGCTGGTGCGGCAAGGACGCGCCGAGTGGGCTTAGCGCGACCGCTCCTCGCGAGACGTACCGCAGGGCTGTGCGGGTCAGCAAAACCGCGATCCTGGTGTTGATCGCGCGGGGCCCTGGACACGCCCGCTGTTACAAAAGTGACATTTGTGACTGTTGGTGCTTGTCAGCAGCGAATTACAGGTGTGTAATTGTCTCGGCGCGCCGCCCACGGATGCGCAGGTCACAGACCTAGCCTTTACGGGGAAAGGAGCAGGCGACATGCCAAGCATCCCCCAGTCCCTTCTGTGGATATCTCTCGTCGTCCTCTGGCTTTTCGTGCTCGTGCCGATGCTGATCAGCAAGCGCGACACCGTGCGGCGGACCAGTGATGTCGCGTTGGCGACGCGCGTGCTCAACAGCGGTCGTAACACGCGGTTGTTGAAACGGCGCGGACCAGCGGCGGGCCACGCCAGCGATCCCGATTGGCGCCCCGCCGAAGAGGACCTCGATGACGAGACACAACCCGAACCCGTTGGCCGCGCGGTGGTGCGCGCCGCCGCGGTCGGCGTTGCGGACAAGGCGGAACCCGACTATCTCGACGTCGATGTCATCGACGAGGACGCGGACGCGCTGCCCGTTGGCGAGTCCGATCGACGGGAAGCCGAAAACGAAGAGCTCACACTGCAATTCGACGAGACGGACGAGGAGGCTGACGAGGCCGTCGCCGAGGAGCAGGCCCCCGAACCCGAGCCCGAAGAAGACGACGACGACGAGTACGAGACGGTCGACGATTCGTCCGGCCTCGAGGCGCCGTCGGAAGCCGATTTGCGAATGGCCGACTCGTTGTCCGAAGCGCGCCGTCGCCGCTACGAGTCCAAGACCGCGACCGCGGTGAGCGAGCGCAAGTACAGGTTCCGCAAGCGGATGCTGACGGCGCTCGGCGTGCTGCTGGTGGTGTCGGCCGCCGCGGCGTACACGCTGAGCCCGACGCTGTGGTGGGCGTGCGGCGCAGTCGGCGGCTTCACCGTGATGTATCTGGGTTATCTGCGGCGCCAGACGCGCATCGAGGAGCGACTGCGTCGGAGGCGGGCCCAGCGCATCGCCCGCTCAAGGCTCGGCGTGGAGAACACCGATGACCGCGAGTTCGACGTGGTGCCTGCCCGCTTGCGGCGCCCGGGCTCGGTCGTCCTGGAGATCGACGACGAAGATCCGATCTTCGAGCATCTGGACTACGCGCCGTTCGCGCGGCACTTCGACCTGCCGCGGGCCGCGGGCCAGTAAGGACCGGTCGTACCGCGATTTTCGGCCGTCGTCGGCGGGCTGGTAGCCTGCTACCGGTACCAGGGGCTATGGCGCAGTTGGTAGCGCGACTCGTTCGCATCGAGTAGGTCAGGGGTTCGATTCCCCTTAGCTCCACATCTAAAGCCCAGTTGATGGGCTCAGCGGGTATTAGGTATGAGCCCTTCCGAAGCTGCCCAGTCCGCAGTTGGTCCGCTGTCGTTCGAATTGCGACTAGACGGCTGGCAACGTCATCAAGGGCCTCGTCGAAGAGGTCAACGTAAACGTCAAGCGTCATCAAAGCTTTCGCGTGCCCGAGCATGCGTTGCAACGCCTTCACGTCTGGCTCCTGCGCTGATCGCCAATGAAGCCGCTGGATGTCTCAGGTCGTGGGGGTGATGGACGAGAACTCGGGCGTGATCGACTGCCCGTCTCGGACCCCTCCGCGCGCGCTGCTTCGGCAGCGTCTTGCACTTCTCGCGTTCATCGATTCGACCCGAGCTGAGGATTCGATTTCAGCAGGTTAGCTACAATAGCGCCGGCTTCATGAGATGCCGCGCCAAGCTCCGACTTGCGGCACGCCAACCCCATGCTCGTGGGTGGCTCGGATGAGGAAGCGGCGGGCACCAACCGGTGTCGGCAAGAGCGCCTCCGAGCCGAACGGAGGCCCGGTTCGGGAGTAGTAGCGAATGGATGCATCCAGCGAAACGCAGCAACGCGCAGCGTCATTCAGAAGCGGGCGGGCGATGAGCGACGACAAGCTACTGGCTATTCAACGGGCCAAGCACGGTGACCCCACCATGACGCTCAGCATGGCGAGGAAGATGCACCGCGCGTATTCCAAGTGGCGACACCTGGAGAGGGCGGCGAGGAGGATCCCATCCGAGCCGTGCCGCTATGGCGATGGGACTTGTCGGACTCATTCATATCGGCGGCCCCGGTGAGTGCTGAGCGCGGATGGATCGGAGAGCCACCTTCTCCGAGGGAGTGGCACCCATCCCACTACTCGCGCATGGCGGATAAGATTCACGAGGCTGAGCAGCGGAGGCTCCGCCAGTCCGAGCGTGACGCCTTGCGCAGACGATGATCGCCGGGCGCGATTGCTCAGCAGGCGCAACCTGGTTGAGGCGGCGATGATCGTCCAACCTTCGAACCGCTGCTGACCGATGAGCCGAACGGTCACGGCGCACTCACCTACGTGAGGCCTCCTCGCTCATGGTCGTCGAACCCAAAGCCACTCCGGAAGGCTGCCACCAGAGCTGGACGCGAAGCTCGCCACGCCCGCATCGAATGTCACCGGGGCCGCGTCGGCGTAACGCAGACTGTTTACCGCGGCCCGAAGAGGGGCACAGGTCGCGGTTAGTGGGCGGCGATCGGTGAGGGTTGCACCGGTGCCGCCCGCGAGGCGGTCAGCGGGGTCAACCTCTTTGTTGAGCAGACAGCTCTGCCTTGCTGCCCGTCGCCTTACTTGCTCGCGGTCGTCGCGAGCCCGCCGTCGACCGGGATGACCGCTCCGGTGAGGAAGGCGCCCGCCCGACTGGCAAGATAGACCGCGATGCCGGCCATGTCGTCGTCGCGGCCGATGCGGCGCAGCGGCGCGGACGCCGCGATCTCATCGCCGAACGCATCCAGCGTCGCGGCCATCATCTTCGACGGAAATGCGCCTGGTGCAACGGCATTCACGGTGATGTGCTGCGGGCCCAATTCGCGGGCGAGCACTCGGGTGAGATGGTGCACCGCTGCCTTGCTGCTGCTGTAGGAATACGTCGGCAGTTCGGGGACCCGGATGCCGTCGACGCTGCCGAGGTTGATGACCCGGGCCGGATCGTCTGCGGTGCCGGCGGCGCGGAGGGCGGGCAGCAGGGCCTGAACGAGCCAGAACGGTGACTTGACGTTGACGTTGAGGATCTTGTCCCAGGCGGAATCGGGGAACTCCTCCAAGGGCGCGCCCCACGTGGCGCCCGCGTTGTTGACAAGGATGTGCAACGGCTCGCCGCCGCCGGTCACCTCTTCGGCCAGCCGTATGCACTCGTCATGTCGCGAGAGGTCGGCGGGTACGGCCCGAACCTCGCCGAACTGGGAGAGCTCCGCCTGCGCCCGTTCGCACGCGTCGGCCTTGCGCGAGCTGATCACCACGCTGGCGCCGGCCTGAAGCAGCCCGCGGCTCATCATCACCCCGATGCCACTCGTTCCGCCGGTGACGAGGGCGCGCTTGCCGGTGAGGTCGAAAAGCTCTGTGTGCGTGCTGAACTGACCATCGCTCATCGGCAAGCGCCTCCATCGTCGTCTCGGGGGAGCGCGAGACCGCCCCGCTAGAGACTAGAAGATGAGCCCGGATGCCTTGCTGGTGGCTGCGGCGAACCGGTTCTGCACGTCCTCCCAATTCACCACGTTCCAGAACGCCTTGACGTAGTCGGCCTTCACGTTCTTGTACTGCAGGTAGTAGGCGTGCTCCCACATGTCGACCTGCAGCAGCGGGATGATGCCCAGCGGGACGTTGGCCTGCTGGTCGTACAGCTGGAACGTGAGCAACCGCTGACCGAGGGTGTCGTACCCGAGGACTCCCCAACCCGAGCCCTGCAGACCATTGGCGGCGGCGGCGAACTGCGCCCGGAACTTGTCGAACGACCCGAACTGGTCGTCGATCGCTGCCGCCAGGTCACCGGTCGGCTTGTCGCCGCCGTTGGGCGAGAGGTTCTTCCACCAGATCGTGTGGTTGACGTGGCCTCCGAGGTGGAACGCCAGGTTCTTCTCGTTGAGGAAGATCGCGGCGTGGTCGCCGTTGGCCCGGGCCTCCTCGAGCTTGGCGATCGCGTCGTTGACGCCCTTTACGTAGGTGGCGTGGTGCTTGCTGTGGTGAATCTCGTTGATCTGTCCCGAGATATGTGGCTCCAGGGCGCCGTAGTCGTAGTCGAGGTCGGGCAGTGTGTATTCGGCCATGAAGATCCTTTCTGTTGTGCGCGACGCCGTGTACCCGCGACGAGCCGGATTCCACAGATCAGGCGTGGGTGGAGGGCCGTCACGAGCCTATGAACGATCGCGTTATCTGTCTACATGTTCAGATGTTGTGCTAACTTGGGGTTGCGGGCGGCCGCGGACAACATCGATGCAGCACATCATGTCGAGACTTGTCTTCCGGCGGGTCATGAGCGCCACGGCCGACCCGCGCCAACCTGGCACCATTTGCTGATCAGTCAATTCAGCGGTTGCCGCCCCGTGGCTCCTGCTCGCGCCCCCGCGGTTGCTTGCCCGTCGCGACGAGCAGCCCGTAGCCTCGTGAGGTGGCCGGCCTGACCGGCGTTCGCGCCGACGAACTCATCGCGTTGGAAATTTTCGACGGCTATCGCGCCGAGGAACTGATTCCTCTGGCTGCGCAGCTGACCCCTCTCAACGCCGCCGCCGGGCAGGTGCTCATGCATCAGGACGAGCTCGCGGTCTCCTTCCTGCTGATCGGTTCGGGCGCGGCCGAGGTCACCCATGTCGGAGACGACGGGCACGACACCGTCGCGAAACTGGGTCCCGGCATGATCGTCGGCGAGATCGCCTTGCTGCGCGACACCACCCGCACCGCGACCGTGATCGCCACCGAACCGGTGCGCGGATGGGTCGGGGGACGGGAGGCGTTCGCGACGCTGCTCGAGATCCCGGGCATGCTCGACCGCCTGCTGAGCACTGCCAGGCAGCGCCTCGCCGCCTACGTCAATCCCGTACCGATCCGAATGCGTGAGGGAACCGAATTGTTCCTGCGCCCGGTGCTGCCCGGTGACAACGAACGGACTTCCAACGGCCCGGTCGAATTCTCCAGCGAGACGCTGTACCGGCGCTTTCAATCGATGCTCATCCCGAGCAAGTCCCTGATGCGATACCTCTTCGAGGTCGACTACGAGCACCACTTCGTCTGGGTGATGACCGACGGCCCGGACGGGCCGGTGGTCGCCGATGCCCGGTTCGTGCGCGACGAAGCGGACCCGACGGTCGCCGAGGTCGCGTTCATCGTCGCCGACGCGTACCAGAACAAGGGCATCGGGTCGTTTCTGATGGGGGCTCTTGCGATCGCCGCGAAATTCCTTGGCGTTCAGCGCTTCACCGCGCGGGTGCTGACCGACAACTTTCCCATGCGGACCATCCTCACCCGCTACGGCGCACACTGGCAGCGAGAGGATCTCGGGGTGGTCACCACCACTATCGATGTCCCGCGGCCAACGAATCCACCGTTCTCCTCGGAGCTGACGAAACAGGTCCGCGACATGGCCGCCCAGGTCGTGCGGGCGGTTGGCTGATGCGCGTCCCTTTGTCGAAGGACACGCGGCTGTGCATCTCGCTGTCGGGGCGACCCAGCAACATCGGCACGCGATTCCACAACTATTTGTACGACCTGTGCGGGCTCGACTTCGTCTACAAAGCCTTCACCACGACGGACATCGCTGCGGCGATCGGGGGAGTGCGGGCGCTGGGCATCCGCGGTTGTTCGGTGTCCATGCCGTTCAAGCAGGACGTGCTGGCGCTGGTCGACGAGGTCGAGCAGTCGGCCCGCGCGATCCGCGCGGTCAACACGATCGTCAACGACGACGGTCGGCTCACCGCGTCGAACACCGATTATCTTGCCGTGCAGACGCTTATCGCTGAACACGGGTTGCGGCCGTCGCAATCCGTGCTCGTGTACGGCAGCGGCGGCATGGCCAGTGCGGTGGGCGCCGCGTTCCGCGACCTCGGATTCGATCGCGGCACGATTGCGGCCAGGAACGTCGAGACCGGCCGTTCCCTGGCCGACCGGTTGGGATACGACTATGTGTCCGACGTCGGCTCACGCACCGCAGATGTGCTCGTCAACGTCACTCCGGTAGGCATGGCCGGCGGCCCCGAAGCGAGCGGAATGCCCTTCGGAACAACGGGTATCACCAACGCGCACACGGTGTTCGATGTGGTCGCGATGCCGTCCGAGACGCCGCTGATCAAGGCT
Source organism: Mycolicibacterium malmesburyense (assembly GCF_001050015.1). Next base: position 73,920 of record NZ_CVTB01000258.1, read on the forward strand.
GCGCGTGGCGCGGGTGTCGGCGTGATCACGGGTGCCGAGGTGATCGCCCTGCAGGCCGCCGAACAGTTCGAGCGTTACACCGGCGTACGGCCGACGGCCGAGCAGGTGATGGCCGCGTCAGCGGTGTCGCGCGCCTGAATCAGGGTGTGATCTTGGTTTGTTCGTCGATGACCGACGTCGCGTCCATCAGCGCCATCATCTGGTCCTCGCGGCCGTCGGCGTTGAGTTGCAGCACGTACAAGCCGTCCTGGCCCGGAATCACGACCGTCTTCTGGGCGATCGCCCGTAGGACACCGTCTTTGGTGTAGGTGCCGCCGATCTGCACCGCCTCGAAATCGGAGAGCGTGGATGGGGAGCCTTCCTCCGCGCCTTCGTAACCGGGCAGGTTCTTGATCTCGCCGGGGGCGAACTCGAGGATCTTCGCGGGGTCGACGTTGCCGGTCAGCTTCGACACCAGCGCGATGATCGTCGGAGGGTCATCGGCCATCGCGGGGTCATCGGAAACGATTGCACCGTAGGCCCATTCGGGTGTACGCGGTCCTGCGTCGCTCCAGCCCGGCGGGAAGGGCAGGTCGATGGTGGGTGAACCGGGGTCGCCGCGCTTGACCGGGGTTTCTTGGATCCCGTTCTCGCGGATGTAGTCGACGATCGTGTAGTTGGCGCCCTGGGCCGGAGCTGAGGTTGGGGGCGCCTCCGTCGTGGTTTCCGCCGCGCTGGTTTCTTCCGATGTCGTCTCGGATGTCGTCGACTCGGATTTCGTATCGGAGCCGCAGCCGGCGAGGCCGAGCCCGAGTGCTACGGCCGCGACTGCGATGACGCCGGCCCGCATAGACGTGGTCATTTGCTCCTCCATCGGTTTGGTCTGCGCCGTAGCCTACGGGCGACGTCGTGTGATTGCAGTCGAAAACGTGCGTAACGGCTGTTGCGCAGGGAAAAACTTCGCCGCAGGAGTTTTGCTACGGCGTTTGATCATGGTTAGCTGTGGGCACGCTTTTGCGTGGCGTCGGCGACGGGCGGGAGGAGTGGCGATGCGGGGGCAGAGTGGCCGACTGACGGCGACGATGCGTTCGCTGGGGGCGATGATTCTCGCGCTCCTGGCGGCGATCTCCCTGGCGGTGGCGTGGACGACCGCGACCGCGGTCCAGCTGGTGGCGAGTGCGCTCATCATGGGCGGCACGGAACACCCGTTGAACTCGTCGGAGGATCCCGGCTACATAAGGGAGTATCTGCAGAACGCCGTCTACGGATTCATAAACCCCGCTGCGATTGCGCCCACCAATGCGGAAGATGGCCCCATCGACAACGTAGACGAGAACGTCTACGCCGTCGTCTACCCTGCGGCATTCTTCCCGGTGTTCGGTAGCAAGACCTTCGACGCTTCGGTCGGAGAGGGCGTCGAGAATCTGAACGAGTGCGTCCGTGGGAGCAGCGCCTGTGTTCACAACGAGGATGAGAGTTACCAGGCAGGAAATCCGGACCTGCCCGCGCCAGACCCCGTCCCCAACGAGGACTACGTCATCTTCGGATACTCGCAGAGCGCCGTGGTGGCTTCGCTGGTCAAGCGGGAATTGATTGCTGAACCGCGAGAAGGGGGCCAGACCTCGTTCTTCCTGTTGGCCAACCCGATGCGCCCCAACGGCGGCATCCTGGCGCGGGGGCCAGAGGGCCTCACGATCCCGATCATCGGCATCACGTTCTACGGCGCGACCCCGACGGACTCCTGCGAGGCTGGTGGAGAGTGCATGCCGACGGTGGATGCCGCCGCGCAGTACGACCTCATGGGTGGCGACGCACCGGCCAGCCTCACCAACGTGCTGGCCATCGCCAACTCTCTCGCCGCCTACTACTACCTCCACGGTGACCTGCAGAACGCCGACTTCGACAAAGCGGTTTATCAGGGGACGACTGACGACACCGACTACTACCTCTATCCCGCGGAGCGGTTGCCGATCCTGATGCCGTTCGAAGGCCTTGTGCCGTCGCCGATCCTGACGGCGCTGGATGGTCCGCTTCGCGTGCTGATCGAGGGCGCCTACGCGCGTGACGTGGATCCCGGCGTGGCGACGAAGGTGGGCCTGCTCCCGTTCAGGAATCCGATCAAGACCGCGATCAATCTGGTGAAGTCGATTCCGACGAGTCTTGACGACGCGTTCGAGGAAGTCGCCGACGATCGCCCCTTCGGCACCGAGCCCACGACCAGCCCCTTCGGCGTCGGTGGCCCCGAACTGCCCGATCCGCCGCCAACCACCAACAATGCGCGGATGATGGCATGGTCAGGCTCCGAAAAGGAGAACCCCGTCGAGGGCGACACACCGCCCGCCGGACAGGACCCGGGCGAGCAACTCGGACAGGAATCGTTGGGGGACAATCCGATTCCGGTCATCGAGACCCCGATAACGCCGGGCGCCGAGGGAGAGACGACGCCGCTGCGCGGCGAAGCGATCGTCGAAGAGGGCGTCAGCGGAGTGGCCGCCGAGAACTCCGGAACCGGTGTCCTCACCACCAAGCCACCCCGGGTCTCCGTCAAGCCCGCGCTTCCCGAGTTGCCGCAGCCCAAGCTCCCGAAGTTGCCGAAGCCCAAGCTCCCGAAGTTGCCGAAGCTGCGCGGCCCCATCAGTTTCGATTCCCCGGTGCGGCTGGGCCCGTCGCCCTCGAACCGGCCAGATCGAACGGGAAGCGGTGGCACTCAGACGGAGTCGGAACCTGGGAACACCGACAACCCATCGAGCACCGACCCCGGCAACAGCGGCTCTGATGGAGAGGGCGCGGCTGCCTGATCGGTCAGCGGGAGCAGTTCAGTGAGACGGTGATCGACCTCCTCACCACGACCGTGATGAACTCCCGATCTTCGCCCTTACCGACCGCGAACGTCTGCGTGACCTCCTGCGGATTGCGCACGCTGGTGACGATGCACTCGTCGATGGGGCCGCTGCCGACCCGGTCGATGACCACGTCGTAGCCCTGATCCTCCAACTCCGCGATTGTCCGCGGGGCATCACCGGGCTTCACAGGTTGTGCGGCGGCGACCCCCGTCGGCGCAAGAATCGCGCCCACCGCCGCCGCCGTTGCTGCCACACTCCAGAGAGCACGCATGACAGCCTCCAATCATGAGGGTGAATGTCACTACTTGTTGATCGCCGGAAAGGCGCCAACCGTTGCGCCGTCGCGGCGTCGCTCGTCCTGATTTGTGCGACCGCGTGCACAACCCCCTCCGACCCGTCGCCGTCCGACGAATCGAGGTCGAAGGAACTGCCGAAGATCAATCCGGCCAGGATCGACCGGGCCCGCACATTCCTGCCGGCCGACTACGAGGTTTCCGACCTCACGAACCCCGTCGGCCCCATCACCGCATGGGGCTACGGCGCGCAGTGGACCACCGACCCCGACAGGTGCGCGGCGCTGGCGGACCCCGCGGCGGGCGCGCCTGGCGCCGACGGTTGGTCGGCGTCGGGCCCGGGTGGCATCGTCTACGCCGTCGTCGCGAAGGCGCCTGGCGACGTCGACCCCGGGGTGGTGGACGAGTGTGGGCAATGGGCGGTTGAGGGCGGGCGCACCACCGGAAGCGTCACGCTCGGCCCCGCCCCGGCCATCGACGGCGCGTCGACGGTCGCGATGGCGACGTCGAGCAGAACCGTCGTCGAAGGCGGCACCGAAACGCTGTCGCACGCCGAAACGGTCACCGCCTACGTCGATGACCACGTCGTGTTCGTCACCGTCGTCACCGATCCCGGATCCCCGAACCCGCAACTCGACTCGAAATTCGCCGCCGATCTCGTATCCGAAACGGTGTCGGCGTTACGTGGTTGAGCGGCGGTCGGCCGGTACATTGTGCGGCGATGTCGAAGAGGGTCGTGGTCGCTGTGGCGTGTGCTGCCGCGTTGACCGCGTGTGCGGCCGGCCCCTCGGGAGATGATCTTTCGGACGCCGACATCGCTCGGGTCAAGGACATCCGGACGAGCTTCGGACCTGATTTCAAGGTCACCGACGTCGGACCGTCCGGGATTGACCCGCGATTGCTGGCACGCCAGGAACTGCCCAAGGGGGTGAAGTTCGAGCCGGCCGACTGTGCGTCGTTCGCCAATCAGCAGATGGTGCCGGCAGGGGCCAAGGGCAACATGGCGGCGACGACGGCCGAGGGCGAGGGCAACCGGTTCATCACCATCGCCGTCGAGACGTCGGAGACCGCGTCGGTCAACGCGCCCGCCGAGAACTGCCGCAAGGTCGGGTTCGCGGGCGGCGCGATGCGCGGGCTGGTCGAGGTCGTCGAGGCGCCGCAGATCGAGGGCGCGCAGACATTGGGCACCCATCGCGTGGTCCAGACGATGGTCGACGGCAAGCCCCGCACCGGCGAGCTGTACAACTACCTCGCCAGCTTCGGGCCGTTTCTGGTGATCGTCACCGCGAACCCGTTGGTGCTGCCCGACAAACCCGTCGCCAAGGTCGATACACAGCGTGCGCGGGACCTGCTGGTCGAGGCGGTGAACGCCGTCCGGGCTTAACGCACGTCGTGTGGACGGAACTGGATGCTGATCCGCGCGCCGACGGGCCGCGAGGTCTTGGGAATGGCGTGTTCCCATGTGCGCTGACACGAGCCACCCATCACGAGCAGGTCGCCGTGTGCGTGCTGCAGGCGTAGCGACTTTCCGCCACCGCGAGGCCGCAACGCGAAGGTTCGTGTGGCGCCGAGTCCGACGATCGCGACCATGGTGTCTTCGGTGCTGCTGCGACCGACGGTGTCGCCGTGCCAGGCGACGCTGTCGTTGCCGTCGCGGTACAGGCACAGCCCCGCGGTGGTGAACGGTTCGCCGAGTTCGCCCGCGTAGGCGTCGTTGAGGCGACGGCGGAGTTGCTTGAGGCGCGGATGTGGCGGCGGGTCGTCGACCAGGTTGTGAAAGCTGACGAGACGGGGGACATCGACGACGCGGTCGTACATCGGTCGGCGCTCCGCACGCCACGGGACGCCCTCGGCCAGTTCCCTGAACAGCGCGTCGGCATCGTCCAACCACCCGGATCGAAAGTCGATCCAGGCCCCGTTGCCGAGATGGCGGCGTTCGGCGTGCTCGAACAGCGAGCTCTGCAGCGCCAGCTCCATGGCCGCGATTCTATCGCACAAGCGTTCGATCCGTCACAGTCGTACGGCGCCGGGTCCTTGTTCGGCGAGGACGTCGCCGGGGTTGGTCAGGGCGCAGGTCTTGAGGCTCAGGCAACCGCAACCGATGCAGCCCGTCAGGTTGTCGCGCAGTCGCTGCAGGTGCAGGATGCGGTCGTCGAGGTCCTGCCGCCAACCCGCAGAGAGCCTTGCCCAATCCTTGCTCGTCGGGACCCTGTCGGTCGGGAGGGTGGCGAGCGCTTCGCGGATGCGCGACAACGGGATTCCGAGCCGCTGCGACATCCGGATGAACGCGACACGGCGCAACGTCTCTCGTGCGTAGCGGCGCTGATTGCCCGAGGTGCGTCTGCTCTGGATGAGGCCCTCGCGCTCGTAGAAGTGCAACGCCGAAACCGCCACGCCGCTGCGGATGGACATCTCGCCGGGAGTCAGCTCGTGAATCAACTCCATACATCAACCATAGTTGAGGTGGGGTTGCGGGTTACGGTGCTAGATGTGACGTTGGGCTGCGACTCCGAGGTGGGTCGGCTGACTGCGGTCATCCTGCACCGGCCCGGGGCCGAGCTGCAGCGATTGACGCCGCGCAACAACGATGCGCTGTTGTTCGACGGCCTGCCATGGGTGGCACGGGCGCAGGAGGAGCACGACGCCTTCGCCGCGTTGCTGGTCGAGCGCGGAGTCGAGGTGATGCTGCTTGCCGACCTGTTGACCGAGGCGCTGTCGCACAGCGGCGCTGCCCGCATGCACGGGATCGCAGCGGCGGTCGACCCGCGGCGACTCGGTTTGCCTCTGGCGCAGGAACTTTCGGCATATCTACGCTCGCTCGAGCCGGCGCCGTTGGCGCATGTGCTGATGGCGGGGATGACGTTCAACGAGCTGCCACTCACCGGTGAGGAACTGTCGCTGGTGCGGCGGATGCACCACGGCGGCGACTTCGTCATCGATCCGCTGCCGAACCTGTTGTTCACGCGTGACTCGTCGTTCTGGATCGGCCCGAGGGTGGCGATCACGTCGTTGGCGTTGCCGGCACGGGTACGCGAAACATCGTTGACCGACGTGATTTACGCGCATCACCCTCGATTTCTCGGCGTCCGGCGAGCGTACGAGTCGCGGTCCGCGCCCGTCGAAGGCGGAGACGTGCTGCTGCTCGCGCCGGGTGTCGTGGCGGTCGGGGTGGGGGAGCGGACGACGCCTGCGGGAGCGGAGGCGTTGGCCCGCAGCCTGTTCGACGACGACCTGGCCCATACCGTCCTCGCGGTGCCGATCGAGCAGTCGCGCGCGCAGATGCATCTCGACACCGTCTGCACGATGGTCGACGTCGACGCGGTGGTGATGTACCCGCCAATCGTGGACTCGTTGTCCGCGTACACGATTCATCGCGACGGTAACGGCGGAGTGCGCATCGACGATGAGGTGCCGTTCGTCGAGGCCGCCGCGAAGGCGATGGGCATCGATCGGTTGCGTGTCATCGCGACCGGGCTGGATCCGGTGACGGCGGAGCGCGAGCAGTGGGACGACGGCAACAACACGCTCGCCTTGGCGCCGGGTGTGGTGGTCGCATACGAACGCAACGTCGAAACCAATGCCAGGTTGGCGGACGCGGGTATCGAGGTGCTGCCGATCCGGGCGTCCGAACTGGGCACCGGACGCGGCGGCCCGCGGTGTATGTCGTGCCCGGCGGGCCGCGACCCGCTGTAACGGTCGTGTGCCGCCGAAATAGCGGGTCGCTCGTTCTTGCAGTGAGGGCTGCTCTTCGATCGAAATCACGACCCTCAGCGCAATTTTCGCGGTGACCAACCGCGGCGGGCGAACGCTTCGTATGCGCGGTGCAGGATGTATCGCCTGCTGTGCTCCGCAACTATTCGCAGGTCGATCCACCCTTGTCGCTCGAGCAGCTCTGCGCGACCGATGTCGTGGATGTACTGACCGCGATTCTCGCTATGGTGCCGACCCTCGTAGTCGAAGCCGACCTTGGGCTCGTCGTAGCCCAGATCGATGAACGCTTCATTTGCACCATCGGTGACTGCAATCTGAGTTCGCGGCGGCGGTAGCCCGTCGTCGATGAGGATGAGCCGTATCCGTGTCTCTTGTGGCGACTGTGCGCCACCGTCCATCAATGGGAGCGCCATGCGAGCTCGTGGCAATCCGCGCGCACGCGGATACCGATCGCCCAACTCGAGGACTTCGGCTGCGGTCACACGCGTGGCTCGTGTCAGCGCATCCAGATGGCGCACCGCGAGGTCGCGTGGCAAATGCCGAGCGACGTCGAATGCAGTGCGCGCCGGTGTGGCGACCGGCATACCGTTGATCAGCTGCACGTCATCGGCGTCGATTCGTTCATTGCGGACAACTATTCCGCGGGGCGGGCGGCCGCTTGCCCAGAGCATCTCGACGGGTGTTGTCGCATCGACCCATAAGGCTCCGTGCATCGCTGCGGCGGCGCGGCCCGTGATGACGCCACGTCGCCCCGACCACAGCCAGGCGCCAAGAATGCGCTGTTCGAGCGTCGGGACGACGAGCTTCGAGTGGTAAACCCCAGGGAAGATCGCCCGATAGTTCCATCTGAGATTCGCCCGTGTGAGCGCACCGGCGGCCACCGCCGCACTGCCGATGAATGGCTGATCCATACCCGGGATGCTGGCGACGATCGCCGACAAAGATGGCACCTGAACGGCGACTTTGCGGCTATGGCTGTGGATGAGTTCGACCCACGACCCTCAGTGCAAGAACGAGTGCCTGGCAGCTCAGGCCCCGCCAGGCCCCGCTAAGCCGAGCAGATTACCGCCAGGACGGCAGCCAGATCTGCATGTTCCACGTCGTGTGCGATATCGGGATGCCGGTGAGGATCGGGTACATCCACGCGAAGTTCGTCAGCACCAACGCGACATAACAGCTCACCGCGATCAGCCCGAGAGTTCGGCGCTCAGCGTTCTGATTCGGCTTGTGCAAGATGTCGCCGAGGATCAACGCGATCATCATCACGAGGAACGGCGCCATCGTCGCGGCGTAGAAGAAGTACATCTGCCGATCGATGTCGGCGAACCACGGCAGAAAGCCCGCACTGTAGCCCACCAGCGCGACGCCATATCGCCAGTCGCGCTTGATGAATGCGCGCCACAACGCCCACCCCAGGATCGGCACCGCGAGAAACCACATCGCGGGCGTGCCGACCAGCATGACCGCCTTGACGCACGACTGCGCGCCACATCCGGGCACGTCCTGATTGTCGATGGCGTAGAGCACCGGGCGCAGCGACATCGGCCACGTCCACGGCTTGGACTCCCACGGGTGATGGTTGCCGTCGGCGTTGGTCAGCCCGGAGTGAAACCTGTACGCGGCGTAGGTGTAATGCCACAGCGAGCGCAACGCGTCCGGGATCGGCAACACGCTGTCCGGGCCGATCGACTGCCCCACCTCGTGGCGGTTGATCGCAGTCTCGGAGGCGAACCACGGTGTGTACGACGCCAGGTACACCCCGAACGGGATGAGCACCAGCGCGTACAGCGACGGGCCCAGGTCGCGACGGAAGGCGCCGAGCCACGGTCGCGGAACGCGGTACTGCCGCCGCGCGAGGATGTCGAACACCATCGTCATCACGCCGAAAAACGCGATGAAGTACACCCCCGACCACTTTGTCGCGCAAGCCAACCCGAGCAGCACACCGGCGCCGAACCGCCACCATCGAAAGCCGAGCCTCGGCCCCCACAGCGTCTCGCCGATGCGGCCCTCGATCAGCGCGATGTGCATGCGCTCGCGTACCTGGTCCCGGTCGACGATCAGGCAGCCGAACGCGGCCACCACGAACGTCACCAGGAACCCGTCGAGCAGCGCGGTGCGCGAAGCGACGAAGCTGACCCCGTCTGCGGTCACCAGCAGGCCCGCGATGCCGCCGACCATCGTCGAGCGGCTGATGCGCCGCGTGATGCGTGCGACCAATACCACCACGATGACGCCGCACACGGCTCCGGAGAACCGCCAACCGAGCCCGGTGTAGCCGAACAGCGCCTCGCCGATCGCGATCAGCTGCTTGCCGACCGGCGGGTGCACCACCAGGCCGTAGCCCGGGTTGTCCTCGACGCCGTGGTTGTGCAACATCTGCCAGGCCTGCGGCGCGTAATGCTTCTCGTCGAAGATCGGCGTGCCCGCGTCGGTGGGCGAGCCGAGGTTGAGGAATCGCGTCGCCGCGGCCAGTGCGGCGATGACGGCGGTCATCACCCAGCCCTGGAACCGGTCGACCGGACCGAAGTCGGCGGCGGGCACCTGCGGTGCTGGGCTGATGACCGGGACCGCGCGCGGCGCTTTGGTGGCGGGGGCGGTCACGAGTGCGATCGTAGGCTGTCCGGCATGAGCCACGGCCGACTGCTCATCGCTGCCACGCCGCTGGGCCAGCCCTCGGACGCCTCAGCGCGGCTGGTCGCCGCCCTGAAGAACGCCGACGTCATCGCCGCCGAAGACACCCGCCGCGTGCGTACGCTGGCCCAGAACCTCGAGGTCAAGCCGACGGCGAAGGTGGTGAGCCTCTATGACCAGAACGAGGCGTCCCGGGTGGCGGGCCTGGTCGACGCGATTCGCGGGGGCGCGACGGTGCTGCTGGTCAGCGACGCCGGCATGCCCCTGATCAGCGACCCCGGCTATCGGTTGGTGACGGCGTGCATCGACGCCGACCTTTCCGTCGCGTGTCTGCCCGGGCCGTCGGCGGTGACGACGGCGCTCGCGGTGTCGGGGCTACCGGCCGAGAGGTTCTGCTTCGAGGGGTTCGCGCCGCGCAAGCAGGCCGCACGCAAGACGTGGCTGGCCACGCTGGCGGCCGAGCAGCGGACCTGCGTGTTCTTCGAGTCGCCACGCCGGCTGGCGGACACGCTCGCCGACGCGGTCGACGTGCTCGGGCCCGAGCGTCGCGCGGTGGTCTGCCGGGAGCTGACCAAGACCCACGAAGAGATCGTCCGGGGTCGACTCGGCGAGCTCGCCGACTGGGCCGCCGACGGGGTGCTCGGCGAGATCACCGTCGTGCTGGCCGGCGCCGTGCCCAGGGCGGACCTTGAGACGCTGGTGGCCGCCGTCCACAAGCTGGTCGACGACGGCGCGCGGGTCAAGGACGCCTGCGCCGACGTGGTCGCGGCGAATCCGGGTTCGCCGTCTCGGCGCGAGCTCTACGACGCGGTGCTGCGGTCCCGGCAGTGAGGGTCAGCCGGTGATCGACCAGCGCGCCGTCGCGATCAGCTCGGCCCGCTCCAACGCCTCTTCGCGGTGGACGTGCACCTTCGCGTATTCCTCGCTGCTGACCATCTCCAGGAACGCCGCAGGCGTCGGATACTCCACGACGAGGATCACGTCCCACCACGGCTTGGCCTCGTCACCGATGACATAGGCGGGAAGTTCGCCGCCGTAGCGCACGGTGGCGCCGGCCTTCTCGAGCAGCGGCGCGACGCCGGCACCGTACTTCAGGTAGCTCTCGAGTCCGTCGGGCTCCTTGAACTTCAGGAGGTTCACCATCAGGATCGGCGCGTCCGGAGCGAAGGTCGTCAGGGCAGGAAGGTCCATAGCCGCCCTGACTATCACAGCTGGGCGGCCGTCGTCAGCGATTGCAGGATCGGTGCCGCCTTGTGCAGGCACTCCTCCCACTCGCGGTCCGGATCGGAGTCGGCGGTGATACCGCCGCCGACTCCGAGGACCGCATTGCCCGACGCGTCGAATTCCACCGTCCGGATCGCCACATTCAACTCGCTTCCCGCGGTCGGCGACGCCAAACCCACTGTGCCGCAATATACTCCGCGTCGAACCGGTTCCCATTCCGCGAGCAGTTGACGCGCCCGCGCCTTCGGCGTCCCCGTCACCGACGCCGGCGGAAACGTCGCATCCAGCACCGCGGACATCGGCACGTCGACCCCAACCCGCGCGGCCACCGTCGACACCAGATGCCACACTCCCGGCGCCGGTTGTACGACCAACAACTCGGGCACCGTCACCGTCCCGACATCGGCCACCCGGCCCAGGTCGTTGCGCACCAGGTCCACGATCATGATGTTCTCGGCGACGTCCTTGACCGAGCAGCGCAGCGCGGCAGGGTCGGCCGAACGCGGCAGCGTGCCCTTGATCGGACTCGACGCGATGTGCTCACCGCGCCTGCGCAGGAACAGTTCCGGTGACAACGACGCCACCGCGCCCCACCCTCCGGCGACGTACGCCGCGCGCGCCGGCGCGGTTCGCTGCACGGCGTCGGCGAAGAAGTCGAGCGTCGACCCGTCGAGTCGCCCGCGGAACTGCGTGCACACACACGCCTGATAGACCTCCCCGGCGGCGATCGCTTCCAGGCACTCCAGCATGCCGCGGCGGTGCGCATCGCGATCGGCCTCACCCCACTCGACGCGAAATGGCCGCGCCTCGACCGGCACTCGCAGCGCCTCGGCCACCCACTCCGGAATCGTTGCGTCGGACAAACTTTCGAACCACCACTGGCCGTCACCGTCCTGGCGCAGCACGCAGTCGGACCAGCCGCCGGTAGCCTGCGGAATCCGCGGTCCGCAACCGTCGGCCGCCGCGTCCGGATACGACAGGTAGCCGAACCAGCCGCCCCCGACCGCATCCCCGCGGCCCGATCCGACGGGGACATCGAACACCCGCGAACAGTCAACTGGAACGATGTCGACGGACGGCGCGATGACCGCACCCGAGCCGAACCAGTCGCCGATCAACGCCGCCGGCGGTGCCAGCCCGCGTTCGGTCGCGGCGTATCCGACGGCGCGCAGAACCGCTGGGGCGCTGCCGAGGTCGCCGAGCAGGTCGATCCGCACCGACTCAGCTTGTCAGATACTGCGCGCGACTTCTCGCGGGATCTCCACCCCGGCCAGCTTGTCCGGATTACGCATCACGTAAAAGTGCGAAATCCGGCCCTCGGTGATCTCGAGCGTGATGAGTCCCTCGAAGTGGTCGCCCAGGTAGAGCTTGAGCGCGGGCGCGTTGTTGTACATCGCCTGCTCCACCCGACCGGCCTCGCCCGCGACCCGGACCAGTCCCACGAGGACCTTGGCGACCTTATCGGCGCCGACGACCGGCCGCCGGGCCGCGGTGACCTTGCCGTCGCTGTCCGCAGTCCATTGCACGTCGTCGGTCAGCATCTCGAGCAGCGCGTCGACGTCACCGGTGGCCGCCGCCGCAAAAAACCGCTGCGTGATCTCCGTCGACACCTTCGGGTCGACGGGCTCGAACCGCTTGCGGCGCGAGTGCACGTGTTCGCGCGCCCGGTGGGCCATCTGGCGCACCGCGGCCGCCGACTTGCCGACGGCCTCGGCGATCTCGTCGTGGCTGAAGCCGAACACCTCGTGCAGCACGAACACCGCGCGCTCGTCAGGGGTCAAGGTTTCCAGCACGACGAGCATCGCCATCGAAACCGACTCCGCGAGAACGACATCGGAGGACGGATCGCGGGTGTCGAGGAGCAGCGGCTCGGGCAGCCACGGGCCGACGTACTCCTCGCGCCTGCGCGACTGCGCCCGCAGCGCGTTGAGTGACTGACGGGTGACGAGCTGGGCGAGGTAGGCCTTGGTGTCCCGCACCCTCGCCAGGTCCACCTCGGCCCAGCGCAGGTAGCTCTCCTGCAACACGTCGTCGGCTTCCGTTGCGCTGCCGAGGATCTCGTACGCGATCGTGAACAGCAGCGGCCGCAGCACCGTGAACCGTTCGGTGTGTTCGTCACCCGGGCCGCTCATGGGATCGCCGGCTCTGCGCTCTGCGTCGCCACCGCGTGCTGCCGGTGCGGGTTCACCTTCCAGGTGTAGGAGCCCGGCTTGTCGGCCTCGCCGCGAATCCACTTCAGCGTGTAGCGGCACACCTGCTCCTTGACCAGCGCACCGGTGCGACCGCCGATGTACCAGCGGCGCGGCGTGTCGTCGACGTCGGCGAACTGGAACGTGCCTGCCTTGCGGCCCAGGCTGATGCACTGCCCGGCCATCGCGTGGTTCACGGCCGCGGGGTCCTCGCCGGCCATTCGGGCCAGCACCGTGTTCGCGGCCTGCGCGCCCAGCGGCAGGGCGGCCTGGCAGCTCATGCGCCACGGCACGCTCGACGGTGACGCCGCATCCCCGGCGCCCACGATGCGCACATCGTCGACGCTGGTCAGCGTCTCGTCGCTGAGAAGCCGGCCCATCGCGTCGGTGGTGAGCCCGCTGGCGGCGGCTAGGCCCGGCACGCCGAAGCCGGCGGTCCACACCGTCACCGCGCTCGGCACCTCGCGGCCGTCGGCCAACACCACCCGGTCGGCGCGGACTTCGGCGACGGTGGCGCCCTCGATCACGGCGACGTGCAACTTGGCCAACCGCTTGGCGATCGACCGGCGCCCGCTGGCCGCCAGGGACGGACCGAGCACGTCGGTCACCATCGTGACCGGGCGGCCGATCTCGACGAACTCGGCCGCGGCCTCGATGCCGGTCAACCCGCCGCCGACCACGACCACCGGCGCCGACAGCGGAACGTCGGCCATCCGGGCGGTCAGCCGCTGCGCCTGCTCCAATTCACTGAGGGGATAGGCGAATTCGGCCGCTCCCGGTACCGCCGCCGGGACAGCACCGGTGCTGCCGACGGCGTACACCAGGTAGTCGTACGGCAAGGACGCGCCGGACGTCAGCGTGACGGTGCGGGCCGCGACGTCGATCCGCGCAGCCCCGTCGACCACGAGCCGCACGGCTCCCGACAACACGGCGGAGTATTCGGCGACGGCGTCGTCGTTACCCGCAACCAGTTGGTGCAACCGGATCCGCTCGACGAATTCGGCGCGGGGGTTCACCAAAGTCACGCGGGCGTGCGGGGCGAGCCGGTTCGCGGCCATGACCCCGGCGTAACCGCCGCCGATCACAACGACGTTGTTGGTCATTTCGGTCATTTCGATCTCCTCGGGTCATCCGGCCCGCCGCGGCCGCCGGGGTGGCGGTTCGGTGCTGAGCCGGTCTGACCTCGAGACACCGGGCATCTGGGCAGTGTGACATCTCCGAGCCCGAATGTGGCAGAGGTCACTCGCGAGCAATGCTGCGAGGGGTCGTGATGCCCGCGAGCTTGTCCGGATTGCGCATGGCGTACAGGTTCGTGATCTTGTCGTCGATGACCTCGAAGACGAAGAGACCTTCCAGGTGATCGCCGGTGTAGACGACGACGGCAGGTGCGCTGTTGTAGATCGCCGTCTCGATGCGCATCTCCGGTGTCTCCTTGGCCACCTGGAACAGCCGCGCCATGAGCGCGGCCACCCGGCGAGCGCCGACAACGGGCCTGCGGATGGCGGTGGCCTTGCCGCCGTGGTCCGCGGTCCAGGTGACGCCGGGGGACAGCAGCGCCATCAACCCCTCGACGTCACCGGTGGCCGCCGCGGCCAGGAACTGTTCGGTGATCTGCTCGGTCCGCCGTTCGTCCACCGGTCCGAAACGGTTGCGCCGCGCGTGGACGTGTTCGCGGGCGCGGTGCGCCATCTGGCGCACGGTCGACGCGGATCTGTCCACCGCGCCCGCGATCTCGTCGTAGTCGAACCCGAACACCTCGCGCAGCACGAACACCGCGCGTTCGTCGGGCGTCAGAGTCTCCAGCAGCACCAACATCGCCATCGACACCGACTCGGCCAGCACGACATCGGACGACGCGTCGCGCGACTCGAGCAGCAGCGGTTCCGGCAACCACGGGCCGACGTACTCCTCGCGCCGACGCGACCTGGCGCGCAGGGCGTTGAGCGCCTCCCGGGTCACCAGCTGGGCCAGGTACGACTTGGTGTCGCGCACGGTGTCGAGGTCGACATCGGCCCAGCGGAGATAGCTGTCCTGCAGCACATCGTCGGATTCCGTTGCGCTGCCAAGAATCTCGTAGGCGATGGTGAACAACAGCGGCCGCAGGACGGTGAACCGCTCGGCATGGTCGCCCGGTGTGGTGGTCACGTTCGCGTGACCGCCTTCGACGCGTGTGCCGGCTGTACGGGCCGCGGGCCACCCTTGAGCCAGAACGCCCACTCCGGCTTGCGGGCCGAGCGCCGCATCGCCCACAGCGTGCCCTTGCACACCGCCTCTTTGAATCTCGCGACCGCCCGGCCCGCGAAGTAGACGTTCACCGGGGTGTCGTCCTTGCGGGTGAACTGCACGGTCGCGCTCCGGCGTCCCAGGCTGATGCACGATCCGGCATAAGCGAATTCGAAGTCGGCCGGGGCGGTGCCCGCGATGCGGCTCAGCACGGTGTTCGCCGCCTGCGGTGCGAGCTGCGTCGCGGTGGCACAGCACATCCGCAGCGGTTCGTTCGACGGGGCCGCACAGTCACCGACGGCGACGATACGCTCATCGTCCACGCTGGTCAGCGTCTCGTCGGTGATGAGGCGGCCCATCTCGTCGGTGCGCAGGCCGCTCGCGGTCGCCAACTCCGGCACGCCGAACCCTGCGGTCCAGATGGTGAGGGCGGTCGGTCGTACCGCGCCGTCGGCGAAGACGACCGCGTCGGCTCGTACCTCGGTGACCATGTCGTGTTCCATCACCGTCACGCCGAGCCTGGCCAGTGCCTTGGCGGTGGAGCGTCGGCCGGGATCCGACAGCGACGGACCCAGACGCCCGCCGCAGACCAGCGTCACGTTGCGGCCCTGTTCGGCGAGTTCCGAAGCGGTCTCGATGCCCGTCAGGCCGGCGCCCACGACGGTCACCGGGGCCGCGGGATGCAGCTGTTCCAGTGCCGAGCGCAGCCGCTGGGCCTGCTCGAATTCGGCGATCGGATAGGCGAATTCGGCAGCTCCGGGGATGTTCGTCGGCACCGTCCCGGTACTGCCGACGGCGTAAATGATGTAGTCGTAGTCGAGTTCGCGACCGGACTCCAGAACCACTGTTCGCGCCGCGGCATCGATGCGGACCGCTGTGTCGACCACCAACCGGATACCGTCGCCGAGGAGCGTGCCGTAGTCGACACCGGCGTCGTAGCCGGCGGCAACCATCTGGTGCAACCGGATCCGCTCGACGAACTTCGGCCGGGGGTTGACCACGGTGACGTCGACGTCGCTGCGCTGGCGCAGGCGGTTGGCCGCCAGGACTCCGGAGTAGCCGCCGCCGATGACGACGACTCTGGTGTCGCGGGGGATGTCGACCTTGTGTGTGCGTGCGGTGAAATCAGTCATGCCCTTTAGACACCGCCCGGCGGCGGGCCGTGACAGATTGTGACGCGCGTCACACCCGAATCAGACCAAACCCAACGCCAGCATCGCGTCGGCCACCCGGATGAAGCCTGCGATGTTCGCCCCGGCCACGTAATTGCCGGGGCGGCCGTACTCGTCGGCCGTCACCAGGCAGCGGTTGTGGATGCGCCGCATGATCTGCTCGAGCCGCATTTCCGTTTCGGCGAACGTCCACGAGTCGCGCGAGGCGTTCTGCTGCATCTCCAGCGCGCTCGTCGCGACACCGCCCGCGTTGGCGGCCTTACCCGGTGCGAACGTCACACCGGCCGACGCGAAATGTTTGACCGCGGTGGGGGAGCACGGCATGTTCGCGCCTTCGGCCACGATGCGGCACCCGTTCTCGATCAGCGCCAGCGCCTCGTCGCCGTTGACCTCGTTCTGCGTGGCGCACGGCAGCGCGATGTCGCACGGTACGTTCCACACGTTGCGATCCGCAACGAATTCTGCTGTGCCACCGCGCATCTCGACGTAGTCGTCGATCCGTCCGCGGCGAACCTCTTTGAGTTCCTTGAGGACGTCGAGGTCGATGCCCTTCTCGTCGACGACGTATCCACTCGAGTCCGAACATGCGACCACGGTGCCGCCGAGTTCCTGGATCTTCTCGATCGCGTAGATCGCGACGTTGCCCGACCCGGAGACGATGGTGCGCTTGCCCTCGAAGGTGTCGTTGTTGGCCCGCAGGATTTCGTTGACGAAGAAGACCGTCCCGTAGCCCGTGGCCTCGGTGCGCACCTGCGAACCACCCCAGGTCAGCCCCTTGCCGGTGAGCGTGCCGGACTCGTATCGGTTGGTGATCCGCTTGTACTGCCCGAAGAGGTAACCGATTTCGCGCATGCCGACGCCGGCGTCGCCCGCGGGGACGTCGGTGTACTCACCCAGGTGGCGGTACAGCTCGGTCATGAACGACTGACAGAACCGCATGACCTCGTTGTCGGAGCGGCCCTTGGGGTCGAAGTCGGCGCCACCCTTGCCGCCGCCGATCGGCATGCCGGTCAACGAGTTCTTGAAGATCTGTTCGAAACCGAGGAATTTGACGATCCCGAGGTAGACCGACGGATGGAAACGCAGGCCGCCCTTGAACGGTCCGAGGGCCGAGTTGAACTCGACGCGGAAGCCGCGGTTGATCTGAACGGTGCCGCGGTCGTCGACCCAGGGCACCCGGAAGATGATCTGGCGTTCGGGCTCACACAGCCGCCGGATCACCTCCGAGTCGACGTACTCGGGGTGCTTCTCGACCACCGGGCCGAGGCTGTTGAGCACTTCGTAGACGGATTGATGGAACTCGGTCTCGCCTGCGTTGCGTCGTGCGACCTCCTCGTAGAGGTCGTGCAGTTTTTCGTGTAGTCCGTTCACTTCTCGATCACTCAGCCTGGTAGCGGGGGAACACACCGGTCGGTGCCGGTAGGGCGGTGCCTGGCTTCAGCCGGGTGCTGACGGCGGCGAAGGTTCGTTCGTCGGGGTCCTGCCCGAGCAAGTCGAGCAGCTTAGCCGATGAGTCCGGCATGACCGGTTGGGCCAGCAGCGCGGCGATCCGCACGACCTCGAGCGTCGTGTACAGCACCGTGCCGAACCGCCGCTGGTCGTCCGCGGACTCCGACTTGCGCAGCACCCACGGCTCCTGGGCCGAGAAGTACCGGTTCGCCGCCCCCAGCACCGACCAGATGGCCTCCAGGGCCAGGTGCATGGCGATCGCGTCGTAGTGGCCGCGCACCCGGTCCGGCAAGGCGTCGGCCGATTCGAGCAACGCGGTGTCGTCGTCGGTGAAATCCCCTGGATCAGGGACGATTCCGTCGAGGTTCTTGGCCACCATCGACAGCGAGCGCTGCGCCAGATTGCCCAACTCGTTGGCCAGATCGGCGTTGATGCGCCCGATGATCGCCTCTTCGCTGTAACTACCGTCCTGGCCGAACGGCACCTCGCGCAGGAAGAAATAGCGCACCTGGTCGAGTCCGAACGTGTCGACGAGGTTCACCGGGTCGATGATGTTGCCCACCGACTTGCTCATCTTCTCGCCGCGATTGAGCACGAAGCCGTGCGCAAACACCTTGCGCGGCAACTCGATTCCCGCCGACATCAGGAAGGCGGGCCAGTAGACGGTGTGGAACCGGATGATGTCCTTGCCGATCATGTGCAGGTCGGCGGGCCAGTAGCGCCGGAAGGCCTCCGAGGACGTGTCCGGAAAGCCCACGCCGGTCAGGTAATTGGTCAGCGCGTCCACCCACACGTACATGACGTGGTCGGGATGGTCGGGCACCGGCACGCCCCAGTCGAACGTCGTGCGCGAGATCGACAGATCTCTCAGCCCACCCGAGACGAAACTGACGACCTCGTTGCGCCGCACTTCGGGCTCGATGAACTCCGGATGCGCGCGGTAGTGCTCGAGCAGTCGGTCCGCGTAGGCCGACAGCCGGAAGAAGTAGGTCTGCTCCTCGGTCCACGTCACCGGCGCGCCGGTCTCCACCGCCACCCGGATGCCGTCGGCGCCGACGCTGGTCTCGGCGTCGGTGAAGAACCGTTCGTCGCGAACCGAGTACCACCCCTTGTACGAGTCGAGGTAGATGTCGCCGGCGTCGTTCATCCGGCGCCAGATCTCCTTCGAGGCCTCGTAGTGGTCGGCATCCGACGTGCGGATGAACCGGTCGAAGGAGATGTTGAGCTTTTCCTGCAGCCGCTGGAACACGTCGGAGTTCTGCCGCGCCAGCTCGGCGGTGGGAATACCGATCGCCTTCGCCGCCTCGGCCATCTTCAGGCCGTGCACGTCGGTCCCGGTCAGGTACCGCACATCGAACCCGTCCAGTCGCTTGAACCGGGCGATCGCGTCGGTCGCGATGTACTCGTAGGCGTGTCCGACGTGCGGATCGCCGTTCGGGTAGGCGATCGCGGTGGTGATGTAGAAGGGCTCGCTCATTTGAACTGAAGCTTATGGTGTGGCGGTGAGCGAGAAGCGTCCAGGCAGAAGGGAGCAGCCTCCTGCCCCGGCTCCGCTGGGTCCGCTGATCGACGCACACACCCATCTCGATGCGTGCGGTGCGTCGGACGCGGCGAGTGTCCGGGCGATCGTCGACCGCGCCGCGGCGGTGGGCGTGCGGGCCGTCGTCACCATCGCCGACGATCTGGATTCCGCGCGATGGGTCACCGAGGCCGCCGACGCCGACGAACGCGTCTACGCCGCCGTCGCGCTGCACCCGACGCGGGCCGACGCCCTGACCGAGGACGCCAAGGCGGTCATCGAGCGGCTGGCCGAACACCCGCGCGTCGTGGCGGTCGGTGAGACCGGCCTGGACCTGTACTGGCCCGGGAAGTTGGAGGGCTGCGCGGAACTCGCCACCCAGCGAGAGGCCTTCGCGTGGCACATCGACCTCGCCAAGCGCACCGGTAAACCGCTGATGATCCACAACCGGGAGGCCGACGAGCAGATTCTCGACGTCCTGGCCGCCGAGGGCGCCCCCGACACCGTGATCTTCCACTGCTTCTCCTCCGGGCCGGAGATGGCGCGTCGCTGCATCGACCGGGGCTGGCTACTGAGTCTGTCGGGCACCGTCAGCTTCAAGAACGCCAAAGCGCTGCAGGAAGCCGCCACGCTCATTCCCGCCGGGCAAATGCTCGTCGAGACCGACGCGCCGTTCCTCACACCCCACCCGTACCGAGGCGCGCCCAACGAGCCCTACTGCCTTCCATACACTGTGCGGGCGCTGGCGGAGATCATCGGTAAGCCGGCCGAGGCGGTCGCGCGGGAAACCACGACGACAGCCGAACGCGCTTACGGCCTTGCGAGTTGCTGACCGCGGGCCTCTCCGTTACCGTGCTGTGACCGAAAGCGAAGTGCCACGAGGATGTGGCGCTCCGTCCGATAGTCGGGGATATACGACGTTTTGAACACTTTCACAAAGCTTCACGAGGCGCGTTCACCGTTACTTCGTCTGCTGGTCGGTGCGACGTTGCTCGCCCTGACCTTCGCGGGCGGCTACGCGGTAGCTGCGCACAAGACCGTCACGCTGACCGTCGACGGCTCGTCGACGACGGTGGCGACCATGAAGTCGCGGGTGATCGACGTGGTCGAGGAGAACGGATTCGACGTCGGTGAACGCGACGACCTCTTCCCGGCCGCCGATCAGCCGGTGCACCAGGCCGACACAATCGTGCTGCGCCGCAGCCGCCCGCTGCAGCTCTCGCTGGACGGACAGGACAGCAAGCAGGTGTGGACGACCGCGTCCACGGTCGACGAGGCCCTCGCCCAGCTGGAGATGACCGACAAGGCGCCCGCCGCCGCCTCGCGGGGCAGCCGCGTCCCGCTGGCAGGCATGTCGCTGCCCGTGGTGAGCGCCAAGACGGTGCACATCAACGACGGCGGAGCGACCCGCACGGTGACGTTGGCCGCGCCTGACGTCGCGGGGCTGCTCGCGGAGGCGGGTGCGCCGCTCGAGCAGCGCGACACCGTCGTTCCCGCACCGTCGGCCCGCGTCACCGACGGCATGCACGTCGACGTGACCCGCAATCGGATCGACAAGATCGCCGAGCGCGTGCCGCTGCCGGCACCCCTCAAGCGCATCGAGGATCCGGAGCTGAACCAGAGCCGCGAGGTCGTCGAGGACCCGGGGATGCCCGGCACGCAGGACGTGATCTTTGCCGTGGCCAAGCTGAACGGTGTCGAGACCGGCAGGCTGCCAGTAGCCAATGTCGTTGTGACCCCCGCCCGCGAGGGCGTGGTGCGGGTGGGCACCAAGCCCGGTACCGAGGTGCCGGCGGTGTCCAACGGTGCGACGTGGGACGCCCTTGCCCGGTGTGAAGCCGGTGGTAATTGGGCGATCAACACCGGTAACGGTTATTACGGCGGCGTTCAATTCGACCAAAACACATGGGAGCGCAACGGTGGTCTGCGGTATGCTGCGAGAGCCGATTTGGCGACAAGAGAAGAACAAATAGCGATTGCTGAAGTCACTCGGGCGCGACAAGGGTGGGGCGCGTGGCCGACTTGTAGCGGGAGGATTGGTGCGCGCTGACCATTCGACTACTCGGGCGGACCGAGATACGACAACTGGCGAAGGCGATCGACTTCCGGCCGCGCAAATCGTTCGGCCAGAACTTCGTTCATGACGCCAACACCGTACGGCGGATCGTCTCGTCGTCCGGTGTGCACAAGCACGACCATGTGCTCGAGGTCGGGCCCGGGCTGGGCTCGCTGACGCTGGCGCTGCTCGACCGCGGCGCGCGGGTGACCGCCGTCGAGATCGACCCCGTTCTGGCCCGGCAGTTGCCGACCACGGTCGCCGAGCATTCCCACAGCGAGATCAACCGGCTCACCGTGCTCAATCGCGACATCCTCGAGTTGCGCCACGAGGAACTCGAGGAGCCGACGGCTCTGGTCGCGAACCTGCCGTACAACATCGCCGTTCCCGCGCTGTTGCACCTGATGGCCGAATTCCCCTCGATCCGGACCGTGATGGTGATGGTGCAGGCCGAGGTGGCCGAGCGGCTCGCGGCCGAACCGGGCGGCAAGGACTACGGCGTGCCCAGCGCCAAGGTGCGCTTCTTCGGCAAGGTGCGGCGCTACGGAATGGTCTCGCCGACGGTGTTCTGGCCGATCCCGCGGGTGTATTCGGGTCTGGTCGGCATCGAGCGCTACGAGACGTCGCCGTGGCCGACCGACGCGAAATTCCGGGAGCAGGTGTTCGAGCTCATCGACATCGGGTTCGCCCAACGGCGCAAGACCGCGCGTAACGCGTTCGCGGAATGGGCGGGCTCGGGCAACGAGTCGGCACGCCGTCTGCTCGCCGCCAGCATCGACCCGTCGCGTCGCGGTGAGACTTTGTCCATCGCCGACTTCGTCCGGCTGCTTCAGCGGTCCGAAGAGGTCGACGAGCCCACGGCGAGGACCAAGGGGTCGATCGGCGTCCGCTGACGCCTTTACTGCAACGCGCGAACGATCAACGCGATGAACTCGCGGCACGACTGGTAACGGTCCGCGGGCGTCTTCGCCAGCGCCTTGGCCACGATCGAGTCGAATGCGCGTGGCAGCCAGTCGATTTCGCGTGAGAGCCGCGGCGGCGGGCGATGCAGATGTGCCTCGACCAGCCCGACGCGGGAATCGTCGCGGAACGGCGGCGATCCGGTGATCAGCTCGACCGCCGTGCAGGCCAGCGCGTACTCGTCGGTCGCCTCCGACGGCGCCCGCCCGGCGATCAGTTCCGGTGCCGAATACGGCAGCGAGGCCTCCACCTGCGTAGGGCGTCGGCAGATGTCGTCGGTCAGCTCGACGGCCACCCCGAAGTCGATGAGCACGGCGCGCGTCCCGTCGGGTTCGACGAGGATGTTGGCGGGTTTGACATCGCAGTGCACGATCGCGCGGTTGTGGATGTAGTCCAGCGCGTCGGCGATCTGGCCGAGCGCGGTGAGACGTTCGGTGACCGTACGCAGGCGCTGCACCGCGCCGCCCGCGACGAACTCCATCGTCAACCACCCCGGCCCGCGTTGGTAGACGGTGACGATGTGGGGGTGGTCGAGGCGGTGGGCGAACTCGAACTCCCGCCGCAGCCGGGCGACATGAGCCCGATCGCGGGTGTGCTCGTCGAGGATCTTGAGCGCGACCACTCGCGCCGGGTTGTCCACGTCGTGCACGCGGTAGACCGTCGCGGATCCGCCGCGGCCGAGGGCCTCGTCGACCACGTAGTCGTCGAACCGGTCGCCGACGGACAGCACGAGCTCAGACTAATGCGGCCGGCGGCGTCCACCTTCTGAGACGGCTCCCCCCACTCTGTCCTTTCGATAGTGTCGTGCCGTGCCGAGCTGGAACGGAAACACCGCCTCCGAGTGGGTCCCCACCGGGTCGGTCACCGTGCGCGTGCCCGGCAAGGTCAACCTCTATCTGGAAGTCGGTGACCGCCGCGACGACGGTTACCACGAACTCACCACCGTGTTCCACGCCGTGTCGTTGCTCGACGAGGTCACCGTCCGCAACGCCGACATGCTGTCGCTGGAGATGTCCGGCGAAGGGGCCGAATCGCTGCCCGCCGACGAACGCAACCTCGCGTGGCAGGCCGCCGAACTCATGGCCGAGCACGTCGGCCGGGCGCCCGACGTGGCGATCACGATCGACAAGTCCATTCCGGTCGCCGGCGGGATGGCGGGCGGCAGTGCCGATGCGGCCGCCGTGCTCGTCGCGATGAACACGCTGTGGGAGTTGGGGGTGCCACGCCGCGACCTGCACGCGCTCGCGGCTCGGCTCGGCAGCGATGTGCCGTTCGCACTGCACGGCGGAACGGCGCTCGGCACCGGGCGCGGCGAGGAGCTGGCCACGGTGCTGGCCCGAACGACCTTCCACTGGGTGCTGGCCTTCGCCGAGGGCGGGCTGTCGACCCCGGCGGTGTTCGCTGAGATCGACCGGCTTCGCGACTCGGCGGGACCCGACCGCGAGGCACCGCCGAGGCTGGACGACCCCGAGCCCGTGCTCGCGGCGCTGGCGTCCGGCGACCCCAATCAACTCGCGCCGCTGCTCGGCAACGACCTGCAGCCCGCCGCGCTGAGTCTCGACCCCGGTCTGCGCCGCACGCTGCGCGCGGGCACCGAGGCCGGGGCGTTGGCGGGCATCGTCTCGGGATCGGGGCCGACCTGCGCGTTCCTGTGCGCGTCGGCCGGCCAGGCTGTCGACGTCGGCGCGCAGCTGGCGGGCGCCGGCGTGTGCCGCACTGTCCGGGTGGCCAGCGGGCCCGTGCAGGGCGCCCGGGTGGTGCCCACGCCGTCACCCTCGGTGTGAACCCCTTCCCGGCGCGAGCGCTCGCTGGTGTACACGAACGTCGAGACGCTGTACACAGCCGCGCGCTCGGCGCCGAGGCGGTGTGACTCAGACCTCAATTATCGCGAGAGTTTGGCGGCTACTTAAGAGTTGCCTAAGATGAGCGACGGTGATGATCAGCTGTCATGCATCGGACGCGATTTCCTTTCCCGCCGCAGACCCCGGCGGGCGCCTCGTCGGATATGGCGCAGGCTTCGGTGCATCACCATTTCGAGACTTAACCGCTCCCGATTCGTGTGCGCGCCTTCGCGAACGCGCCTCTGATCAGGCGGAGGATATAAGGGCATTTGCGCTGACGCTCATGTCGCCGGCGCAGCGGCTCCAGAAACCGAGGAGGGCGTCGTGAGCCGATTCACCGAGAAGATGTACCGCAATGCCCGCACCGCCAAGACGGGCATGGTCACCGGTGAACCGTACGAACCCGTTCGCCACACCTGGGGCGAGGTGCACGAGCGCGCGCGCTGCATCGCGGGCGGCCTGCAGAAGGCCGGCATCGGCCTCGGCGACGCGGTCGGCGTGCTTGCCGGCTTCCCGGTGGAGATCGCCCCGACCGCGCAGGGCCTGTGGATGCGCGGCGCCAGCCTGACGATGCTGCACCAGCCCACGCCCCGCACCGACCTCGCGGTCTGGGCCGAGGACACCATGAACGTGGTGCGGATGATCGAGGCCAAGGCCGTGATCGTCTCCGAGCCGTTCCTGGTCGCGGTCCCGGTGCTCGAGGAGCAGGGCATCAAGGTCCTCACCATCTCCGACCTGATGGCTTCCGAACCGATCGATCCGATCGACGTCGGCGAGGACGATCTCGCGCTGATGCAGCTGACGTCCGGGTCCACGGGTTCGCCCAAGGCGGTGCAGATCACCCACCGCAACATCTACTCCAACGCCGAGGCCATGTTCATCGGCGCCGAATACGACGTCGACAAGGACGTCATGGTCAGCTGGCTGCCGTGCTTCCACGACATGGGCATGGTCGGCTTCCTCACCATCCCGATGTACTTCGGCGCCGAGCTGGTCAAGGTCACGCCGATGGACTTCCTGCGCGACACCCTGCTGTGGGCCAAGCTCATCGACAAGTACAAGGGCACGATGACCGCCGCGCCGAACTTCGCCTACGCGCTGTTCGCCAAGCGGTTGCGCCGCCAGGCCAAGCCGGGTGAGTTCGACCTGTCGACGCTGCGCTTCGCGCTGTCGGGCGCCGAGCCTGTCGAGCCCGCCGACGTCGAGGACCTGCTGGACGCGGGTAAGCCGTTCGGCTTGAAGCCCGACGCCATCCTGCCCGCCTACGGCATGGCCGAGACCACGCTGGCGGTGTCGTTCTCCCCGTGCGGCGCCGGTCTGGTCGTCGACGAGGTCGACGCCGACCTGCTGGCCGCCCTGCGCCGCGCCGTGCCCGCCACCAAGGGCAACACCCGCCGACTGGCCTCCTTGGGACCGCTGCTGCGCGACCTCGAGGCCCGCGTCATCGACGAACAGGGCAACGTGATGCCGCCGCGCGGCGTCGGCGTGATCGAGCTTCGCGGCGAGTCGCTGACGCCCGGTTACCTCACCATGGGCGGCTTCATCCCGGCACAGGATGAGCACGGCTGGTACGACACCGGCGACCTCGGCTACATCACCGAGGAGGGCAACGTCGTCGTGTGCGGCCGCGTCAAGGACGTCATCATCATGGCCGGCCGCAACATCTATCCGACCGACATCGAACGCGCCGCCTGCCGCGTCGAGGGTGTCCGCCCGGGGTGCGCGGTCGCCGTGCGATTGGACGCCGGTCATTCGCGGGAGACGTTCGCCGTCGCCGTCGAGTCCAACTCCTGGCAGGATCCCGCCGAGGTGCGCCGCATCGAGCACCACGTCGCTCACGAGGTGGTCGCCGAGGTCGACGTGCGGCCACGCAACGTCGTCGTGCTCGGGCCGGGCACCATCCCGAAGACGCCGTCGGGCAAGTTGCGCCGCAGCACCTCGGTCTCGCTGGTCACCTAACCTCCTACGCCGAGAGTGCGTGTCAGCACATGACACGCCCGCGCCGCGACAGCGGTTTGCGCACTCTCGCGCGGTAACGAGCCGTCGGTGACAGCCGATACGGTCGGTGTCATGCCTTCCGCACCCGCCATCGAGGCGATCGATCTTGCGAAGCGCTTCGGTGACGCCGGACCGGCGGTCGACCATGTCAGTTTCGCCGTCGCGCCCGGCACCGTGCTGGGCCTGCTGGGCCCCAACGGCGCCGGCAAGACCACCACGGTGCGCATGATGACGACGTTGACGGCGCCCACCAGTGGCACCGCGCGCGTCGCCGGATACGACGTCGTCCGCGAACCCGACCAGGTGCGACGCAACATGGGCCTGACCGGTCAGGTCGCCACCGTCGATGAACTGCTCACCGGCCGCGAGAACATCCGGATGATCGGCGGGCTCTACGGCATCGGTCGAAAAGACCTGAAACGGTTGGGCGATGAACTGCTCGAACAGTTCTCCCTCGCCGACGCCGCCGACCGCGTCGTGAAGTCGTACTCGGGCGGCATGCGCCGCAGGCTCGACCTCGCGGTCAGCCTGCTCGCGTCGCCGCCGGTGCTCTTCCTCGACGAACCGACCACCGGGCTGGACCCGCGCAGTCGCAGCGAATTGTGGGAGGCGCTGAGGGAATTGGTCCGGCAGGGCACCACGCTGTTGCTGACCACGCAGTACCTCGAGGAGGCCGACCAACTCGCCGACAACATCCTGGTGATCGACAAGGGACGCATCATCGCCGAGGGCTCGCCGCTCCAACTCAAACAGCAGGCCGGCAACGCCAGCCTGGTCGTCACGGTGACGAACGCCGAAGACCTTCGCGCGGCCGAGGCGCTGCTGGCCAGGGGCGGCGTCGAGGTGTTCGTCAACGCCGGTGCACGCGAATTGACCGCCCCCGCAGACGGACTCGACGACATGATCCGCGTCGCGGGCCGGCTGCGGGAAAGCAACATCGCGGTCGATGACATCGGACTGTCCCGGCCGAGCCTCGACGATGTGTTCCTCTCGCTGACCGGGCACCGCAGCGAAGAGGAGGTCGACGCGTGACGACCGAAAAGATCGAGACCATCGCGCCACCACCGCAGACCGATAGGCGACGGGTCGCGCTACGGACCCCGAACATCGCCCAACAGTCGTGGATCATGGTCAAGCGCAACATGATCCACACCAAACGCATGCCCGAGATGCTGAGCGACGTCACCGCGCAGCCCATCATGTTCGTCCTGCTGTTCGCTTTCGTGTTCGGAGCGTCGATACCCAACCCGGGAGGCACCAACTACCGCGAGTTCCTGCTGCCCGGCATCCAGGCGCAAACCATCGTGTTCTCGGCGTTCGTCGTGGCATCCGGTATCACCGCCGACGTCGAGAAGGGCATCATCGACCGGTTCCGGTCGCTGCCGATCTCGCGGTCGTCGGTGCTCATCGGGCGCAGCATCGCCAGCCTGATCCACTCGTCGCTGGGTGTGGTGGTCATGGCGCTGACGGGCCTGGCGATCGGGTGGCGCATCCGCGGCAGCGTCGCCGAGGCGGTGCTGGCCTTCGCGCTGGTCCTGGTCTTCGGCTTCGGCATGATCTGGTTCGGCATCCTGATCGGATCGCTGCTGCGCACCGTCGAGGCAGTCAACGGGGTGATGTTCACCGTCCTGTTTCCGATCACGTTTCTGGCCAACACCTTCGTGCCCACCGAGCCGATGCCGCACTGGTTGCGGGTGATCGCCGAATGGAACCCGGTCTCGTCGCTCGCGCAGTCGATGCGCCAACTGTGGGGCAACGGCGGACCGGCCCCGGAGAGCGCGCAACTTCCGCTGCACCATCCGGTGTTGGCCACCCTCATCTGGTCACTACTGCTGACCGCGGTCTTCGCGCCGTTCGCTTTGCGCGCCTACGCCCGCCGTACGGGCAGCTAGCCGCGGATCGCGGCCATCGTCCAGGCGGGCAGAACCGGTGCGCGGGTGAGGAAGTGGTCCGATTGCCCAGTCGCACGCAACAGCGCCTGCGTCCGTAATATGCAGCAGCCCATGCGGACCATCGCGAAGATCTCGTACCAGTCGAGATCGTGCAGTGGCCGACCGAGCATCTCCTCGTAGCGGCCGACCACCGATGCGCGGCTGTCGAACCCCTCGAGTTCGGGATCGAGGTCCAGCCCGTTGACCTCGAGCATCTGCTTGCGGGTGGCCAGCCACCATGCGATATCGGTTTCCGCGGGGCAGATGCAGGCCTGTTCCCAGTCCAACGCCCCGATGAGTTCACCGGCGTCGTCGAAGATGGCATTCGACAACCGGGCATCGCCCCAGCAGATGCTCAAATCCGTGGTGGGAGAGGGGAGTCGGCTTGTCAGCCAGTCGAACGCTTCGGTCATCACGTCGGGCACGCTGTCGTCGGTGCCCCATCGGACGTACTCGCGCCACCAGTCCAGTTCGGCGGCGACACCCACCCCGCCGGGCCGCGCAAGCCACGGCGCCGATTCGACCGGAACACGGTGCAGCCGCGCAAGTGTGTCGATGAACGAGTCGTGGGCGCGCCGCTGTACCGCGCGACCCGCATCGTGAAGCCAGCCGCGGGTGGCGTAGGACGTGTCCGACGGGGTGTGGCCGACAATGCGGGGCATCACAAGGAACTTCGAGCCGATCCAGGACGGGTCGGGCTCGTAGAGCAGCGGCGATGGCGTCGCGACACCATGGGTGTGCAGCAGCTCCTGCGTTCGCGCCTGCGCCTCGAGATCGTATGTCGGGAAGATCCCGCCGCCGCCGGGGGGAATGCGGATCACGTGATCGGTCGATGCGCCGTCGACGGTGACCGTGAACACCAGCGACTCGCTGGACCAGCCTGCGGCCCGGTTGGCCGTGCGCAGCTCCGACACCTGAACGTCACCGGAGTCCTGCTGCGCGAACCATTCGCGCAGGCGCTCACGGGTGGCGGACAGATCGCGCTGGACGAGGGCGATGCCGACCATGCGAACAGAGTTACACGAGCGCGCGGCCTTGTAAAGAGAAAAGATGTTACATATAGCTGGCTAGATGTAATACGCTGTCGCCGTGGCTCCATCCGTCACGTTCGGTGACATCGACGACACCACCAAGCCTCTCGCGGTCCTGGTGCACGGCTTCCCGGACACCCCGTTCACCTGGCGTCACCTTGGTCCCGCGCTGGTCGACCACGGGTACCGCGCCGTCGCCCCGTGGCTGCCCGGATACGACACGCCTGTCGGGCGCCCGATCGGGGTCGGCACCTACGCCCGGCACGTTCTCGACGTGGCCGCCCGCCACGGCGCCGACGACCGTACGGTGCTCATCGGTCACGACTGGGGAGCGCAGGCCGGGTACGGAGCGGTCACCGTGCAGCCCACCGCCTTTCGCCGCTTTGTCGCGCTCGCTGTTCCGCCCGTCGGCGCGCTGGCCGCCGGACTCTTCAGCTACCCGCAGCTGCGGCGCTCGTTCTACATCTGGTTCATCCAGCAGGTCGGTCTCGCCGAGGCCGCGTTGCTTGCGCCAGGCTTCTGGGAGTCGCTGTGGTCGGACTGGTCACCGGGCTACGACGCCACCGATGACATCGCCGAATTGCGTAGGCATGTCGGAGCCGACAACATCGCCGACGTGATCGCGCCTTACCGTGCATCGTTCAAACCGGATTTCGCCGATCCCAACACCGTCGCGGAGTCCGAGGCGACGATGCAGCCACCACCGGTGCCGACGCTGTACCTGCACGGCCGCACCGACGGCGCCATCGGCGCCGACATCCTCTCCGACCTGAGCGCGCACCTGCCAGCGCCGGGCTCGGGCGCCGAGATCCTCAACGGCGTCGGGCACTTCCTGCATCTGGAGAAGCCAGATCTGATCGCGACCAAGATCGGCGACTGGTTGAAGGTCAGCTGACCGCGCGACGCGTGTGGCCGACGTCCAGACCGGCGGCGTGGCGCAGCTCGGCGAGAAAGTCGCTGGGAGTACCGCCGCCGATCATGTAGTGGCACACCGCGATCCGCACCACCGCGGCGGCCGCGACGTCGCTGTTCCGGTCGGGGATGATTCGAGCGATTCGCTCGTGCATGATCGGCAGCACCCGCTTCATCTGGGACAGCACATGTTCGGGTTCCACTTCGGCGAGCGAGCCCAGCGAGTAGGTGCTCTGGAACTGCACGATGAACCGCAGCGCCGCGTCCAGCCGTTCCGGACCAACCAGGCCCGCCATCGCCGCGGCGATGCCCGCGTCGAAATTGTCCTGTTCGTAGAGCCCGAACGCCTCGAGTAAGCCCTCCTTGGATCCGAAGTGCCGGTAGATCGTCGGGCGGGACACGCCGGCCTCGGCCGCGACGTCGGAGAGCTGAAGCCGACGCCGCCCGTCGCGAGCCAGCACGACGAACGTCGCCGCGAGGATGCGCCGCCGCGTCGAGAGTTCGTCCGGATCCGCCATCGTCACCCTTTACACATAAGCCGTCAAATGTCACACTGACGCTACAGCACACGCGCCCACCGAAGAGACATCCGTGGGCTCCATGTTAAGTCCGGTGCGGAGGGCGGCAGCGGTGAGCGACCTGGTGATCCGCAAGATCGGTTGGGAGTTCGACGCGGGCGTTCCGTTCAAATGGCAGCCGGCCAATCCCAACTTCGGGTTGTTCTGCAACGCGTTCACCTTCATCGCGGTGCCGTTCGAGCGCTACATCGTCAGTGCGGTACGGATGGCCGCGAGCCGATTCGCCGGGAACCCCGCCGTCGCCGCCGAGGCCGACGCGTTCCTCAAGCAGGAGGCGCAGCACGCCGCCGCCCACCGCAAGCACATGCTCGCGCTCATCGCGCGTTACCCCGAACTCGAGCAGTGCTACACGGCCGCCTGCGCGGCCTACGATGCGCTCATCGAGAGCGAGCCTGTCGAGTTCCACTTGGCGTACATCGCGAACCTCGAGGCGACGTTCACCCCGCTGTTCAAAGTGCTTCTGGACAACCGGGACTCGTTGTTCGGCGGGGGAGACGCCCGCGTCGCGTCGCTGATGATGTGGCATTTCGTCGAGGAGATCGAACATCGCAGCTCCGGGCTCATCCTGTGCCAGCACGCGGCACCCAATCCCTGGTATCGCGTTCGCCACATCAAGGGCACGTTCAGCCACGTCGGGGGCATCGCCGATGCGATCGCGGGGGAGTTCGACCGGGTCGTCCCGTTCGATGACCGCGGTGCGTCGACACGCGAACTGCTCTCGGGTGCGTTCTTGACCGGCGAACTCAAGCAGCGCTTCGGCCGTCGGCACGGTAACGGCGCACCGACGATTTTTCACTCGGTGCCGACGCGCCAATTGGTGACGATGGTGTGGCGCCTGGCGCTGTCGCAGACCCCGTACCACGACCCCGCCGATCAGCCCCTACCCGAATGGGCGGACACGTGGATGCGGGCCTACGACCGCGGCGACGACATGACGACATTTTTCGGATCGCCCGGAGAAAGGTGACCCCTTGCTGACCACCAATTACGGCGGCCTGGTGCCCGAGGATGAACTGCTCACGCACCAGATCGTCGACACGTTCGCGACGGTGAGCCAGTCCGACCCGTCGTGGACCGAGAAGATCTGGACCATCGCGCACGCCCGGGACAACTCGCTGCAGGTGGTGTTGGGTGTCGGAAAGTTCACCAACAGAGGTGTGTTCGACGGTGCCGCCGGCGTCTGTCGCGGTACCGAACAGTGGACCGTGCGCGCCGGCCGACGACTGTCGTCGAATCCGTCCGCCCCCGAGGTCGGACCGATTCACTATCACGTCGAGGAACCGCTGCGCGCCGTACGGATCAGCCTCGACCCGTCCGAGCACGCGCCGGTCGCCTTCGACGTGGTGCTCGAGGGCGCGTTCGACGCGGCGTTGGAGGACCCCTGGCCCGACCGCAGCCCCGACGGCTATCGCGTCACCCACAACGTCCTGCGCTACCACCAGATCGGCGTGGCGTCGGGATGGGTGGAGGTCGAGGGCGACCGCACCGAGATCGAGCCCACCGAGTGGATCTCGATCCGTGACCATTCGTGGGGGCTGCGACCCGGTGTCGGCAAGCCCATCCCAGGGCTGCCGCGCGGAGGCCGCAAGATCCGGCAGATGTTCATGACCTGGCTGCCGATGACGATGACCCGCCCCGACGGCTCGACGTACTCGCTGTTCGTCATGTACCAGGAGGAGCGCGGCGACGGATTTCTCGAAATCCGTTGTCAGGCTGAACAACAGAACGATGACGGCACCTCGCACAGGTTTGTTTCCGTCGAACAGGACATGCACTTCAACGACGACAACCGTCGGTTCACGCACGGCACCGTCACCCTCATAGACGCCGACGGCACGAGACGACCGCTGACGGTCACCGCGGCCGGGCCGACCGGGTTCCATCTCGGTACCGCCGGCTACTACGGCTGGAACGACTGGGTCTACGGCGAGTGGGTCGGCGAGCTGAAGGTCGAGGGCAGCCACGTCACCGACTGCGATTCTCCAGAGAACGCGCGCAAGCTGCATCAACTACGCGACCTGTTGGTCCGTGTCGACGACCCGGTCGGCGGCGGCTCGGGGCTCGGCAACGCCGAGACGTTCGCACTCGGGGCGTTCCCGGAGCGTGGCCTCACCGCGGAGAACTCGTTCCTCTGACCGTGCGATTCTGCTGAGTATTGTGTACTATACTCAGCATGGCACCGTCGATCCCGGACCGAATCGCCGATCACCCCACCGTGCGCAAGGTGCGCGCGCGGCCGAGGCGCGCCCCGGGCATCGTCGACGCGGACTGGCTGCGCCGGGTATGCCTGGAGGCCGGCGTCGACGACGTCGCGTTCGCAACGGTCGACAACCCGGAGCTGGCGGCGGAGCGTGAGCACGCCGAGGCCGCCCTCCCCGGCGTGCGCAGCTACATCTCGCTCGTGGTGCGGATGAACCGCGACAACGTGCGGTCGACGGCCCGCAGCGTGGCCAATCAGGAGTTCCACCGCAGCGGCGAGATCACGAACGAGGCGGCCCATCGCATCACCCGCGCCCTTCAGGACGCTGGCTACCGCGCGATCAACCCGTCGATGTCGTTTCCGATGGAGATGGACCGTTACCCCGGTCGCATCTGGGTGATCGCCCACAAGCCCGTCGCCGTCGCGGCCGGTCTGGGCGTGATGGGCATCCACCGCAACGTCATCCACCCGAAGTTCGGAAACTTCATCCTCCTCGGCACGATCCTGCTCGCCGCGTCGATTTCGAGTTACGGTGAGCCGCTGGACTATTCGCCGTGTCTGGAGTGCAAGCTGTGCGTCGCGGCGTGCCCGGTCGGGGCCATCAAGAAAGACGGCGATTTCGACTTCCTCGCCTGCTCGGTGCACAACTACCGCGAGTTCATGGGTGGCTTCACCGACTGGGTGCAGACCGTCGCCGACAGCGAGGACGGCGCCGATTTCCGCTCCCGGGTGAGTGATTCGGAGAACGCCTCGATGTGGCAGAGCCTGTCGTTCAAGGCCAACTACAAGGCCGCGTACTGCCTGGCGGTGTGCCCGGCCGGCGAGGACGTCATCGAACCGTATCTCGACGACCGCAAGGCGTTCATGGATCTGGTGCTGCGGCCGCTGCAGGACAAGAAGGAGACGCTTTACGTGCTGCCCGACTCGGCGGCCAAAGAGCACGCCGAGCGACGCTTCCCCCACAAAGAGGTGAAGGTCGTCGGCAGCGGTATCACCGGCGTGTGACCCAGTCGGCGGGCCGTTCGCGGAATACATCGTCGCGCAATCGGCGTTTGGCCATGCATGAACACGAGACTGCCGCTGCGTCGGCTGATGATCATGGTTGCGGCAGTGCTCATCTCGGGTGCCTCGCTCAGTACGCCCATCGTGGCGTCCGCGGTCGCGGCGCCCACCGGTGAATGTCCCGATGTCCAAGTGGTGTTCGCGCGCGGCACCGGGGAACCGGCCGGCATAGGCCGCGTCGGGCAGTCATTCGTCGACTCGCTGCGGTCCCTTGCGGGCGACAAGTCCGTCGCCGTCTACGCGGTCAGCTATCCCGCGACGCGGGACTTCCTGCGGGCGGTCGAGGGTGCCAACGACGCCAGCCTGTTCGTGCAGAACATCGCGACCGCCTGTCCGGACACCCGGATCGTGCTGGGTGGATACTCGCAGGGCGCGGCCGTCATCGACGCCATCGCGCTGGCGAACACGCCGACGCTCGGGTTCACCCAGCCGATGCCCGCCACCGTCGCCGACCACGTCGCCGCCGTCGCGGTGTTCGGCAACCCCTCGATCCGTCTGCTCGGCGGTCCGCTCACCGCGTTGAGCCCAGGATACGGCGCCAAGACCATCGACCTGTGCAACGGCGCGGATCCGGTGTGCTCCAACGGAAACGACGTGGCAGCCCACAGCCTCTACGTCGAGTCGGGACTGACCGCGCAGGCGGCCCAGTTCGCCGCGGCCCGCCTGCGGGACGGGGCGCCCATCACGACGCTGGCCGGACACGCCGAAGGGTGACGTTCAGCCCCAGGCGTGCACGATGTTCTGCGCGGGCTCCAAGCCCTGGGCGAGCAGGATCTCCGTGGCGTCGGCGGCCTGCTCACAGATCGTCGGAACGTCCTTCCACTCCGCGTCGCTGAAGGTGCTCAACACGAACTTGGCGCCCTGCGTGCGGCCGGGAGGTCGTCCGATGCCGATGCGGACACGCTGAAAGTCGTTGCTGGTCAACGCCGAAGCCACCGATCGCAGCCCGTTGTGCCCGGCCACGCCGCCGCCGAACTTCAGCCGGATCCGGCCGAAGTCGAGGTCGAGTTCGTCATGAATGACGACGACGTCGGCGGGCGGCACCGAGTAGAACTTGGCCAGCGGCCCGACCTGCCGACCCGACTCGTTCATGTAGGTGCGCGGCTTGGCCAGCACCACCGCGCGTCCGGCGAGGCGGCCGGTGACCACCTCGGCGCCGGACTTCTTGTGCACCTTGAATCCCGAGCCGATGCGGTCGGCAAGGATGTCGGCGACGAGGAACCCGAGGTTGTGCCGCGTGGTGGCGTACTGCGGTCCCGGGTTGCCCAGGCCGACCACGAGCTGGGGGTACCTCCCGCCCGCCCGCGGGCAGGGGGATGGTTCGGCCATGCCGGACTACTCGGAGTCTTCGGCGGGCGCCGCTTCGGCCGAGTCGCCCTCCTCGGCGTCCTCGGCAACCTCGGCGGCTTCCTCTTCCGCCGGCTCGCCACCGGCCTCGGCCTCGAGCTCTTCGGCCGACGGCGCCTCGACCACGTTGACCACCAGCATCTCCGGATCCGAGATCAGCGAAACTCCGGACGGCAGCTCGATCGACCCCGCGCTGAACTGGGTGCCGGCCTCGACACCCTCGACCGAGATCGTCAGCTGCTGCGGAATCGACAGCGCATCGGCCTCGACCTCGACCGTGCTGGTGTCCTGGGTGACCAGCGTGCCGGGCACCGCTTCACCCTCGATGACCACGTTGACCTCGACGACCACTTTCTCGCCGCGGCGCACGACGAGCAGGTCGGCGTGCGTGATGGTGCGGCGGATCGGGTGGATGTCGAGGGCCTTGGTCAGCGCGAGCTGTTCCTTGCCGTCGATGTCGAGCGTCAGCACCGCGTTGGTGCCGGCGTTACGGAGAACGGCCGCGAAGTCGTGGCCGTCGAGTTCGAGGTGCTGCGGATCGCTGCCGTGACCGTAGAGGACGGCGGGAACCTTGCCGTTGCGGCGGGCGCGGCGCGATGCGCCCTTGCCGGTCTCGGTGCGGACCGCGGCGGTCAGGTTGTTGGGGGCGTTCTTCGCCATGAGGTGGGTGCTCCTGTCGTGTGCTCAGCACGGCCAGGGCTCAACCACAAGAGTTTCGCGTCGATAACGGTGACCTCCGCTTGCGCGGCCACCCTCGCCGTGATCACCGGTCAGGGTAGCCGGAAAAACCGCTGCCGCCCAAATCAGAGCGGGAACCTGGTATCCGTGAGTTGCTCGGAGAGCTCCCACAATGCCGTTGCCGTGCGGGCGTCGCGCGCCAGCGGGCTGCGGAACTGTGTCGGGCCGGTGGGGCCGCGGCTGCCGAACCGCGGGCCGACGAACGTGTCGCCCGGCAGGTCGTTGGCCACCGCATACAGGGTCTGGCGGGCCCCGAACTCGGCGTCGGTCGCGAACACCCGGTTGGCCGCGAGCCAGAAGCGGGTTCCGGTCGGGTTGCCGGTCCGACCCTGCAGGTTGGTCGCGGAGTAGCCCGGGTGCGCGGCGATCGCCCTGACCGGCGAGCCGGCCTCGGTGAGTCGACGCTGCAGGTCCTTGGTGAACAGCAGGTTCGCGAGTTTGGACTGCCCGTACGCCGGCCAGGCCAGGTACGGCCGGGCCTTCCAGTTGAGGTCCTTGAGGCTGATCCGGCCAATGATGTGCATGATCGACGACACCGTCACAACCCGGTCGCTGATCTTGGGCAGCAGCAGGTTGGTCAGCGCGAAGTGGCCGAGATGGTTGGTGCCGATCTGACTCTCGAAGCCGTCGACGGTCAGCGCGTACGGCACAGCCATGATGCCGGCGTTGTTCACCAGTACGTCGACGGCGTCGACACCGTCGGCGAACTCGCGGACGGACGCCAGGTCCTGCAGGTCGAGCTTGCGAACCTCGACGTCGCCGGTGATCGCTTCAGCGGCCTCGTCACCCTTCGCCGTGTTGCGCACGGCGAGGATGACCTTGGCGCCGGCACCGGCCAGTTCGCGCGCCGTGACGAGTCCGAGGCCGCTGTTGGCCCCGGTGACGATGACGGTGCGTCCGGTGAAAGAGGGCAGATCCGCGGCGGTCCATTCGCTCATGCGACCACCTTATGAGTAATCCGCGAAACTGCACTCACGCAGGCCGCACTCGCACTTCCGCTGCTGGAATACAGTTTCGCGGAGCCGTGCTATTTCGGCGGCGGCTTGGGGACCGCGACGTTGAAGCCGCCGATGATCTTCTCGATGTCTGGGGCCTCCTCGACGGCCTTCTGCGCATACCCCGTCACCGTGAACTGGATCAGGTACCGCTGCTTGGCCGGTGGCGCTCCCGTCGCAATGACGATGCGGTTGTAGCTGTGCATCCGTTCGCCGTTGAGGTCGTAGCTGCCCTCGATCATCGCTGACGGGAAACCCTTGAAGTCGTCCATGGAGGCGTTGAGGCGCTTGAAGTTCTGCGACATCTCGGCGTCGACGTAGCCGTGCTTGATCGCCTCTCGCGGATCGAAGTCGCCGGTCAGCTTCATCACCACCAGCATCGCGATCGGGTAGGTCTCGCCCTTGGCGATCACCCTGGTGCCCGGCGCGAAGTTGGTGTTGAAGTACGGCTGCCATCCGGGCGGCGTCGGGTACGTCACGGTCAGATCGGTGAGCTTCTCGGGGAACACGGGCTGACCGGTCACCCCGGCCCGTTCCAGGAACAACGCGATCGGCTCCGGCTGTTCGCCATCCGGCGCCGCGGAGGACGTCGGCGTCGACGACGTCGACCACACCGACTGGTAATCGGGCGGTTCCGTGCCGCAGGCGGCGACCACGCCGACGGCCGTCACCGCACCGGCCAGAAGCGCAAAGCCCCTGCAGCTCACAGAATTTCGCGCACCGCGTCGATCGGCCGGGCCAGGCGGGTGCCCTTGGACGTGACGACGAACGGACGCTCGATCAGGATCGGATTCGCGACCATGGCGTCGAGCAACTCGTCGTCGGACGCGTCGGCCAACCCGAGTTCGCGGTAGAGGGCTTCCTTCTTGCGCACGGCGGCCCGCACCTCGATGCCCGCGTCGGCGATCATCTCCTCCAGCTCGGCGCGCGTCGGCGGCGTCTTCAGATACTGGACGATCTGCGGCTCGATCCCGTTCTCCCGCAACAGATCCAGCGTCTTGCGCGAGGTCGAGCACTTCGGGTTGTGGTAGATGACGCTCTGCGACATCTATGCCGACCCGTCGAAAAGGCTGGTGACGGAACCGTTGTCGAACACCGCACGGATCGTGTTGGCCAACAGCGGCGCGATCGACAGCACGGTCAACTGCGGGAAGCGCTTCTCCTCGCCGATCGGCAAGGTGTTGGTGACGATCACCTCGCAGGCGCCCGAATCGGCGAGCCGTTCCCGCGCGGGGTCGGAGAGCACGCCGTGCGTCGCCGCGATGATCACGTCGCCCGCGCCGTCCTGCTTGAGCAGTTTGACCGCGCCGGCGATGGTGCCGCCGGTGTCGATCATGTCGTCGGTGAGCACGCAGGTCTTACCCCGCACGTCGCCGACGACGCGGTTGGACACCACCTCGTTGGGCTTCAGCGGGTCGCGGGTCTTGTGGATGAACGCCAGCGGGACGCCGCCCAGCGAATCCGCCCACTTCTCGGCGACGCGAACACGACCGGAGTCCGGCGACACGACGACCATGTCGTGATCGGCGTAGTGCTCGGCGATGTAGCCGGTGAGCAGCTTCTGCGCCCGCATGTGGTCGACCGGGCCGTCGAAGAAGCCCTGGATCTGGTCGGTGTGCAGGTCGACGGTCACGATCCGGTCGGCGCCCGCCGTCTTGAGCAGGTCGGCGACCAGCCGCGCCGAGATCGGTTCACGGCCGCGGTGCTTCTTGTCCTGCCGCGCGTACGGATAGAACGGCAGGATCGCGGTGATCCGCTTGGCGCTGCCGCGCTTGAGCGCGTCGAGCATGATCAGCTGTTCCATCAGGTGCTCGTTCAGCGGCGCGGGATGACTCTGCAACACGAACGCGTCGCAGCCGCGCACGGATTCGTCGAATCGGACGAAGATCTCGCCGTTGGCGAAGTCCCGCGCGGTCTGCGCCGTCACGGGTACGTCGAGTTCCTTGGCGACCTGCTCTGCGAGTTCGGGGTGCGCCCGACCCGAGAACAACATCAAGTTTTTGCGGTTGTCGGTCCACTCGGTGCCCACAGTGCGCCCTCAAGGTCGGGGATCGATACCGGCCAATCCTACGTAGCTTTACACCCCGGTCGTGCCCGGGTGGCCAGATCGTGAACGATCGGGGCCACTCACTGCGGTTCGGCGGTGTCCTCGTCGGGCTGTCCGCCCTCATCACCGCCGGTCGCCTCCTCCGCGGCCCGTGCCGCCGCCGACCCGGGCCGCTTGCGGGCCACCCAACCCTCGATGTTGCGCTGCGGACCCGCCGACACGGCGAGGGCGCCCGGCGGCACGTCGTCGCGCACGACGGTCCCCGCGCCGGTGTAGGCGCCGTCGCCGACGTTGACCGGGGCGACGAACATGGTGTCCGACCCGGTGCGCACGTGCGAGCCGATCTTGGTGCGGCTCTTGGTCTCGCCGTCGTAGTTGACGAAGACGCTCGACGCGCCGATGTTGCTGTGCTCGCCGATGTCGGCGTCGCCGACATAGGTCAGGTGCGGCACCTTGGTGCCGGTGCCGATCGTC
The DNA here is from genome assembly GCF_001050015.1 of Mycolicibacterium malmesburyense. The sequence goes on from NZ_CVTB01000258.1 coordinate 113,326, forward strand.
GAGTTCTTCGTCTCGACGAACGCGCCGAGCTTGCCGTCGGCGCCCAAAACGGTGCCCGGTCGCAGGTAGGTGAACGGTCCCACCGTCGCGCCGTCTCCGATCACCGATGAGCTGCCGTGCGTGCGGCACACCGTCGCGCCGTCACCGACCGTGACATCGGCCAGGGTGGTGTCGGGCCCGATCTCACACCGCCCGCCGACGCGGGTGCCGTCCAGCAGCTGGGTGCCCGGCTTGACGACGGTGTCGCGGCCGATCGTCACGTCGACATCGATCCATGTCGTGGCGGGATCGATGACCGTGACCCCGGCCCGCTGGTGGGCGGCGACGATGCGCCGGTTCAGCTCGGCGCTCAGCTCGGCCAGCTGCACGCGGTCGTTGACGCCCGCGACCAGCATCGAATCGTCGACGTGCTGGGCCCGCACGACGTGGCCGTCGGAGCGCACGATCGCGATGACGTCGGTCAGATATAGCTCCTGCTGGGCGTTGTCCGAGCTCAGGCGGCTCAGGGCGGACCGCAGCGCGGCGCCGTCGAACGCGTACACCCCGGCGTTGACCTCGGTGATGGCCAGTTGGTCTTCGGTGGCGTCGGCCTGCTCGATGATGCCGAACACCTCGCCGTCCGCGCGCGTGATGCGGCCGTATCCGGTGGGGTCGGGCAGCGTGGTGGTCAACACCGTGGCCGCGACGCGGGCCCGGCGATCCGCGGTGTGGGTGCCGATCAGCTCGGCCAGCGTGTCGGCGTCGAGCAACGGCACGTCGCCCGAGGTCACCACCACCGTCCCGGCGAAATCGGGCGGCAGCGCCGTCAGGCCGCACTGCACGGCGTGGCCGGTACCGAGCTGCTGTTCCTGCGTGGCGGTGTCGATGGGACGGCCCAGCTCGGCGGCCAGTCGTTGCACCTCGGGGGCCACCTGCTCGCGGTCCTTGCCGACGACGACGACCAGGTGCTCGGGCGCCGCCTTGGCGACGGCGTGCAGCGCGTGCGCGAGCATGCTGCGTCCCGCCAGCGTGTGAAGCACTTTCGGGGTGTCCGAGCGCATCCGGGTTCCCGCGCCGGCCGCGAGAACGACCACCGCTGTTTCGGTGGCTGCCTGCGTCATCGGGCTTTCCTTCCCGCCTTCCCGGCGAGCGTCCGTGTCTGTTCGGCGACACGCCGTTCCACGTTGTCATTTGACGGTCGCTCGCCGCCAAATCCGCTCCGTCGCCAGGACTCGAACCTGAACTATCTGAACCAAAATCAGAGGTGCTGCCGATTACACCACGACGGATTGATCAACTCGTGATGCTAGTCCACCGGGGCGGTTCGCCATCTAACCTGATAACCGTGGCAGCACCCGACAAGGAGGTCAAAGCACCCCGGGCCCGGATGACGGGCGCCGAGCGGCGCCACCAGCTCATCGAGGTCGCGCGCAAACTCTTCGCCGAGCGCGGGTACGAGGGCACCTCCATCGAGGAGATCGCCCAGCGCGCCAACGTCTCCAAACCCGTCGTCTACGAGCACTTCGGTGGCAAGGAAGGCTTGTACGCGGTGGTCGTCGACCGTGAGATGTCGGCGCTGCTCGACGGCATCACCTCGTCGCTGACCCGCATGACCAACAACCGCTCGAGGCTGCGCATCGAACGCGTCGCACTGGCCCTGCTGACCTACGTCGACGAGCGCACCGACGGTTTCCGCATCCTGATCCGCGACTCCCCGGCGTCGATCACCTCCGGCAGCACCTATTCGACGCTGCTGAACGAGGCCGTCAACCAGGTGTCCTCGATCCTGGCGGGGGACTTCTCCCGCAGGGGACTGGACCCGGAGATGGCGCCGCTGTACGCCCAGGCGTTGGTCGGTTCGGTGTCGATGACCGCGCAGTGGTGGCTCGACGTGCGCGAGCCGAAGAAAGAGGTCGTCGCCGCGCATCTGGTCAACCTGTGCTGGAACGGCCTGATGCATCTGGAGAACGACCCCCTGCTGCTCGACGAGTGACGCAGATCTCCCCACCGGATCCGGCAAACCCTCGTCGCGGCAAGCTTTTCGGCGCGTGCCTACGATGGAAGGCATCATGACCGCATCGGGGACCCTGTCTGTCCCAACCCCGATCGCCGGGCTTGTCGAACTGGCGCTACGAGATCCCTCATTGGACGAGATCTCGCGCCGTGCCGCCGACAAGCCCGCCGATCTCGCCATCGTCGGCCCGGCCGCAGCCCGGGTGTACGTCGCGTCTGCGATCGCGCAGGCTTCGCCGTTGGTGGTCGTCACCGCGACCGGGCGGGAAGCCGACGATCTGACCGCCGAACTGCGCGGCGTGCACGGCGACGCCGTCGCGATGTTCCCCTCCTGGGAGACGCTGCCGCACGAACGGCTCTCGCCGGGGGTCGACACCGTCGGTGCTCGGCTCATGTTGTTGCGCAGGCTCACTCATCCCGACGACGCGCGTCTCGGACCGTCGTTGCGGGTCGTAGTCACCACGGCGCGGTCGCTGCTGCAACCGATGGCGCCCGACGTCGCCGACGTCGAACCGGTGACGCTGACCGTCGGCGCAGAGGCGGAGTTCGACGGCCTGATCGCCCGGCTCGTCGAACTCGCCTACACCCGCGTCGACATGGTCGGCAAGCGCGGCGAGTTCGCGGTGCGCGGCGGCATCCTCGACCTCTTCCCGCCGACGTACGAGCATCCGGTGCGCATCGAGTTCTGGGGCGACGAGGTGTCCGAGATCCGGATGTTCTCCGTCGCCGATCAGCGGTCGATCCCGGAGATCGACGTCGAGACCGTGATCGCCGTGCCGTGCCGCGAGGTGCTGCTGACCGAGGATGTCCGCGCGCGGGCGGTGGCCCTCGCCCGCGAGCATCCCGCGCAGGAGAACACGCTGCCCGGCAGCGTGCCCGACATGCTGGCCAAACTCGCCGAGGGCATCCCCGTCGACGGGATGGAGGCGTTGCTTCCGCTGCTGCGCCCCACCGAGTTGGCGACGCTGTCGGATCTACTGCCCGCGGACATGCCGGTGCTGATCTGCGACCCGGAGAAGGTCCGCACCCGCGCCGCCGATCTGATCAAGACGGGCCGCGAATTCCTGGAGGCGTCCTGGTCGACGGCGGCGGTCGGCGGTGATGCGCCGATCGACCTCGAGGCGCTGGGCGCGTCCGGGTTCGTCGAACTCGACGACGCCCGTGCCGCGGCCCGTGAGGGCGGGCATCCGTGGTGGACGCTCAGCCAGCTGTCCGACGAGGCCGGTTTCGAGGTGGACATCAGGCCCGCACCGTCGGCCCGCGGCTCACAAGCGAGCATCAGCGAGATCTTCGCCATGCTGCGCGCCCACGTCGCGACCGGAGGTTGCGCCGCAGTTGTCACCCCCGGCGCGGGCACCGCGCAGCGCGTCGTCGAACAGCTCGCCGAATCCGATGTTCCCGCAGGTCTTTTGGAGCCCGGCGCCGCCATCAAGGAAGGCGTCGTCGGTGTGCTCAAGGGCCCGCTGCACGACGGTGTGGTGATCCCCGGTGCGAATCTGGTGGTGATCACCGAGACCGACCTCACCGGCAACCGCGTCACCGCCGCGGAGGGCAAACGGCTGGCGGCCAAGCGGCGCAACGTCGTTGACCCGCTGGCGCTCACCGCCGGCGACCTCGTGGTGCACGATCAGCACGGCATCGGCCGGTTCGTCGAGATGACCGAGCGCGTCGTCGGCGGTGCGCGCCGCGAGTACCTGGTCCTCGAATACGCGTCGTCCAAACGCGGCGGCGGCACCGACAAGCTCTATGTGCCGATGGACTCGCTGGACCAACTCTCCCGTTACGTCGGCGGGGAGTCGCCGACGCTGTCGCGGTTGGGTGGCAGCGACTGGACCAATACGAAGACCAAGGCGCGCAGGGCCGTTCGCGAAATCGCGGCGGAACTGGTGTCGCTCTACGCCAAGCGGCAGGCCTCGCCCGGCCATGCGTTCGCGCCCGACAGCCCATGGCAGGCCGAGATGGAGGATGCGTTCGGCTTCACCGAGACCGTCGACCAGCTCACCGCCATCACCGAGGTCAAGGGTGACATGGAGAAGCCGATCCCGATGGACCGGGTGATCTGCGGCGACGTCGGCTACGGCAAGACCGAGATCGCGGTGCGCGCGGCGTTCAAGGCCGTGCAGGACGGTAAGCAGGTCGCGGTCCTGGTGCCGACGACGCTGCTGGCCGATCAGCATCTGCAGACCTTCTCCGAGCGGATGGCGGGCTTTCCCGTCACGGTGAAGGGCCTGTCGCGCTTCACCGATCCGGCCGAGTCGCGCGCGGTGCTCGAGGGCATGAAGGACGGCAGCGTCGACATCGTGATCGGTACGCACCGCCTGTTGCAGACCGGCGTGACGTGGAAGGACCTCGGCCTGATCGTCGTCGACGAGGAACAGCGTTTCGGAGTCGAGCACAAAGAGCACATCAAGTCGCTGCGCACCCACGTCGACGTGCTGACCATGAGCGCCACCCCGATCCCGCGCACGCTGGAGATGAGCCTCGCCGGCATCCGCGAGATGTCGACCATCCTCACCCCGCCCGAGGAGCGCTATCCGGTGCTGACCTACGTCGGCCCGCACGACGACAAGCAGATCGCCGCGGCGCTGCGTCGCGAGCTGCTGCGTGACGGGCAGGCGTTCTACATCCACAACCGGGTGCGGTCCATCGACCAAGCGGCCGCACGTGTTTCGGCGTTGGTGCCCGAGGCGCGCGTGGTTGTCGCGCACGGCCAGATGCCCGAGGAACAACTCGAGCGCACGGTCGAGGGCTTCTGGAATCGCGAATACGACATCCTGGTCTGCACGACGATCGTCGAGACCGGCCTGGACATCTCCAACGCCAATACGTTGATCGTCGAGCGCGCAGACACTTTCGGGTTGTCCCAGCTGCATCAGCTCAGAGGCCGGGTGGGCCGCAGCCGCGAACGCGGATACGCGTATTTCCTCTATCCACCGGAGGTTCCGCTCACCGAGACCGCCTACGACCGCCTGGCCACCATCGCGCAGAACAACGAACTCGGCGCCGGTATGGCCGTCGCGATGAAGGACCTGGAGATCCGCGGGGCCGGAAACGTGCTGGGCGCAGAGCAGTCCGGACACGTCGCCGGTGTCGGCTTCGACCTGTACGTGCGCCTGGTCGGTGAGGCCGTCGAGGCCTACCGGGCCGCCGCGGACGGCAAAACCGTTGCCACGCCGGAGGAACCGAAGGACGTGCGGATCGACCTGCCTGTCGACGCGCACCTGCCGCCGGACTACATCGGCAGCGACCGGCTCCGGCTGGAGGGCTACCGCAGGCTGGCCGCGGCCCCGGATCAGGAGGCGGTCGACGCCGTCGTCGAGGAACTCGTCGACCGGTACGGCCCGCTGCCCGAACCCGCACGGCGCCTGGTGGCGGTCGCGCGTCTGCGGCTGCTGCTGAAGGCCCACGGCGTCACCGAGGTCAGCTCGGTGTCGGAGTCGACGGTGCGGCTATCGCCGCTGCAACTGATGGATAGCCAACAGTTGCGGCTCAAGCGGATGTACCCGAGCGCGGGCTACCGGGCGACCACATCGACGGTGCAGGTGCCGATACCGCGGGCCGGAGACGGTATCGGCGCTCCGCGCATCCGCGATCTCGAGTTGGTGCAGATGGTCGCCGATCTGATCCTGGCGCTGGACGGCCAACCGCAGGGCAGCCTCGACATTATTTCCAGCCCGATTTCGACGGCCTGATTGCCTGGTCAGCCGCATTTTGTGCGGGTTCGGCGCCACCCTGGACCCGGCAGCGTTGTTAACGCGCCGCCGCGCGGATCCGACATACGCGTCGGGGGGTCAAGGTGTTGCTTGCCTTCTGAACCGAGGGAAGTCGTCCAATCCGAGGGCGTCGATCACCTGACGCAGGTGGTTAAGCAATTTCCTAAACCGAACATCACACGATGCCACCGAGAAATCGGTGTGTATCGCGATGACGCAAGGCGAAGGAGTCTGCATGAATCTCAAGAAGATGGCTGTGACCACCACGATGACCGGTGCACTCGGGCTCGGCGCGCTCGGTTTGAGCGCGGGAATCGCTTCGGCCCAGCCGGAGGTGCCCCAGCCGCCTCCGATCCCGGTTCCTGAGGTGAACGTGCCGGATGTGAATGTTCCGGGTGTGAACGTGCCGGATGTGAATGTTCCGAGTGTGAACGTGCCGGATGTGAATGTTCCGAGTGTGAACGTGCCGGATGTGAATGTTCCGAGTGTGAACGCTCCTGACGTGGAGCTGCCCGAGGTGCAGTTCCCTGAGGTCGACGACTACTTCAAGCTTCCGCACGGGCACATCCCGCCCGGGCAGCTGAAGAATGCGGCGTTCATCAACGGGGTTCCGAACCCCTTCTACGGAATCCCTCCCGGCCAGCTGAAGAAGCTGCCGGAGGTGAACGGGCTCGTCAACCCGTTCTTCGATGAGAAGCCGGGCCACTGGGTCATCCCGGACGGCCCGATCGAGCCGGAGTCCTGAGCAACGCAACAGGGACACGATGGCCGTCCTGCCGCCCAGGCAGGGCGGCCATCGCCGGTTCGGGGTGAGCGGAAAGGGCAACTGGAGTTCGCCGACTTCGGGCTTCGACGAGGTGTTGGTATAACCGAGGTCAGCGGTTCGGACAAAACGCGTGAGGGGGTGTAGCCCGATGACCGTCGTTTTGGTCGACCCCCGGCGCCCGTCCCTGATTCCGATCGACGCGATCGACCTGCTGTCCGGCGACGTCCAGTACACCGAGGAGATGCCGATCAAGGTGCCGTGGTCACTGCCCGCGGCGCGGCCGGCATATGACGGTGAGGATGCGCCGGTACTGCTGTCCTCGGACCCGGAACATCCCGCGGTCAGGGCGCGGCTGGCGGCGGGGGACAGGGTGATCTCGGCGCCCGAGGCCGCGCCGGGAGAGCGACTGGTCGACGCCGTCGCAATGATGGACACGCTCCGCACGTCCGGACCGTGGGAGAGCGAGCAGACGCACGACTCACTGCGCCGCTATCTGCTCGAGGAAACCTACGAGGTCTTCGACGCCGTGCACAGCGGCGATGCCGACGCACTGCGCGACGAACTCGGAGACGTGTTGTTACAGGTGCTCTTTCACGCCCGCATCGCCGAAGACGCACCGCAGAATCCGTTCGGCATCGACGACGTCGCCGATGCCCTGGTGCGCAAGCTCGGCAACCGGGTCCCCGCCGTGCTCGCAGGTGAGCCGATCTCCCTGGACGAACAACTCGCCCAGTGGGAGGAGCGCAAGGCGCTCGAGAAGAAGGCGAAGCGGGCGCATTCCTCGATGGACGACGTACCGACCGCCCAGCCCGCTTTGGCGTTGGCGCAGAAGGTGATTGAACGCGTGGGCGCGGCGGGGCTGCCCACCGACCTGATCCCCGAGGCGATCACGTCGGTGACGGTCACGGCTGGCAGCGATGCCGAGAACGCTTTGCGCGCGGCGGTTCTGGAATTCATGGACACGGTACGACGGGCAGAGCGGGCGATCGTCGTCGATCGTCGCGGTGACGATGTGCCCGAGGAACTCGACGCGACGTCGCTGGGCACCGTGACCGAAGATGAATGGCGCGCGCACTGGCCGTCCGGCGAAGGGGTGGAAACCGACGGCGAGGACGACGCTATTGACACTGAAGAGACCGATGACGACGCGGCTGAGACCAACGAGGCGAAGGTGGCCGATGAGGCTGCCGAGGCCGAAGTTGCCGATTCCGCGTCCTGAACCGCTGAACAATTTGTGCACCCGAATCGCTCCCATCGCTGAGCCGCGACGTCCCCAACCCGTGGGACCATGGGCAGCGACCGAAGTTGGTTGAGGGAGTCTGGTGTCGCCGGTGCGTTGGCTGCGTGCTGTCGCTGTATTGGGGGCGACGGCGCTGCTTTTGGCTTCCAGCTGCTCGTGGCAGCTCGGGACGCCCATCCCTGAGGGCGTGCCACCGCCGCCCGGCGATCCGGTGCCCAAAATCGACACCTACGCCAAGGGCCGCCCCGCCGATCAACTCCACGAGTGGGCCGCCGAACGCGCCCCCAAGCTGGGCATTCCGGTGGCCGCGCTCGAGGCGTACGCCTATGCGGCGCGGGTGGCCGAGGTGGAGAACCCCGATTGCAAGCTGGCGTGGACGACGCTGGCGGGGATCGGCCAGGTGGAAAGCCACCACGGCACCTACCGGGGTGCGGCGATCGGAGCCAACGGCGACGTCGAACCGCCCATCCGGGGGGTCTGGCTCGACGGCACCAACGGCAACCTCGAGATCTTCGACGATTCCGCGATCAGCCACGACGGTGATTCCCGCCACGCCCGGGCGATGGGTCCGATGCAGTTCATCCCCGAGACATGGGGGCACTACGGCGTCGACGCCAACAACGACGGCCAGGCCAGCGCGGACAACATGGACGACGCCGCCCTGTCCGCGGCCGGCTATCTGTGCTGGACCGGCAAGGACCTGGCCACCCCGCGCGGGTGGATGAACGCGCTGCGCGCCTACAACCATTCCGACCAGTACGCGCGGACCGTGCGGGACTGGGCGACCGCCTATGCCAACGGGCACCCCCTCTAAATACGCCTGCCGAACAGGGAGGCTCTAGGCTCGTCGGTTGACCGCCCTTCACGACCAAGGAGACGCCAGTGCCCACAATCGATCAGGTCGGAGCCCGAGAGATCCTCGACTCCCGGGGAAACCCGACGGTCGAGGTGGAGGTCCTGCTGGGAGACGGTTCGTTCGCCCGCGCCGCCGTGCCGTCGGGCGCCTCGACCGGCGAACACGAGGCCGTGGAACTGCGCGACGGCGGCTCGCGCTACGGCGGCAAGGGCGTCGAGAAGGCGGTCGAGGCCGTGCTCGACGAGATCGCCCCGGCCATCATCGGTCTGCAGGCCGACGATCAGCGGCTGGTCGACCAGGCGCTGCTCGACCTCGACGGCACCCCCGACAAGTCACGGCTCGGCGCCAACGCGATCCTGGGCGCCTCACTGGCCGTGGCCAGGGCCGCGGCCCAGGCGGCCGACCTCGACCTGTTCCGCTATATCGGCGGCCCGAACGCCCACATCCTCCCGGTGCCGATGATGAACATCCTCAACGGCGGCGCCCACGCCGACACCGGCGTCGACGTGCAGGAGTTCATGGTCGCGCCGATCGGCGCCGCGTCGTTCAAGGAGGCGCTGCGCTGGGGCGCCGAGGTGTACCACTCGCTCAAGTCGGTGCTCAAGGCCCAGGGGCTGGCGACGGGCCTCGGCGACGAAGGCGGGTTCGCCCCCGACGTGGCGGGCACCAAGGCCGCGCTCGACCTCATCCTGTCGGCCGTCGAGGCCGCCGGGTTCAAGCCCGGTTCGGACGTCGCGCTCGCGCTCGACGTCGCGGCGACCGAGTTCTACACCGACGGGCAGGGCTACAAGTTCGAGAACGAGGTGCGGACCGCCGAACAGATGGGCGGGTTCTACGCCGGCCTGCTCGACACCTATCCGCTGGTGTCGATCGAGGATCCTCTGTCGGAGGACGACTGGGACGGCTGGATCGCGTTGACGTCGGCGATTGGGGACCGCGTGCAGCTCGTCGGCGACGACCTGTTCGTCACCAACCCGGAGCGACTCGAGGACGGCATCCAAAAGGGCGCCGCCAACGCGCTCTTGGTGAAGGTGAACCAGATCGGCACGCTGACCGAGACGCTCGACGCGGTGGCGCTCGCGCACAACAGCGGCTACCGCACGATGATGAGCCACCGCAGCGGCGAGACCGAGGACACCACGATCGCGGACCTGTCGGTCGCGGTGGGCAGCGGCCAGATCAAGACCGGCGCACCCGCCCGCAGCGAACGCGTCGCCAAGTACAACCAGCTGCTGCGCATCGAGGAGAACCTCGGCGACGCCGCCCGCTACGCCGGCGACCTCGCCTTCCCGCGGTTCGCGATGGAAGCCAGATAACCCGGTAACGGCCCGTGCCCGAAGCGAAACGGCCCGACCCGAAGCGTCGGTCACCGACCTCCCGACCGGGGAAGTCGGGTAAGGCCGGTGGCGCGGGGAAGGGCCGTCCGCGCATCGCGGCGCGCCGTGAGCCCCGCGCCACCGAATCGCGACCGGCGACCGACGCGCAGGCCGACGCCCCGGGGAAATCTCAGGAGACTGGCGTAGTCATCCGGCGCGCGATCGCCGAATCGGCCGAGCAACAGTCCGAACAGCGGTTTGGGTCCGCGGCGCGGCGCGCGGCGATCCTTGCGGCGGTGGTCTGCGTGCTGACGCTGACGATCGCCGGGCCGGTCCGCACCTACTTCGCGCAACGAACCGAGATGAAGCAACTCAAGGCCACCGAACAGCAGTTGCGGGCCCAGATCGCCGAACTCGAACAGCAGAAGGTGAAACTGGCCGACCCCGTGTTCATCGCCGCGCAGGCCCGCGAGCGGCTTGGATTCGTCATGCCGGGCGAGATTCCGTATCAGGTGCAGCTGCCTCCCGGCGCCGCGGTGCCGGGCACACCGGACCAACAGCCCGCGACCGTCAACCGTGACCAGCCGTGGTACACGGCGCTGTGGCACACGATCGCCGATGAGCCGCACGGGATCACACCCGGCCCACTGCCGGGTGGACCCGCCGCACCCGATGCGCCCCAACCGCCGCCACCACCCCCGCCCGCCCCCGGTGGTTGACCCGGGGGACCTGGACGCCGTCGAGCGGCAGCTCGGGCGCAAGCCGCGCGGCGTCCTCGAGATCGCTTACCGGTGTCCCAGCGGGGAGCCCGGTGTCGTCAAGACCGCGCCGAAACTCTCTGACGGAACGCCTTTTCCGACGCTGTATTACCTCACCCACCCGGCGTTGACCGCCGCGGCCAGCAGGCTCGAATCGTCGGGGATGATGCGGGAGATGACCGAGCGGCTGCGCAACGACGCGGAGCTGGCGCGGGCGTACCGCGAAGCGCACGAGTCGTATCTCGCCGAGCGCGATGCGATCGAGCCTCTGGGGACGACCTTTTCCGGTGGTGGCATGCCGGACCGGGTCAAGTGTCTGCACGTGTTGATCGCCCACTCGTTGGCCAAAGGTCCCGGCGTCAACCCGCTCGGCGACGAGGCGCTCGCGGCGCTGGCCGACGACCCCGCCATGGACGGAATACTCGAGCCAGGAAGGTGGAACCATGGGTAGGGTCGGCGCCGTTGACTGCGGTACCAACTCGATTCGCCTGCTGATCGCCGACCGGGTGGACGGTGGCAAGTTGGCCGATGTCCACCGCGAGATGCGCATCGTACGACTCGGCCAAGGTGTCGACGCCACAGGACAATTCGCGCCCGAGGCACTGGCGCGTACGAGAGAAGCGCTGGCCGATTACGCCGAGCTGATGCGTCATCATGGTGTCGAGGCCGTGCGGATGGTGGCGACCTCGGCGACCAGGGATGCCTCGAATCGTGACGACTTCTTCGCGATGACGGCCGAGGTGTTGGGCTCCGTCGTGCCCGGCACGGTCGCCGAGGTGATCACCGGGACGGAGGAGGCGGCGTTGTCGTTCAACGGTGCGGTCGGCGAACTCGACTCGGCCGCAGCGCCTTTCGTGGTCGTCGATCTCGGCGGCGGGTCCACCGAAGTGGTCCTCGGCACCGAAGAACTGACCGCCAGCCACTCGGCGGACATCGGCTGTGTCAGGCTCACCGAACGCTGTCTGCACTCCGATCCGCCGACGGCCGAGGAGGTCGCCGCGGCGCGAGATGTCGTGCGAACGGGTCTGGACGACGCGTTCCGGGCGGTGCCCGTCGAACAGGCCCGCACCTGGGTCGGCGTCGCGGGCACGATGACGACGCTGTCGGCGCTGGCACACGAGATGCCGGCCTACGACTCCGAGGCCATTCACCTGTCGCGGGTTCCGTTCGGCGAGTTGCTCGGCGTGTGCGAGGGGCTGATCGCGATGCCGAGGGCCGAACGCGCCAGGCTCGGCCCGATGCACGAGGGCCGCGTCGACGTCATCGGCGGCGGCGCGATCATCGTGGAGGAACTGGCCCACGCTCTGCGGAAGCGGGCCGGCATCGAGGAATTGGTCGTCAGCGAACACGACATCCTCGACGGCATCGCGCTGTCGATCGCCGACTAGGACGGTCACCCGGTCAACAGGCTGTTTCTCGCGGGTCCGGAGTACCTGGAGAAGGTGACTTCTTACCCTGGTTCCCTCTCGCCGGGCGGCGCACCCTTCACATGTGACCGTTTACTCCGAGATCTCCGAATCACCGACAGCCGGATTCCCCGATGCCGAGACGCTGTGGGCGGTGTTGGCGTTGGCGACTCGGGCCCCTTCCGTGCACAACTCGCAGCCCTGGTACTGGAAGATCGGGCAGGAAAGCCTGCATCTCTATGCCGACCGCTCGCGCCACCTTCCGAAAACGGACGCAGACGAGCGTGACCTGATGGTGAGTTGCGGGATGGCGTTGCACCACGCCGCCGTCGCGCTGGCGGCGGCGGGGTGGCGAGCCAAGATTCACCGGTTTCCCAACCCGGCCGACCGCGATCACCTCGCGTCGCTCGAGATCAGCGCTTCCGAACCCACCACTGCCGACATCGCATTGGCGGCCGCCATTCCGCAACGCCGGACCGACCGCCGCCACTTCAGCCCCTGGCCGGTATCACTGGCCGACATCGCGAAGATCGGAGCGCGGCTCGCCAGGATGGGCATCCTGATGCGGCGAGTCGAGATGTCCATGGACATCAAGACCATTGTGGCGCAGTCGGTGTCGGCGCACGCCCGTGACGAAGCGTATCGGGCCGAACTCGCCGCTTGGAGCGGAACGCACGCCGCGACGTCGGGCGTACCGGCGCGCAACATCCCTGACTCCGACCCGGCGGCGCCCCTTCCGAGTCGAGTGTTTCCCGGCGGGACGTTGGCTCAACCGCAAGGCGCCTCCGCGGAGGATGACCACGCGATCCTGTTGGCACTGGGATCTGCGGCCGACGACGATCTTTCCCGGCTGCGGGCGGGTGAAGCGTCGAGCCTGCTGCTGTTGACCGCCACGTCCATGGGCATGGCGAGCTGCCCGGTCTCCGAGCCGCTCGAGGTTCCCGAAACCCGCCAAGCGCTCAGGGACGAGGTGTTCGACGGCCGCGAGATCCCGCAGATGATGTTCCGGCTCGGTTGGGCTCCCGTCGGTGCCGATCCCCTGGTGTCGACACCGCGACGCCCCCTCCAAGAGGTCGTCGGAACCCTCGACTGTGCGTCATCGGTCCTGTGACAGGTGGTTCACGAGAATGAACGCACACCATCCCACTCCCGAAACCGTCCGTTCCGCCCTGATGCTGGCGGTCAAGGCGCCGTCGGTGCACAACACTCAGCCGTGGCGTTGGCGGGTCGGCGATAGCAGCGTCCACCTTTACGTCGACCGCCGACTGCATCTCCCTCACACCGATCCCGATGCCCGGGACTTGATGCTCAGCTGTGGAGCGGCACTGAACCACTGCCAGATCGGCTTTGCCGCTTTGGGTTGGCGTGCCGACGTGCACCGGTTTCCGAACCCAGACGACCCGGATCACGTCGCGGCGCTGGAGCTTCATCGACACAGCGCGGCTGACGTCGATATCGCGCTCGCCGCTGCCATCCCGCGACGGAGAACCGACCGTAGGCGGTATGGCTCATCGAAGGTTGCGCCCGCAGACCTCGCGCTGCTCACGACCAGAGCGGCCGCGGCCGGGGTGACACTCCGTCAGATCGACGATCTGTCGGCGTTGAGGCGCATCGTGAGCGAAGCGGCTCGACGGCACGCGGCCGACCACGGATATGCCGCCGAAATCGCCTCGTGGAGCGGCAGATACGCGGCGGCAGCGGGGGTGCCTGCGCGCAGTGCGCCCAAGGCCGACGGCAGTATCTCGGCGCGGTCATTTGCGGGCGCTCGTCTTTCTCAACCCGTGGGCTCCGAAGCCGAAACCGACAACGCCGTGGTGCTGGCTCTCGGTACGGACGACGACAGCGACCTCGCGCGATTGCGCGCCGGGGAGGCGACCAGCTTGGTCCTCCTCACGGCCACCGCGCTCGGGCTGTCGAGCTGTCCGATCACAGAGCCCTTGGAGATTGAGCAGACCCGCGCTGCTGTTCGGGCTGAGGTCTTCGATGGCGGCTTGCACCCGCAGATGCTGCTGCGGATCGGTTGGGGGCTTCTCGGCGCCGATCCGCTGCCGCCTACACCGCGACGCGCCATATCCGACATCGCCGCGCGGCTCGACGGGTCGCCACTTTCAGGATCGCCGGCTCTCAAGGGTTTTCGGAAAGATCTATCGTGACGTTGACGAGCGTCCCCTCTCGCTCGCCATGACAGGGCAAGCCGGACTCCGACAGCACTTCCAGCATCGGACGGTTAGCCGACAGCACCTGGGCGACGAGACGCCGGACACCGTTGGCCTCGGCGATGGCGACCAACCTATGGAGGAGCAACGTCCCCACGCCGCGCATGTGCTGTCCGTGCGTGACGGTCACGGCTATTTCGGCTACGTCAGGTCTCTCTGACACCACATAATTGGCGACTCCGAGCAACTCGTGTGATTCGAAACAGCCGATGGCGCACTGTGTCTCCGAACACTCGGTCGTCGATTGCGCCCACTCGGGCAGATCCGTCGGGCGCATGGTGAAGAACCGGAGATAGCGTTCGTCCGGGTCCAGGGACTCGTACAGGCCGATGACGTGCTCGGCGTCCGAGGGCAGCAATCTTCGTATCGTGACGACGCCGCCATCGAGCAGTTCAGCGCGCCGGCCGGTGCCAGGTGCGCGCGAAAGTGCTTCCTCGGGTCCGTCCTCCATATGCGTCCAATCGGGTCGGCGGCCTCAGGGCGTAGGTCGATGGTCTCCTTGCGACGAAGTGACGGTCCAGGGACTTTCGACCATTGCGCTGATGACGAATGCCTCCGGAATCACCGGGGACAACGGGGGTACCGTCAAGTCGAGAAACGGCATCCGGCCGCACGAGGGAGCGCGAAATGACCACGACGACACACGATCACGGCATCCTGGTCGCGGTTGACGGCTCTCCGGCGGCCAGGGTTGCCGTCGACTGGGCCGCGCGCGAAGCCGCGTTGCACCAGGTGCCGCTCAAGATCGTGCATGTCGTCGAGTCACCCACCGTGCGGATGTGGCCGGAGGTGCCCGTGCCTGCCGGCATCACCGACCACCTTCAGAAGAAGGGCAGTGAATCCCTCTCGGCCGCAGCCGAAACCGCGGAGAAGGCCGCCGACAGCGATGACATCGTGATCACCACCGAGTTACTCACCGGCGGTGTCGTGCCCACGCTCATCGACCTCTCCAAGGAGGCCCGCATGATCGTGGTCGGATGCCGTGGTCTCGGCTCGATCGGGCGCCGTCTGCTGGGATCGGTCAGCTGGGGCCTCCTTCACCACGCCAAGTGCCCCGTCGCCGTCATCCACGACGAGGACCCGCTGATGCCCGGACCCGTGTCGGAGGCCCCCGTCGTCGTGGGGATCGACGGTTCGCCCGCCTCGGAGGCGGCTACGGCGATCGCCTTCGACGAGGCATCGCGTCGCCGGGTCGAACTCGTTGCCGTCCATGCCTGGAGCGACGCGAGTGTTTACGAGCTGCCGGGGGTCGAGGTCACCGCGTTACGCCGGGAGGCCGAGGAGGCGCTCGGCGAGCGCCTCGCCGGATGGCAGGAGCAGTACCCCGACGTACAGATTCGGCGAGTCCTCGCAATGGACCGACCCACTCATCAGCTGCTCGAGCAATCGGACCGCGCGCAGCTCACGGTGTTGGGCAGCCATGGCCGCGGCGGATTCGCCGGCATGCTGCTCGGATCGGTCAGCTCGGCGGTCGCCGAATCGGCCCGCATGCCAGTGCTTGTGGTGCGACCGTCGTGAACAAACATCAGAATTCACGGTCGCGGTGGGACTGCTCGAGCTTGGAGATGTAGACCGCCGCCTGGGTGCGTCGCTCCATACCGAGCTTCGCCAACAATCGTGAGACGTAATTCTTGACGGTCTTCTCGGCCAGAAACATCCTGGCGGCGATCTGCTTGTTGGTCAGGCCTTCGCCGAGTAGATCGAGCAGCACCCGTTCCTGGTCACTGAGCTTGGCCAAGGGATCGGAATGCTCGGCCGCTCCCCGTAATTTGGCCATCAACGCAGCGGCCGCACGGTTGTCCAGAAGCGAACGCCCCGCGCCCACATCTTTGATCGCCTGGGCGAGTTCCATCCCCTTGATGTCCTTGACCACATAGCCGCTGGCGCCGGCGAGTATCGCGTCCAGCATCGCCTCGTCCGAGGTGAACGACGTCAACATCAGGCACCGCAAGTCCGGCATCCGAGAGAGGAGGTCTCGACATAGTTCGATGCCGTTTCCATCGGGTAGGCGCACATCGAGCACAGCGACGTCGGGTGCGAGTGCGGGAATTCGGGCCATGGCCTGTGCCACCGAACCCGCCTCGCCGACCACGTCCAATTCCGGGTCGGCACTGAGGAGGTCGATGAGACCGCGCCGAACCACTTCATGGTCGTCGACCAGAAAGACCTTCACCATCGGTGTCTCACTCCTGAGTTCGAGCCACGGTGTCTCACAATACGGTCTGCGGTTGACAGATCAAGGTCATTCCTCACCCGCCGTCGCGGAGGCGGCGCTCGGGGGATCGTGGGGACGCCGCACTTCGAGCACCTCTGCAATCTCACGCCGCGGCGTGGCGGGGGGCCGGTCTTCGATCTCCGGCGCCGTCCCGATGCGAATCAGCACCTGCGGCGTTGTCTCCGCGCCGATCAGCGATGCCACGATGTCGCGGCTCGCCCTCAGCTCGATGATATGGGTCAGCGTGCACGTGGCGAGGCCGGCCATGGTGGCTTCGAGCAGGACCGCCGACAACATCTCACCGCAGCGAAGTACGCTCTCACGCTCGTTGTCGTGGGTGGACAGCACGACGATCTTCGCCCTGTCCTGGCCGTAATTACGGCGCCTGTTTCGTTCGTCGTGAGGTACCGGGAAACTGCGGCCCACATCGACGCGATCACCCTCGGCGGCCGTCGGAAGTGCGGTCGGCGGAACGCCCTCGCTGAATGAGTATGGAGCCGTCCACCACTGCAACTCTTCGTGATAGTAGGGGTCGTAGAAGCGAAGTGACTCGGTCAGCCGGGAGGCTTGGACCAGTTCGGCGCGTAGCTCGTCGGCGACCACGTCCAATCTCACGGCATCCGAGGTCACGGCTCGTCGCAACTGCGCTTCGATGGTGTCCCAGTCCGTAGGCTCCCCGAACGGAAGCCGGTCTGTGCGCCGCATCAGGATCGCGTCGGCGCGACGACGGTGGCCGTCGGTGACGAAGTCCATCGGCGAGAAGTCGACATTCGCCAGGTGTACAGGGCTGTTCGGATTCGGATAGCGGTCGATGTTGGCGCGCCAACCGGCTGCGGCCATCGCCACCGCGAGGTGGTCGAGCACCGCGCCACAACCCAGCAGGGCCTCCCGCCCGGAACGGTCGGTGGCGTACAAGACACGCTTCTTGTCGAGGTACAGCTCCACGGATGAACCGTCGACCGTCCAGTGCCACGGCTGGCTGTTGTGCAACGACGGGGCCCGGCAGGCCAGGCGTACGCCGTTGATGATGACATCGGTGCCGACAAGGGTGTCTCGCATGACTCGATCGTCGGCCCGAATCGTCGGTGAAACCAGGGCCAATGGTCCCATTCGTCGGGCCTTCCGACCCTGGTAGGACGTGCCGGTGAGTTGGACCATCGATGTCATGAGCGCATCGGTAGCGGAGGCGGCCAGCGGTGTCGCGCTCCGTAAGGCGGGCAACCTGCAAGCGCAGGCCCATGAGACGCACACCGGTCTGGTGCTGCTCGTCGGCGACAGGGCCTACAAGGTGAAGAAGCCGATCATCACCGACTTTCTGGATTTCAGTACACCAGAGCTTCGGGCGGCGGCCTGCGAACGCGAGGTGGCTCTGAATCGCAGGCTCTCTCCCGACAGCTATCTCGGTGTCGGCCACTTCACCGACCCGGACGGCGGGTCAGTCGAGCCCGTCGTCGTGATGCGCCGCTATCCCGACTCGCTGAGGTTGGCGTCGATGGTGCGCGACGGTCGGCCGGTGCTCGACGAACTCGACGCCGTCGCATCGAGAGTCGCCGAGTTCCACCGGGACGCGACGAGAACCGATGCCGTCGAGGCGTGCGGCCGCCCGGGCGCCGTGGCGGCGCGTTGGCGACAGAACCTCGACCAGCTCGCGCACTACACCGGTCGCGGCGTGCTCGAGGAGCTGGTCCGGGAAATTCGTCGGCTCGCCGAACGATTCATGGCCGGTCGGGCGGAGCTGTTCGATCGCCGGATAGCCGAGGGCCGCGTGGTCGATGGACACGGCGACCTGCTGGCCGACGACATCTTCTGTCCCCCCGACCATCTCGCCATACTCGATTGCCTGGAGTTCGACGACGGCCTCCGCTACGTCGACGCCATCGACGACGCGGCCTTCCTCGCGATGGATCTGGAATTCCTCGGCCGCCCAGACCTCGCCGAGCTGTTCCTCGATCTGTACCGCCGGCACTCCGCAGACACGGCGCCGAGCGCCCTCACGCACTTCTACGTCGCCTATCGTGCGGTGGTCCGGGCGAAAGTCGACTGCATCCGCGCTGATCAGGGCCACGGAGAGGCCCGCGCCGACGTGCGGCGGCATCTCGATATCGCGCTGAGGCATCTTCGAGCAGCGACCGTGCAGCTGATCATCGTCGGTGGCGGCCCGGGCACGGGTAAGAGCACGTTGTCGCGGGCGCTGGCAGAACAACTCGCCGCCGAAGTCATCTCCACCGACGACATCCGGAAACAGATGCAGCGGGCCGGCACGATCACGGGTTCGGTGGGTGAGGTGAACGCCGGTCTCTACACGCCGCAGAACGTCAGCGCGGTCTACGCGGAGGTACTGCGGCGAGCGGCCAACGCGCTCCATTCCGGTAGGTCGGTGATACTCGACGGGACGTGGAGAAACACCGAACAGCGTGAACGAGCACGCCGCATCGCGGATCGTGCGGCCGTGCCGTTGGTGATACTCACGTGCTCGGTCCCGCTGGACGAGGCCGCGCACAGAATCGACACCAGAAGCGACACGGCCTCCGACGCGACCCCTGTCATCGCGGCCGCCATCGCGGCAGAGCCAGGTGCCGATCACGGCGGTCATCTGATCGACACCACACGCCCGCTGGCCGACTCCGTCGCCGAAGCGCAGCAGATATGTTGCACCGCAATCTGATCAGCGAAGGAGTGCAACCGTGGAACACCTGACGACCCTCGATGCGGGCTTCCTGGAAGCAGAGGACTCCGATCGGCACATCAGCCTGGCCGTCGGCGGGCTGTCGATCCTCGACGGACCGATGCCGCAGTACGACACGATCGCAGCGGGTCTGGCCGTCAGATTGACTGAGCTGCCGCGATTTCGACAGGTGTTGCATACGCACCTGTTGGACCTGCAGCCGCCCGAATGGGTCGAGGTCGACGACCTCGACATCGCCCATCACCTTCACCGTGCGGCGCTCCCACGCCCGGGAGACGACCATGCGCTGTACCGGTTCGTCGCCGACGTCATGGAGCGGCGTCTCGACCGCGATCGGCCGTTGTGGGAGTGCTGGATCATCGAAGGTCTGGCCGAGGGCAGGTGGGCGATCCTGATGAAGATCCACCACTGCATCGCCGACGGCATCGCCACGATGCACATGTTCTCCTCGCTCGCGGACGGTGGAGAAGGGGAGACGTTCGCCACAGAAATCCGCGCCGCGAAAGCAACCCCGCACCGACCGATCACGCCATCGAAGTCAGCGCTGAATCCGACGACCTGGCCAGGCGGCTTGATCCGAATGGCCACGACGGCGACCAATGCCGCAGTTCTGGCCGTCGAAGGCGCTGTTGAGATCGCCAGTGGGATAGTCAATCCCGCGGCCAAATCCTCATTGAACGGCCCTGTGACGGCGATGCGCCGTTACAGCGCCGCCCGCGTCGGCCTCGCCGACGTCGCCAAAGTGACGGAAGCGTACGACGTCACCATCAACGACGTCGCACTGGCGGCGTTGACCGACAGCTACCGCGCGGCGCTCGCCCGCCGTGGTGAAAAGCCGACGCGCACCTCGCTGCGCACGCTGGTACCGGTCTCGGTTCGGGCGAACGACGCGGTCGGAATCACCGACAACCGGGTTTCGGTCATGCTGCCCTTCCTGCCCGTGGAGAAGGAGGATCCGGTCGAACAGCTGCTGGCGGTGCATCGCCGGCTGACGAAAGTGAAAGCGAGTGGTCAGCGCGAGGCGGGCAGTGTCGTCATGTCGGCGATGAACGCCGTGCCGTTCCCGTTGACCGCGTGGTTCGTCCGGGCGGTGACACGCCTGCCCCAGCGCGGTGTCGTCGCGCTGGCGACCAACGTTCCCGGACCACGAAAGCGGATGACGATCCTGGGTTGCGACGTCGCTCACGTCTTGCCGATTCCGCCGATCGCGCTTCAATTGCGAACCGGCGTCGCGATCCTCAGTTATGCGGACGAACTGGTCTTCGGTGTCACCGCCGACTATGACGCCACGCCCGACGTGGACGAGATCGCCCGTGGCGTGACGGTCGCGATCGCCAAACTCGTGGAGCGGTGTTGACATGCCTGACGTAGTCGTCGGAGTCGACGGATCAGCCTCGGCGGACGCGGCCGTCCGTTGGGCGGCGCACGATGCCGCTCTGCGGGGGATCCCGCTCACCATCGCCCACGCCGCCGCGCCCGTGATGAGGTCGTGGCTCGGCGTTCCTGTTCCCCCCGACATGCTGGAGGCACAACAGCGAAGCAGCGGTGAAATCCTTCGGCGGGCCGAACGACTGGCCACCGACACCGCCGGCCCAGAGTTGAAGGTCACGATTCGACAGTCCGCGAGCCCGCCCGTCGCCATGCTCGTCGAGATGTCACATGACGCCGAGCTGCTGGTTGTCGGCAGTCAGGGAGCCGGCAGAATAGAACGCGCCTTGCTGGGCTCGGTCTCGATGGGCGTTCTGCATCGCTCCGAATGCCCTGTCGCGGTCATCCATGCGCCCAGCGCGACGGGCGGGTCAGGCGATGACGCACAGGGGGATACGACCGCACCGGTCCTGCTCGGAATGGATGGATCGCAGGCCTCGGAGGAGGCCGCGGAATTGGCGTTCGGTGAGGCGACGCGCCGGGGCGTGGGTCTCGTTGCATTGCATGCCTGGTGGAGCCCGGGTTCGTTCGAGTTCATGGGTTCGGACTGGGAAGCCCTGCGCGCCGAGGTCGAAGAAGAGTTCGCTGTGCAGGTCGGCCGGTGGTGCGAACGCTATCCGGAAGTCGAAACTCGCCGCGTGGTTGTACGTGACCAGCCCGCGCGGGAGATCGTAAAACGATCGATCAGCGCTCAACTGGTCGTGGTGGGCTGCCATGGTTACGGGGCGATCGCCGGCACCCTGCTGGGCTCGGTGAGTACGGCGGTCGTGCAGGCGGTTCGGACGCCGGTGATCGTGGCCCGCTGATGACTGATGGCGGAGGTGTGGACATGCCGTACTCGATCGAGCGGGTGTCTTTCGGTTCTGGCGGCACAGTGATCGCCGGCCGGTTGTACCGGCCGAATGCGGATTCGGGACCGGTCCCGGGTGTTGTCCTGGCGCATGGCTTTTCGGCAACGATGGATTGGATCGTGCCGGATTTCGCGGCGACCTTCGCCGAAGGTGGGCTGGCTGCACTCATCTTCGACTATCGCCATCTGGGCCGCAGTGGAGGAGAGCCGCGGCAGCTCATAGATTCGCAACGGCAACGCGAAGACCTGCGCAACGCTGTGGCGTTCCTGCGTTTGAGGCCGGAAGTCGACCACAGCCACGTCGCACTGTGGGGAACGTCGCTCGGCGGAGCTCATGTCATCGAGGTCGCGGCCGCAGATCCCTCTATCACCGCCGTGGTCGCAAATGTCCCTGCCATCGACATGTTCCGGGGGATCCGGGGCCGTCATGTTCCGGCACACATGCGGCTTGGTGTTGCGCGTCTGTGCAAAGCCACGGCGAGCCTGATGTGGGCCGCGTCGGTGGACACGGTGAGAGGCGTGCTCCGGTTACAACCGTCCTACATCCCAGTTTACGGCCGTCTCGGTCACGCCGTCTTCTGGGATCCCTCGCTGGCGACGCTCTTCGGCGACCTCGAATCACATTCGCTCACATGGCGTAACGAGATCACACCGCGATTCCTGTTCAAGGCTCCGCGTTACCGACAACGGCAACTGCAGCGGCTCACCGCACCGCTGCTCGTCACCGTCGCAAGAGATGACGAGGTGATTTCCACGCGATTCATCGAGAAGGCGGTCGCGGACGCACCTCGATATGAGGTCCACCAATATCCTGTCCGCCATTTCGAGATGTACCACGGGGCGGTCCGAGACCAACTTGCGGCGGACCACCTACGTTTCCTGCAGCGTCATCTGACGAAATCGAGCTCGGTCTGTCAGCATGGTGACCTTCGGCCCTCGATGGGGGCGGGCATTGTGGACTCATCAGCCCAGGCGACTGAGCGGCGCGCCGATATCGAGTGTTCAGTGCTGAACCGCAACTGCGAGAGGGGCTTCCGATGACTGAGGAGGCAATGCGGCGCGGCGTCGTGGTCGGCGCCGACGGTTCTGATTCAGCGAACGCCGCCATCAGGTGGGCCGCCCATGATGCGAGCATGCGCAAGCTTCCGCTCACCGTCGTTCACGCCAACTCTGTGGCGACGGTGAGCGCGGCCATGGTCGCGTGGCCCGCCGGTGAGATACCACAGCAAGTCCTCGAGCAGCAGGAAGAAGAGGCCCGGACGCTACTCGCGAATGCCGTTGAGACGGCGAGGAAGAGCGTCGAAGATGCGACGCGGTTGACGGTGACCGAAGAGATGTTTCTCGGGTGGCCCGTACCGACGCTGGTCGACGTCTCCAAGGAGGCGACGATGGTGGTTGTCGGGAGCCGGGGCCGGACCGGGCTGCGCCGCGCACTCCTGGGATCCGTGAGCTCCGGACTGATTCATCACGCCCATTGTCCGGTCGCGATCGTTCACGATGAGGATGCCCCCGCGACTCGGCTGCCCGTGCTGGTCGGGATCGACGGGTCGCGAGCGTCCGAAGACGCGACCGCCATAGCTTTCGACGAAGCTTCGCGGCGCGGCGTTGATCTCGTTGCATTGCACGTCTGGAGCGACGCCGACATGCCGGCCTTCAGTATGGATTGGACCGACGTTCTGGCAGCCGCACGACGGACGCTATCCGAGCGCCTCTCAGGTTGGCAGGAACGTTACCCAGACGTGGAGGTAACCACGCTGGTGGAGTTCGAGGGCCCGGCGCGCCAACTGCTGGAACTGTCGGATCGCGCGCAGTTGGTCGTCGTCGGAAGTCACGGCCGCGGCGGCTTCGCGGGGATGCTACTCGGATCGGTCAGCGCCGAGGTGGCCGCGGCGGCTCGCGTCCCGGTCATCGTGGCCCGCCGGAGCTGACCCCGACCCTCTATGACACACCATCACCGGAATAGGACTGTGGTGCAGCATATTCAGGCTCGTTGATCCCAGCAGCGTCCCAGCGAGCGCGTTGCGCCGGCGGGCGCCGACAACGAGCAGCTGTGAGTCTTCGGCATGGCGCAGCAGCACATCGGATGTCGCCTCGGGTTCGAGGAAATAGGTCACTTCGACATCCGGATAGCGCTTGATCCACGGCTCGAGTGCGCTGAGCAACCCCTGCCACTGCAACGCCTCGAAGCCGTCCCAGTCCACCAGATACGGGTTGACCAGCCCGGGGGCGAACCGTGGCTTGGACCACGCGTGGACAGCGCGCAGGCCGACCCCGAGCCGGCCGGCGAACTCGAACGCCGCATCGAACGCCGCCGAGCTGGTGGCAGGATCGTCGACGCCAAGCATGATCGGTTGATCCGTGGCCCCGCGGAGACCGCCCCGCCAGGCGATGATCGGGCACGCCGAATGCGCCGCGACGGAGAGCGTCGTGGACCCGACCAACATCGCCGCCGTCGGTGAGACCGCTTCCGAGCCGACCACGATGGCTCGAGCCTCCCGGCTGCGATCTGCCAACAGTTCGGCGGCGGGAACGTTCGAGCGAAGCGCGAACACGTCGAGATCCGGGAACGCCGCTCGCACATTCTTCTCTGCCGACTCCAAAACTTCGACCGCCAGCTCACGTTGCTGTGCAACAACTGCCGCGCGGATGGCGGCCGCAGCCTCGTTCAGGAAGCTTCCCGCAGTGCTCAGGCCTGTGACCAATTCCACTGGTGCCTTGAATTTCGTCGCCAAGTCCGCGGCCCACAGCGCCGCGGCCATCGCTTCTTCGGAACCGTCTACTCCGACGACGAAGGGCAATGCGTCGTCCACGCGGTCCTGACTCATCGGGGTCGAACGACGATCACTGGCGCCGCGGCGGCGTGTGCCACCTTGGCTGCGACGGAGCCGAGCAACAGGCCGGCGAACCCGCCGCGGCCGTGGCTACCGAGAACGACGAGTTGCGCCTGCCGCGATGCATCGACGAGCCAGCGCGCGGGCTGGTCGCAGACTATGCGGCGGTGCACGTGCACATCCGGATACTGCTCCTGCCACCCGGCCAAGCGTTCGGCCAGGCTCTCGTGACCTTCGTCCTCGTATCGGTGCCAATCCATTCCGAGAGCCGGAAAAACCCCGACATCACTCCAGGCGTGCAGGGCGACGAGGTCGACGCCGCGCCGTGATGCCTCCTCGAAAGCCAGCGCGGTGGCCCCTTCCGAAGCAGGCGACCCGTCGATACCCAACAGCACCGGCAGACTCTGGTCGGCCGCTTCGTTGACTTCGGCATGGACCACCACCACGGGTCCGTGCCCGTGGTTCAGCAGGCCACTGCTGACCGACCCGACGAGCGCGCGCCCGATCGCGCCGAGGCCCCGCGTGCCCACGACGGTCATAACGGCATCGCGCGAAGCCTCCGCCAGTGCCCACGGTGGACTCGAATTGACCACGCGGGCTTTGATTTTCGGAACAGCGGAGTCGCCGGCGGCGGCCTGGACCGTTTTCTGGGCCTTCTCGAGCACATCGCGGGCGCTCGCCTCCTGCGCCTCGAGGTAACTGGTATCGAGGAGGCCTCCCGGCCAGGTCGTGATCACAGGGGGGATCGCGTACAACAAGATGATCGGTTGCTCGCGCATGACCGCCTCATTCGTCGCCCACAGAATGGCGGCGTCCGACTCCGCCGATCCGTCAACGCCGACAACTATTCCGTTCTGTCTTTCGCTCATGGATTTTCGGCTCCTCACTTCTTCGGAAAGCGTGCGCTGATGTAGGTGGTCGCGATCGCCATCACCGCAACGATGACTGCGATGAGGACCAAAGCTGTGGGCCAGTCCATAGCGGGTCTCCTCTTGCTCCTGACGAAGCTCACCTGACAGTAGGCCCGATGCACTTTCGGTCACGAGGGCCAATAGTCCTCAGCGGATATGCCAGTGGTCCTCGTGCCGAGGCTTCGTGCGAGGCGACGCTGTCTGGAAGCGACAGTCGCCATGCGTCTCCGCTACTCTGTCAACCGGTCTGCGCGGTGCGCACCTGGACGTATCGGACGACATCGTCGAGCGTCCGCAGGGATTGGTAGTCCTTCTCCGGGATGTCGACATCGAATCGCTTGTGGACGCGCTGCAGGAAGTTCAGCCAGTCCATGGAGTCGAGGTCGACCTGGTCGCGCAGCAGCACGGTTGCCTCGATTTCCTCCGCATCGACCTCCGGCGCAATGGCCGTCAGTTCGGAAAGCACCGCGGCCTGGATGGCTTCGCTGTTCGACACGATGATCACTCCTCCAGAAGGTCGGGTTGCTGAAGCGCTTCGTCGATGGCGGCGAGGAACAGGGCTCCGCGATGCCCATCGCTGGCGCGGTGATCGGCGGCCAGCGTCGCCTGCACAGTGGTGGCGATTCGGATGCCGCCGCCCACGGCCCGCACCCGCTGCGTCGGCTTACCAAAACCCACCAGCGCTACCTGCTGGGGATAGATCACTCCGAATACCGAATCGACACCTTGGTCGCCAAGGTTCGTAACCGTGATGGTTGGATCCGACATTTCGGAACTACGCAACGAGAACGCGCGGGCGCGGGCAACCAGATCGGTGAGGTTGGCCATCAGCTCGTCGGGTTTCTTGTCGGTGACGTCATGGATGGCCGGCGCGACCAGCCCTCCGCCGCGCAGGGAGATCGCCACGCCGACGTGCACCGCCTCGGCCGGTTCGAACGTGTCGTTGCGCCAGAATCCGTTGAACTCGCCGAACCGTCGGGCGGCCAACGCGACCGCCTTCAGTTGTAAGACCGCCGGAAGCAGGCGTTCGGTGATGGAGCGTTGGGCGTTGCGTTCGGACAACCAACTCAACGCGTTATCGAAGACGATCTCGTGAGCCAGGTAGTAGTGGGGGATCTCCCGCTTCGATCGGCTCATCGCCGCGGCAATCGAGCGCCGCATTTCCGCTCCACGCTTGACAGCCAGCTCTTTCGGCGAAAGCCCCTGCGCTGGCACGGAAACCGGCGTCGGCGGCTCGGCGGCCTTGACGTTGGCCGCAGCGTGTTCGACGTCGTTGATTGTGACCGCACCCTGAGGGCCGGTGCCGGTGACCGCTTCGACGTCGACGGCCAACGACTGCGCGAGACGACGGGCGGCGGGTGAGATCCAACGTCGGTGGCCGGGCGTCGTGACGAGGGGGGCGACCGGCGTGGGTGGTGCTGCCTCAGGCGACCGGCGTGAGGCCGGCTGAACGACCGGGGTCACCTGAACCGCCGGGGGTACCTCCTCCGTTGGGGCCGACACCACCGTGGTCGGGGCTGGTAGCGGCTCGGCCGCATCGCCCGGTTCGGCCAAGCGCGCCAACGGCGCTCCCACCTGAACCGTCGTACCCACCGGTACGAGCAACTCGACAACCGTGCCTTCTTGCCAGCATTCCACCTCGACCGCGGCCTTGGTGGTCTCGACCACTGCCACGACTTGCCCGCGCGTCACCGAGTCTCCGGGCTTGACCAACCACTCGTCGAGCCTTCCCTCGTCCATGTCGGCGCCGAGCGCGGGCATCCGGAACTCGATCATCAGCCGTCTCCGAACAGACTGCGCACCGCGGCGGAGATCTTCTCCGGTTGCGGCAATGCCGCTTGCTCAAGGTGTTTGGCGTAGGGGATCGGCACCTCCTCGGTGCAAACGCGCGCAATCGGAGCGTCAAGATCGTAGAATGCGTTCTCTACGATGCGCGCGCTGATCTCGCCGGACAGGCTTCCGGTGCGCCAGCCTTCGTCGACCACCACCGCGCGGTGTGTCTTGCGCACGGACTCAAGGAGGGTGGCGTCATCGAGGGGCCGCAACACCCGCAGATCGATGACCTCACAGTCGATTCCGGACAGCGACAGTTCGTTGGCGGCGTCGAGCGCCTTGGGCAGGCAGCCGCCGTAGGTGATCACCGTGACGTCCTTGCCCGCACGACGCACCGCGGCTCGCTCGATGTCGGTGGGCGCCAGCGCGTCGACGTCCGTCGAGGAGTTGTACAGCTGCACGTGCTCGAAGATGATCACCGGATCCGGATCGGCCAGGGCGGTGGGCAGCATGCCGTAGGCATCGGCCACCGTGGCGGGGGCCACCACCTTGATGCCGGGAATGTGGGCGTACCACGCCTCCAGGCTGTGCGAATGCTGGGCGGCCAGTTGGCGTCCCGCGCCGGTTGCCATGCGCACCACCAACGGGACCGAGAACTGGCCGCCGCTCATATGACGCAGCGCCGCAGCGGTATTGACGATCTGATCCAGCGACAACAAGCTGAAGTTGACTGTCATGACCTCGACGATGGGCCTTAGACCGCCCAACGCGGCGCCGATTCCGACCCCGACGAAACCCAGCTCGGACAACGGGGTGTCGCGGATGCGGTCAGGGCCGAATTCTTCGAGCAGGCCTTTGGAAGCGGCGTAGGTGCCGCCGTAAGCGCCGACATCCTCGCCCATCAAGAGCACGCGCTCGTCGGCGGCCATCGCGTCGCGGATCGAATCGTGCACGGCGGTGCGGTAGGCGGTCTTCATGACAGGCTCCCCGTGGGAGTGAGGACATCCCGGGTGAGGTCGGCCACGTCCTCCCACGTGCCGGCCTCGGCGTACGCGACCGCATCGGCCAATTCCTGCTCGGCGGCGGCGCGGATGGCCCCGACGTCGTCGGCGGTCAACAGTCCTTCGGCGGAACATCTCTCGGAGAACGTACGAATCGGGTCACGTTCTTTCCAGTGCTCGACCTCGCTTTTCTCGCGGTACAGTTCGGGATCGAACATCGAGTGCGGGCGGAACCGGTAGGTGCGGAACTCGAGGAAGAAGGGCCCGGCGCCGCTGCGTACGTGGTAGGCCGCCTGGGCTGCCGCCGCGTGGCAGGCGAGCACATCCATCCCGTCGACCGCCAGTGCGGGTATCCGGTACGACGCCGCCTTCGCGGTCATGTCGGTCTGCGCCTGCTCCACCGCGATGTTCGTCCCCATCGCGTAGAAGTTGTTCTCGCAGCAGAACAGCACCGGTAGTCGCCACAGCTCGGCGATGTTCAGCGACTCGTGAAAGGCGCCCTCGGCGACCGCCCCCTCACCGAAATAACATGCGGTGACGCGGTTTCGGCCCAGTTGTTTGTCGGCCAGCGCCAGCCCGACCGCGACCGGCAGCCCGCCGGCGACGATCGCGTTACCGCCGTAGAATCTGACGTTCGCGTCGAACAGATGCATCGAGCCGCCGCGGCCTCGCGAGCAACCCTCCTGTTTGCCGAACATCTCGGCCATGATCTTGGTCATCGGGACACCGCGCAGCAGGGCATGAGCATGCTCTCGGTAGGTGGCGGCAACGGCGTCACCGGGTTCCAGCGCCCGCAGCGAGCCCGCAGCAACGGCCTCTTCACCGACGTAGAGGTGCAGAAAACCGCGAATCTTGGCCGCGCTGTACAGCTCTGCGCACTTCTCCTCCATCAGCCGGACTCGCACCATGTCACTGAGCAGGGCGCGGGCCAGTTCCGGGTCGGTCATGACGACGCCTCCTGGGGTTGCGGTGCTTCGACGGTCGAGGTGTCGCCTTCGGGCAGCCCCAGTTCGCGCGCCTTGAGCAACCGACGCATGATCTTGCCGCTGCGGGTATGCGGCAGGCTGGCGACGAATTCGATCTCCTTCGGCGCCACCGTGGCCCCGAGGCGTTTGCGGGCCTGGGCGGTGAGCTGCAGTCGAAGCTCCTCGGTCGGGGCGAAATCGTCCTTGAGGGTGACGAAGGCTTTCACCAACTCTCCGAGGGTCGGATCCGGCTTACCGATCACCGCCGCCTCGGCGACGGCGGGGTGATCGGTCAGCGCGTTCTCGACTTCGAACGGACCGATCAGGTGTCCGGCGGACTTGATCACGTCGTCGGCGCGGCCGACGAACCAGTAGTACCCGTCACTGTCGCGCTTGACCAGATCGCCCGACAGATACAACCCGTCGGCGAAGCTCTTGCGGTACCGCTCTTCCTGATTCAAGTACTCGCGGAACATCGACGGCCACCCGGGTTTCAAGGCGAGTTCACCCTCCACGTCGGGTTCGTCGATGACCGACACCGATCCGTCGTCGTTGCGGCGGACCACGAAGGCCTCCACGCCGGGCAACGGCCGACCCATCGAGCCTGGCTTGATGTCGAAGGCCGGCGTGTTGGCGATCATGATGCCGCCGGTCTCGGTCTGCCACCAGTTGTCGTGAATGGGCAGACCCAACACGCGCTTGCCCCACCAGACCGCTTCGGCGTTCAGCGGTTCACCCACGCTGGCGATGAACCGCAGCCGCGGAAATTCGTACCGTGCAGCGACTTCCGATCCCGACTTGATCAACATCCGGATGGCGGTCGGTGCGGTGTACCAGACGGTGACTCCCTCGTCCTGGAGGATGCGGTACCAGCGTTCGGCGTCGAACTCGGCCTCGTCGATGATCGAAGTGACCCCGTGCAAGAGCGGGGCGATGATTCCGTAGGACGTGCCGGTGACCCAGCCCGGATCGGCTGTGCACCAATAGATGTCGTCAGGGTGGAGGTCCAATGCGTACAGACCGGTGAGATAGTGCATCAGCACCGCGCCGTGGACGTGGCGCGCGCCCTTCGGCGTGCCGGTGGTGCCGCTGGTGAAGTGCAGCAGCGAGGCGTCCTCGGCGGTGGTGGGCTCGATCGGGGCGTCCTCGGAGGCGGCTGCCATCAATTGCGCCAGGTTAAGGGTGCCGGGCATGGGGTCGGTTTCGGACCCGTCGACCAGCAGGATGTGGCGCACCGACGGTAGCTGGTCGCGGATCTTGGCGATCTTCCGCTTGTACAGCGCCCTTGTCGTCACGAGCACAGTGGCCTCGCCGATGGTGACACGGGTGGCGATGGGCTCCGGCCCGAACGCGGAGAACAGGGGAGACACCACACTGCCGTTGCGGAGCGCTCCGAGCATCGCGATGTACAACTCCGGGACACGGCCCATGATCAGGAAGACGCGGTCGCCCTTGGCGACACCGAGCCCCCGCAGCACATTGGTGAACCGGCGGGTAAGACGGCCGAGTTCGGCGTAGCTGAGGTCATGGGTGACGAGCTCGTCGCCGGGTCCGGTGTCGGCGACGAACCGCAGCGCGGTGCGGGAGGCTAACGGGCCCTCGGCGTGGCGGTCGACCGCCGCGTAGGCGATGTTGCATCCGCCGTGCGGCATCCCCTCGCAGGGGTCGAAGACCGCGGACCAGTGGAAGGCTGCTCGAGTCTGTTCGTAATCGGTGTAGTTGGGCGGGACCTTCCAGTCCTCTGTGGTCTTGCTGATTGTCATCATGGGTTGCTCACAGGTCGGGTGACGAAAGGACGCCGTTGCGCCTGGCGGGGCCGATGTTCACCATCACCCGCTCCAACAGCGCGGCGTATGCCGATCCGTCGACGAAGAAGTCGGTTCCGCCGTGCCGCAGAAGATAGGCGTCGAGGCGGCGGTCGAGCGGCCAATCGCAGTAGGTCTGGCTGGCGAATTCGGACCGCAGGAACCGCCATGCGACGGTGTCGAGCTCTGCGCTGGTCAGTTCGACGCGGTCAGTCGGCGCCATCGGCATCCCCAATCCTCGCTGTCGGCGGTCGTATCAATCATTTGTCCGCCGGACGGAACGGGATAGAGAAGAAAGTCACACAAGATCATGGGCCTTCGTTCGGCGCCCATGCCTTTAGTCCCTGGGACGGTGTCCAGACGGCCCTGTGCGAGCGAGCGGATTGACGCGACGATCGAAGTATGGCCTCTAGCGCAACCCATCGGATCAAGGACAAAGTGCGCACGTTCAACAAATATGTGCTCAACCCGGCGATGATGCAGTTGGCAGGCCGCAAGCTCTGGTATGCGTCGGTCATCCGACATACCGGCCGGCGGTCCGGGCGTCACTACGCCACTCCCGTCGTGGCGGATCGAATAGACGATGGATTCATCATCCCGTTGCCGTACGGAACAGATGTCGACTGGTTGCGCAACGTGCAGGCCTCCGGTGAGGCGATCGTGACGAGCCGCGGTCGCAACTACAACCTCGTAGAGCCGCGAATCATCAATGCACGAACCGCGGGCAAGCTGCTGTCGAGCCGGCGCCGGGCGTACGAGTGTTTCGGGATCGATGACTTCCTGAGGTTGAATCGGGTCGGAAGCTCGACAGTCGAATGGGACGGACGAGCCGAGGAGGGCTGACAATGGTGACTTGTCCGAACGGCCACCACAATCCACCGGGTTTCGATCTCTGTGGGGAGTGTGGGTCGCCCATCGAGGAGAAGAGACCGGAGACCACCGCGTGGTACCGGATCAAATGGGCCCTCGTCGGCGCGGGCGGTGTCGTCGCGTTGGTCGTCTTGGCCGCAGCGATGGGCGTGCTGAACGTTGGTGAACGAGCTGAGCCCGTGGCGGCGACGCCCACCGAACAACAAGCCATCGTGCAGTGGTGGGAAGTCGCGCATACCCCCGTCATGAAGCTGCAAGATTCCATCGCCGATGCTCGGCACTCCATCGAGAGCCTGACCCCGATAGGTCTCGAGCAGGCATGCCAAAGAATGCACGATCTCGCCGGGGTCGAAGTGCACACCTACTTGCCTGCGCCGACACCGGAGCTCACCAGCGAGTTGGCAGCGGCCGTGGAGGACGCTCACGTCGCCGCTCACATGTGCCTGTCGGCGGCAGCTGGGACACAGAATGCCTATGACGGCGAGTTCAAATCCAGCATCGAACAAGCCGAATATGGGCTGGTTCGCACACAGGAACTCGTCAACGAGGCATTGCTCCACGAGCAGTGAGCGACTTCCGGCCCTGACCTTGCCCGAGCCGGCGGCTCAGCCCCACCCGGAGGTCACTGCCAGCGCAACCACGCACACCAATACGACCGAAGCCGTGACGCCGTAGGTAACCGTTCCCTGTGCGCTCAACCGGAATTCGCCCATCAGGTCTCTGTCGCGCGCGACACCGATGATCACGCCCATCACGGGAATGAGCAGAACGGCATTGAGGACCTGCGTGGCAACGAGGATCGTCACCAGCGGCGCACCGGGAAGCATGACCACGAGCGCCCCGAGCACCGTGACAACCCCGTAGGTGAGATAGAACGTTCTCGCCGTCCGGAACGGATCATTCAAGGCGGCTTCGGTACCGGCGTACTCGCACACCGAATAGGCCGTCGACAACGGCAGGATGGACGCGGCCAGCAATGCGGCGCCGATCAATCCAATCCCGAACAAGATTGAAGCCAAGTCGCCGGCGAGCGGCTGCAGTGCGAGGGCCGCGTCTGCGGCGTCGTCGATCGTCCGACCGTCGCGGTGAAGCGTTGCCGCACACGCCACCACGACGAAGAAGCCGATCACGCCTGTCAGCAGGGCGCCGGTCACCACGTCGATGCGTTCGAATCGGAGATCTTCGATACGCAGCTTCTTGTCGACGGCGTAGGACTGGATGAACGACAGCCCCCACGGCGCCAGCGTCGTTCCGACGGTGGCGGTGACGATCGCCAAGGCTTCCCGGTCGGTGGGCATCGTCGGTACCAACAGCCCGTGCGCCGCGGCGCCCCAATCGGGTTCGGCGAGGACTCCCGAAACGATGTACGCCAGAAACACCGTCGACAGCAGCAGCAGCAGGCGCTCGACGCGATGGAAACCGCCTCGCAGAACGAGCGTCGAGACCAGCAACGCGGCGGTGGGGACGCTGATGTAGCGGCTGACACCGAAAAGCTCGAGCCCGGCTGCGATCCCGGCGAACTCGGCACATGTCGTACCGATATTGGCGACGACCAAGGTGGCGAGCACCGCGCCGCCGACGCGTACGCCGTAGCGTTGGCGAACCAGGCCGATCAATCCCTGGCCCGTGACCACGCCCATGCGCGCGGCCAGGGCGTGGAACATCACCAACGCCGCAGTGGACAGCAGCAGTACCCAGAGCAGCTGATATCC
Source organism: Mycolicibacterium malmesburyense (assembly GCF_001050015.1). The sequence continues at coordinate 146,636 of NZ_CVTB01000258.1, forward strand.
GTAGTCGGCGCCGAGCACCGAATAGGTGGTGATACCGGCCGGGTCGTCGTCCGAAAGGCCGGCGAGCAGGCCGGGGCCGACGACCGCCACCAGAGCCCCGATCGCCCACCGGCGCCGGCGCTGCATCGCCCTCACGTTCGCCGAGTCCCGCGTCGTCGACGGGGCCACACTCCCGACCGAAGGAAGTGCCTGCCCCTCAACAGGGGTGAAGCGGACGCGGACAGCCGGTCTCTCCACCGGGTGGCATGGTCGGTCGGCATGGCGGCGACGACGTCGGCGGCCTTGCCCTCCGGCAACGCTCTGAGCATCCGTTCCGCGTCGACGGGATGGCTGGCTCGAATGACGTCGGCGGCCACCGCGGCTTCCTTGGTGCCGAGGACCTCGGCCGCAGATTCCGTGTCGAGTCGTGCGACGAGTGCCGCCAGACCGCGCGCATCCAACAGGTGAACCGCTGCGCGGGGCGACTGCAGTGCGACGGCATGCCCCCGCTCGGACGTCAGGTGCAGATCCGTCCATGCGATGGCATCCCTTGGTAGTCGTTTGGCCACCCAGCCGAGGCCCAGACGACGCAACACGGCATCGAATCCCACTTCGACGCCGACGACCTCCAGCATGCCGTCGTGTCGACGGGCGAGTACTACGTCGGCCACGCGAGTGAGGCGCTGCCCGGTGATGTCGACGATTTGGGTATCGAGGACGTCGCGCACCAGCATGATCTCGTCGTCGGCCAGTTCTTCGGCGGTGCCGACCGGGGATCCGCCTCGGTCGGCGGTCAACCGAATGTGTTGTGGGTGACCGAAATTGACAGCCTGGCACGGAACCAACGCATCGGGCACTCGGTGTCCTGAAAGCACGACGTGCTCAACGACGGGCAGATTGCCGTCGGAGCCGGGGCGTGCGGTCACATCGACGACGCGGCCGATCGCGCGCCCGTCCGGACCGACGATTTTCCGCCGCGCGATTCTGCTGAGCAGCAGCACGTCAGCAGCGCGCCCGCGTCATCGACGGCAACGCCTCAACCCGCGGCCCAGTTCTTGGCCCGCTCCAGGTCATCGAGGCCGAAGAGCGCGATCTCACCGGGGACCATCCACGCCAGAGCGTGCAGGGTATGGACCACCCATTCCTTGTCGGTGACCACGGCGATCCGCTTGAAGGCCGAGTGATGACTTATCAACGCGCCGAAGCCCAATTTGAGGTCCTCGACGAGTCCGCCAGGACCGAAACCCTCATAGGTGGGTTCGATGACTTCAACGATTCGCAGTTCGTCGGTCTGCAACTTCCCTTTCAGTGTGGGCTCGAAATCTCTCAGATCGTCACCGGTCAACCGGCCGGACACCCCGAAGCCGATCACACCGTCGGGCATGTCCGGCAGTACTTCGATCATCGAACGATCCTCTCTCGGTGAAGGGGCTGCGGCGCACAAACCACAACGGTACGACCAACTACTGGCCCAGCGTGGGGAACAAGTGGGTTGCCCAGAACACCGATGACCAACGACGGTGAGCCGCGTTGATCAGTGAGAACCCGGCATTCAGGCCCTGGCCACCAGAACGGACGATTCGGTGTGGGTAAACCGGTGGCGGCCGTGGGGGCCGAGGATATCGGCCACCTGGCCGGCTTCGGCGTCGCTGATGACCGCGAGCGCAACCCGCTCGTCGTTGTTCTTGAGGAAGCGTGCGAGATCGGCACCGTCACCGATCGGGTAGATGCGCAATTGCGGATGTCGCTCCCGCAACGCTTCGACGTCGCGTTCGACTCCACCGTGCCTGCCGACCACGAGAACCGGGGCCTGGCGCAGATCGGCCTCCCGCATCGCGGCTTCGATGACGGTGTCGCTGTCGTGACTCCCCCTGTCCCCGACGGCGATCCAATTTACGGCACGATCAGATTCGCTGTCTGCAGGACGGATGATCGCGACGGGGCAGTGCGCCTTCTCGGCGACCTCGGTCGCGGTGGACCCCAAGATGGAGCGTGCGTAGCGGCCGATCCCCACCGACCCGACACAGACCAGCGCGGCGTCATAGCTTTCCGCAATGAGACTGGTTCCCGGAAGTCCACTGACGACGGCGATCTCGACCTTCACCGGCTTGCCGGTCGCCTCGACGGCTGCTTGCGCCGCGCGCAGCGAATCTTCGGCGTGACGAATGTCGGCGTAGTAGTCCTCGGTGGAGGGATGCCTGGCCTTGGTGACGTACACCAAACGCAGCGGCATACTGCGGCTGACGGCTTCGTCGACGGCCCACAGCGCCGCTTCGATCGCCGTGTCAGATCCGTCGACTCCGACGACCACGGCCGGCTTGGAGTTGTTGTCGTTCATTGTTTTCTCCCATCTGTCTCGCCAGTGCGGGCTCGTCAACGGCCTTCACCCTGCCCGGCCCGGGGGCCCGGAAGGTGAGGACCGCATCGACTCGAGCATCAACCGCCGCTCGGCGGCGGCAACGGTGCGCCGCGCCGCGGTGACGGCGTCCGGATTCACCGACACCGACGTGATGCCCATCCGCACCAGGTGCTCGGCGAAGGCCGGCTTGGTCGACGGCGCCTGACCGCAGAGTGAGGAAGTGATGCCGAATTTGCGTGCCAGACCGACGATCTGGCCGATGGCGTCGAGAACGGCCGGATCGGATTCGTCGAACAGCTCCGCGCAGATGTCGGAGTCGCGGTCGACGCCGAGCATCAGTTGAGTGAGATCGTTGCTGCCGATCGACACTCCGTCGATACCCATACCGATGTACTCCGGAAGCCAGTGCACCACCGAGGGCACCTCCGCCATCACCCACCGGTGAAGTCCCCGCTGGCGGCCGAGTGGGCTGGCATCGACGAGGGCAAGGCACTCTTCGAGCTCCCAACGGGTGCGCACGAACGGGATCATCAGGTGCAGGTTCGGGGACTGCTCGCGGATGCGCGCAAGCGCTTGGAGTTCGAGCGCGAACAGGTCGGGCTCCTTGATGTATCGGAAGCAGCCGCGGTAGCCGATCATCGGGTTGTGTTCCACCGGCTCGTACGACTCGCCGCCGACCAGGCCGCGAAACTCGTTACTGCGGAAATCGGTTGCCCGGTAGACGACCGGTCGTGGTGAGAAGGCGGCGGCGATCCGGCCCACCGATGCCACCATCTTCTCGACGAGGCTGTCCTGTTCACCGCGGGCGATGAGATCGCGTGGATGGCGGCCCTCGAGCGCCTCGGTGAGCATGAACTCGGCCCGCAGCAGGCCGACGCCGTCGACGTTCTGCGCGGCGACGGCCTCGGCGTTGTCGGGCATCGCCATGTTGACGTAGATCTTGGTTCCGGTCACCTCTTCAGCTGCTGCCGACACCACTTGGGGCTGCGCCGCGACGGTCACCGCGGGGCCGGCGTCGACACTGCCCGCGAGGACGCGACCATGAGTTCCGTCGACGGTGACAGTCGTTCCGTCGTGGAGGTCCTTCGTGGCGCTGCGTGCCCCGACGATGCACGGCACTCCCAGCTCGCGGGCGACGATCGCGGCGTGGCACGTCATGCCCCCGGTGTCGGTGACGAGCGCCGCCGCCCGCCGGATGGTCGGCAGCCAATCGGGATTGGTCATCTGGGCAACGAGGATCTCCCCCTCGAGCAGCCGATGCCCCTCGTCCGGGGTGTCGAGAACGCGGACCTTGCCGACGGCGGTTCCGGGCGCCGCCGCCAGCCCGCGCGCGAGGACGGCGTGCTTCTCCGACGACGGTGCCGACGTGTGCTTCAAGGTCGTGATGGGCCGCGCCTGGACCAGATAGGTCTGGCCGTTCTCGATGGCCCACTCGGTGTCCTGCGGGCAGCCGTTGTGTCGCTCGGTGGCGATGGCGAGCTCGGCGATGGTGCGCAGTTCGTGGTCATCGAGCACTCTCGCGTCGGCTTGCGCGTCGTCGAGGTCGACGTTGGCGTCGTTGCCGTCGGGACCGCGCACGATTTTGAAGGCCTTGTGTCCCACGCGGATATCGAGCACATCGAGGGTGTCTTTGGCGATGATGTAGGTATCGGGCTCGACCTCGCCCGACACGACGACCTCACCCAGACCGAAGGCGCCCTCGATGACGACTCGGTCCTCGGCGCCGTTGCTGGGATCCGCGGTGAACGCCACTCCGGCCTTGTCGGAGTTGATCATTCGCTGGACGACGACCGCCATCGCCGGGTCGCCGGTGAAGTTGCGGCTGGCGCGGTAGGTGACGACTCGCGGGCTGAACAACGACATCCAGCAGCGCAGGACAGCACCGATGAGCGCCTCGTCACCGCTGACGTTGGTGATTGTGGCGTTCATGCCGGCGAACGACGCGTCTCGGCCGTCTTCCCCGGTCGCCGACGAGCGGACGGCCACGACGGCGTCGCCCCCCAGCCGGTGATAGAACGCCAGGATCCGATCGCGCACGGCGTCGGCGACCCCGGCTTTGTGCACCAAGCCCTGCATGCGCTCGCACGTCTCCGACAGGCGCGCGGTGTCGGCGGCGTCGGCCACCGCTTCGCGGTGCAGCGCCGACAGTTCGGTGTCGACGCCGGCGGCCCGCATCGAGTTCAGATAGCAGTCGCGCAAAAGGACGAAGCCGGGCGGCACGGGCAGGTTCGCGGCCACGAGTTCCCCCATGTTCGCGCCTTTACCACCGGCTTCCTCGGCATCGGCGATTCGCAGCGTCGAAATGTCGCGGACGTAGGCGTCAAGTGTCATGTGCACAGCCTCACGCCGCGGGGTGCCCCGGTGTAGCGTCTGACGGCCGTATCCGATGGGCTGACGGTCCTCAGCTCGTAGGGCCGAAAGTCCCTGACACCCTCACCCGCGGTCACGAATGACTTCCTGCCCTACCGGTCAGCTTTGCTGAGTAGTCAGATTGGTGACGTGAGGACACCGGTGACCATCGACCCACGGCATCACGACGCCGTTCTCTTCGGTCTGGACGGCAGCGTCGTCGGAACCACATCCATAGCGGGCATCGCCAGGAAGTTGATGGACGCCGGGGTCGGGACGGCCGCCTACTCAGCGGGCCGTGAGCGTCATCGCATCCCGTCCGACGCGGGTCTCGAAGATCCGTTCACCGTCCGCGTCGACGGCGTGGTCGCCGAGGCACTCGGCTTACCCGAGATGCCCGATCCAGCAGTTCTGCTGGAAGCCTGCGCCAGGCTTGGCGTGGCGCCAGAACGCTCGGTGGTCATCGAGGGCAGCGAACTCGGCGTACAGGTCGCGCGGCAGGGAGGTTTCGCGCTGGTGGTCGGGGTGGCGCCTGCGGCGCTCCATGACGCGCTCCTGGCCAGTGGCGCGGATGTCGTGGTGTCGGACGTCACCGAGGTCTCCGTGCGGTCGGGCGCCAAGCGCCTATCGGGGCTGCCGAACGCCCTCGACTCCTATGGTCAGTTGCTCGCCGCCGTCGATGACCGGCGGCCGTTCGTCTGCCTGGACTTCGACGGCACCCTCTCCGACATCGTCTCGGATCCGGACGCCGCTGTCCCGGTCGAGGGCGTCGCGGACGCGTTGGCGGCGATGGCGGAGCAGTGCCCGGTGGCCATTCTCAGTGGGCGGGATCTTGCCGATCTCCGTGTGCGCGTCGGTGTTCCGGGCCTCTGGTACGCCGGAAGCCACGGCTTCGAGATGGTCGGGCCAGACGGCACGGAGTATCACAACCACGATGCCGCGGCGGCGATTCCGGCTCTGCAACAGGCCGCCGACGCGCTGTGCGACCGACTGGGTTCGATCGCCGGCGCGTTCGTCGAGCGAAAGCGCTATGCCGTCGCGGTGCACTACCGCAATGTGGCCGCCGACTGCGTGGCCGAGATCGTTGCCGCCACCCATGAGTACTGCGCCCGCTTCGGGCTTCGCGTGACCACTGGACGCAAGGTGGTCGAACTGCGTCCCGACATCGACTGGGACAAAGGTTCGGCGTTGAAGTGGATACAGGACCGCTTACCACCGGAAGGTCGTTCGATTGCGATCTACATCGGTGACGATCTGACCGACGAGGACGCATTCGACGTGCTGCGGGCGGGCGGTATCGGCATAGCGGTGCGACACGATGAGGACCACGATCGGCCGACGGCCGCGAGCTTCGCGCTCGCCAGCCCGCTGCAGGTCCGCGAGTTTGTGGACCGCGGCGGTAGATGGTTGGCGCGCCAGCATGCCACCTCGATGGTGGCGTGGACCTACACCTTCGAGGGGTATGACCCGCCGAGTGAGAAGTTGCGCGAAGCGTTGTGCACCGTCGGCAACGGCTACTTCGCGACCCGCGGCGCAGCACCCGAGTCCAAGGCCGGACAGGTTCACTATCCGGGGACCTACGCCGCCGGGGTGTACAACCGCCTCGACGACGTCCTGGCCGGGAAGACGCTCGAACACGAAAGCCTGGTGAATCTGCCCAACTGGCTTCCCCTGACGTTCCGCGTCGACGGCGGCGACTGGTTCGATGTGGATGCCGTGACGGTGCTTTCCTATCGCCAGACGCTCGATCTTCGCGGTGGCGTGCTGACGCGTGCCGTGCGCTTCAGCGACGGCGCCGGACGGACCACATCGATGACCCAGCGGAGGCTGGTCTCGATGAACCAGGCGCATGTCGCCGCGCTCGAGACGACGGTCACGGCGGAGAACTGGTCCGGCACCGTCGAATTCCGGTCGACACTCGACGCCAACGTCTGCAACGGCGGGGTGGAACGCTATCGAGGGCTGGCCAGCAACCACCTCGAGGCGCTGAAGATGGCCGAGGTCACCGACAACTCGGTGCTGATGACGATACGCACCAGGCAGTCACAGATACCGATCGCGCTCGCGGCGCGGACCACGGTGTGGCACGACGGTAACTCCGCGGTCGCGAAGTATCGCCTCGTCGAAGAGGAATTCGAGATCGGACATGACATCTTCGTCGACATGACGGAGGGCCAGTCCTTGACCGTCGAGAAGGTCGTGTCGCTGGTGACGGGCCGCGACGTCGCAACTTCCGAGCCTGCGGCGGGTGCCGAACGCCGGCTGGCACGGCAGGGCCGATTCAGGGAGATCCATCGGGAGCACACGCTCGCCTGGGCGCACATCTGGGAGCGGTTGTCCATCGAATTCGACGGCCATCCCGAGGAATTGAAGATCCTGCGACTGCATCTGCTGCATCTGCTGCAGACCGTGTCGAATCACAGCGAGGACCTCGACATCGGCGTTCCCGCTCGGGGCTTGCACGGGGAGGCGTATCGCGGGCACGTGTTCTGGGACGAGCTGTTCATCTTCCCGGTCCTGAATCTGCGGTTCCCGACCGTCACGCGGGCCCTGTTGCGGTACCGGTACCGGCGACTGATCGAGGCCCGCCGAGCCGCCAAGCTCGCCGGTTACGCCGGGGCGATGTTCCCCTGGCAGTCCGGTAGCGACGGTCGCGAGGAGAGCCCGTCGCTTCATCTCAATCCGCGCTCCGGACGGTGGAACCCGGATGCGAGTCACCTCGCGCACCATATCGGTATCGCGGTCGCCTACAACGTGTGGCAGTTCTATCAAGCCACCGGCGACCTGGCATACCTCATCGACTACGGTGCCGAGATGCTGATCGAGATCGCGCGATTCTGGGTCAGCAGAACCACATATGACGACGCAGCCGATCGGTACGGGATCCTCGGCGTGATCGGACCCGACGAGTTCCATTCCGGCTATCCCGATCGGCCCTTCACCGGCGTCGACAACAACTCCTACACCAACGTGATGGCGGTGTGGGTGATCTTGCGCGCCATCGAGGCCCTGCAGGAGGTTCCACTGCCCAATCGCCTGGACCTCCGGGAGAGGCTCGGGCTGACCGATGAGGAACTCGAACATTGGGACCGCGTCAGCAGGCGCATGTTCGTTCCGTTCCACGACGGCATGGTGAGCCAGTTCGAGGGGTATGACCGCCTCGCAGAACTCGATTGGGACTCGTACCGGGCGCGCTACGGCAATATCCAGCGCCTCGACCGGATCCTCGAGGCGGAGGACGACGACGTCAACCGCTACCGAGCCTCCAAGCAGGCCGATGTGCTGATGTTGCTGTATCTGTTGTCATCGGATGAGTTGCGCGAACTGCTCAATCGGCTCGGTTATCAGCTCGCGCCGGAGATGATTCCCGCGATGGTCGACTACTACATCGCTCGCACCTCGCACGGTTCCACGCTCAGCGCGGTCGTGCATTCGTGGGTGCTGGCCCGAGCGAACCGCGATCACGCCGTCGACTTCTTTCGCGATGTGCTGAAATCCGACGTCGACGACATACAGGGCGGCACGACGTCGGAGGGTATCCACCTCGCCGCGATGGCGGGCAGCGTGGACCTGATGCAGCGGTGCTTCACGGGCCTGGAGTTACGCGGCAACCGCCTCGTGCTGTCGCCGCAGTGGCCGGAATCATTGGGTGCGTTGGGCTTTCCGATTCACTATCGAGGCCATCATCTTCATATTCGGGTCAGCGGCCGGGGAGCCGAAGTCAGCGTCGGCCCCCATGATGTTCCGCCCGTGACCATCGAATGCCGCGGGCGCGTACAACAACTCATACCCGGAAGCGTCATCAGGTTTATAAGCGAACGGTAGGGCCAGGTCCCGTCAGGTGGCGCAGGGACGCAGCCACTCAGCGGTGGTGACCGAGCTCTGCGAGCACCGCGTCGACCAAAGCGGGAACGGCCCCCGCTACATCGGGCGTCAGGCCGACGCCATGGTCGGTGTCGACGATGTCCACGCTGAACCCGACCAGGCGATCGGGCAGTTGCTTGAGCGCTTCGCCCAACGCGTATGCCTGCGGTAAGCCGATCGCATGTGTGCTGACCGCGCCCGCTGATTCTTCGTCGCCGGGGGTCCATCGCCGGATCCGACCGGGACACGACCCTTCGCCCATGGCGGCATCGACCACAACCGCGAGGCCGGCGCCGCTCCAAGCGTCGAGTAGGGCGCCGGGCTCGCCAGTGGCGAGGAGCACCCGAACACCGGCGAGGTTGCGGTTGGCGATCTCGTCAGCGACGACAAGGCCGACCCCATCGTCGCGGCGGTAGCTGTTGCCGACCCCGATCACGACATCACCGCTCACAACCGGTCGACCGTCAGCCTCAGGAAGTGCGCCGAACACGAGATGCAGGGGTCGTGATTGCGGATCGCCCTCTCGCACAGCGCGGTGAGCGCGTCGTCGGCCAACGCGAGGTTTGCGCCGACGAGGTCGGCCATCTCATGCTCGATGGCCGCCTGGTTCTGTGCGGTCGGAGGAACGATCACCGCTGCCCTGACGACACCGTCCGCGCCGACGTCGTAGCGGTGATACAGCAGCCCCCGCGGCGCTTCGCTGACACCGTGGCCGACACCGTCACGGGCGGGGACGTCGACGAAGGGCCGGTCAGGCAACCGGTACTCGGTGATGATACGCAGCGCTTCGTCTATTGCATAGATGATTTCGACGGCGCGCACGAGGATGCTGCGGAACGGATTCCGGCACTCCTCACCCAGTCCCGCTCGGGCGGCCGCCTCGCGGGCGACGGGGGAGAGGGTTGTGGAGTTCAGCGAGTACCGGGCGAGCGGGCCGGTCAGATAGCGGGCGCCGTCCAGCGTGGCGTGCAGCGCGGTGGACCGCTGCACCTGCGATTCGATGACGTGGTCGCTGAATTCGCTGACCGGAAACGGCTGCCCCCCGCTCCTGCCGATGGCGCCGTTCTCGATCGGGTACCGGTCGGGCACCGTCAGCGCCAGGAATTCGTGGTCGAATTCTGCTTCGGGAAAATCGAATTCACTCGCCCGGTCCAGCAACCACAGCGCGTCATCGAGGGAGTGACGAAGTTGCTCGGCCAGCGGGCCGAGGTCGCGTGGCTGCGGGACGGAGTAGAACCCGCCCAACCGGACGTTGATCGGGTGGATCGCACGCCCGCCGATCTTCTCCATCAGCCGATTGCCGGCCTTCTTCAACGCCAGCCCGCGCTCGATGAATTCCGGGTGATCCCTCGCGAGGCTGATCCCGTCGGGATAACCCAGAAAGTCCGGCGCGTGCAGAAGCACGATGTGCAGGGCGTGGCTGTGAATCCACTCCCCGCAGTAAAGAAGTCGTCGCAACGCCACCAGTTCCGGATCGACGGTCACTCCGCATGCGTCCTCGATGGCGTTGCACGCGCTCACCTGATAGGCGACGGGGCAGATGCCGCACACCCTCGCGGTGATGTCGGGTGGTTCGGTATAAGCGCGCCCGCGAAGGAACGCTTCGAAGAAGCGCGGCGGTTCGTAGATGTTCAACTCCACGGTGTCGACGATTCCGTCGCGCAGCGTCACGTGAAGGGCGCCCTCGCCTTCCACCCGTGTCAGCGCCCCGACGCTCAGCGTTCGGATCTCTTCGCTCACCGGTCGTTCCGTTCGTGGTCGAAGTTGACCGCGTTGAACGTGGTGAAGACGCGCTCCACGCCGCCGGCGGACATTCCGTCCCGGCGCAACACCGGGATGAGCGCGGCGGTGTTGGGAGTGGCGGCGGGACCGAAGCAC